>JADCGL010000009.1 GCA_020248985.1 Telmatospirillum sp. | reverse complement strand
TGTTCGCCGATTAAAGTGGTACGTGAGTTGGGTTTAGAACGTCGTGAGACAGTTCGGTCCCTATCTGCCGTGGGTGTAGGAAGCTTGAGAGGATCTGTCCCTAGTACGAGAGGACCGGGATGGACGTACCTCTGGTGTACCGGTTGTCGCGCCAGCGGCATAGCCGGGTAGCTATGTACGGAAAAGATAACCGCTGAATGCATCTAAGCGGGAAACTTACCTCGAAACAAGGCTTCCCTGAGGATCGTGATAGACCATCACGTTGATAGGCCGGGTGTGTAAGCGCAGTAATGCGTTGAGCTTACCGGTCCTAATCATCCGAATGGCTTGATCTCCTTAGTCGTCGTTATATCGCGCGCAGCGTCGAGCTTCCCTACGGGAACTCGTTGCTCGCTTGAATTCTCGATGGCACGTAAATCTCGATCGAAAAATACGATCAACATATCTCGAAGCAACGTTCCGGTCGGACGGCCCGGTGGTCTTAGCGAGAGGTGCTCCACCCGATCCCATTCCGAACTCGGCCGTGAAAACTCTCAGCGCTGATGGTACTGCGTCTCAAGACGCGGGAGAGTAAGTCGCCGCCGGGCCTTCCGACCGGAACGTTGCTTCGATCTCTCTTCCATCCATGTCCGACACGCCCGCTTCGTGCGGGCGTTGTCTTTTGAGTAGCATCGAACGTCTTGGCGCGGGGTGGAGCAGCCCGGTAGCTCGTCAGGCTCATAACCTGAAGGTCACAGGTTCAAATCCTGTCCCCGCAACCAACACTCAGAATGTGCCTATCCAACGCCCGCCTCGTGCGGGCGTTTCCTTTTGGGGCGCAGTGAACGCGTCTTGGCGCGGGATCGACTACCCCGCTGCCGCGCCACGCTTCCAACCCGAGCATTGTATGTCCAAATGGTGTCTTCGAAGCCACCAATCGAGATGCATTGTTTTGCAAAATGCGAATGAGCGTCTTTTTCTTTGCCAACTGATTCATGGCCGAGTTTGGAGTGTGTCCACAAACTTTCGGTTGCTTGCAAACTGCCAATCAAAAATTCGCAAATCGCGAATCTACAGATCGTATTTTTACCCAATAATTATTGAACGCGTTTACGGCAGTTTAATGTTTTCTTTGATATAACCAAAATACTAGAGCGCCAGAGTTGTTCAACCGCTGCTGTTGACGACCGGCAGATCTTAGATTTTCAGAGTTTCCCGGGGGGGGAGAGAAAGATGGCGTGGTTCAACAATCTTCGCATCCGCGCGAAGATTTCGCTGCTCGCGAGTTTCCTTGCATTGGTGTCATTGGCCATTGCGGGCTTTGCCGTCGACACGATGCGCAAATACAACGACTACAACGATGCGACCGTCGCGGCGTCGCGCCGCGCCTTGAGCGCCGAGCGCGTAAACGGGCTCATCAACGCAACGGTCATGGAGTCGCGTGGCGTCTACATGTCGCAGTCCCCGGCCGAAGCTGCGCGCTACGGCCAAGGCATCGCCACAGCGCTCAAGTCGCTCGAAACCGAAATGGAGAAGTGGCGGCAATCGGTCGAGCCGGAACAGCGCGCCACCTTCGAAAAAGCGCTCGCTGAAACGAAAAAGTTCGTCGAGGTGCGAACGGAACTTGCCCGCCTTGGCCGCGAAGTTAGCCCTGCCGCCGCGCGCGTCTTTGGCGACAACGACGCGAATCGGGCAAATCGCCAAGCCTTGAACAGATTCATCGACGAAGTGGCGAACGCCGACCAGATCTTGATCGCAAAACTCGACCAGGAACTGGCGGACTTCTACGACAGCCGTTTCGCGCAACTGCTCGCCGGCTCGCTCGCGGCGATCGCGATCGGACTTGCATTTGCGTTGTTCGCCGCAAGCCGGGCGATCGCGGGCCCGATCAACCGACTTGGCACCACGATCGAGAGGCTTGCGGCCGGCGACACAAACGTTTCGGCAGAGGGGGTCGAGCGCAAGGACGAGGTCGGGATGATTGCGCGGACAGTCTCGATCTTCCGCCAAAGTTTGATCGACCAACGCGCTGCCCAAGAGAAAGAGCGTGCCGACGTGGCCCAGCGCGAAGCGCGCGCCAAAAGCCTGATGGTTATGATCGAGCAATTTCGCGCGGACGTCTCCGGCAGGCTGAATACGGTCGGTACCTCGGTCGACGGCCTCAACGGGTCGGCCGAGATGATGAACTCGACCGCCGGCGACACACTCCAGAAAGCGGTCGCCGTTGCGGCCGCGGCCGAAGAGGCGTCTGCGAACGTGCAGACCGTCGCTTCCGCAACCGAAGAGCTAACGGCCTCGATCCGCGAAATATCGGGCCAAGTTACGTCGTCGTCGGGAATCGCCCGCAAGGCCGTCGAAGAATCGGAGCAGACGAATGCCAAGGTGAAGGGCCTTGCCGAAGCCGCCCAGCGCATCGGCGCGGTCGTCCAGCTCATCAACAACATCGCGAGCCAGACGAACCTGCTGGCGCTCAACGCGACCATCGAGGCGGCGCGAGCGGGAGACGCCGGCAAGGGATTTGCCGTCGTGGCCTCCGAGGTGAAAAATCTGGCAAGCCAGACGGCCAAAGCCACCGACGAAATCGGCCAGCAGATCGCTGAAATCCAGGAAGAAACGACCTCGGCGGTAGCGGCGATCGGCTCGATCGGCGGCACCATTCGGGAAATCGATCAGATCACCACGGCGATCGCTGCCGCCATCGAAGAGCAGACTTCTGCAACGCAGGAGATCTCGCGCAATGTTCTGCAGGCCTCGGACGGAACGCGCGAGGTATCGGTCAACATTACCGGGGTCAACGACGCCGCCGACAAGAGCGGCCGCGTCGCCGATGAGGTGCGTCTTGCCGCCGGCGCGCTGACGCAGGAGGCGGCGGCACTCCGCCAACGGATCGATGGGTTCCTGACGGAGGTCGCTGCGGCTTAAGCGGCTCCAGATTCCGCGTTCAGTAACAGTCGTGGAGGTGCTCAACCGTTTGGGGCGCTGACCCACGCGTACGCCTCAGGAATCGCTCGGGATAGCGTCGCATCCGCCGCCTGCAACTCCGCAACGACAGTGGTGAAAGTCGGCAGCGCCAGAAGCCGCATCATCCAAGCGCGAAGTCGCGGGAAACCCGCCAGCGATGGACCGGCCAGTCGCTGGCCGTACAGGATGACCATGAACAGCCCGATATCGGCGATGCTGAGGCGCGAGCAGAAGAAGTCGCCGTCGCCGATTCGCGTTTCGAGATGGGCATATTGCCTGGCAATGACAATCTCAGCTTCGTGCGCCCGCTGCTCCGCCGCCTCCCAGCCGGAGCCTTCGGGCACGTCTGGCATGGTTCGGTGCATGAGAGCCTTGAGCGGCACGATCATGCTTTCGTCGGTATAGAGTTCCAGAAGCCGGCAGGCGGCTCGGTCTTGAGGCGACGCGGGCAGCAATGGCGGCGACGGATAGGCTTCCTCGAGATACTCAAATATGACCGTGGAGTCGTAGAGGGCGACCGATCCGTCGATAAGCACCGGGACTTGCCCCTTGGGGTTGACGGCAAGAACATCAGGAAGTTTGGGCCGATAGCCAGAAGCTTGACTGAATGGAACCATCACGCGCTCGAAGGCGATTCCCTTCTCTGCCAGCACGATTTCAATTTTGCGCGAGAAAAAGCTTAGGGGAGCGGAATACAGCTTCATTGACGATGTCGCCTCGACGCATGCGTTCGATTTCAACGGATCGCGGAGCGCAACGTCGGCGCCAGGCGCGCAACATGGTTCTTGCGCCAGGTCCTACGCCGCATTTCCGGCAAGACCTTCTTGGTCCAGCTCTCGGCACCGGCCAAGCGGTCAACATGCGTGGCGTACGCGGCGAGGTCGCGATGCCGAGCAAGCCAGACGAACACAGTCTCCCCTTCGCGGATCGGCAGCCTCGGGAAGGTGTTAGTTGCTCGTTCGCTTTGGAAGCTTGCGACGATGTCGATCGGACCGCTGCGTTCCAGTTCGGGCCTGATTGCTGACAGAAAGAACAAGTCGAAATCATCCCCCCCGTCGGGCTTGAGATGGCAAGTGATGCACTCGATCACCCCGGTCGGTTCGGGAGCGGCGCCATTGGCCGGCCGCTTCCGGTTCCAAAGCCTCTCTCCTGCGGCCGTTCTGAGAAGCAGAACGTCGTCCGAGTTGACCATCGTCGCATTGGCGTCGTCGCGGTGCTCGACCCAAACCGGACCATTATAAAAGTTTGCGAGCGCCTGAGCCCTGCTTTCCATGTCCGAGAAACCGCGCAGCCAAACGAACGAGTCGGGATCATCGATATCGCGGAACTGTCCAAGGACATGCATGCCGCACGCCTCCTGCGCCTCGACAAATGCCCGATCGAACAACTCGATGAGCGTCTCGCGTGCGCCTGGTTGGAGGGTGTAGCGGCGCAGCTCTACGATCGCGCCCGTGCCGGTCGTTTTCGCCAAATCCATGGTGCATTCCTCAAACAGGCCAATCGTACTGTTCTTATACAAGACGGCTGGCCTGTTTGTGTCAAGCTGGTATGTTGTCGATATGACTAAACGCGAACCGCAGCGTCCGAAGCGTTCCGTGCGACGCAGGCGGAACGATCCCACGGGCCTACGCGACCGCGTCATCGACGTCGCTTTCCATGCCTTCAGCACGCGTGGCTACAACGCCGTCTCGGTTCACGATCTGCGCGAGGCGGCAGGGGTGAGTGGGGGCGCCTATTCGCATCATTTCCCGACCAAGAAAGCGTTAGCGCTCCTCGTCATCGAAAGGCATGTTTTAAAGGCGGTACGCAAGGCCTGGATCGAACCGGTGGTGGTCGCTCCAACGGCGGCCGAAGGGATCGCCGAAGCGTTCGCCGCGATCATCGCCGAACTGGAAAGCAAACAGGCCGTAACGGGCTGTCCACTGAACAATCTCGCGCTTGAGCTCGCGGGCGTGGATGGGGATTTTCGGTTCGCGCTGCAGGCCGTCTTCGCGGCTTGGCGCAATGCGTTGGCCGGAAAGATGCGGGCCGACAATACAGCTGGCAAAGCCGGTTATGCCGAGCCGGATACGGTTGCAGCCTTCGCGGTCGCCGCCTATTCAGGGGCTATGGCGCTCGCTAAAACGTCCCAAAGCGTCGAACCACTCAAGCTCTGTGCGAAAGAACTCGCGTCTTATCTAAGTGTGGCCGCTCGGAACGCGTCTCGATGAAAGATTTCCGTAAGCGAGGCATCCTCGCGTCGGCATCGACCACCGGGTCGGCGAAATCCAAGCAGCGCCTCGTCGCCGACGGACCCAATGCGCTGCCGCAGACGGCGCGCCGCACGGCTTTGCGTATCATGGCCGATGTTCTGCGCGTGCCCGACTTCGGCTGGATGGCTGCATAGATATTGTCGAACCGCCTTGCCCAATGCAGTAATGTACCTACCAAATACAGCGAATAGTCCGGGAGGGGCGGTCAAAAGAACATGGCACTCAAAATCGAACGGTTGCGCGCGTTCATGACGCGCGACAAAGACCGTCCCCGCGTGATCGTGGCGATCGACACCGAAGACGGCGTCACCGGCTGGGGCGAATGCTACAATCACGGCCCCGACAAGGCTTTGCTGCCGCTGCTCGACTATCTGTTCGGCTTCATCAAAGGCCAGGATGCGAGTCGCGTCGAGTATCTCGTTAATATTCTGATGCAGCAGGCGCGCTTTCCTCCCGGGGCACTTGGCCTCGCCGGCATTTCTGCGATCGACCATTGCCTGTGGGACATTTCGGCGAAGGCGTTGGGCGTGCCCGTCTACAAGCTGATCGGCGGCAACGTACGCGACCGCGTGAAAGTATATGCCGGCGTCTACACCGCGCCCGATCCGCACGCCGCACGCGACGAGTTCGACAAGCTTAACGCCGATTGGGGGTTTACCGCATTCAAGCTCTCGCCCTACCGGCTCGACATGCATCGCCATCGTTGGGGCGAGGTCGTGCGCGATGCGGCCGAATATTTCCGCAAACTGCGCGAGACCGTGCGCAGCGACTACGAAATTGCCTTCGACGCGCACGCCAAGATCTTCGAGGTCGGGCAGGCTGCGCAGCTGGGCAATGCGCTCGCCCCCTACGATCCGATGTTCTTCGAGGAGCCGCTGCGCCCGGAGAATTTCGACGCCTGGGGCGAATTGAAGCGGCAGCTGAAATGCACGCTGGCGACGGGGGAATCCTACTACAGCCGCTTCGAGTATCTGCGGCTGATGCAGGCCCGCGGCTGCGACATCGTGCAGCCGGACATCTGCGTCGTCGGCGGCATCAGCGAGATGAAGCGCATCGCCGCGATCGCCGAAGCGCATTTCGTGTCGATAGCGCCCCACAATCCGATGGGGCCGCTCGCATCGGCCGTCAACCTGCACTTCTGCGCCGCACAGACGAATTTCCGGTTTCTCGAATACCGGTTGCCGCACGGCCCGGGCTATGTCTTCGGCACCGGCAATATGGAAACGCCGTCCGAAGACCAGCGCCTTCAGGGCGCTTGGTACGTCAAAGATCCGTATCTGCCGAAGGACGGGCATCTGGAACTGCGGCCCGATCGCCCCGGCTGGGGCGTCGAAATGGACATGCAGGTCCTCGGCAAAGAGGACTACATCCATTGGCAGCGCAAAGTGCCGGTCAAGCGCGACGGCTCGACCGGCTACGTCTGAGGTTTTGCCGAACCAAGCGATCGCGGGATCGGCGGCCGATGCGCCCGACAGGCGCCCCGTCGGCGCGCGCGAAACCCGAAAGGAGACACTGTCATGACCGCCAAGCTGCGCCAGGCTCTCGCCGGAATCTCCGGCGTCCATGTCACACCGTACGCCGCCGACGGCGGAATCGACGTCGACCTGCTTGCCAAGGTCGTCGACCGCATCGCGGCGGCGGGCGTGCACAACATCGTTTCGGCCGGAAACACGGGCGAGTTCTACGCTCTGACGCTCGACGAAGTGCGCGCGGTCCACGACGGCGCCATCGCGGCCAACAGGAATCGCGCGCTGCTGACGGCGGGTGTGGGACGCTCGCTCAAGGACGCGATCGAACTCGGTCGGCGTGCAAAGGCGGCCGGCGCCGATGCGCTGATGGTCCATCAGCCGCTCGATCCGTTCGCAGCGCCACAAGCGCAAGCCGCGTATTTCAAAGCGATCGCCGACGGCGTCGATCTGCCTTTGGTCGCCTATGTGCGCTCCGACGCGATGGGCAGGGCTGATTTGCTGAGCATCGCCAACCATCCCAACGTCGTCGCGGTGAAGTTCGCCACGCCGAACATGATGCTTTTCGCCGAAGCGGTGCGCGAAAGCGGTGCCAACACGGCGCTTTGGGTTTGCGGCCTCGCCGAAGGGTGGGCGGCGCCCTTCTATGCGGCGGGTGCGCGCGGCTTCACCTCCGGCCTCGTCAATGTCGATCCGAAGCGCACGTTGGCGATCCACGCGGCGCTCGAATCGGGCGATTTCGCCAAAGTACGCGAACTGGTCACAACCATCGCGGCATTCGAGACGATGCGCACCAAATTCCAGAACGGCGCCAACGTCACCGTCGTCAAGGAAGCGATGATGCAACTCGGCTATCCGGTTGGGCCCGTGCGTTTGCCGGGCCTCGCGGCGCTCGACGCCGAGGACCGCGCGAAGCTGTCTGGCATTCTCAAGGCGTGGGGCGTGCTGTCGGCTTGATTTGTCCCGCGTCTTGGGCGCGACCCTCGCAAGCGATCGTTGAAATACGCAACAGGCCAGCTTGCAACCCTGCGCAACACACGCGAGACCCGCCGATTTGTCCGCGCGAATCGGCGGGTTTTGGCGTGCCGCTAGACCCGCGTCGTCAGCGTCACTTCGACATTGCCGCGGATCGCGTTCGAGTAAGGGCAAATGGTGTGCGCTTCGGCAACCAACGCCTCGGCCGCCGCCTGGGCGTGGCTGGGTAGATAGGTTTCGAGTGCGACGGCTAAGCCGAAGCCGCCGCCGTCGCGCTGGCCGATGCCGACCTTTGCGGTGATGCTTGCACCGGCAACGTCGATCTTCTTGTTGCGCGCGACATAGTCGAGAGCGCTGCCGAAGCAAGCCGCATAGCCGGTCGCAAAAAGATGTTCGGGCGTCGTCGTGCCGGGCTTGCCGGGACCGCCCATCTCTTTCGGGATCGACAGATCGACCGAGACGCTTTTGTCGGCCGCTTTGGAATGGCCGTTGCGGCCGCCGATTGCGGTCGCTTGCGCCGTAAACAGAATTTTCATCGCCGAACCTCCGATTTCTGCAGATAAGCCCAAAGCTTGCGGCAAAGATATTGCCGTTTAAAGGCGGCCGCACCCCGTTTGGCGTACGGCATCGGAATCTACCAAGTTCGCCCGTTCCGCATTGCGTCTTGCGCCGGCGTTGCGCTAGAGCAAAGCGCCGCCTTCGCGAATTCGGCAAGCTTCGCTGCGTCGCGCCGATATTCCGAAGGGACATCCCCCCATGGCCATAGTATCTGCTGTCGAACGTAACGGTCTCAGTGGCTCGGAAGCCAAGCAGCGCCTCGCCGCCGATGGACCCAATGCGCTGCCGCAGACGGCGCGCCGCACGGCATTGCGCATCGTGTCCGATGTTCTGCGCGAGCCGATGCTGGCCCTGCTGATCGGCGGCGGTGCGGTCTATCTGGTGCTGGGCGACGTCGCGGAAGCGATCCTGCTGCTCGTCTTTGCCTGCATGTCCGTGATCATCACGGTCGTGCAGGAAGCGCGTACCGAGCGCGTGCTCGAGGCGTTGCGGGACCTCACGAGCCCGCGCGCCCTTGTCGTGCGCGACGGCGCACGGGTGCGCATCGCGGGCAGCGACGTCGTGCGCGGCGACCTGCTCGTGCTGGCCGAGGGCGACCGCGTGCCGGCCGATGCGCGGCTCGTCGACGCCCAGGATCTGCAGACGGACGAATCGCTGCTGACCGGCGAATCGGCGCCCGTGCGCAAAGTGCCGGACTCGCAAATGCGCGATGCGCCCAAGCGACCCGGCGGCGACGATCTGCCCTTCGTCTATTCCGGCACGCTCGTCGTGCGCGGCGTGGGCCTTGCCGAGGTCGTGGCGACCGGGCCGCGCAGCGAGATCGGCCGCATCGGCCGCTCGCTGGGTGCCATTGAAACCGCCGCACCGCATCTCCAGACCCAGACGCGCCAGCTCGTGCGCGTCTTTGCGACGGTTGGTGCGGCCGTAAGCCTGCTCGTGGTCGTGCTGTACGGCACGCTGCGCGGCGGCTGGCTCGATGCGGTTTTGGCCGGCATTGCCGTCGGCATGTCGATGCTGCCCGAGGAATTCCCCGTGGTCCTCGCCGTTTTCATGGCGATGGGGGCGTGGCGCATTTCGCAGGTCCGCGTGCTTACAAGGCGCGCGAGCGCCATCGAGGCGCTGGGATCGGCCACGGTCTTGTGCACCGACAAAACCGGGACGCTGACCGAAAACCGCATGACGCTCGCCGCGCTGCGGCTTGCCGACGGAACGGCGGCAGCACTCGCGGAACCGTCCGCGGCGCTTGGCGAAGCGTTCCAAAATCTGGTGCAAGTCGGCGCCCGCGCCAGTACGCCCAAGCCCTTCGACCCGATGGAAAAGGCGATCTTCGCGGTTGCCGACAAGGCCGCCTTGGTTGCACCGCTCGCCGAAGCGGCCCCAGCGGCGCCGCTGAAAAGTTACGCGCTAAGGCCGGAATGCCTCGCCATGACGAATGTGTGGCCCGGTGCCGCCGGTTCTGCAGCCCCTTACATCGCGGCGGCAAAGGGGGCGCCGGAGGCGATCGCGACTCTCTGCCGGCTCGATGCGGTGGCGCGCGCACAGCTCGAAAAATCCGTCGAGGAAATGGCGGCGGCGGGCTTGCGCGTTCTGGGTGTCGCCCAGGCGGAATTTGCCGACGGCGATTTTCCCGAGGCGCAAGAGGGTTTCGCCTTCGCCTTTCTGGGGCTTCTCGGGCTGTCGGATCCGTTGCGTGCGAGCGTGCCGGCCGCCGTCAAAGAGTGCCGGGCCGCCGGCATTCGCGTGGTGATGATCACCGGCGACTATCCGGCGACAGCGCTTGCGATCGCGAAGTCCGCGGGGCTCGACGGCGCCGACATGCTTGTCGGCGACACGCTTGCCGACCTTTCGGATGCCGACCTCGCCAAGCGTGTTGCGACGGCCACGGTTTTTGCGCGCGTGATGCCGGAGCAGAAGCTGCGCATCGTGCGCGCTTTGCAGACCAACGGCGCGGTCGTGGCGATGACCGGCGACGGCGTGAACGATGCGCCCTCGCTCAAAGCCGCCAATATCGGCGTGGCGATGGGGCAGCGCGGCACGGATGTGGCGCGCGAGGCGTCGTCGATCGTATTGCTCGACGACGATTTCGGCTCGATCGTCGCGACCGTCAAACTCGGTCGGCGCATCTACGACAATCTGCGCAAAGCGATGAGTTTCATTCTGGCGGTGCATGTGCCGATCGCGGGCCTTGCCTTGCTGCCGCTGCTGTTCGGGTTGCCGATCCTCTTGGGGCCGGTGCATATCGCGTTTCTTGAGATGGTGATCGATCCGGTGTGCTCGCTCGTGTTCGAGGCCGAGACGGCCGAGGACGATCTGATGCGCCGCCCGCCGCGCGATCCGGCCGAGCCTTTGTTCTCGCGCGCGATGGTCGTCTGGAGCTTGCTGCAGGGCATCTTTGCTTTCGGGCTTGTCGCGGCGATCTTCGTCGTCGCAATCGAACGCGGCATGCCGGCCGACGAGGTGCGCGCGCTTGCCTTCTTCTCGCTGGTGACCGCGATCGTGGCGCTCATTCTCGTGAACAGGTCGGCGAGTGCGTCGCTGTTGCAGGCGGTCCGGCGGCCCAACCGTGCCCTTGCGATCGTGCTGCCGTTCGTCGTGCTGATGCTCGGCGCCACGCTGGCCATCCCGGCCTTGCGCGACCTGTTCCGCTTTGGACCCTTGCACATGGACGATCTGCTGCTGACCGTCGGCGCAGGTCTGGTGGTTTTGGTCGTGCTCGAGATTGCCAAGCCGCTGCTGCGCCGGGCGATGGCGCCGGTCAGTCGCGCTTGAGCAGGCCCGCCAGCAGATTCTCGGTTGCCGCTTCGATCGCGCGGGCGGGCTCTTTCCACGGAAATTGCGGCATCGATATTGTCAGCATGATCATGCCGTGCCCGAGCATCCAGATCGTCTCCGCGATCGCCACCGGATCGCGTGCGGCAAACGTGCCGGCGGCGACCAAGCGCTCGACCAGGGCAAGAAGCCGACCGAACAGCTGCGGGCCGGCATTGCCGACCGTCTCGTTCGGGTTCGCCGCCAGATGCGTGGCAGCGCCGATCCCCTGGCTCTTTATCGAGAACACGGTGCGATACGCGTCCGGGTGGGTTTGGCCGAACCGCACATAGGCGGCCATGAAGCCTTTGAGCTTGTCGAGGTCGTTTGCGTGCGTGGCCTCGAGCGCATCGAACTGCAGCAGCAACTCGCCCATCGTGCGATCGCACAAAGCGAGCAGGATCGCGTCGCGCGTCGGGAAATAGACGTAGAGGGCGGTCGACGACGTGCCGATTTCGGCCGCGATTGCGCGGACCGTGGCGCGCTCGATGCCGTCGCGCAGCAAGATCCGCTGGGCGGCGTCGAGAATCTCGGCCCGCCGCTCATGCCCCGAGCCTTTTGGCTTTCTTTGCAAATTCAGAGACTTGGACAATTTATGGGCCTCGTACGCAATCCGCAGCTTGACAGATAAGTTATCAATGATAACTTATCATCACTAAGTTAACAACGATCACTCGTTCCGACTCCAGCCTTCCACGAGGTCGAATATGCCACGGATTGCGTTTGCGCTGATGGGCCTTGCCGCCCTTGGGGCTTTGGCCGCGTGCGGCGAAGCACCGGCCCGGCCGGAGGAGATACGGCCCGTGCGCCTGATCGATCTGCAGCAAAGCCCAAGCGAAACGACGCTGCAGTTCTCGGGCGAGATCGTGCCGCGCATCGAGACTGCCCTGGGTTTCCGGGTCGCGGGCAAAATGGTCGAGCGGCGCGTCGATCTGGGTGCTCGCGTCGAAGCGGGCCAGATCCTGGCGCGGCTCGATGCGCGCGATCTTGCGCTGTCCGAGCGCAGTGCGCGCGCAAGCGTCGCAGCGGCCCAGTCGCAGCTTGAACTCGCGACCGCCGATCTTGCCCGCCAGCGCGCGCTGCTCGAGCGCGGCCATATCGCGCAATCCCAGTTCGACCGCTTCGAAACGCAGTATCGCGCGGCCAAAGCCGCGCTCGACCAGGTCGAATCGCAGGCGCGCGAACGCGCCAACCAGACCGGCTACACGAACTTGGCGGCCGACGCTGCCGCCATCGTCACGTCCGTCGAAGCCGAACCCGGCCAGGTGCTGGGGGTCGGCCAGACCGTGTTTCGCCTCGCACGGCTCGATGCGCGCGAAGTCGCGATTGCAGTGCCCGAAACGCAAGTCGATCTGTTTGCCCCCGGTGCAAGCGTGAAGGTCGATCTGTGGGCGGCGGCCGGGGCTGCAATCGACGGGCAGGTGCGCGAAATCTCCGCCATGGCGGACCGCGCCACGCGCACCTACCGCGTGCGCATCTCGATCCCCGACGCCCCGCCCGCCTATCGGCTCGGCATGAGTGCGAACGTGTCGTTTGCGGTTCCGGCGTCGATCGGCGGCTTCGAAGTGCCGCTATCGGCCGTGATCGCCAAGGGCGCCGAGAAGCAAGTGTGGATCGTGCAGGCCGGCCGCGACTTCGCAACGCCGCGCGACGTCGAAATCGTGGGTACAAGCGGTGCCAATCTCGTCGTTGCCGGCGAACTTGCGCCCGGCGACCGCATTGTCGCAGCGGGTGCCCATCTGCTGCGCGACGGCCAGCGCGTGCGCGTAGCCACGGTGCAGCCATGAGCGCGCAACGCTTCAACCTGTCGGCCTGGGCAATTCAACACGCGTCGTTCACGCGCTTTGTCGTCGTGCTGCTGATGGCGGCGGGCATCCTCGCCTTCTTCAAGCTCGGCCAGAAGGAAGATCCCGATTTCACATTCCGCGTGATGGTACTGCAAACATCGTGGCCGGGGGCGACCGCCGACGAGGTGCAGAACCAAGTCACGGCGCGCCTTGAGCGCAAACTCCAGGAAGTGCCCTATCTCGATTTCACGCGTTCGTCGTCGCGGCCCGGCGAATCGCTGATCTTCGTCAATCTGCGCCAGGATGTGCCGCCCAAGCAGGTCGCCGACATCTGGTACCAGGTGCGCAAGAAAATCGGCGACATCGGCGCGACGCTGCCCGCCGGCGTGCAAGGCCCGTTCTTCAACGACGAATTCGGCGACACCTACAGCGCCATCTACGCGCTGACGGGCGAGGGCTACGGCTATCGCCAGCTCAAAGACCAAGCCGATCTGCTGCGCGACGCGTTGCTGCGCGTGCGCGGCGTGGAAAAGATCGACGTGATCGGCGAGCAGGCCGAGCGCATCTTCGTGACCGTCTCCAACCGGCGTCTGGCGCAGCTCGGCATCGACGTGGACGCGATCGCGCGCGCGGTCGGCGGCCAGAACGACGTCGAGCCCGCGGGTACGGTCAACACGGCGGCGCGCGACGTGCGTTTGCGCGTCGAAGGCGGCGTGGACCGCATGGCCGAAATCGCCGAGCTGCGCTTGCGTGCAGGCGATGCGACGATAAGGCTCGGCGACATTGCCGAGGTCACGCGCGGCTACGTCGACCCGCCGGTCTTCCGCATGCGCTTCCAGAATCGCGACGCGATCGGGCTCGGCGTGGTCATGGCGCGCGATGGCAACGTCGTCGAGCTGGGCCCGCGTCTCGACGCCGTCATTGCCGCCATCGGCGACGAAATGCCGCTAGGGCTCGAGATCGGCAAGGTTGCCGACCAGCCGCAGATTGTCGGTCGCTATATCGGCGAGTTTCTGACCACGCTTCTCGAGGCGATCGCGATCGTGCTGGTCGTGAGTTTCGTGAGCCTGGGCCTGCGCACCGGCGTGGTCGTGGCGCTCACGATCCCGCTCGTGCTCGCGATCACGTTTCTGGCGATGGACTATTTCGGCATCGCCCTGCAGAAAATCTCGCTGGGCGCTTTGATCATCGCCCTTGGCCTGCTCGTCGACGACGCGATGATCGCGGTTGAGATGATGGCCCGCAAACTCGAAGAGGGGATGGACAAGGCGGCGGCCGCGACCTACGCCTTCACCTCGACCGCGATGCCGATGCTGACCGGCACGCTGATCACGGTCGCGGGCTTTCTGCCGGTCGGCCTCGCCAAATCGACGGCCGGCGAATACACGTTTTCGATCTTCGCTGTGGTCGGCATCGCCCTTGTCGTGTCGTGGTTTGCGGCGGTGTTCTTCACGCCGTATTTGGGCTACGTGCTGCTGGTCGAGCGCAAGGCGCACAGCGCACATGACGTTTTCGACACACGCTTCTATCGCGCTGTGCGCGCCTTCGTCGATGCGTGCCTGCGCTATCGCTGGTCTGTGATCGTCGTGACAGGTTTGTTATTCGCGGCCGGGATCGCCGGGCTCGGCATCGTGCCCAAGCAGTTTTTCCCGGCCTCGAACCGCGCCGAAGCGATGGTCGAACTATGGCTGCCCGAAGGCAGTGGCTTTGCCGCAAGCGAAGCGGCGGCCAAGCAGCTCGAGCGCGCTCTGGCGGGCGACCCCGACATCGTGAATGTGACCACCTATGTGGGCGGCGGCAGCCCGCGCTTCTATCTGCCGCTCGACCAGCAGCTGCAGACCGCGAACTTCGCCCAGCTAGTCGTGCTGACAACCGATCTTGAGGCGCGCGAGCGGGTGATCGCGCGCATCCGCGCTGAGCTTGGCGCCAATGCGGCGGGCGTGCGCGGGCGCGTGGATCGTCTCAATAGCGGCCCGCCGGTCGGCTGGCCCGTGCAGTTCCGCGTGCGCGGCGACGATCCGGCTGTTTTGCGCAAATTCGCCGACGCGGTCAAAGATCAGGTACGTGCACACCCCGCAACGTTCGACGTGCACGACGATTGGCGCGAGGCTGTGTCGAGCTTGCGCATCGCAATCGACCAGGACCGCGCGCGCGCACTGGGCATCACTTCGCAAACCGTGCGACGCACGCTGGCCGGCGTGACCGCCGGTGTCGCAATCGGCGGCTACCGGGAAGACGATGCGGTGATCCCGATTCTGCTGCGCGCACCCGCCGACGAGCGCACGGCCTTGGCCGCCCTCGAGCAGATCTATGTGCGTGCGGCGAGCGGGGTTTCGGTCCCGCTCTCGCAGATCGCGCGCCTGGTGCCCGACAGCGAGGCCGGTATCGTGTGGCGGCGCAACCGCATGCCGACGATCACGGTGCTGGCCAATCTGCCGGACAGCGTGCAGCCGCCGGACGTGTCCAAGGCGATCGATACGGCACTCGCACCGCTGCGCCGCCAATTGCCGGCCGGCTACACGATTGAGGCGGGCGGGGCGGTCGAGGAGAGTGCGAAGTCGCAAGCCTCGATCTTCGTCAATCTGCCGCTCGTCGCGGTCGCAACCCTGGTGCTGCTGATGCTGCAGCTCCACCATTTCGGCCGCGCGATGCTGGTCTTCCTGACCGCACCCTTGGGCATCATCGGGGCCGCAGGAGCCTTGCTGGTTTTCCAGCTGCCGTTCGGCTTCACGGCGATCCTCGGTGTGATTGCGCTGTCGGGCATGATCATGCGCAATTCGGTCATTCTGGTGGACCAGATCGAGCGCGAGATTGCGGCCGGGCACGATGCGTGGACGGCGATCGTCGAATCGACCGTGGCACGATTCCGGCCGATCATGCTGACCGCGGCGGCTGCGATCCTGGCGCTGATTCCGCTCACCCGCAACGTGTTCTGGGGGCCGATGTCGGCCGCCATGATGGGCGGGCTCGTTGTCGCAACCCTGCTGACGGTGAGCTTCCTGCCGGCCCTCTATGCGGCGTGGTTCCGCGTGAAGCGGCCTCAGCAAGTTGCGGCGTCCGCGCCGAAAATGGCGGCTGTGGCCGCCGAATAAGGCGTTGCCGCGAAGCCCCCTGGCGGCCGCGCCATGGGGCCGCCATAATCGCGTGTAACTTGTCGCTTCGCGTTTGCGAAACGGCGAGGAGATATCGCGGGGAACCGATGGAATCGATCTACTACGTCGTCAGCTGGGCCTGCCACCGGCGCTGCAAACATTGCTACGAAGAGCGCTTCCGGCCCTACAACGCCGAAGAGATGAAGGGCGTGCTGGCCGAAGCGGTCGCGGCCTTCCCGCGTATCGTCGATGCCTTGCCCGAACGCATGGTCTATCGCGACCGTACGGCACCGCGCGCCGACGGCACGCTGCCCGAAAAAACCGGACGCATCATTCTGTCGGGCGGCGAATCGCTGCTCGATCCGATTCGCGAGAACGTCACTTACAAGGTCATCGAGCGGCTGCAGGCGCGCTATCGCGACAAGGGCGGCGTCAAGATCGTCGTCCAGACGACGGGCGATCTTGTGACGCCGCGCATTCTCGACGATCTCCTCGAGCGCGGAATCTGGATGCTGTCCTGCGCCGGGCTCGACGATTTCCACGTCAATATCGATCCCGAACGCCTCAAAGACGAGCTCACGCGCCTGTTCGAATCGCGCGGCATGGCCGCGTCGGGCCTCGCGGCGCAGAACCGCAATTGGCTCGACGAGGCGGGGCCGCTCTTCAGCTTTTTCGGTGCGACCCCCGATGCCTGGATCGGCAAAATCTGGCCGCGCGGCCGGGCTTGGAGCAACGGACTTTCGACCGCAACGCTCGACGACAATTTCTGCGGCCGCTGGTCGGGCGGCATCGATTTTCTGCGCTACGGCTATTCGGGCTCGGAAGTGTCGATCGAGCCCAATGGCGACGTCTATCCGTGCTGCATGAAAACCAAAATGCCGATCGGCAATCTGCAGCAAGACACGCTCATCGAGATTCTGGACTCGCTGGCAAACGATCCGGCTTTCCAGGCAATCTCAGCCGGTACGCCCGATCGCATGGGGCTGGCCGATGGCTGGTCGGTCGAAAAATTCCGTGCCAAATCCGCGACCACCACACCGACCGGCAAGCCTTACGCCAATCTCTGCATCGGCTGCGATCGTTTCCACGAAGAAGTGCTGGCCCCGCGCCTTGCCGCCGCCGCCGAACGCCGTCGTGCGGCAAAGCTGGAGATCGCGAAATGATTCTCGACCGTCGAACGTTTCTGGCACTTGCTGCCGCCGCCGCAGCTTCGCCCGTTCGCGCGCAAGGCCTCGCGTCGTGGTCCGACACATTGGCCCAAGCGCGCGGCAAACCGGTGTTCTTCAACGCATGGGGCGGGGACGAGCGCACGAACGCGTTTGTCGAATGGACGGCCGCGCGCGTGCGCGCCGAGTTCGGCATCGATCTGCGTCATGTGAAGCTGCGCGACACGGCCGAGGCCGTGCAGCGCGTGATCGCCGAAAAGGCGGCGGGTCGCGATGCGGGCGGGGCGGTCGATCTCATCTGGATCAACGGCCCGAATTTTCTCGCCATGAAAGAACGCGGCTTGTTGTTCGGGCCGTTTGCGCAGACGCTGCCGAATTTTCGCTATGTCGATACGGCCGCCAAGCCGTCGACGATCGTCGATTTCACGGTACCCGTCGAAGGCTACGCGGCCCCTTGGCGCATGGCGCAGATCGTCTATGTCTACGATTCCGCGCGGCTGGCAAATCCGCCGCGCTCGATCCCGGCCTTGCGCGATTGGGCGCTTGCCAATCCGGGGCGCACCACGCATCCGGCCGTGCGCAATTTCCTCGGCGCAACATTCCTGAAACAGGCCTTGTTTGAATTGGTACCCGATCCGTCGGTGCTGCAGCGCGCGGCAGGCGGCGACTACGAAGCGACGGTCGCACCCTTGTGGCGCTGGTACGATGCGCTGCGCCCGGCTTTGTGGCGCCAGGGCCGCCAATTCCCGGATAGCGGGCCCGCCCAGCGCCAGCTCTTGAACGACGGCGAGATTGATCTGATGGTATCGTTCAACCCGGCCGAAGCGGCCGTGTCGATCGCCAACGAATTGCTGCCCAAGACCGCGCGCGTCTACACGATGGCGGCCGGCACCATCGGCAATACGAGCTTCGTGGCGATCCCCTACAACGCCGCCAACCGGGCCGCCGCGATGGTCGTGTCCGACTTTCTGATGGGACCGGAAGCGCAAGCCCGCATGAGCGATCCGCGCCAGCTCGGCAATCCGAGCGTGCTCGACATCGCAAGGCTGCCGGAAGACGGACGCCGCTTTTTCGCCGCCATCCCGCCGATCGCGGGCATGCCCGCACCCGCCGAGCTCGGGCGCGTGCTGCCCGAGCCGCATCCAAGCTGGATGACGCGAATCGCCGCCGATTGGGAACGGCGCTATACCGGCTGATATGGCGCTTGGTTTTGTCCCCTATCTGACGCTTGCGCTGTTCTTGGGGCCGGTTGCGGCGGGCCTGGTTTTCACGCTGCTGCCGTCCTTCGGCTATCTGCCGGCCTTGGGCGAAACGCAAATCGGGTTGCGGATTTTCGCGCGGCTGTTCGACCAGCCGGGCTTGGCAAGCAGCGTCGCCTTGACTCTCGGCACCGGGTTTGCCGCGAGCCTGGTTTCACTTGGGCTTGCCTTGGGCTTTTGTGCGGCCGCGCATGGGCGACCGATCTTCCGCAGTGCGGAGCGGCTGTTGGCCCCATTGCTCGCGACACCGCACGCGGCCATAGCCCTCGGTTTTGCGTTTCTGATTGCCCCCTCAGGCTGGCTCGTGCGGCTCGTGTCGCCGGAGTTCACCGGCTGGACGCGCCCGCCCGATTTCGCGAGCGTGGGCGATGCGGCGGGCGTTGCGCTCGTGCTGGGCCTGGTCCTCAAGGAAGCGCCCTATCTACTGCTGATGGCCGTTGCCGCCCACGGCCAGATCGCCGCGACTGCCACGATGGCGACGGCGCGCACGCTCGGCTATTCGCCGTTTGCCGCGTGGCTCAAAGCAATCCTGCCGCAGCTCTATCCGCAGATCCGCTTGCCGATCTATGCGGTGCTGGCGTTTTCGCTGTCTGCGGTGGATGTGGCCTTGATCCTCGGGCCCTCGAACCCGCCGCCCTTGGCGGTCCTGGCGGTGCGCTGGGCCAACGATCCGCTGCTCGATCTGTTTTTGCCGGCGATGGCGGCGGCGAGCCTTCAGCTGCTGCTGGTCGCGGTTGCGATCGGAATTTGGCGGCTGGGCGAAGCGTCGGTTGCGCGCGTGGCACGCCCGTGGCTCGCCGACGGCACGCGCGGGCGCGCACTTGAACGAGTTGCGCCCGTTGCGCGCGCGGCATTGCTCGCCGTCGCCGCGATCAATGCCGTCTGCATCGCGGCGATGGCGCTGTGGTCGGTCGCGGCGGCGTGGCGCTTTCCGCACGCATTGCCCGAGCGCTGGAGCTTCGACAATTGGATGCGTGCGGCCAGCCGCCTTGCCGAACCTGCGCTCACAACCCTGTCGGTCGCGGCCGCCGTGACGCTGGCGGCCCTCGTGCTCGTGTGTCTGTGTCTCGAAAACGAGTCGCGTCGCCAGCGTGCGGCAGGGCCCTCGGCCTTGTGGGCGCTCTATCTGCCGCTCTTGGTGCCGCAGATATCGTTCCTTCTCGGCGCGCAAAGCCTGCTGGTGCGGCTGGGCTGGGACGGCACATGGGGTGCCCTCGTGTGGTTCCATCTGCTGTTCGTGCTGCCCTATGTGTTCCTGGTGCTGGCCGATCCGTGGCGCGCTCTCGACCCGCGCTATGCCAAGCTTGCCGCGTGTTTGGGCGCTGCCCCGTGGCGCGTTTTCTTCGCCGTGCGCCTGCCGCTGCTGCTGCGCCCCCTGCTGGTCGCGGCGGCCGTCGGCTTTGCCGTCAGCATCGGGCTCTATTTGCCGACCGTACTCGGCGGCGGAGGCCGGCTCACGAGCCTTGCGACCGAGGCCGTGTCGCTCGCCTCGGGCGGCGACCGGCGCATCGTCGGCGTCTACGCGTTTTTACAAGCACTGCTGCCGCTGCTGGCTTTCGGCTTGGCTCTGGCCATCCCTGCATTTGCGTTTCGCAACCGCCGGGGGCTGCGATGAGCGGCCTTGTGTTCGAGCATGTACGCCTCGCGGCGGGTGCGCGCGTGCTGGTCGCGGATTTTTCGCTTGCGCTCGCCCCCGGCGAAATCGCGACCGTGATGGGCGCTTCGGGTTCGGGCAAATCGAGCCTGCTCGCCTATGCCTGCGGCACCTTGGCACCGGGCCTTGCGGCAAGCGGATCGGTGCGGCTCGACGGCATTGAGATATCCGGCTTGCCGCCCGAACGTCGCCGCATCGGCATTCTGTTCCAAGACGATCTCTTGTTTCCGCATCTGTCGGTCGGCGCCAATCTCGGCTTCGGCCTGCGCGCCGACGTTAAAGACCGCCGCGCGCGCATCGACCAAGCGCTCGAAGCGGCCGGCTTGGCGGGTTTTGCCGCGCGCGATCCGGCAACCTTGTCGGGCGGTCAGCGCCAGCGCGTGGCCCTCATGCGCGCCTTGCTGGCCGAGCCTGCGGCGATCCTGCTCGACGAGCCGTTCGGCAAGCTCGACGCGGATTTGCGCGCGCAGATGCGCGATTTCGTGTTCGCACATGTGCGCGAGCGCAAGCTGCCCTGCTTGATGGTGACGCACGACAGTCAAGACGCCGCCGCAGCCGGTGGCGTCGTGCGAACGCTTTAGGGCGCCGCGTCGAGGCGGAACAGCGGCAGCGTTTGGCCGATGACGGCCGGCAGTAGCCGGTTGGCGACGAGGCCCGCGTCGTTTTCGGGTTCGAGCAGCGCGAACAGCAGGCCGGCAAGCGGCTGATCGCTCGGCGCAAATACATCGCCTGGGGCCAGCGCCACCGTGGTCCTCTCGAGCCCGTAGGTACCTTTGACGATGGCGCCCGCACCGGTGTCGCTGCCGCGCCCGTCCTCTTTGGCGCCCTCGGCGATCGCCTGCACGCGATACAGAGCGCCTGCGCGCGATGTCGGCGTCTCGACCGTGCGCAATTCGATGCCCGCGCGCTGCAATGTCGCGATCGCCGCCGTCTGTGCCGCCGGGATCGCGTAGCCTGCGGCGCGCGGGCGTGCCAGCAGCGGCTCGATATCGAGTGCGGACAGCCACGAAACAGTGACCGGTCGGTCAGCCCCCGTCGTCGGATCGACAAACAGCATGTCGCGCGCCTGGGCGGCAGGCCGGGCTGCGACGACGATCGGTGCGGTCGAACGGCGCATCTCCTCGCCCGCGCGCGCGGAGACGGCCAGCAACGCACCCGGATCGCGGGCGGCTTCCTGCAGCAGCGCTTCGGCTGCGGCGAGGTGCGTTGCGATGCGCCGTTCCAGATGCGCCCGCCCGAGCCCGACGCCGCGCGTCTCCAGCAGGAAGCTCACCGCATTGCGCAGGCCCGCGACGTTGCGCCCGGTGTCGGGCCCGATCCCGCCCATCGCCACGGGCGAGTCGCGGCGACTGCCGTCGGTCGTGTAGTACCAGTCGTGCAGCAGGCCCTTGGCGTCGAACGCGGCGCGCAACACGGGCAAGAAGCGCTCGGACTGCGCGGCGATCAGGCTCGGTGCAAGATTGGGGACGGTCGCGTACTGGATCATCGCGTCGATGCGCACGAGCCCGCCGACCTTTTCGACCCAGCGTCCGGCGACCGTGAATTCGTGGCAGTCGAGTACCAGCTGCGGGCGATAGCGCACGAACAAGGCGCCGAGCGCTTGGCCCTCCGGCGTGCGCAGCAAGGTGTGGTCGCGGTTGACGTCGATGTCGTTCCGAAGGCCGCGCAGGAAAGCTTCGCCGCCGTCCGGGTTGGCGCGCGGGACCAGCACCACGTCGATGCGGTCGAGCAGCGGCGCGAGATTGCCCGTCGCCAGGCGGCGGGCGAGGACGAGCAGCGCTTCGGCCCCGGCAGGCTCGTTGCCGTGCTGCTGGCCGATCGCAAACGCCACGGGCTTGGCGCCCGAACCGATGGCAGCATGGTCGCGCGACAGCAGCAGTACGGGAATTTCGCGGCCCTGCTGCGAGCGCGCACTTGCATCGACGCGCAGTGCGGGCGCTTGTGCGGCAAGTGCACGCACATACGCCATCAGCTCGGCATGGGACGTGAAATCCGTTTTGCCAGGTGCGAGGCTCGGGATCGCCTCCGGCACTTCGATGGCCGGAAAGCGTGCCGCCACCGCGGGCGCCTCGCGATAGGCATTGGCCGGATCGAACGCGGCATCCGCCCCACTTGTGTACAGGCATGCGGCGAGAATCGCCGCCGCTCGAAAGCGCAGTGTCATGTTTGTCGCCCCCCTTGCTTCGCGCAATCTTGCGCCGCACCGCGCGCCGAATCCAGAGGCGGCTCGGGGAGGAGTTTGGCTGGGGCGCTAGGATTCGAACCTAGGTATGTCGGTACCAAAAACCGATGCCTTACCGCTTGGCGACGCCCCAGCAAGGACATCAAAGGCCCGCGTTTTTAGACTGCCCGCGCGCCCTTGTCGAGAGGGTCAGGCAGCCTTCGCGGCGACGTTTTCGACGTACCAGCGATAGGCGTCGGCCAAGCCCGTTTCGAGGTCGATCTTGGGCCGCCAGCCGAGCGCCATCAGGCGCGAGGGGTCGGTCAGTTTGCGCGGCGGGCCGTTCGGGCGCGACGTGTCGAAGGCAAGCGTGCCCGTATAGCCCGCCACCTTGCACACGGTTTCGACGAAAGTCTTGATCGAAACGTCGGTGCCCACGCCGACATTGAACGCGTCGAGCCCCGAATAGTTGCGCATCAAGAACACGCATGCATCGGCCAGATCGTCGACATGCATGAATTCGCGCAAGGGCGTGCCGTCGCCCCACACGGGGATGCTTAGGTGCCCGTCGCGTTTGGCGCGATGCACCTTGACGATCGTGGCGGCGGGCACGTGGCTCATTTCGAGATCGTAATTGTCGTGCGGGCCGTAGAGATTGGTCGGCATGCAGGCGATGAAATCCACGCCGTACTGCTTCTTGTAGGCCTGGCACATTTTGAGGCCGGCGATCTTGGCGACCGCGTACCATTCGTTGGTGGGCTCGAGCGGGCCGGTCAGCAGCGAATCCTCGTGGATCGGCTGCGGCGCCATGCGCGGATAGATGCACGTCGAGCCCAGGAACAGGAGCTTGCGCACGCCCGCCTTGTAAGCACCGTCGATGACGGCGTTCTGGATCGCAAGGTTCTGGAACAAGAAATCGGCCGGGCGCGTGTTGTTGGCGTGGATACCGCCCACGCGTGCGGCCGCCAGAAACACCGCATCGGGTTTCTGGGCGGCAAGCCAGCGTTCGACCGCGTCCTGGCGCGTGAGGTCGAGCTCGCTTTTGGCCACGGTCAGCACCGTGCAGTCTTCGCGTGCGAGTCGGCGCACGATGGCCGAGCCCACCATGCCGCGATGGCCGGCGACAAAAACGCGTTTTCCCTTGAGGTCGAATTCAGGCGTTGCGGTCATTGCGGTGGCTCTCGCGCTCGACAAGTTTGAGGTCCGAGGCGACCATTTCTTCGACCAGCTGCTTGAAGCCGATTTTGTGCTTCCAGCCAAGCTTCGTGCGTGCCTTGGTCGGGTCGCCGAGCAGGAAATCGACTTCCGTCGGCCGGAAATAGCGCGGATCGATTTCGACGAGGACCTCGCCGGTCTTGGCATCCACGCCCTGTTCGTCGACACCCTTGCCGCGCCATTCGATGGGGCGGCCGACCTGGGCGAACGCGATATTCACGAACTCGCGCACGGTCTGGGTTTCGCCGGTCGCGAGCACGTAGTCGTCGGGCTCGGGTTGCTGCAGCATCAGCCACATGCCTTCGACGTAGTCGCGCGCATGGCCCCAGTCGCGGTAGCTGTCGATATTGCCGAGATAGAGCTTCTTCTGGAAGCCGAGCTTGATGGCGGCGACCGCGCGCGAGATCTTGCGCGTGACGAAGGTTTCGCCGCGCGTCGGGCCTTCGTGGTTGAACAGAATGCCGTTCGAGGCGTGCATGCCGTAGGCTTCGCGGTAATTGACCGTGATCCAGTAGGCATAGAGCTTGGCGGCGGCGTAGGGGCTGCGCGGGCGGAAGGGGGTCGTCTCCTTCTGCGGGCGCTCCTGCACGAGGCCGTAAAGCTCGGACGTGCTCGCTTGGTAGAAGCGCGCGGTCTTTTCCATGCCGAGGATGCGGATCGCCTCGAGCAGGCGCAGCGTGCCGATGCCGTCGGAATTGGCGGTGTATTCGGGCGTTTCGAAGCTCACCGCCACGTGGCTCTGGGCCGCGAGATTGTAGATCTCGGTCGGCTGGGTTTGCTGGACCAGGCGGATCAGGTTCGTGGCGTCCGTGAGGTCGCCGTAATGCATAAAAAACCGAACGCCGTGCTCATGGCGGTCGGCATAGAGATGGTCGACGCGCGCGGTGTTGAACGACGACGAACGGCGCTTCACGCCATGGACGACATAGCCCTTCTGCAGCAGCAATTCGGCCAGATAGGCGCCGTCTTGGCCGGTGATCCCGGTAATGAGTGCCACGGGTTTCGACATGATTTTTTCCAGCAAAGATACGTGTGAGGGGAGGGGTTTAGCATCAAGGATGGCGGGCGACAACGGCGCTTGCAGACCCCTTATGCCACCCCCCGGCGGCGGCCCACCAGCCGGCCGGAATCGCGGCCTTGAGGGGGGATAGCGCCGCCTCGGCCGCCGCCCGGCTGGCGAACAGCGCAAAGCACGTGGCCCCGCTGCCGGACATGCGCGCCAGTAACGCGCCCGGCAGGCCTGCAAGATGGCGGCGCAACGCCGCAATCTCGGGCACACAGGCTTCGGCGGCCTCGGTGAGGTCGTTGTCGGTCGCGGCGAGGCTGTGCGCCAAGGCTGCAGCCGTTGCCGGAATATCGAAGCGTTTGGGCACGGAAAAGCTGCCGCTGCGGAGTTTGAAGACCGCAGGTGTGGCGAGCGGAACGCCTGGATTGGCGAGGATCAGCCCGGCTTCGGGCAAATCGGGCAGCGGCGCGAGGATGTCGCCAATGCCGGCGATCCAGCACGGCTCGCTCGAAAGGCACATCGGCACGTCCGCACCCAAGCTTGCGGCGATCGCATGCAGGTGGTTCGCCGGCAGGTCGATGCCCCAAAGCCTTTGCAGGGCGCGCAACGCGGCGGCGGCATCGGCCGAGCCGCCGCCAATGCCGCTTGCGACCGGCAAGTTCTTGACGAGTCGCAAGGCGGCCCCAGGCGCGGCTGCTGCCGCTGCTGTCAAAGTCGCGGCGGCGCGCTGCACGAGATTGTCGGGCCCTGCCGAAAGACCGGTCGCAAACGGGCCTTCGATCGCAAGGTGGGTTGTCTCGGCCGCTTCGGCCATTAGGACGTCGCCGATATCGGCGAAGGCGACGAGCCCGTCGAGCAGATGGTAGCCGTCGGTACGTCGGCCGACGATCTGCAGGCTGAGATTGAGCTTGGCCGGGGCCGGTTCAACGATCATCGCATGCGCGCAAGCTCGGCGGCGGCGGGTACGGCGCGCGCACGGGCGCGCACGCGCGTAGGCGCCGGCGCATAGAGCGTTTTGCTGGCTTCGACGATCGTCACGCCGGCAAGGGCCGGAAACAGCTTTGTACCCACGCGTTCCCACGCGCGCGCCGAGGACAGCCACAGGCTTCCCGACAGCGGCGGCACGAACAGGCAATTGCGCGTCTGCTGCGGCACGAACAGATTGTCGCGCAGCAGGCGCTGCAGCTGGCCCGACGTGTAAGGGTGCCCGTGCCCGAACGGCGTGTGGTCGAGCCGTGCCCAGATGCCGCGCCGATTGGGCACCACGATCAGCACGCGCCCGCTTCCCGACAGCACGCGCCACACCTCGCGCAAAAACGGCCGCAGCGATTCCGCATGCTCGACCGCATGCACGAGCAGAACGCGGTCGACCGACATGTCGGGCAGCGGCAAGGCTTCTTCCTCGACGAGGCTTGTGGCGTTGGGCCCTTCGGGCGGCCAATGCAGCACGCCCTGCGGGGCCGGCATCATGGCCAAGCAGCGTGCGGCATTGCCGCGCCAATTGCGCAGATAGGGCACGGCATAACCGAGCCCGAGCACGGCTTGGCCGGCCGCGTCGGGCCAAATCTCCTGCAGGCGCGCGTCGATGAGTCGGCGCGCGGTGCGGCCGAGGGGGCTTGCGTAAAAATCGCGCAAATCGACGACGTCGGACCACATGACGGCGGCAGTTTCCGCCGCCAGCCTCGCAAGGGCAAGTGCCGGATCAAGACGGCTCCCAATTCTGCCGCAATCGCGTCTAGGATGTGGGGGGAGGCAAGAGGGGACGAAGGCGTGGAGCAGATCAACCAAGCGATCTTGTTGGGCGGATTCCTGGTCGTGCTCAGCATCCTGGCCGGCATGTTCTCGTCGCGTCTGGGCGCACCCTTGCTGCTCGTTTTTCTCGGTCTCGGCATGCTCGCGGGCGAAGACGGGCCGGGCGGCATCCAGTTCGGCGATTTCAAGCTCACCTACCTCGTCGGCTCGGTCGCCCTTGCGGTCATTCTGTTCGACGGCGCCTTGCGCACATCGCGCCAGACGATAAGGCTGGCGGCAAAGCCGGCCTTCGTCTTGGCGACGGCCGGTGTGGCGATAACCGCGACGATCGTCGGCGGGGTGGCGTTTTTCACGCTGTCGATGTCGCCCGTTGAAGCGTTTCTGGTGGGGGCGGTCGTCGCTTCGACCGATGCGGCGGCGGTCTTCCTGCTGCTGAACATGCGCGGCACCGAAATCAACAAGCGCGTGTCGGCCACGCTCGAGGTCGAAAGCGGCCTCAACGATCCGATGGCGGTGTTCCTCACGATCGCTTGCGTCGAATATCTGCTTCATCCCGCCCCGCTCGACTGGACGCTTGGCCTGTTCTTCGCCAAGCAAATGCTGGGCGGCGCGGCCATCGGCATCGCTGGCGGGTTCGTGCTGGTCTGGCTCGTCAATCGCGCCGAGCTTGCCGGCGGGCTTTATCCGGTTTTGTGCGCGGCCTTCGCCGTGTCGATCTTTGCGGCCGCGCAGTCGCTCGACGCGTCGGGCTTTCTGGCGGTCTATCTCGCCGGCCTGGTGCTCGGCAATCGACGCCATCGTGCGCAGGCGACGATCCTGCGCTTCCACGACGGGCTCGCCTGGATTGCGCAGATTGTGATGTTCCTGATGCTGGGGCTGCTCGTGACACCGTCGAAGCTGCTGCAGCATGTCGGGGCGGAGATCGCGATCGCCGTGGTGCTGGTGCTGGTCGCACGCCCGGCGGCGGTGTTTTTGTGCCTGCTGCCCGCCAAATTCGACTGGCGCGAAAAAGCCTTCATCTCGTGGGTGGGCTTGCGCGGGGCCGTTCCGATTTTCCTCGCCTCGATCCCAGTCATTGCGGGCGTGCGCGACGCCGAGGTGTTTTTCAACGTCGCCTTCGTCGTGGTGCTCGTATCGCTCGTCGTGCAAGGTTGGACCGTAGGCATTGCCGCACGCTTTCTGGGGCTCGCTTTGCCGCCGCAAATCGACAAGACCGAGCGCACCGACATCGACCTGCCGCTGGTGGCGGATCGCGACGCGGCAAGCTGGCGCGTGGCCGAGCATAGCCCGGCTCTCGACCGGCCCTTCGCCGAATTGCCGCTGCCGCGGCGCGCGCGCATCATCGCGGTGATCCGCGCGGGCACGCTGCTCAATCGCCAGGAGCTCAAGCGGCTCAGCGTCGGCGACCAGATCATCGCCCTCGTGCCGCCCGAGCAGTCGATCGATCTCGACCGGCTGTTCGCCCCGCGCCCCGTGCGGCGCAAGAATATCGACGACATGGGCGAGTTCGTGTTTTCGGGCGATGTGAAGCTCGGCGTGCTGTGCGCGCAATACGGCGTGCCGTTCGAAGCGCCCAATGCCGAGCAGACGCTCGCCGATTTCCTGGCCGAGCGGCTGGGGCCCGACGCCATCCCGGGCGACCGCGTTGCACTGGGACCGGTCGAACTCGTCGTGGGTGCGATCGCGCGCGGCCGGGCGACCAAGGTCGGGCTTGAGCTTGAAGCACCCGACGAGCGCCTGCCGGTGTTGCGCGCCCTGCAGCGCTTGGGCAATGCGTGGCGCAGCCTGCGCGGACGGCCGCGCACGCCTTAAGGCCCATCGTTGAAGCCGCAGACGCAAACGCCTAAGCTCGGGTGCTTTTCGCCGATCCAAGAAAACGGAGTTCCCATGAAACTCGCCTTCAGCGGTGCCAGCCCCTACGCCCGCAAAGTCATGCTCACAGCACACGAATGCGGACTGGCCGACCGTATCGAAAAAGTCGCCACCAGCGTGCGGCCCGACCAGCCCAACCGCGATCTGGGCCGCGACAATCCGCTGATGAAGGTGCCGACCCTGTGGACCGACGGCGGCGAAGCGCTCTACGACAGCCGCGTGATCTGCGCCTATCTCGACTCGCTGCATGGCGGGCGCAAGATCATCCCCGAGGCGGGCGGGGCGCGCTGGCAGGCGTTGCGCATCGAAGCCTTGGCCGACGGCGTTGCCGATGCGGGCATCCTCGTGCGCTACGAAAGCTTCCTGCGCCCGGAAGCGCTGCGCTGGAAAGAATGGATCGACGGCCAGACCGCCAAGGTGCAGCAAGGGCTCGACCAGCTCGAGCGCGATGCGGCCCTGCTCGACGGCGAATTCGGCATCGGCCAGATCGCCGTCATTTCGGCGTTGGGCTGGCTGCAATTGCGCGCGGTCGTGGGCGACGCGTTTGCCGGGCGCCCGAAGCTTGCCGCTTGGATGCAGAAGATCGCAAGCCGTCCGTCGGTCGCCGCCACGATGCCGGTGGCGTGAAGCTTGGACAGCGCTGCTTCGATCATCGCCGCCCTCGATTTGCGCCCGCATCCCGAGGGCGGCCATTATCGCGAGACCTTCCGCCATGTCGATCCGGCGGGCGGGCGCGGTGCCATGACGGCGATCTATTATCTGCTGGCCGCGGGCGAGTTCTCGCACTGGCATCGCGTCGATGCGGCGGAGATCTGGCATTGGTATGCGGGCGCACCTTTGGTGCTCACGCTTTCGGCCAACGGCCACGATGCGGAGGCCAAGATCCTCGGTCCCGAAATTCTCGGCGGCCAGCGCCCGCAAATAACCGTCGATGCGGGTGTGTGGCAGACTGCGACGAGCTTGGGCGCTTGGACGCTCGTGGGCTGCACCGTGGGCCCGGCCTTTGCGTTCGACGGCTTCGAACTTGCCCCGCCCGATTGGCGCCCGCAGCCGCGCCCTAGAGGCGGCTGAGACGGCGCGCGCGCCACATCAGGCCCGCGATGATCGCGACATTGAGGAAGTTCCACGCCACACCATTGACGAACGCCATCGCGTAGCTGCCGGTCCAGTCGAAGATGGCGCCCGAGAGCCAGCCGCCCAAGGCCATGCCCACGAGGGTCGCCATCAAAACGATGCCGACCCGCATGCCCGCTTCCGAGGCCGGGTAGATCGCGCGCACCACAAGCGCATAGCTCGGCACGATGCCGCCCTGGAACAGGCCAAACAGCGCCGAGATCGCGAAGAGCGAGGCGAGCCCGTCGAAAAACAGATATAGGGCAAGGGCCGCCATCTGCAGAAACGAGCCGAGCAGCAACGTGGCAAAGCCGCCGATGCGGTCGGCGAGCAGGCCCGAGCCAATGCGGCTCGCAATGCCGCAAGCCAGCATCAGCGAAAGCATCTCGGCCCCGCGCGCCGCCCCGTAGCCGAGATCGGCGCAATAGGCGACGATATGGACCTGCGGCATCGCCATGGCTACGCAGCACGAAACACCCGCGGCCACGAGCAAGGTCTGGATCGTGCCGCTGGACAGGCCCAGGCGGAGCTGCGGCTGCGCCACGTTTGCGCCGGCGGTCTCGCCTGCGGCAACAGGCGGTTTGGCGCGCAGCATCAGGGCGAGCGGCAGCATCGTCGCCAGTACGAGCACGCCGATGCCGATATAGGTTTGCCGCCAGCCGAGTGTATCGAGAAAGGGCTGCATCGCGGGCGGCCAGATCGCACCCGCCAGATAGTTGCCGCTCGCGCACAGCGACACGGCAATGCCGCGCCGCCGGTCGAACCAGCGCGAGATGTCGGCCATCAGCGGCCCGAACATGGCCGAACTGCCGAGGCCAGCGATCGCGATTCCGTGCAGCAGCGCAAAGACGACGAGGTTGTCGGCAAAACCCGCCAGAAAATAGCCCGCCGCCATCACGACCGTGCCGCCAAGCACCGGCAGCATCGTACCGTAGCGGTCGCACAGCCGCCCCATGACGATGCCGCCGCCGGCAAACCCCATCATCGTCGCCGTGTAGGCGAGCGACACGTCGGCACGGCTGGCGTCGAACTCGGCCTGCACTTGGGGAAGCACAACAATGACCGACCACATGCCGATGCAGCCGAGCGTCGAGAGCGCGATCGCAAGAGCAAGTCGTCGCCAGCTTTGCGCTCCGTCGAGCTTCTGCGCGGTCACGCGCGTGCCGCCAGCAGCCGGCTCGCATTGTCGACAAGCCGCGACACAGCCGCGTCGAGCGTTTCGTATTTTTTGGCGAAGCAGAAGCGGATCGTGCTGCGCATGCCGGCATCGGCATAGAAGGCCGAAACCGGGATGGCCGCCACGCCTGCCTCAGCCACCATGCGGCGGCAGAAGGCGGCATCGTCGTCGAGCCCCATCGGCCCCAGATCGACATTGAGGAAATAGGTCGCCGCACTCGGCAGCACGGCGAACCCGGCCTGGGTCAGGCCATTCGCAAGATGGTCGCGCCGTGCCTGCAGGTCGTCACGCATCGCGTCGAAATGCGCGGCCGGTTTGGCAAGCCCGTAGGCGACCGCACTCTGCAGATTGGGCGGCGTGGTGAAGGTGATGTATTGGTGCGCTTTGGCGAGTACCTTCAGCAACGAAGGTTCCGCGACGACAAAGCCCACCTTCCAGCCGGTCAGATTGAAGATCTTGCCAGCCGAACCGATCTTGATGCTGCGCGTCCGCAATTCGGGCACGGCCAGCACGGACACGTGCTTGCGCCCGTCGAACAGCACATGCTCCCATACTTCGTCGGCGATCACGATCGCGTCCGTGCCCTCGAGTGCTTTGGCAAGGACGGCAAGATCGGCCGCGTCGTAAACGCAGCCCGCCGGGTTCAGCGGATTGTTGAAAAGCACGGCGCGCGTGCGCGGGCCGATCGCGGCCTTGAGCTGCGCCAAATCGAAGCGCCAGTCGGGCGGGCGCAGCTTCACGAACTTCGGCACGCCGCCCGCACGCTTCACGAGCGGCAGATAGGCGTCGTAGGCGGGCTCGAAGAGCACCACCTCGTCGCCGGGCGCAATGCACGCGAGCAAGGCGCCCGCGATGGCTTCGGTCGCCCCTGAGGTCACCATCGTCTCGCGCTCGGGATCGAGCTCGAGATTCTGGTGGGCGGCGTAGTGGGCAGCGATGGCGCTGCGCAGCTCTGGCAGGCCCATCATGGGCGGATATTGGTTCCACCCTTCGACCACGGCCTGGGCCGCTTTCTGGCGCACGTCGGCCGGGCCCGGATCGTCGGGGAAACCCTGGCCCAGATTGATCGCAGCGTGCTGACGCGCGAGCAGCGACATCTCTTCGAAAATCGACGTCGATAGATTGGCGAAAATCGGGTTCAAGGGCGGCACTGCATCGGCAAAAGGGCTTGGAGGCAGGCAAAATGCCCAAGCGAGCCAAACAGGTCAAATCAATTGAATTCCGGCCGCGTTGATGGCATTTTGAAAGAAGTTGAAGTTGATCTTTCCCATTTCCCGTGTTCCTCAGAAAATTTCGACGGCTTAAATGACCAAAAGAACGACGCGTAACGAGTCCGCCCCGTCCGACAGCGATTTCCAACCGGCCTTCCTGATGCGCCCGCCGCGCACAACGAGCGGCACTGCGCCAGCGGCAGCTCCGACGCCGGCCGCAAGGGCACCGCGTGCCGCAGCGCCGCAAGCGCCGGCCCCGCAGCCTGCCACCCCACACACGCTAGTGCCGCAGCCGGCCGCGCCGTCTACAGCCTCCGCCGCCTGGGCCGCGCCGCAGCCGAGCATGTATTCGCCGGCCGTGCCGCTCTACGATTCGCCGCAAGCTGCCGTCCCAAGTGCGCCGCCGCCGCGCCCGTCGGCCGAAGGGCCGGTGCACGGCATCGTCAAATGGTTCAACCACGCCAAGGGATTCGGCTTCATCCTGCTCGACGATGGGCGCGAAGTGTTCGTGCACAGCAACCGGCTCGATCCCAGCCTGTCGCGCGATCTGAAGCCCGGTCTCGACGCCGATCTGATGATCGTGCCCGTCGCCAAAGGCTTCGCCTGTCAGGAACTGCGCCGTCTGGGCACCGAGGCGACGCAGGCCAATCTCGAACGCGTCGGCTGGAAACCGCAGACCGAGATCAAGCGCGCACCGCCGAGCGGCCATCAAACCGTGACGGCGGTCGTGAAGTTCTTCAACGCGCAAAAGGGTTTCGGCTTTGCCGCCCCCGACGCCGATCTCGGGCGCGACATCTATCTTCCTGCACGCGTGCTCGAAGCTGCCGGTCTTGCCGGTCCGCAGAGTGCCGGCATGTCTGTCGAGATCGACTATGTGAAGACCGAGCGCGGCTTCGAAGCGATGGCGTTGCGCGCATTGGCGCAAGCCGCCCCGCAGCCGAACCACGGCATGCAGGGGCACGGCTATCAATCGGGCAGCGATGCGTTCGACGCCTACCCGCCAATGCCCGACGAGCCGCCGCACCGCGTGCTCGGGCCCGGCGATTTTGTGGAGCCCTGGCGCCCGGCCTGATGGCCATCTTGCGGGCGCCGCATGCGGAGAAGTTCGATGCGACGCGCGCTGCTTGGTTTGACGGTTCTGTTGGTGGTCTTTGCGGGGCCGCGGCATCCCGCTTTTGCCGTACCTGTCGATCTCGAACTCGTGCTGGCGGTCGACGTGTCCTACAGCGTGGACGCCGACGAAGCGCGGCTGCAGCGCGAGGGCTATTTCACGGCCCTGCGCCATCCGCGCGTGCTGCAGGCCGTCTCATCGGGCCCGCATCGCGCCATTGCGGTGACCTACATCGAATGGGCCGGTAGCTTCTACCAGCGCGTGGTCGCCGATTGGACCGTGCTGCGCGACGCCGCCAGCATTGAGAGTTTCATCGCGCGCATTGCGGCCGTTCCGCAGCAGGCAGCGAGCCGCACCTCGATCAGCGGGGCGATCGACTTTTCGGCACGCCTGTTCGACGACAACGGCTACGAAGGCACGCGATTGGTGATCGACGTGTCGGGCGACGGCCGCAACAACCACGGCCGCCCGGCGCGCGACGCGCGTGACGCGGCCGTGGCCAAAGGCATTACGATCAACGGTCTTCCGATCCTGAGCGGAAACGAGAATTTTGGCCGCCCTGCCGAAGAAGGGCTCGAAGAGCATTACCGCGAAGAGGTTATCGGCGGCCCTGGCGCTTTTGTAATCCCGGCCGAATCCTTCGCCAATTTCACAAGCGCCATTCTCTCGAAGCTGGTGCGCGAGATCGCGGGCACGCTGCCGCAACTCGCAAGCCCGGCCCCTTAAGCGCCCTCCGCCGGCACGAATTTGAGCGCCACACCGTTCATGCAGTAGCGTAGGCCCGTGGGCCGCGGCCCGTCTTCGAACACGTGTCCCAAATGGCCTTTGCACTTGGCGCAATGCACCTCGATGCGCGTCATGAAGAATTTGCGGTCCTCGCTGCGGCCGCACGCGTCGGGCAGCGTGTCGGTGAAGCTCGGCCAGCCGGTGCGGCTGTCGAACTTCTTCATGGAGTCGAACAAAGGCGCATCGCAGCCCGCACAATGGAAAATGCCCGCACGCTTCTCGCGGTCGAGCGGGCTCGAGCCTGCGCGCTCGGTTCCGTGCCCGCGCAGCACGGCGTATTGCTGCGGCGTGAGGATGCGCCGCCACTCTTCGTCCGACCGCTCCATGGGTATTTTCCTTAAGGGGGGCTTCAGTTCGCCAGCCACACACCGGCGAGATCCTGGTTGAGATAGTGCGAGGGCAGCGCTTTCCAACCCTGGATGCGCTTGTCGTAGACCACGATGCGGTGCCACCACAGCAGCGGTGCCGTCATGCTGCGCGACAGATAGCGGTCTTCGAATTCGCGGATGAGACGCTTGCGCTCGGCCGCGTCGCCGGTGCGGCGTTGGCGTTCGAACAGATCGTCGAGTGTCGCGTCCTCGTAGAGCGAGAAGTTCGTGGGCGAGCGCGTGCTCGACACGTAGAGGCGCAGCATCTGGTTGGGATCGTCCACGTCCACGCAGTTGGAATCGAGGCCGACCTCGTGGTTGCCGGCGATGTAGGTCGCCTTCTGCTGGGCCACTTCCATCGGCGTGTTCTCGACCGTCACGCCGACCTGGCGCCATTGGTCGATGAGCCACACGGCCATCGGCTGGAACGGCATCGGCACGTTGCGCGTGACGAGCTTGAAACGCAGATTGCCTTGTCCCGCCTCCTGCAGCAGGCGACGCGCTTCGGCTTTGGCGGCCGCACCGTTGCGGCCGAAGCCCGGGTATTTCTCGATTTCGGCATCGCTCATCGCCAGTGGATCGCCCGGGCGCAGCGACGCCCCCACCGCCTTCACGAATACGGTGCGCGACAAGGCGGCCGAACCTGTCCAGCGGTCGATCGCAAGCGTGAGAGCGCGGCGCACGCGCTCGTCGTCGAACGGCGGTTTGCGATGGTTGAAATAGACGTCCATCTTGCACACCCACGGCGACTCTTCGACCTTGAAGCGGTCGGGGGCGGCGGCCACGAGGCGGTCGCGCTCGGCGGGCGTGAGGCCGCGGAACTCGGCCATGATCTGGCCGCCCTGCAGCGCATTGACCATCGCGGCACCCGACATGAAGACGATGCGGAAGCCGTCGAGATAGGGTTTGCCGGGCTCGAAATAGGTCGGGTTGCGCTGGCCCGTCAGATGCGAGCCGCGCGAATGTTCGCCCAGCCGATAGGGACCGGTGCCGTTGATCGTACGCTCGGGTGCCCGCGGATCGCGCGAGAGGTCGGCCGCGCGCATCACGCAGTTCCAGGGGCTTGCGAAATTGAGCAGCATCGACGCGTTGGGAGCGGTCAGCCGGAAGACGACCGTGCGCGCATCCGGCGTTTCGATCGACGCGATGTCTTCGTAGTCGGATTGGCGCACCGAGACGATGCCTTGCGTCGGGCGGCGGATGCGCTCGAAGGTCGCGCGCACGTCTTCGGCGGTTAGCTCCGCCCCGTCGTGGAATTTGACGCCGCTGCGCAAGCGGAACGTATAGGCGAGCCCGTCGGCCGATACGCTCCAGCTTTCCGCGAGATCGCCGCGCATCTCCGGGAACTTGTCGGGATCGTATTTGAGCAGCGTGGAATAGAACGGGCTCAGCGTCTGCATCGCCACGAAGGTCGTGGTGTTGATGCAGTCGTAGCTCGGCGGCTCCGAATTGACCGCGAACACGAGCGTGCCGCCGCGCTGCGGCGTTTGCGCTTCGGCAGGCGCGCTCGCGAGTGTCGCGACGGCGCCGACAAGGCTGCAGACGGCCAGAAGGATCCGACGGATGGGCATTTCGACTTCTCCCTGCATTCGTTTCTTGTCGTCTTTGAATGCAAGGCTAACGCGCCGCAGGTACGAAGGGAAGGGCGGCCTCTAGTGCGGTTTCTGCGCTGCGCGCGCGCTGCGATAGGCTGCCATCGTGTCGGCGTTCGGCGGGTAGGTCCCTTCGAGGGCGGCCCCTGCGTGCACGCGCGCGAGGATGAAGGCCTCCAACGCCTCCTGCTCGACGGCCGCGTCGGCGACCGCTTCGGCGATGTCGCGCGGGATGCAGACGGCCCCGTTGGGATCACCCACAATGATGTCGCCCGGGAACACGGCGACATTGCCAACACCGATCGGCAGCCCGTGGTCGATCACCATGACCTTGGCGAAGGACGAAACCGGTGCCGAGCCCGTGCAGACCATGGGGAAGGCCATCGTCGCGATGAGGTTCGCGTCCGAAACGCCGGTGTCGATGACCGCACCGGCCACGCCGCGCACCATCAGCGAGGTGGTGATAATGTCGCCCATCACTGCGACGTCGGGATTGAGGCCGCTGCCGCAGACGAGAACGGCACCCGCGGGCGTCGAGTCGAAGGCCTGGCGGTTGGGGCTCGGCAATTCGCCCGATGCGATTTTGGCGCGCAGGTCCTCGCGCACCGGAATGGCGCGCACGGTCCAGGCGGGACCGCAGAACCGGCTCGCCTTTTCGGAAAGCGGCTGGAGCCCTGCAAAGAAGCGGCTGTTGAAGCCCTTCTTGAACAGCACGGCCGAAATCGTCGGCACGGCGACCGACAGGAGCTTGGCTTTGAGATCGGCCGGGATGGCAACAAACGCTTTTTCCATGGGACCCTCGCAATCGCTGCCCAGCAGCCTGATTTCGGTTTCGCATCGTCTTCGAAAACAATAGCCTTGGTCCTGTTCGGTGCATAAGTCCAATCGCGCGGATGGAGAAAAAAAGTTGCAGCTTGCCTCGCTTGAAATGCTCGAAGCGGCCGTCGCGCGCGATCTCGATCTGGTGGGTTATCCCGAGGGTGCATGGGTCCCGGCGCGGCAGCGCGGCGATGCGCCGGTGCTGGACGTGCTGATCGCGGGCGGCGGGCAAAGCGGCCTTGCGGTCGCAGCCGAGCTCAAGCGCGCGCGCGTGGCGAATATTCTGGTGGTGGACGAAGCCGCACCGGGCGGGGAGGGCATTTGGCGGCGTTTTGCGCGCATGAAGACGCTGCGCACGCACAAAAAAGTCACCGGCCCCGACATGGGCGTGCCGAACCTGACCTTCCAGGCCTGGTACGAAGCCCAGCACGGGGCTGCCGCCTTCGCGGCCCTCGGCAAGATCGACAAGGGCGACTGGCAGGCCTATCTCGCCTGGTTCGCGCGCGTGCTGGCTTTGCCGGTGCGCAATCGCACGCGCTTCGAGGGGGCCGTGCCCGATGACGCTTTTTTGCGCATTGCGCTGAAATGCGACGGGCGCGCCGAGACCGTCTATGCGCGCAAGCTCGTGCTGGCGATGGGCATCGAATCGAGCGGCCGCTGGTGGATGCCTCCCGAAATCGAAGCCTTGCCGCCGTCTTTGCGCGCGCATGCGGCCGACCCGATCGATTTTTCGCTTCTTGCGGGCAAACGCGTGGCGGTGATCGGGGCAGGGGCATCGGCCTTCGACAATGCGGCAACAGCCCTCGAGCAGGGGGCTGCCGAAGTCGTCGTGCTGTGCCGCCGGCCCGATTTGCAGCGCGTGCAGCCCTACAAGATCATCGCCAATCCGGGCTTCCTCGGCAATTTCGCAAGCCTGCCCGACGCGATGCGCTGGCGCTTGGCCCATCATCTGCTGACCGTACGCGAAGCGTTTCCCAAAGAAACCTGGGAACGCGCGCGCAGCCATCCGAATTTCCGTCTGGCGACGAATGCCGGCGTGCTTGCCGCACGCGCCCAGGAAGGCCGTGCCGTGCTGACCACGCCGGTCGGCGACATCGTCGCGGATTTTGCGATCGCCGGAACGGGGTTCGATGTCGATCTCTCTTTGCGCCGCGAGCTTGCCGGTATTGCCGAGCATGTGGCGACCTGGGGCGATCGCTACGTGCCGCCCGCCGAATTCGCCAATCCGCGATTGGCGCGCTACCCGTATCTCGATGCGAGCATGGCGTTCACGCAGAAAGTTCCGGGGGCGGCCCCGTGGCTCGACCGCATCCATTGCTTCAATTTCGGTGCGACCGCGAGTTTCGGCCCGTCGGGCTCGTCGATCAGCGCCATGAAATTCGCCGCCCCGCATCTCGCACGCGCCATCGTGCGCGACCTGTTCTGCGCGGACATCGCGCATCACGCGCAAGCGCTGCTCGATTACTCGACGCCCGAGTTCGATCCTACCTGAAGCGTGCGATCGCTTTTTCGTTGAGACAGGCGCGCAAGCGACCCGCGCGCAGATAGTCGATCGCGGTCGATGTCGTCAGACGCCGTTTGTCGGCGATCGATTCGGGCGAATGGAAGGCCGCGTGCGGTGTCACGATGAGGCGATCGTCGAGCCAGGCGTCGCGCCGTTGCCACGCCGCGAGCAACGGGTGCGAAAAATCCGGCGGTTCGTCGGGCAACACATCGAGCCCGGCGGCGCGCAGATGGCCGCTGCGTAACGCGGCTTCGACCGCGTCGAGATCGAGCACCTTGCCGCGGCTTGTGTTGATCAGCACCGCACCTTGCGGCATGGCCGCAAGGGCGGCCGCATCGATCATGCCGCGCGTTTGCTCGTCGAGCGGTGTGTGCAGCGACACGATATGCGATGCGGCGAGCAATGTCTTCAGCGAATCGTACCGGCGATAGCCGACGGCAAGTTCCGCACCCGGTGCGAGATGGGGATCGTAGAACGCGACATCCATTTCGAGCGCGGCCGCCCGGCGCGCGAAGGCTTGGCCGATGCGGCCAAGACCGACGATGCCGAGCGTGCGGCCGCGCAAACGGCAGACCGACGGCAGATCGCGCGTTGTCCATTTGCCGTCCGCGCGCAGATGCGCGTCGTAGGCGACAACGCCGCGCGCCAACGCGAGCAGCAAGGCGAGCGCGTGATCGGCGACGTCGGTCGTGCCGTAGTCCGGCACATTGCACACAGGGATGCCGGCGGCCGAAGCGGCGGCGAGATCGATATGGTCGAAGCCGACGCCCGACGTGACGATGATGCGGCATTTGGCGAGCCGCGCGATGATATCGGCGCCGAGACGATGGCGGCTGCGGTAGTTGAGCCACGCGTCGGCCTGCGCATAGACCGCGTCGGCAAGCCGCGTGCCCGGCGGCTGGTCGAACGGCACGAACGAATAATCGAATTCGCTGCCGCACAGCTTTTCTTCGATGTCGCGGTCCGCATGCTGCGGATCGACCGCGACGATCAGCGGTTTTCGGTTCATCGTTCGGGCGATTCGTTGCGCGCGGGCTCCTACGGATCCTTCGGCGCATCGACCCCGATATTCTTGCGGAACAGCGTCTGGTAGGTGCCGTCGGCTTTACCCGCCGCAATGATCGCATCGACCGCAGTGCGAAGCTCGGTCGAGCCCTTGCGGAACACGATGCCTTGCGGGCTGAGGCCCACACCCTCGCCCGCGATGCGGATGTCGCTGTTGCCGGAATTGATGTAGTGGCCCGCCGCACTCATGCCCGTAACGCCGATGTCGGCCTGGCCGCTGCGCAAAGCAAGATAGATGTCCGAGCCGTTGCGCAGCGACAGCAGCGTCTTGTAGCCGCCGACCTTTTTGACGGCTTCTTCCTGGAACGAGTTGGCGACCGCCGCCACGACTTTGCCTTTGATCGCGTCGAACGAAGTCGACGTGCGGTCGCTTGCCTTCACGATCGCCACGGTCGCTTCGTAGGAATAGGGGATCGAGAAGTCGAAACTCTGCCGCCGCTCGTCGGTGATGCGCACGGCGGACATGACCATGTCGACCTGACCCGCCTGCAGGGCCGGCAGCAAGCCGCTGAACGGCATCGCCTGGAAGCGCACCGCAACGCCGAGGCTTTTGCCGATCACGGCGGCCCAGTCGATGTCGTAGCCGACGAGTTCGTTTTTGCTGTCGAGATAGGTGAAGGGCGCGCCCGTACCGGACGTGCCGATCTGCAGATAGCCGCGCGACTTGATCTCGGCCAAGGACTGCGCGTCGGCCGCGCGCGCGTTTGCAAAGACGGCGGCGAACACCAGAAAGGCCGCGAGAATTCGGTTGCGCATCGTGCCCCCTCCCAAATAGCATCACGGCGGATACGATTGGTTGTCTCGGCGATGTTGTCAACAAACACCGCAAATTCGGCCTCTCTCGCATCTTCGGTGCTGAAATTTTGCGCATTCGCCCGATTTTGTCGCAACCCGTTTCCGTCGTCGTTTTGGGGGCGCTTTGGACTTCGCGGTCGTCCTGCATTATCTGCCATTCCTGCTGCAAGCAGCTTTGGGCACGATCGAGATTTCGCTGCTGTCGCTGGTCTTCGGCAGCGCTTTGGGCTTGGCAATCTGCCTCATGCGGATCGGCAATAGCCGCGCACTCTCGGGTTTTGCGTTCGTCTATGTCTGGATCATTCGCGGCACGCCGCTGCTGCTGCAGATTCTCGCGGTCTATTATTGGCTGCCCACGGTCGGTCTGCGCTTGAGCCCTTACGTCGCGGGCGTGGTCACTTTGTCGGTCGGCATTTCGGCTTACTACGCCGAGATTTTCCGCGCCGCGATCAACGGCGTGCCGACGGGCCAGGCCGAGGCGGGCTACGCCGTCGGCATGGCGCCGTTCCAGGTGATGCGGCGCATCGTGCTGCCGCTTGCCGTCCGGCCCGCCTTGCCGCCTTATGTGGGCCAGTCGATCACGCTCGTCAAAAACACGTCGCTGGTCTCGGTGATCTCGGTCAAGGAACTCATGTTCACGGCCGAATCGCTCTACAGCTCGACCTACAAGGTCGCCGAGATCCTCGGCACGGCAGGTCTCATCTATCTGCTGCTGACCACCTTCCTGCAGGCTATGCAGACGCTGCTCGAAAAGCGCCTCGGCTACTACGTGGTCAAATGAGCGCGCCCATCGTCGAGTTCGTTGGCGTGACCAAGCGCTTCGGTGCCGCAAGCGTTCTCAAGAACGTCGATCTGCGCGTGGCCGAGGGCGAGGTCGTCGCTTTCGTGGGCCCCTCGGGCGCGGGCAAAAGCACGCTGTTACGGCTCGTGAACCAGCTCGAGCGGCACCAGGAAGGGACCGTTTCTGTTGACGGCGTGCGCATCGATCCGAACGCAAGTGCCTCACAACTGCAGGGCCTGCGGACCAAGGTCGGCATGGTCTTCCAGAATTTCAATCTGTGGCCGCATCTGTCGGCGCTCGAAAACGTGACGGAAGGTCCGCGCACGGTGCTGAAGCTCGACCGTACGACGGCCGAGCGCCGCGGCGCCGAGCTCCTGGCCCAGGTCGGGCTTGGCGACTTTCAGGCGAAGTATCCTGCCCAGCTTTCGGGCGGCCAGCAGCAGCGTGTCGCGATCGCGCGCGCCCTTGCGATGCAGCCGCGCGTGATGCTGTTCGACGAAGCCACCTCCGCCCTCGATCCCGAACTGGTGGGCGAGGTGCTGGATGTGATGGCCAAGCTCGCCGCCCAGCGCATGACGATGTTGGTGGTCACGCACGAGATGGGTTTTGCGCGCGAGGTCGCCGACCGCGTCGTGTTCATGGTCGGCGGCGAGATCGTCGAGACGGCACCGCCCGACCGGTTTTTCACGGCACCGCAAAATGCGCGGACCCAGACGTTCCTGTCGCGCGTGCTGCGCTAGCGCGGGTCCGCGCGCTAGATCGCGTCGGGGCGGTCGTCCGTGTCGAGCGTGAGCGTGCCGCGCGCGCGCGAGACGCACACGCAGATGCGGTCGCCGCGCGCCTTCTGCGCTTCGGAAAAAAAGACGTCGCGATGGTCGATGACGCCGTCGCACGCGAGCACGTCCATCGCGCACAGGCCGCATTCGCCTTTGCGGCAGTCCGAGATTGTCGCAATGCCCGCCGCATCGAGGGTCTCGAGGATCGTGCGGTTCTTCGGCACGAGCAATTCGACGCCGTGCCGCGGCAGCCGGATTTTGAAGGCCTCGGCCGGATGTGCGCCGGAAGAGCCGAATGTCTCCCAGCGCAGATTGGCAAGCGGACGTCCGGCGGCTGCCCATGCGCGCCGCGCGGCTTCGAGCATCGGCAAGGGACCGCACACGGCGCACAACGCATCGGGCGCCAATGCGGCGAACTCGGCGGCGAAATCGATCCTGCGCCCGTCGCTGTCGAGAAAAGTTTCGAGCGCCGAGCCGAGCGCTGCGCGCAGTTCGTCGGCAAACGCGAGGTCGGCTGCCGAGCGCGCCGCGTAGAGCATGCGCACCGCATGGCCGCGGCGGGCGAGCGCTTGCGCCATGCCGACGATGGGCGTGACGCCGATCCCGCCCGCGACGAGCAGATAGGCGCTGCGCCCCAATTCGATTTCAAACGCCGATTTCGGCCCTGCGATCCGCAGCCGGTTTGTCGGCGCCAGGCGCCACATATAGGCCGATCCGCCGCGCGACGGCGCCACGCGCTTGACCGCGATCCGGTAGCGGCCCGGCACGGGTTCGCCGACCAGCGAATAGGACCGCGTCTGCGCCAAGCCGTCGACCATGACCCCGACATCGAGATGCGCGCCCGGCGCGAAGCTGCGCACCTGCCCGTCGAGCGGGACGATCTCGAACGCGCGCACATCTCGGGCGACGTCGTGGATCGCGCGGATTTCGGCATCCTGCCAATGGGCGGTGTTGCGCATCGCTTGGCCTTCTAGATGGCGGTCAACCGGATGAGGGCGGCCCCCGGAACATGGGCGAGCGCCTCGCCGGACCGCGCCGACAGCGCGAAACTCTGTGCGGCCAGGCGCGAATGCTCGCGCATCAGGCTTTCCGCACGGGTCCCTTGGCGCTGCGAGATCGCGTCGAAGACGCAGCGATGGTGTTCCTGCGCGAAGAGCAGCGATTGGCGCTTCTGGGCACTTTGCGCTGCGACGAAGGCGTTCGGCGACGCGAAGGGCAGGGATTGGGCGCGCTCGATTTGGCGCTCGAGAACGGCGCTGTCGGCGGCGGCGGCGATCTGGGCGTGGAAACGGCCGTTGAGCGCCACATAGTCTTCGAATGCGTCGCCGTTGCACTGCAGGGCGTCGACGACCGCATCGAGTTGCGTGAGCGTGGCGCGCATGTCCGCAAGCCGTGCCGCACTTGCGCCGCGCTCGGCTGCAAAGCGCGCGGCAAGCCCTTCAAGCGTGCCGCGCAGTTCGATCGCGTCGAGAACTTCGCGGACCGAGAAGCTGCGCGCGGCATAGCCGCCGGTCGGGATCGGGTCGAGCAGGCCTTCGTCGGCCAGCGCCATCAGTGCTGCGCGCACGGGCGTGCGCGAGGCGCCGCTCCGTTCGACGATCGCCAGTTCCGACACGCGCTCGCCCGGGCGGATTTCGCCCGCCATCAGCATTTCGCGCACGGCAAGCTGCGCGCGAATGGTTTGCGGCGATCCGCCGCGTTCTTCCGTGCCTGCCGCAGCCGCCATCGGCGCTACTCGGCGGCCTGCGGTGCGGCGGTTTCCGCCGCCAGCATGCGATCCACCAGACGGCGTGCCCACATCGAGCCCGCATCGATATTGATGTTGTAGAAGACGCGGCCCGGGCTTTCGTCGATGGCGCGCTGCTGGGCTTCGAGGATCGCCTCGTCTTCGCGGAAAATCGATGCGACGCCGTCGCAGATCTGCGTCGTCAGCGCTTGGTCGCTGCGCTTGTAGTTGCGCGCGAACGCCCAGAAATAGTGGCACGTCGTGGCCGTTTCGGGCGTGAGCGTGTTGAGCACCATGCCGTTCACGCCCTGCGACCGGTCGCCCTCGGGCGCGCCGGTGCCGGTCGGCGCCACGCCCACGTCGATCACGACGGTCGCAGGCGCTTCGAAGCGGATGATCTGCCAGCGGTCGACATTGCCGGGTTTGCCGAGCTGTGCACGCCAGAAGGGCGGCGGTTCGATGTCGACCATCCACCGCGTCACGGTTGCGGTGCGCTCGCCATGTGTGGCCACGAACGGCGCTTCGGCGACCGCTTCGTTGCCGATCGACGAGCCGTGCACGAAGGTTTCGTGCGTGAGATCCATCAGATTGTCGACGACGAGGCGATAGTCGCACTTGGCGTGGATCAGGCGGCCGTCGCCGGTCCAGTCCGGATCGAGATTCCAATGGAGATCCGGGATTTTGGCCGGGTCCGCAAGGGCCGGATCGCCCGGCCAAATCCAAACGAATCGATGTTTCTCGGCGATCGGGTAGCTGCGCACGCACGCGGACGGATTGATCGTTTCCTGCGAAGGCATTTTCGTGCAGCGACCGTCGGAATTGAAGGCGAGGCCGTGATAGGCGCAAACGATCTCGTCGCCGCGGAGTTGCCCGCGCGAAAGAGGCACAAGACGGTGCCAGCACGCATCGGCAAGTGCGGCAGGTACGCCATCCTCGCGTCGATAAACAACGACGCGCTGGCCGCAGATCGTTCGGGCCAGCAGCGCTCGTTTGACTTCAACGTCCCAAGCGGCTGCGTACCAAGCATTCAAGGGAAAGGATGAAATACTCATCATCTGATCCAGCTGTATACATCACCAGAAAAATATTAACCGCGATCCGCAATAAATCAAGATAAAATAGAGTTCTCGCTGGCAAGTCACGGAGTAATGTATACATAAACTGTTTCTGTGATGGATAAAGTTCGAAAATGGGGCCGTCGGAACGCGCGCTGTGGCCGATGCGCCTTTTTGAATTGACTGCGTATTTTCTTATCTACATCAGAGAGTTGAATTCGCGCCGTTGTTCAAACCGAAAAGCCTAAGCTGAAGGCACCGATCGTCCGTGCGACGTCGTATGTTTAGTCTTTGTTCTAGAATACCGAGGTTTTCATTTTCGTGCGGCTCCCTGCAATGCGTGACGTCGCAAAAAAATCTTTGGGTTTACGACCTTAACAATACTATAAGTTTTTCTTGTTGTCAGAAGACGACTTAGCCAATTGGGTGGACAATGCCGGTCTCGCTTGGAAATTCAGGGGGCAATTTCACCTACTCCGTCGCCGACACCATAACCGGTGGCATTGGCGCCGATACCGTCACGCTGGTTGGCAGCCAGTCGGGCGTTACCGTCGATCTCGGTGCCGGCGCCGACAGGCTTATTCTCGACGCGGCGGCGAATACGATCGCGGTGCTGAACGTCGAAACGTTGGTCGCCAATATCGACAACGACACGATCACGGTCGGCACAGCCGTGACCGCCGGCTCAATCGATCTTCGCGACGGCAACGACCAGCTGGTTCTCGGCAATTTCAACAATACGCTGACAGTCCTCAACGTTGAGACCCTGGTTGGGGGTACCCGCGCGGATACGATTTCGCTGGGGACGGCGATCGCGTCGGGTACCATCGACATGCTCGCGGGCAACGACCGCCTTGTCTTGGGCAATTTCGCCAACGAGTTGACGGTGGCCAACGCCGAAACCATCGTGGGCGGCACCGGTGCGGATACGGTGACGATCGCGACGGCAATGAGTTCGGGCGTCGTCGATCTTGGGGCGGGCAACGATGCGCTCGCACTGGGCAGCTTCGCCAATACGCTGACCGTTACGAACGTCGAAACGCTGACCGGCGGGGCGCTTGCCGACACGGTGACGCTCGGTGCGGCAACGGCAAGCGGGTCGATCGACCTTTCGGACGGCAACGACCGATTGATCCTCGGCGGCAGCACGGGCAACACGGTCTCAGTATCGAACGTCGAAACGGTGATTGGAAGCGCTGGTGCCGACACGGTTGTGTTTGTCGGCAGCCAGACGGACGGCACGGTCGATCTCGGCGCGGGCAATGACCGCCTCTCCCTCGATGCGGCTCCCAACACGCTGACGGTTCTGAACGTCGAGACCCTCGTCGCCAACGCTGGCGACGACACGATCACGTTCGGCACCGCCATCACGTCCGGCACCGTCGATCTGCTCGACGGCAACGACCGTCTGGTGCTGGGCCAGTTCAACAACACGGCCACGTTATTCAACGTCGAAACCCTGGTTGCGGGCACGCGCGCGGATACGATCACGCTTGGCACGGCCATCATATCCGGCACCATCGATCTGCTCGCCGGCAACGACCGTCTCGCGCTCGGCAACTTTGCCAACACGCTGGTGGTGGCCAATGTCGAGACGCTCGTGGGCGGCACCGACAACGACACGGTCACGATCGCGGCTGGGCTGAATTCGGCTTCGATCGATCTCGGTGCGGGCAGCGATTCGTTGGAGTTGGGCAGTTTTGCCAACACGCTTACGCTCGCAAATGTCGAAACGCTCACGGGCGGATCGCTTGCCGATACGGTCACGCTGAGCGTTGCTCTGACGGACGGCTCCGTCGATCTTTTGGCCGGCAACGATCGCCTGGTGTTGGGCGGCACGACGGGCAACACGGTTTCCGCCGCGAATGTCGAAACGCTGATTGGCACCGCCGCTGCGGATACGGTCACTCTTGTCGGCAGCCAGGCGGGCATCACGTTGGATCTGGGGGCAGGTACCGACCGCGTGATTCTCGACGCCGCCGCCAATACTGTCACGGTGCTGAATGTCGAGAGTTTGGTCGCCAACAGCGACGACGATACGATTACGTTCGGCACGGCTGTCACATCGGGCACGATCGACCTGCTGGCCGGCAACGACCGCTTGGTGCTGTCGAGCGGAACTTTTGCCAATACAGTCGCGGTCGCGAATGTCGAAACGCTGATCGGCAGCGCTGGCGCCGATACGGTCACGCTGATCGGAAGCCAGTCGGGCAGCAGCGTCGACCTGGGCGCGGGTGCGGATCGTCTCGCGCTCGGCAATTCCGCCAATACGCTGACGGCAAGCAACGTCGAAACCTTGGTTGGCGGCACTGCCGACGACACGGCGACGCTTGGCGCCGCGATGAGTTCGGGCCTGGTCGATTTGGGGGCAGGCAGCGATGCGCTTGCGCTCGCCAACTTCGCCAACACGTTGACGGCCACGAATATCGAAACGGCTACCGGCGGAACGCTCGCGGACACGGTGACACTGGGTTCGGCCGCAACCAACGGTTCGATCGATCTTTCTTCTGGCAACGACCGTCTCGTGCTCGGAAACTTCGCCAATTCGCTGACGGCGAGCAACGTTGAAACCATTCTCGGCGGTACGGGCGCCGACACGGTTGCGCTGATTGGCGGCCAGACCGGCACAACGGTAGATTTGGGCGCTGGCGCCGACCGGCTGATCCTCGACACCACGGCCAATACGCTCACCGTGCTGAACGTCGAGACCCTGGTCGCCAACAGCGACAACGATACGGTCACGATCGGCTCGGCTGTCCTGTCGGGCAGCATCGACCTGCTGGACGGCAACGATCGGCTGGTTCTGGCGAACGGCACGGCCTCCAACACGCTCACGGTTGCGAATGTCGAAACGCTGGTCGGCAGCACGGGTGCCGACACGGTCACGCTAGCGGGCAGCCAGGTGGTTACGGCGGTGGATCTCGGGGCGGGTGCCGACCGCTTGGCGCTCGACAATCTTGCCAACACGCTGACCGTCGGCAATGTCGAATCGCTGGTCGGCGGCACGGGCGACGACAGCGTGACGGTCTCGACGGCGGCAGGTTCCAGCGCCGTGGATTTGGGTGCTGGAAATGACGCACTCGTCCTCGGCAGCTTCGCCAATACGGTGACGCTCACAAACGTCGAAACCATCACCGGCGCTTCGCTTGCCGATACGGTCACGCTCGGCGCCGCACTGGCAAGCGGCTCGGTCGATCTTCTGGCTGGCAACGATCGTCTGGTGCTCGGCGGCGCCTCCGGCAACACGGTAGCCGTGGCCAACGTCGAGACAGTCATCGGCAGTGGCGGTGCGGATACGGTCACGCTGGTCGGCAGTCAGTCGAACTCCACCGTCGATCTGGGAGCCGGCGCCGATCGCCTGATTCTGCAAAGTGCGGGTCTTGCGAATACCCTAACGATCTTGAACGTCGAGAGCTTGGTTGCCGATACCGGCAACGACACGGTCACTTTCGGCGCTTCCATGACGGCGGGCAGCGTTGACCTGCTCGGCGGCAGCGATCGTCTGACGCTGGGCGGAAGTGCGGGAAATTCGGTCTCGGTCGCAAACGCCGAAACGATCGTCGGCAGTTCGGGCGCCGATACGGTCAATTTGGTCGGAAGCCAGACCGGCGCCACCGTGGATTTGGGGGCCGGCAACGACCGTCTCGTTCTCGACACGACAGCCAACACGCTCACGGTACTGAATGTCGAAACATTGGTCGCCAATGTCGACAACGACACGATTGCGTTCGGCACGGCCGTAACGGACGGCAGCGTCGATCTCCAGTCCGGCAACGACCGTCTGACATTGGCGAGCGGTACGGCCGGCAACACGCTGACGGTCGCGGGCGTGGAGACGCTGGTCGGCGGTTCCGCTGCCGATACCGTCACGCTCGCTGGCACGCAGCTGGGCACCAATGTGGATCTTGGGGCAGGCAATGACCGCCTCGTGTTCGGCAATCTCTTCAACGAAGTGACGGCCAGCAACGTCGAAACCGTGGTCGGCGGCAATGACGAAGACAGCGTGACGCTCGCCTCGGCAATGACGTCGGGCGCGATCGATCTTGGCGGCGGCAACGATGCGCTTGTGCTGGGTAGTTTTGCCAATGCCATGACAGTTTCGAACGTCGAAACCCTTACGGGCGGCGCACTTGGCGATACGATCACGTTGGGCGCCGCAATGGTCGGCGGGTCGATCGATCTTGCGGCTGGCAGCGATCGCGTGACGTTCGGCGGCACGTCGGGGAACACGGCTGCCGTCGCGAATGTCGAGACGCTGATCGGCAGTGCGGGTGCGGACACGATCACGCTGGTCGGCAGCCAGTCGGGCTCCACTGCGGACTTGGGGGCGGATGCCGACCGCTTGGTCTTGAACAGCGCCGGCGCAGCGAATGCGCTTACGGTTCTGAACGTCGAAACCGTGCTCGGCGATATCGGCAACGACACGGTCACATTCGGTACTGCCGTCGCGTCCGGCAGCGTCGATCTTTCGGCGGGCAACGATCGCCTTATTCTGGCGAGCGGTACTGGCGCCAACACGCTCACCGTTGCGAATGTCGAAACGCTGGTCGGCGGTTCCGGCAACGATACGGTCGCGCTCGTCGGCAGCCAGCTCGGCATTTCGGTCGATCTGGGGGCGGGCAACGATCGCTTGACGCTCGGCAATTTCTACAACGAACTTGCGGCGGCCAACGTCGAAACGCTGGTCGGCGGCACCGACGAAGACACAATCACGATTGCGACGGCCATGACGGCGGGCTTGGTCGATCTATCAGGCGGCAACGATGCACTTGTCCTCGGCAGTTTCGCCAATACGCTGACGGTTTCGAACGTCGAAACGCTCACAGGCGGCGCCCTGGGCGATACGGTCACGCTCGGCGCCGCGATGGTCGCCGGCTCCATCGATCTGTTGGCCGGCAACGATCGCTTGGTTCTTGGTGGTACTTCCAGTAACACGATCACGGTTCTCAATGTCGAAACTTTGGTCGGCAGCGCTGGCGCCGACACGATTAGACTGCTTGGCAGCCAGTCGGGCACCACAATCGATCTCGGGGCGGGCAATGACCGCCTGATCCTCGATGCAACCGCCAACACGCTGGCGGTACTGAATGTCGAAACCGTGGTCGGCGACACCGGGAACGATACAGTCACGTTCGGCGCTTTTGCAACATCCGGCAGCATCGATCTGGCGGCCGGCAACGATCGCTTGGTGCTCGCAAGCGGAACTGGCGCCAACACGGTTGCGGTTGCGAATGTCGAAACGATCGTCGGTGGATCCGGTGCGGATACGGTCACGTTGGTCGGCAGCCAGTCGGGCACGTCCGTGGAATTGGGTGCGGGCGCCGACCGTCTGGTTCTCGGCAATTCCGCGAACGCGCTGACGGTCGCCAACGCCGAAACTGTGATCGGCGGCACGGCCGCAGACACGGTTACGTTCAGTTCGGCAACTGCGTCGGCTTCGGTCGATCTGGGGGCCGGCAACGATACGCTGGCACTTGGCAGTTTTGCCAATACGGTTACCGCTACAAATGTCGAAACGCTGGTCGGCGGAGCGCTTGGCGACTCAGTCACGCTGGGTGCCGCACTGACGAATGGCTCGATCGATCTATTGGCCGACAATGATCGCTTGGTTCTGGGCGGTACTACGGGCAATACGTTGACGGTCGCGAACGTCGAAACGATCGTCGGCAGCGGCGGCGCCGATACGGTGACGCTGGCCGGCGGCCAATCGGGCGCCACGGTAGATTTGGGGGCCGGCAACGACCGCCTGTTCCTCGACACCACAGCCAATACGCTGACTTTGCTGAACGTCGAAACGCTGGTCGCCAACACCGACAACGACACGATTATCTTCGGTACAGCCATCACTGCCGGCACCGTCGATTTGCTGGCGGGCAACGACCGCCTGGTGCTGTCGAGCGGGACGGCCGCCAACACGGTCACGGTCGCGAATGCCGAAACGATCGTCGGTGCGACGGGTGCCGATACCGTCACGCTGGTTGGCATGCAGTCGGGCACGACGGTGGATCTGGGGGCGGGCGACGACCGCCTGATCCTCGATACGACTGCCAACACGCTGACGGTGCTAAACGTCGAAAACGTGGTCGCCAATTCAGGCAACGACACGATCACGTTCGGAACGGCCGTGACGGCTGGCACCGTCGATCTGCAAGCCGGCAACGACCGTCTGGTGCTCGGCAGCTTTGCCAATACGCTGACGGCGACGAACGTTGAAACGCTGGTGGGTGGTTCGCTTGCGGATACGATTACTCTGGGCAGCCGGATGCTCGACGGTTCGGTGGATCTGGGTGCCGGCAACGACCGCTTGGTATTGGGCAGCTTCCCCAATTCGCTGACCGTCGCCAATATCGAGACTTTGGTTGGCGGTACCGAAGACGACACGGTGACGATCGCGGCGGCCATGACGTCCGGTTCTATCGATCTCGGCGGCGACGGCGACAGACTGACTTTGGGCGATTTTGCCAATACCCTGACGCTGGCAAACGTCGAAACGCTGACCGGTGGATCGCTTGCCGATACGGTCACGCTCGGGGCCTCGCTTGCCAGCGGGTCCATCGATCTTGCCGCCGGCGCCGACCGTTTGATTCTGGGCGGCACGGCGGGCAATACCATCGCCGTCGCAAATGTCGAAACGCTGATCGGCAGTTCGGGTGCGGATACGGTCACGTTGGTTGGCGGCCAGTCCGACACGACGGTCGATCTGGCCTCCGGCAACGATCGCCTGATTCTCAACAGCGCTGGTGCCGCCAATACGCTTGTCGTTCTGAACGTCGAAACCCTGGTCGCCGACGTAGGCAACGACAGCATCACGCTCGGTACGGCGATGGCCGCCGGTAGCATCGATCTTTCCGACGGCAACGACCGCCTCGTGTTGGCGAGTGGTACGGCGGCCAATACGCTTGCGGTTGCGAACGTCGAAACGCTGGTTGGCGGTTCCGGCGCCGATACCGTGACGCTGGTCGGCGCCCAGTTGGGCACCACGGTCGATCTTGGGGCGGGTGCCGACAGATTGGTGCTCGGCAATTTTGCCAACGAGGTGACGGCAAGCAACGTCGAAACGCTGGTCGGCGGAACCGACGCCGACACGGTGACGCTCGCGGCCGCGATGAGCGCGGGTGCCGTCGACCTCGGGGCCGGCAGCGACGCGCTCGTCCTTGGCGACTTCGCCAACACGCTGACGCTCACAAACGTCGAAACCGTCACGGCCGGTTCGCTTGCCGATACGGTCACGCTCGGCTCGGCCATCGGATCGGGTGCGACGATCGATTTGGGAGCAGGCAACGATCGCCTGATCCTGGGCAGCAGTGCAGCCAATACGGGGGCCGTCACGAATGTCGAAACGCTCATCGGCAGCGCGGCAGCCGACACGATTGCGCTGATCGGCAGCCAAGCGGGCATGACGGTCGATCTGGGGGCCGGCAACGATCGCTTGAGCCTTGACACCGTGGCCAACACGCTCACGGTGCTGAACGTCGAAACGCTTGTCGCCAATACCGACAACGATACGGTCACGTTCGGCACGGCCGTGACGGGCGGCGCCATCGACCTGCTCGACGGCAGCGACCGTCTCGTACTGGGCAGCTTTGCCAATACGCTGACGGCCACGAACGTTGAAACGCTGATCGGTGGTTCGCTTGCCGATACAGTTGCCTTGGGTAGCCAAGCGATTGACGGTTTGGTCGATCTGGGGGCAGGTTCCGACCGTCTTGCGCTCGGCAATTTCGCCAACGAACTTACGGCGTCGAACGTCGAAACCTTGGTCGGCGGGACGACCGACGATACGGTGACGATCGGTTCCGCACTGGGTTCCGGCTCGATCGATCTGGGCGCGGGCAACGACCAGCTGTTCTTGGGCGATTTCGCGAACACGCTGACGGTCGCGAACGTCGAAACGCTGACCGGCGGCTCGCTCGCCGATACGGTTGCGCTCGGAGCCGCAACGACTAGCGGAACCATCGACCTGTCGAGCGGCAGCGATCGCCTGGTTCTGGGCGGCACGTCGGGCAACACAATCTCCGTCTTCAATGTCGAAACGCTGATCGGCAGTGCGGGCGCGGATACGGTCACGCTCGGAACGGCGGCTGCGTCGGGCACTGTCGATCTGCTGGGCGGCAACGACCGTCTGACTCTCGGCAGCCAAGCCAATACGCTGACAGTCGCCAATGTCGAAACTTTGGTCGGCGGAACCGAGGACGACACAGTTACGGTCGCAACGGCCATCACGGCGGGGACTATCGATTTGGGGGACGGCAACGACCGTCTGGTGCTGGGCAACTTCGCCAATACGCTGACTGTCCTCAATGTCGAGACGGTCGTCGGCGGATCGCTTGCCGCAACGATCACGTTGGCGAGCCAGATGATCGACGGCAACGTCGATCTTGGGGCCGGCAACGACCGTCTGGTGCTGAGTAATTTTGCCAATACGCTTACGGCGACGAATGTCGAAACCTTCGTCGGCGGCACCACAACCGACACGGTGACGATCGGCACGGCGATGACGGTCGGCTTGGTCGATCTGGGCGACGGCGACGATTCGCTGTCCCTCGGCAATTTCGCGAATACGCTCACGGCGAGCAACGTCGAAACGATCGTCGGCGCCTCGCTTGCGGATACGGTCACGCTGGGTGCCGCGACAACAAATGCCTCGATCGATCTCTCCGCAGGCAACGACCGGCTAGTGCTGGCGAGCAGCACGGCTGGCAACACGATCACGGTGTCCAACATCGAGACGGTGGTCGGCGGTACCGGAGCCGACACGGTTACGCTCTACGGCAGCCAATTGGGCGCCCTGATCGATCTGGGGGCGGGCAACGACCAGCTGATCCTCGACACCGCGGCGAACACGATCACGGTGCTGAATGTCGAAACATTGGTCGGCAATACCGAGAACGACACGGTAACGCTCGGGGCTGCGGCGACGGCAGGCACGGTCGATCTGGTCGACGGCAACGACCGGCTTGTGCTCGGCAACTTCGCCAACACGCTGACGGTCGTCAATGTTGAAACCATCGTCGGCGGCACGGGTGCCGATACGGTTGCGCTGGTCGGCGCGCCGTCGGGCGGTACGGTCGATCTGGGGGCGGGCAACGATCGCCTGATCCTCGACACCGTGGCCAACACGCTGACCGTGATGAATGTCGAGACGTTGGTCGCGAATACCGACGACGATACGATCACGCTGGGCACAGCCGTCACGTCGGGCAACATCGATCTCTTGGCGGGCAACGACCGCCTCGTACTATCGAGTGCGGCGAACACGCTTACGGTCGCGAATGTCGAAACACTGATCGGCGGCAGCGGTGCTGACACGGTCACGCTGGCGGGCAGCCAGTCGGGCACAAATGTCGATCTCGGGGCGGGGTCGGACCGGCTGGTCCTCGGCAATCTCGGCAACACGCTGACCGTCAGCAACGCCGAAACGCTGGTCGGCGGTACCGGCGCCGACACCGTGACGATCGGGGCGGCGATGACGACGGGATCGGTCGATCTCGGCGCCGGCACCGATGCGCTGGTGCTTGGTGATTTCGCCAATACGGCCACGGTCACGAACGTCGAAACCGTTACCGGCGGTTCGCTTGCCGATACCGTCGCACTGGGGGCCGGCATCCAAACGGGTGCCACGGTCGACTTGATGGACGGCAACGACCGCTTGGTTCTGGGCGGTAGCACCGGCAATACCGGCGCCGTCGCGAATGTCGAGACGCTGATCGGCAGTGCTGGCGCCGACACGATTACGCTGCTCGGGGGCCAGTCCGGAACCACGATCGATCTAGGTACGGGCTCCGACCGCCTGATTCTCGATACGACGGCCAACACCGTGACGCTGCTGAATGTCGAGACGCTGGTCGCGAACACCGACAACGACACGGTCACCTTTGGCACTGCGGTCACGTCCGGCACCGTCGATCTGCTCGATGGCAGCGACCGCCTGGTGCTGGGTCAGTTCGCCAATACGCTGACGATTTTCAACGTGGAAACGCTGGTAGCGGGCACGCGGGCGGATACGATCACGCTCGGCACTGAAATCACGTCTGGCACGATCGATTTGCTGGCCGGCAGCGACCGGCTCGTGCTGGGCAACTTCGCCAACACGCTCACGGTCGCGAACGTCGAGACCCTTGTCGGTGGAACGGCGGACGACACCGCGACGCTCGCGACGGCGATGGGTTCGGGCTCGATCGATCTGCGCGGCGGCAGCGATGCGCTCGTGCTCGGCGACTTCGCAAACACGCTGACGGTCGCCAATGTTGAAACCGTCACCGGCGGGTCGCTTGCGGACACGGTCACGCTCGCAGCGGCGATCACCAGCGGATCCGTCGATCTCGTGGCGGGCAACGATAGGCTCATTTTGGGCGGCGGTAGCAATACGGTCGCGATCGCGAATGTCGAAACGATCGTCGGAAGTTCGGGCGCCGACACGGTTTCGCTGATCGGCAGCCAGGCAGGTACCACGATCGATCTGGGCGGCGGCAACGACCGCGTGGTCCTCGACGCCGTAGCGAACACGCTTACGGTTCTGAACGTCGAAACCTTGGTCGCCAATGCCGACGACGATACGATCACCTTCGGGACCGCCGTCGTTTCGGGGAGCATCGATCTGGCGGACGGCAGCGACCGTTTGGTGCTCGGCAATTTCAACAACACGCTGACGGTTCTCAACGTCGAAACGCTGGTTGCGGGTACGCGCGCGGATACGGTTACGCTCGGCACGGTCATGACGGCCGGCACGATCGATCTGCTGGCCGGTATCGATCGATTGACGCTCGGAAACTTCGTCAACACGCTCGCAGTCGCCAACGTCGAAACCTTGGTCGGCGGCACGGCCGCAGACACGGTGACGATCGGCACGGCGTTGACTTCGGGCTCCGTCGATCTGCGAGGCGGCAACGACGCGCTCGTGCTCGGCAACTTCGCGAACACGCTGACGGTCGCGAATGTCGAGAGCGTAACCGGCGGAACGCTCGCCGATACGGTCGCTTTCGGCGCAGCATTGGCGAGTGGATCGGTCGATCTGTCGGACGGCAACGACCGCTTGGTTTTGGGCGGGACTTCCGGCAACACGATCTCGGTCGCCAATGTCGAAACGCTTGTTGGCAGTGCGGGTGCAGATACGGTCACATTGGTCGGCGCCCAGGCGGGCAGCACGGTGGATCTGGGAGCCGGTGCCGACCGTCTGATTCTCGACAGCACGGCCAATACGCTGACGGTCTTGAACGTTGAAACAATCGTCGCCAATACCGGCAACGACACGATCACGTATGGCACAGCAGTGACGGCCGGCACGATCGACCTGCTGGCGGGCAGCGACCGGCTTGTGCTCGGCAACTTCGCCAACACGCTGACGGTGCTGAATGTCGAAACTCTTGTCGCGGGCACGCGTGCGGACACCGTCACGCTGGCGACGGCGGTCGTGTCAGGCAGCTTCGATCTAGCAGCCGGCAACGATCGTCTGGTGCTCGGCAATTTCGCGAATACGCTGACGGTCGCAAACGTCGAAACGCTGATCGGCGGTACCGGCGACGATACGGCGACACTTGGTGCTGCGATGACGACAGGTTCCGTCGATCTGCGCGACGGCAACGACGAACTCGTGCTCGGCAATTTCGCCAATACGCTGACGGTTTCGAACGTCGAAACGCTCACCGGCGGATCGCTTGCCGATACGGTCGTGCTGGCCACCGCGACGACGAGCGGGTCGATCGATCTTGCGGCCGGCAACGATCGTCTGGCGTTGGGCGGCAGTACGGGCAACACCGTCACGGTCTCGAACGTGGAAACGCTTGTTGGCAGCGGTGCCGCCGACACGGTAACGCTTGGCGCGCAGATGACCGCAGGCTTGATCGATCTCGGGGCCGGGACCGATCGGTTGACCCTGTCCGACAGCGCCAACACGCTGACGGTGACGAATGTCGAGACCATCGTCGGTGGGACCGACGCGGACACGGTTACGCTTGGAAACGCGTCGACGGCTGGCCAGGTCGATTTGGGAGCGGGTTCGGACGTGCTTCGCCTCGGCAATTTCGCAAACAGAGTCACGGCAACGGATGTCGAGACGATTACCGGCGGCAATTCCGCCGACAACATCACGGTCGCCGGCAGCACGGGGGCTCGGATCGATGGTGGCTCCGGTAACGATACGCTTGTCGGCGGCGACGGCAACGACACGCTGATCGGCGGCAGCGGCAACGATTCGCTGTCCGGCGGAGCCGGCAACGATACGTTCGTCATGGGCAGCGGTGCGGACACGATCGCGAGCTTTTCTTCGGGCACCGACCAGATCGATATTGCGGCCTTCGCCTCGTTTGCCAGCATTGCGGACGTTCAAGCCGCGACGACCTACTCGGGCGGCAATGCGACGATCACTCTTGGCTCCGGTACGACCGTAACCTTGCTGGGTGTGACGACAATCACGGGAGGAATGGCCGCCGACTTCGTTTTCCACGCCTAGGTGCCGCCTCAGTTGACGCCCGGCACGATCGAGTTGCGGAGATTTTGTGCTTCCAAACGCCAGCGCGCCGTATCGCCGTCCGGTTTTGCAGCATGAGATTACCCTCATGCATGACGTCACGCCGAAAGGTCGGGCGCAAACGAGGCGATCTCTGCGGCAGTTGGCGCGGAGGCGGCTGCTCCGGGCCGGGACACGCTGAGCGCGCCTGCTGCGCAGGCGTATCTGACAGCGGCTTCGATGCTTGAGCCGGCGCAGAGCCGCGTGGCAAGGGCGGCGTTGAAGCAGTCGCCAGCAGCGACGCTGTCGACACACGCGACGGAGGGTGCGGCAACATGTCGCCGAAGTTCCGGCGCGCGCACAAAGGCGCCGCGCGCGCCGAGTTTGAGCACGGCAATCCGGAATCCCATGCCATGCAATGCATCCGCTGCGGCCTCGGTGGAAGCGCGGTCTGTCGGTGCAATGCCCGTCAGAGCTTCCGTCTCGGTTTCGTTCGGCGTGACGATATCGACTAGGCCTGCAAGGGTCTTCAATGTTTCGCCGCTTGGAACAGGAGCTGGATCGAGCACGACGCAAGCGCCGACATTCCGTGCTTTTCTGGCTGCGCGCAAATTGGCGGCTGGCGATCTCTCGCACTGCAGGAGCAGCGCGCTTTTTGGCTTCAGAACCTCCTCTAAGGCTTTGAACTCCGCCTCGCTCGCTGTGAGATTGGCGCCGGCCACAACCGTTATCGCATTTCTTCCTGCCGCATCGACGAGGATCGAGGCCATGCCTGTCGGATACGATCCGGCGACGCCGATGAGGTCCGTTGCGACCCCGAAACGCGCAAGCTCTTGCCGGACGAACGCACCGAAGATGTCGTCTCCGGTGTTGCCGAGGAGGCGGACATGGGCGCCAAGGCGGTGGGCCGCGATCGCCTGGTTAGCGCCTTTGCCGCCGAGATTGAGCGCATAACGATCGCCGAAGCGCGTCTCGCCCAACCCTGCTGCCCGCTCGGCATAGACGCACACATCGGCGTTGACGCTTCCGAACACGCAGATGTCGAATTCAGGATGCTCTTTCATATGTCGGGTCCGGCGCCTGTAAAAGAGTGCTGGTTCGAGTCAAGTCGCATCGAGGTTTGCCAGTATCGCCGCCATTTCGTCGCATGTTGGAAACGATGCGGTGGTACCGCGACGGGTAACTGACAGCGAAGCCGCGTGGACAGCGGCCTGTGCCGCGAACCGGATATCTCGGCCTTCGCACAGGAGAGCTGCAACAACGCCGGCAAAAACGTCGCCGGCGCCGGCAGTGTCGATCGCTGCGACCGGTGGTGCCGACACTTGCTCAAGACCGCCCGCTCCTGCGACGGTCGCGCCCTTTGCGCCGAGCGTTACGATTGCCGTTCCGGCTCCGGCAGCGCGAAGCGCCGATGCGTCTGCGCTGCCGACAAGCAGCGCACATTCGACCGCGTTCGCCAGAACAACGTCGCACAGGGCGAGACAAGCGCGCATGTCCCAGGCGATCGGCGCGGTGTTCAGCAGCGTGATCGCGCCGCGCGCACGCGCAAGGCCAAGGACTTCGCGCGTGGATTCGGCCGTTAGATTTCCCTGGACCAACAGCGTGTCGCCTTGCGCAAGATCGGCCAGTGCCGTGCGCGCTTGCGAAGATGTGAGTGCGCGCGCGCAATGCGCGCTCGACAGGATCATGTTTTCGCCGGAGCCTGCCACCCAGATCGACGAATGATCAGTCGGATGCGGCATCGCGATCCAGCGCGCCGAAATCGTGTGGAATCCGGCGACCGTTTCCCGCAGATACGCTGCTTCGCTGTCGCTGCCGATCGGTGCTGCGAACACGCAATTGGCCCCGGCATTAGCGGCGGCGAGCGCTTGATTGAGGCCTTTGCCGCCGGCACAGCGCACCATGCCCTCGGCGAGGCAAGTTTCGCCGGGACCCGGCAGGCGTGCCGCATTCAAGACCACATCGATGGTCGCGTTTCCAAGGACAAAAACGCGGTTCATCTTCTGAAGTCCTCTTCACAGTACGTCGATGTCAACATGTTAGTGCAGCGTCTGTGCGCACGCCACATCCGATATGCTTGCATGGCAGAAGTCGAGTTACTAAGCTTGCGAATGCTTTTGGCAAAAATTTGCATCTATCGCACCGTCTACGCGAGGGACCGGTTGGCGCGCAAATGACCAGTACGGGCACGCCCGCGCCGCGCAAAGCGCATGTTCTTGTCGCCAAAGGCGATCTGCCCCGCTACGCGTTGCTCCCCGGCGATCCGGCGCGCGTGCCCTTGATCGGGCGCGGCTGGGCGAGCTACGAGGAAGTTTCCAACAACCGTGAATTTCGCGTCGGCCGCGGCATGCTCGACGGCGTGGCGCTCGGCGCGTGTTCGACCGGGATCGGCGGACCCTCGACCGACATAGCTGCGGTCGAATTGCACGATGTCGGCGTCGACACGTTCATCCGCGTCGGAACCTGTGCAGCCCTCCAGCCCGATATTGCCTGCGGTTCGCTTGTCATCAGTTCGGGCGCCTTGCGGCGCTCGGGCGCCGCAGACGCCTATGTCGATGCGGGCTATCCTGCGATCGCGGACCACGCGGTCACGCTGGCCCTGATCGAGGCGGCCGAATCGCTCGGTGCGACCTACACGGTCGGCATTTCGGCGAGTGTGGACTCGTTTTTCGCAGGCCAGGACAATCCGCCGCCGACCGGCTACCGTCCGTCGCATTTTTCAACATTGATCGACGATCTGCGGCAACAGCGCGTCGCAAATGTTGAAATGGAAGCCGCTACCCTGTTTGTGCTTGCGGGCCTGATGGGCTTCCGCGCGGGCTGCGTGTGCGCCGTTGCGTCGAACCGTGCGACGCGCGAGCGCCGGCCGTCCGAAGCGTCGGTGGAGATGTGCGCGGCCGTTGCGTCGAAGGCCGTGGTGCTGCTGGCCAAGCGCGACGCGACGGCTGCACTGGCCGGGAAACGCTTCTGGCATCCGGGGCTGTGATGGTTTCGCCGTTGCTGCAGGTCGAAGATCTCGCGATCGAGTTCGAGACGCGCGGGCGGCCAGTCCGAGTCGTCGACGGCGTCGGCTTCGTGCTCGAACCCGGCAAATCCCTCGGCATCGTTGGCGAAAGCGGCTGCGGCAAGTCTGTCACGGCCTTGTCGCTGGTGGGGCTTCTGCCACAATCAAGCGCGCAGATCGTTTCCGGTCGCGCCGTTTTCATGGGCCGCGATCTGCTCGAACTCGGCGAGGCCGAACTGCAGAAGGTCCGCGGCGGCCAGATCGGCTTCGTGTTCCAGGAGCCGATGACGTCGCTCAATCCCGTTTTCACGATCGGCGATCAGGTCGCCGAGGCGGTACGCGCGCATCGCAGATTGGGCCTCACCGCCGCGCGCGCCGAAGCGATCGAGCTGCTCGCGCGCGTGCGTATCGCCGCACCCGAACAGCGCATGCGCGACTATCCGCACCAGATGTCCGGCGGCATGCGGCAGCGGGTGATGATCGCGATGGCGCTGGCGGGCCAGCCGAAGCTGCTGATCGCCGACGAGCCGACGACGGCCTTGGACGTTACGATTCAGCTTCAGATCATCGATCTGCTCGACGAACTGCGCCGGGATCTCGGCATGGCTTTGATAATCATCACGCACGATCTCGGCGTGATCGGCGAAACGGCGGACGAGGTCGCGGTCATGTATATGGGATCGATCGTCGAGCGCACGCGCGTCGCGCGCTTGTTCGAAGATCCGCAGCACCCTTACACGATCGGCCTGCTGGCATCGATGCCGGTCATGTCGAGTGGCAAGGGGCCGCTGACGGCGATCGAGGGCAGCGTGCCGCCGCCGGGACTTGAATTGAGCGGCTGTCGATTTGCCGCGCGCTGCCCGCTCGCCGACCGACGCTGCCGCGAGACGCGTCCGCCGCTTGCCGCGATCGCGGAGGACCACGCCGTCGCATGCTGGAAGGCGCCGCTGGAGCGGCTTGCGGCATGACGGCGCCGATCGTCGAACTGCGCGGCGCGGTACGGCATTTTGCGGGGCGCAAAGGCTTGTTCGGTCTGGGCGGTGGGCGCACCGTCCATGCGGTCGATGGCGTCGATCTTGCGGTCGCGCGCGGCGAAACCTTCGCGATCGTCGGCGAAAGCGGCTGCGGCAAATCCACTCTGGCGCGGCTCGTGACGCGATTGATCGCACTCCAGTCCGGCCAAGTCCTGTTCGACGGGCAAGACATCACGGCGTTGCCCGAAGCAACGATTCGGCCGTTGCGGCGGCGCATGCAGATGATCTTCCAGGATCCGTTCGCGTCGCTCGATCCGCGGCGCCGACTGCGCGAGATACTGGGAGCACCGCTCGAACTGCACGGGATCGCGTCGGGTGCTGCGCGCGAGAGGCGCGTCGACGAACTGCTCGATCTCGTGGGTCTCGCACCCCATCAGCGCGACCGCTACCCGCACGAGTTTTCGGGCGGCCAGCGCCAGCGTATCGGCATTGCGCGCGCGCTTTCCGTCGCTCCCGACCTGATCGTCGGCGACGAGCCGGTCGCCGCCCTCGACGTCTCGATCCAGGCGCAGATCATCAATCTGCTGATCGATCTGAAAGCGCGCCTTGGCCTCAGCCTGATCGTGGTGTCGCACGACCTCGCGGTCGTTGCGCACATCTCGGATCGCGTCGCCGTCATGTATCTCGGGCGGTTCGTCGAAGTCGGGCCGGTTGCGCGCATCTTCGCGCGGCCTCGCCATCCCTATACGCAGGCTTTGCTGGCTGCGGTCGTGCGCCCCGCTGTGGGCCAAAGTAGCGCACGCACCGTTCTGCCCGGCGACATTGCCAGCGCTATCGCTCCGCCGTCGGGCTGCCGCTTCCGCACGCGTTGCCCGCACGCAAAGCCGCTTTGTGCTGCCGAAGTCCCACCGCTCGAGACAACACCCGAGGGCACAAATGTCGCGTGCCACCGTTGGCGCGAACTCGATGCGGCACCGGGCTTCGAGCCCGAGACTGGATCGCCGAATTTCAGAGCCCGGCTTGCGATTTTGCGCGACCGGCGCGCGGCCGCGACCGCTTAGCGTCGGCGCTACGACTCAATCTGTCTGCGCAAGCCAAATCGCGGCTTGGCCGAAGAGTCGCGCATAGCCCGGCCAATCGACAAAACGGCGCGGTAGCCAATGCGGGCCGATATCCGAGGTCCAGGCGAGTGTGCGGCCCTTTCCGAACGTGCCGGCGACCAGAAGCGGATGCCCGCCGCAATCGGCCGGCAGACGCGCCAAGACCGTTCCGGTCGCCTTGGCCGTCACTTCGTTTGCGCCAAGCAGAAGCGGCCACTTGCCCTTGAATCCGGAAAGAATCGGATGGCGCCGCCCGTTTGCCGTCACGTCGGCGACATAGCCTTCGGGTATCTCGAGCCGATCGTCGGTCTCGCGCATCGTCACGGGCAGAACCTCTTCGATCGGCGTGCGGGCATAACGCGCCGAACCGTTGATGCCCTGGAAGCTTAAATAGCCGCCGACCATCATGAAGCCGCCGCCGCCCGCGACGTAGTCGCGCAGCAGCTTGAGGCGATTGGGCGAGGGCTTTCCGTGCAGCCACACATCGGGCGGCAGCAGCAGCGTGTTCGATCCGATGTCGCTCAGCACGACGGCGCGATACGAAGCGAGCGCTGCGGCAGTCGACGGAAACTCGGCTGCCGCAAGGTGATTGGGCAGGTAGTCGACGTCGAAGCCGTGCGCCTCGAGTGCGCGCACGAAGTCTTCGCCCCCGAGATGGTAGGTCGCACTCGAGAACTGATCCCACCCTTTCACGTGATAGGCGCTGGTGGCCCAGGATTCGCCGGCCAGCAGGATTCTCGGTCGAGCTTTGCGTTTTGCCGCCATGGTTGGATCAGGATTCCAGCCAAGCGTCGCCGAGCGCGAAGCCGCCATCGGGATACTGGGTCCAGCGCAGGCGGCTCGACGATGCTTGGATGATCGAGTCGAACTGGAAGAACAGCAGCGGCGCATCCGCCGCGAGCTGCTGCTGCACTTCACGATAGAGCTGGGCGCGCCGCGTTTGGTCGGAGGACACGCGCGCCTCGCGCAGCAGCTCGGTCGTCTTTTCGCTGGCATAGCCGGTGAAGTTCGTCGGTCCGCCGGCCGTGAACATGTTGAAGGTGTTGCCGTCGGGGTCCGAGCGGCCCGACCAGGGCGACCATGCAATGTCGAAATCCTTGCCGCGCAGCACGGTGATGAGGCTCGTGGCGTCGATCTGCCGGATCTCGGCACGGAATCCGGCTTGGTTCGCCTGCGCCTGGATGAGCTGGGCAAGGCGGATCTGCAGCGGCGAGTTGGTGACCGTGATCGAGAAAGGTACCGGCGTCGAAACGCCAGCCTCGCGCAACAGTGCCTGTGCGCGCGCCGGATCGTACGAGAAAGGTTTGAACGCGGCATCGTGCGCCCAGCCGAAAGCGGGCGGGATGGGGCCGAAAGCCGGCGTTCCTGTCTGGAAATAGACGACGCGATTGATCGCGTCGCGATCGACCGCGTACATCAGCGCTTGCCGGACCTTGACGTCGGCAAAGGGCGCGCGCGTCACGTTCAGCGACATCGCATTCCAGCCGATGCTGGGCCGTTCGCGCAACGAAATGTTCGCCGCCCCGCGCAAGCCGGCGACGGCCTGCGGCGGAACGAGATCGATGAGCTGGAGCGCGCCGCTGCGCAGATTCGTCAAGCGGACCGTCTCGTCGGGGATGGGGCGGTAGACGATCGAATCGAGCAGCGGCTGGTTCGGCCGCCAATAGCCCGGGAACCGCTCGAGCACGAGTTCGGAATTCTTGGTCCAGCGGACGAGCCGGAAGGGCCCGCAGCCGACCGTCTGCGTTCCGAAATCCGCCCCCAGGCGCTGGGCGGCCGTCGGCGAGACCATCGCACCGGCGCGCGCGCCCATGACGTGCGGAAACGGCGCAAACGGCGTGCTGAGCGTCATCGTCACCTGCAGCGGGCCCGTCACTTCGACCGAGGTCAGCGGGCCCAAATCGGCGCGGCGCAGCGAAGCGGTTGCCGGATTCATGATGCGGTCGAAGTTCCATTTGACGGCGGCCGCGTCGAGCGGCGTGTCGTCGTGGAACTTCAGATTGGGGCGCAGATCGAAGCGCATGACGGTGGGGCTGACCGCGGTCATCGTGGCAAGGCCCGGCTCGATCTGCAGATCTGGCGTGATGCGCAAGAGCGTGTCGTGCAGCGTGCCGAATACGTAGACTTCGAAGAACGACGCCATGAACGCAGGATCGAGCGTGACCGGATCCGAGACCACGCCGACATTGAGCGTGCCGCCGCGCCGCGGCGTTTGGGCCTGCGCGTGTGCGCGCGAAAGCATGTTCGGCACGAGGCCTGCCGCGGGTGCGGCTGCGGCCGTCGAAAGGAGCGTGCGGCGTGTGATCATGGCGTCGGATCCTCCGTTGTCGGCGCGCGGGTCCGGACGAACTGCGCGCATGAATTTGATGCAATAATGAAACAACTATGCCCGTCTTGGATCGAACCTGTCCAGCAGGCCGTCGCCGAGCAGATTGAAGCCCAGGACGGCCACGAAAATCGCGATACCTGGATACCAGGCCATCCAAGGGGCAATTTCCATGAAGCCGATCGCGTCGCGCAGCATGCTGCCCCAACTCGGCTGCGGCGGCTGCACGCCCAGGCCGAGGAACGACAGATAGGTCTCCGTGATGATCGCCGAGGCGAAGAGCAGCGAGCCTTGCACGATGAGAGGGCCCGCGACGTTGGGCAGGATCGTGCCGAACAGAATCTGGCCATGGCGGAATCCCATCGCGCGTGCCGCCTCGACATAGGCAAGCTCGCGCACGACCAGCACCTGGGCGCGCGCTAGGCGCGCGAAGACCGGCGTGTAGACGACTGCGATCGCCACGATCACGTTGCCGAGCGACGGTCCCAGAACGGCGGTGATGGCGAGGGCGAGCAGGATACTCGGAAAGGCGAACAGCACGTCCATCGCGCGCATCAGCAGCGTGTCGCCGATCGGCCCGCCATAACCCGCCAACAGGCCGATCGTCGTGCCGAGCAGAAGGGCAAGCCCGACGCTGAGAGAGCCGACAAGCAGCGAGACGCGCGCCCCCGTCGCCACCCGCGCCAGCAGATCGCGGCCAAGTTCGTCCGTGCCAAGCCAAAAGCGACCGTCGGGTGCCGCGAGCGTCGCCAGGAAATCGGTTTTCAGCGGATCGTGCGGCAGCAGCGCAGGGCCTACCAGCGCACCGAGCACTACGGCGCCGACCAAAACAGCACCGGCAAGCGTGCGCCAGTTGCGCGCGACCAAGCCGCGCCGTCCGATGCGCTTGCGCATGCTTGCGGTCATTGGCCGAGCCTCACGCGCGGATCGAGCACGGAATAGAGGAGGTCGGTCACCAGATTGATCGTGACGAACAGCACGGCCATGCACAGCACGGCACCTTGGACGAGCGGATAGTCGCGCGCGAAGATCGCATCGACGGTAAGCTTTCCGATACCGGGCCAGGAAAAAATCGTCTCGGTTACCACAACGCCACTCAGCATTTGTCCCATCTGGATTCCGATCAGCGTCACGATCGGCATCGAGGCGTTGGCGAGCGCATGCTTCCAGACGACGACCGCGCGCGAGAGACCTTTGGCGCGCGCCGTTCGGATATAGTCCTGACGCAGCACCTCGATCACGGTGGCACGCGTCATGCGCATCGTCGCCGCAGCCAAGGCCGTGCCGAGCGTGATCGCGGGCAGCACGAGATGCAGGAGTGCCTTGGCAACATCAACGCTCGGTGCCACGAAGCCCGAGGACGGCAGGATCGGCAGGCGAATGGAGAAGGTCAGGATCAGCAATATCCCGATCCAGAAACTCGGCAGGGACAGGCCGGCAAGCGCGCCCAACGACACGCCGAAATCGATTCCCGTGTTGGGCCGTGTCGCCGATGCGATCCCGGCGGGGATGGCGATCAGCAACGAAACGATCAGTGCAGCACCGGCCAAAAGCAAAGTGGGGCCGAAAGCCGTTCCCAGCATCGCCGCGACCGGCCGGCCGGTTTGTATCGAGCGACCCAAATCGCCCTGGATCACTTGGCCGAACCAGATCGCAAATTGGGCCGGCAGCGGCAGGTCGAGGCCGTATTTCGCGCGCAATGCCGCGATCGTTGCGGCATCGGCCTCGACGCCGGCGATCGCAATGACCGGGTCGCCGGGCACGAGCCGGACCAGAAAAAAAGCGACGAGCGATATCCCCAACAGAATCGGGATAAGGGCCGCTATTCTTCCGACAATCAATTTCAGCATAATGTCGTTGCCACGCGGCAGACCCCAGAAACGGAATTGCGCATATGCTCGAACTCAACATCCCCGAGATCGTCGCCGAAGTACAGGGGGCGATCGAACGATACGAGCGCGCCCTCGTCGCGAACGATCTCGACATTCTCGACAAGAGCTTCTGGTCGTCGCCCCTTGTCGTGCGTTTCGGCTATGTGAGCGCGCAGTACGGCGCCGACGCTTTGGCCGATTATCGACGTTCGCGCATCCTCGGCAATTTCAAGCGGCGCCTCTGGAACCAGACCGTAACGACGTTCGGCCGGGATTTCGCGGTTGCGACCGTCGAATACCAGCGTCCCGACCAGACAAGGCAAGGACGGCAAAGCCAAACCTGGGTCCGCACGCCGGACGGTTGGCGTGTCGTCTTGGCGCATGTCAGTCGGCGCGACGAGGCAGAATGATCGACCGCGCGGGTCCATTCTAAAGCACCATGATCCGCCGCGCATTGGCGTTCAGGATCGCTTGCTGCTGTTCGGCCGGCAAGCCCTCGATGGCCGCGTAGTTTTCCTGCGGCGACGGCCACAAGCAGGTGGCGAGGTCCAACGTTGCGTCGCGCGGCGGAAAAAACGGATGGTCGGTGCCGAACATGATGCGCTCGTGGCCGACGAGGGCGATCAGCGCCAGCAGTGCCGGCGTGTGATAGCCGATCGAGTCGAAATACATGCGTTTGAGATATTCGCTGGGTGCCGCTTTCAGCGTGAAATCGACCTGCCGCTCGGTGCCGACGCAACTGTCCAAGCGGCCCGCGAGATAGGGCAGCGTGCCTCCGGCATGGGCCACCAGCAGTTTGAGCTTGGAATGGCGGTCGAGCACGCCTGCCAGAATCAAGCGGGCGATGGCGGCCGAAGTCTCGAAGGGAAAGCCGAGTGCCAGGAACAGCGCGTGGCCCGTGCCCTCGTAGGCGGCGTTGCCCAGCCCGTAATGCGGATGCACGAAGACCATATGGCCGCCGCGCGCCGCCTCGGCCCAAACGGGATCGAGTGCTGGATCGTGCAGGCCGTTGCCCGCACCGCTGGTGCCGATGATCACGCCGCGCAAATGGCGAAGCGTCGAGATGCGCGCGAGTTCTTCGGCGGCTGCGGCAGGCGCCTTCAGCGGCAGAACGCCGAAGCCGCGCAGGCGCCCGCCGGATGCCGCGCATACGGCTTCCATGTCGTCGTTGAAGACGCGCGAAAGTGCCACGGCCTCGGCCGGCGGCAGAAAATCGACCCACGGGTTGGCAAGGCTCAGCACCGACACGGCGATGCCGTGATTGTCCATGAAGCGGATCTTGCCGCCGATATCGAAATACTCGCGGCCGAAGGGCCGACCCGCGTCGGGGCTGTCTTCCTCGTCCTTGCCCGGCAGAATCAGCAGTCGCGACTGGCCGTTTCGATCGACGACGCGCGGAACGGAGTCTCGTTTGCGCAGCATCTCGACATACGTGGGAAGATAGATGTGCGTGTGCACATCGATCGACGCTTTGGACACCAAATCGGCGGGCAGCATGTCTGTCCTTCCCCATTGTTCCGACGAAACCAGGAGAAGATAGTTTCACGTTCCATACATCGATAAGCAAGAGCCCGGGGGTCTTTTTGTGCTTGCCGCATCCGGCGTGCCGGCCGACACTCCTGCCGTGAGCCATGCCGCGCAAAAAGTCGCCTCGATCATCGATGATCTGTCGTGCGACGCGCCTGCGGCCAGCATCGGGACATCCTGGCAGCTCCTCACCGACCAGGTGATGGGCGGCATTTCCAGTGGCAACATGACCCGCGAAGTGGTGGACGGCCGTCTTGCCGTCCGCATGCGCGGCGACGTCCGTCTCGAAAACAACGGCGGCTTTATTCAGTTGGCGCTCGATCTTTCGCCTGGATCTGGGGCAGCCGATGCCAGCGGCTGGAGCGGGATCGAGCTGGATTTCTACGGCAACGATGCGGCGTATGGGATGCATCTTCGGACGTCCGATCTCGCACGTCCCTGGCAGTCCTACCGACAGAGTTTCAGGGCCCAGCCGAGATGGCAGACGGCGCGACTGCCTTTTGACGGGTTCGGCCCGCACCGGACCGATATACCGCTCGATTTGCGTCGATTGCGTCGTGTGGGATTGGCTGCCATCGGGCGCGCTTTTTCGGCCGATCTTGCGATTGCGGGGCTGCGCTTTTTCAGGTGAGGCTGGTTTGCCGAATTCGCCCGCTTGCTCGTGCACGTGCGGCTAGGCTGCGTCGGCCATATGCAGCCTTGCGAAGACAGGAGCGAGCAGCCGGTCGGTTTCGGCGTCTTGCGCAAACGTGACTCCCGACTCGGTCGGGCTTTGCCGGGCGAGGCGAACTTTTGACGGGCCGAGAGCGCCGCGGAGCGACGGCAGGAAGACCGTCCCCAGGTCCATCGCTGATGCAATGCGTGCTCCACCGCGCGACAGAACGACGATTCGGAGCGAACGCGCGGCGCCCTCGATTTTGCCGCGCAAGGAGTTCGCCTGTTCCAGCAGAGTGCCGCAGGCCCCGACAACCCTGCCGGCCGCTTTTGGCGCGCGACCCCATCAGGCGGATCCGCTCGGATCGGCTGCCGGTCCAACGCTGGACGCACTGTGTCGGAGGCGGAGAATAGCCGCGCGCCTTAAACCGATTGGCCCTTGTGGCGCCGATGGCGAATAGATTGGCAGAAATCGCACCCTGCGAAATCGATCTCCGGCCGTTCGTTCGTCACGGACATTTCGCCAGCGTCGTGCCGATGGCGTTGCGCGCTGCCGCCTGTATTTCGGGTTCGCTCGATTCCACATTGACGATCGTCATCAGACCGGTTTGGGCGGAGAGCCGAAAAATCTGCACGAGGCGAATGCCGCCTTGGGCATATTCAACGCGCATCGTATCCTGAGTCGGCTGCGCGTAAGCGGCGGTAAAACTCTGACGATTGGTGCCGACCATCGCTCCGTAATGCCGACGATCGAACTCGATATAGTTCGTCTGGCAATTCGTTTTCGGATCGCCGATTGCCCAGCGGCCGCTCATCTGGGCGGGCGGACCGGATAGAAGCGCTTCGGCGACGCGTTCGGGATCCAAAATCGGCGGCACCAGCAGGACCCCGATCACCGCAACGGCCAAGGTACCTGCCCCGGCTGCCGCAATCCAGTATCGGCGCCTGGCGCGCGAAGCGATGCGGTTTGCGGCCTCGACATGGAGTTTCGGGAGCGTTTCGCGCTCGAACGTCGCGACGCAGTCGGCAAGTTTGGCGCTGGCGATGCTCAGCGACCCTGCAAACACCACCTGCTGCGCTGCATTCGGGTCGACTGCGACATGCCCGCGAATTTCGATTGCGAGTTCGTCGTCGATCTTGTCGTAGGTCGCCGCCCCCAAAGAAAGCTTCAGGTGTTGCGCCGTCAAAAGCGCCCAATCCGCCGCTTCGTTTGCCGAAGGGAAATTTCGCGTCGCGAGTATCTCCTGGCTTTTGCCGATCGCCAAAGTCGCTCGACAAAAGAAACGATCTTTTGAATTCCCCATAGCCACAAACTATGCCCTCGGCGATACGAAATCGTTAATTTTCGCGAGGCTTTCCGCGCCGAGCGCGTTCAGCGGGGCGAGGCGGCAACGACAGAAGGCGGCTGGCGGTGGAGGCAGTCCAACGAGCCGGAGACTCTCGAGCCAATAGTAACAGGGAAAGATACAGGGAATACCGAGGCATTGGTGCGCGGCATGCAAAGACATTCATACTATTTTCTCCTATTGAAGTGTCCGAGTGAAACCAACGCCTCAGTTTGGAGCGGTTGCTCGTGAAGGAGGGCGCGCTGGCTGGAAATCCGGGCGAATAGTAGCCGCGCGCCGAAGCGGTTGCGCGCACGCTCGGTTCAAAGGCTAGCCTTCCCCCTCGCCGGCTGGAAATATGCGTTTCCACAGGCGCGACATGAGGCCGAGGGCGACGACGATGAATACGACGCTCCAGATCCCGACCGCGATCGGGCTGCCCCAGAACACCGACAGGTCGCCTTGGCTCATGTAGAGCCCTTCGCGGAAGTGCTTTTCGATCATCGGCCCGAGCACCACGCCGACAACGAGCGGTGCGAGCTGGAAATCCAACTTGCGCAGGACATAGCCGAGGATACCAAGCACTAGCAGCAGCGACACGTCGAACATGCTGTTGCGCAGACTGTAGGAGCCGATGACGGCCATCATCAGAATGGTCGGCAGCAAAATGTAGGCTGGAATACGCAGCATGTTGACCCAGAGCCCGATCATCGGGACGTTGATCACCACAAGCATGATGTTGCCCACGAACATTGAGGCGATTACGGCCCAGAAAATCTCCGGATGGATCGTCATCAGCAGCGGGCCGGGTTGCACGTTATGCACCATCATCGCGCCCAGCATCAGCGCTGTCGCCGAGCTGAACGGGATGCCGAGCCCCAATAAGGGCACCATCAACGAGGTGGCCGCCGCGTTGTTGGCTGTCTCGGGCGCGGCAACCCCTTCGATTGCGCCTTCGCCAATCTCGTCCTTGTACTTGGAGACCGCTTTCTCGAGCCGGTACGCCGTGAAGGTGGACAGCGTCGTAGCCGGCCCCGGAATAAGTCCGAACAGGAAGCCGACGATAGTGCCGCGGCCTATCGGCGCCCAGGAGCGCCGTATCTCCTCGCGCGTCGGCAGCATTTCGCGGACCCGCACGCGCATCGGCTTGCCCTGGCTGGCAAGCGATTCGACGACGAACATGACCTCTGCGATGCCGTAGATACCTACTGCCAGGACCGCCAGCTCCAGCCCTTGGCTGAGGTCGTTGACGCCGAAAGTGAAGCGGTACTGTCCCGACACCGCTTCCTGGCCGACGGTGCTGAGCAGGAGGCCGATCGCCATCGGTAGCAGTCCAGCCGCTAACGTCCCAGCGGAAATACGAGAAAGCAACAGCAGGCCGCCCGCTGTCAGCGCGAAAAACTCGCCCGGACCGAAGATGATGGCCAACTCCGCGAGTGTCGGCACAAAAAGCATGACGCCGACGACGGAGATCGTGCCGCCGATGAACGAGCCCGCGGCAACGATGAATAGCACGGCACCGGCGCGTCCTTTCTTAGTGAGCTTGTAGCCGTCGATACAAGTCATCACTGAGGCGGCCTCGCCTGGCATATTCATCAAGATGGCGGTGGTCGAGCCGCCATACATCGCGCCGTAGAGCATGCTCGCCATCATGATGAGCCCGGTGCTCGGACCCATCGCGAAGGTGAACGGTAGCAGCAGCGCGAGGCCCGCAGTCGGGCCGAAACCCGGCAAAACGCCGATCGCCGTGCCGGCGAACGCACCCGCGAACGCGGCGAGGAGATTCTGATACGTGAAAGCGAGACTCAGCCCGTACAAAAGTCCTTCGATGGGGTCCATGTCCGCCCGATCCCGTTAAAAATCCACGATGCCGCGCGGCATCGGGACGTTGAGCAAGCGTACGAACACGACGTAGAGAATGCAGGAAACCGCCAGCGCATAGGCGATAACGCGTGGCCAGCCTGCGTCGGACAGCACGCGCATGAGCATGGTCAGGAACAGCGTACTCGCGACGAGTTGTCCCAACCACGGCAACGCAAGGATATACACGAATAGCGCGCCGACTAGCACGAGCAGGCGCAGGGCGTCCGCGCCGGCCGGGAACTCCACCTGCTCGGCGACCGGCGTCCGCCAACCTTCCCATAGCGTGCTCAGGCTGGCGAACGCGAGGATGATACCGACAGCGATCGGAAAGAGGCTGGCCCCTGGCCGGGCCAGATCCCCAAACGGGAGCTGGACCGACATGCCGAGGTATCCGGCGGACAAAACCAGCCCGCCAGCGCCGAGGGCGAGGTAACCCTTCCGCTTCTGGAGGCGCGTGACGCTCATCGTGAGTGGTCGCTTGGCCTACTTGTCGGCGAGCCGCTCGGCAAAGTCTTTGCCTTGCTTCAGTAGGTCCTGCTTGGTGGCGTCTGGGCCCTTCACGTCGGGGGTAAAATCCTGCTTCTGGGCGAACGCCGCCCATTCCTCGCTGCGGCCGACCTGCGTCGCGGCGGCGACCAGCTTGTCGATAACATCTTTGGGCAATCCCTTCGGGCCGAAGAGGTAGAACTCGGCGAGGATGGACACGTCGCCGTGGGCATCGTCGATCGATGCGGCTTCAGGAAACACGGCGTGCTTGCCGCGCTGGAACACGGCGAGCGCGCGCAGCCGGCCCGCTGCGACATGGCCCGCGCCCACTGAAACCGAGCCAGCGCTGGCTTCGACGCGACCGCCGAGCACGGCCAGCGTGGCTTCGGCTCCGCCGCCGCTGAAGGGCACAGTCACCATGCGCACGCCCGCCACCTTGTTCAGCTTCTGGACCGTGAGTTCGCCCAGCGTGCCGACGCCTGGTATCGCTATGCGCATCTTGCCGGGATTCCGCTTCGCGTCGGCGACGAAGTCGTCGTATGTCTTCCACGGCGCGTCTGCACGCACGTAAAGGACGTCGGAGCGGTAGCCCATCTTGACGATCGGCTGGTAATCGTCGGGCGACTTGAAAACAAGGGCGGGGTTCAGCAACGGCTGCAAGACTAGCGCGTCGTTCGCGACGAAGCCGATCGTGTACCCGTCTGGCCTGGACTGGATGACCTGGGTGCTACCGATCGTACCCGTTCCGCCGGGCTTGTTCTCGACGTTGATCTTCGCACCCAGCACCTTCGCGAGGTCGCCCGCTAACTGCCGCCCAATGATGTCGGTCGATCCGCCAATGCCGAAGGGAATGACGAGGGTGATTTCGCGGCTCGGATAGGTCTGGGCGTGAGCGGCGTGCGCGAGGCCCAAAAGGGCGATGACGGACAGCAGGCCGCGGCGGGATAGGTTGGCTAGAAACGTCATCGGTTTTTCTCCTTTAGCAGGGAAATGTTATCGAAGGACGGCACCGTGCGTGCCGCAGAGATTGGGGAAGGAATCAGTACGAAAAGGTGGCGCGATTCCCGCATCAGGAAACGGCTGCAAGTTCCGTTTTGATTGCCAGCTCGCTCAGGCAGGTCCGATGCAGCACACGCGCTTGCAGGCTGACATTGAAGTTATCGTCGCCGCGGTGCAGCAGGCTGCCGTTGTCCCACATCAGCAAGTCGCCCTTGCGCCAAGCGTGGCGGTACACGAATTTTTCTTGGGTTGCATAGGCTTCCAGCGCGTCGATTGGCGCGCGGCCTTCGGCCTCCCGGCCTTGGAGGTGCGAAGCGTGCTCGCCCATGAACAGTCCCTTGCGTCCGGAGTACGGGTTGGCGCGGACCAACGGATGCGCCATTGGCGGGCCGGCATCCTCGATCTCCTGGGGCGTGGGTACCTTTCCGGCTCGCCGCATGGAGTACTCGCGGCTGTGGATCACGTTGACGTTTTCGAGTTCGGCTTTCTCTTGTGCCGACAGCGCTTCGTAGGCCTCATTCATGTCTGCAAAACACGTCTCGCCGCCGGTCGGCGGCAGGATGATGGGGTGCAGGATGGTGGCAAAGCAGGGCGTCGGGAGGAACGACTTATCTGTGTGCCAGCGCCTGGTTTCAAGATTGCCAGTCGGCTTGCCGTCTCTACCGAGATTGCTGACGATGTTCAGCAGCGGTAGGGGATTGTTGATGGCCCGGTTTGCGATTGTGAATAGCTCGAGCGGGCCGAACTGCTGCGTGAACGCGACCTGTTGCTCGCCGCTCAGAGACTGGTCGCGGAAACAAATCGCCTTGAACCCGACCAACGCATCGACCACGGCCTTGCGCGTGGCGGCGTCGAGCGGATTGCGCAGGTCCAATCCGACGATTTCGGCAGCGAATTTGTCCGAGAGAGGGCGGATGTCGAACGGCGCGCGTCGGCTATTTCCGAGATCGTCGAGCATCGTAGTGTCTCCCATCGGTAAGCTCGGTCACAAGCAGATGACCTGCCTCGAACCGGCTTCTTTTTGTTGCGTAGGAGGGCGCAATGAGATCGGCGCCGCTGCACGAGTAGTACTACAAACGGTACAATGGCAAGGCCCGGAAAGACAAGGGCAAAGCCCAGCGGTCCGCGACGGACGGATCGACAGGCCCGGCGAGCGCCGACACTTCGGACGGTCAGAACATCGGGCGCTGTAGCTACGCACCGAAGCGTTCGACCGCTTGGATGGCTTACATTTTTGGTTGCATTGTCGGAAAGTATGTTCGGGAATGAAGCTGCGTTGCCCACAAACTCGGGCAGAAACAGCGCTTCGGAGAATATTGGAACGAGGTCGCAATGCGCGTGAAGCGCCGTGTTTGCGGGCTTCTCGGTACCCGCAAGACCCCACTGTCGGTACGCGTGGGAAGGAATGGCGGAGGGGATGAGATTCGAACTCACGATGGGGTTTCCCCCATACACGCTTTCCAAGCGAGCGCCTTAAACCACTCGGCCACCCCTCCGCACGCGTGCGGTTCTATAGCAAAGACGCGCGGTTTCGTCCAAGCCTGGGATCGGGCCCTGTTTTCAGCGCCGGTAGCCCAGCAGTTTGGCGCCGATCTGCAGGCAGGCAACGAGGGCCAGAATGCCCAAAAACAGCTGCACGGCCGCCCCTTGCGTGAAGATCGCGTAGTCGCCTTGCGAGATCGTCAAAGCGCGCCGGAAGCCCACTTCCATGCGGTCGCCGATCACCATCGCGAGCAGAAGCGGGGCGACGTCGTAGCGGAATTTGCGCAGGAGATAGCCCGCAATACCCGCCACGGCCATCACCGCGAGTTCGAAGGACGAGGCCTTCACCGAGAACACGCCGATCATGCATACGACCATGACCAAGGGGGCGAGATAGCCCATCGGCGTGCGCAGCAGCGACACGAACAGCCCGACGAGCGGCAGGTTGAGGAGCAGCAGAATGGCGTTGCCGATATACATCGACGCCACCAGGCCCCAGAACACGTCCGGCCGCTCGACGAGCAGCATCGGGCCCGGCTGCACATTGTGCACCATCATGGCCGACAGCAGAATCGCCGTGGCGGGGATGGCGGGAATCCCCAGCACCAGAAGCGGGATCATCGCCGCCCCGGTGGTGGCGTTGTTGGCCGTCTCGGGGCCGGCCAGGCCGGCCACGGCCCCCTTGCCGAACTCTTCGGGATGCTTCGAGAGCCGCTTTTCGACCGCGTAGGACACGAAGGTCGAAACGATGTGGCTCACGCCCGGCACAAGGCCGAACACGAAGCCGATGCCTGAGCCGCGCAGCACCGCCGGTGCCGCCTCGCGCGCTTCGGCGGCTGTGGGCAACAGTTCGCGCAAGGTCGGCGTTTTCGGGCGCTGCAGAAGCCGCTCGTCGAGCGACAGCAGCAGTTCGGAAATGCCGAACAGGCCGATCGCCAGGGCCACAAAACTCATGCCGTCGATGAGCTCGAGGCTGCCGAACATGAAGCGCGGGCTGGCCGTGAGCTGGTCGAGGCCGATGGTGCCCAGCGCCAGCCCTGCCAACACCATCGCCAGCGTCTTGATCGCCGGCCCCGTCGAGACGAACGCGACCACAAGCAGGGCTGTGGCCATCAACACGGCTTCGGCGGCGGGTCCCACTTTGAGCATCGCTTCGGCGAGCAGGGGGGCTGCGACCATGAGCCCCAGGATCGACAGCGAGCCGCCGACGAAGCTGCCGACGGCCGCGATCGTGAGCGCACTGCCGGCCCGGCCTTTGCGCGCCATCTCGTGCCCGTCGATGCAGGTGACGATCGAGGCCGCTTCGCCGGGAACGCGCAGCAGGATCGACGTCGTCGAGCCGCCATACATCGCCCCGTAGAAAATGCCGGCGAGCATGATGACGGCGCCGGCCGGATCGAGCCCGAACGTCAGCGGCAGCAAAAGCGCCATGCCGGCAAGCGGCCCCAATCCCGGCAGCACGCCCACGATGGTGCCCCAGAAGCAGCCGACGAGGCACAGGAGCAGATTGGTCGGCGTGAGGGCGACCGCAAAACCGTTCATCAGATAGCCGAAGGAGTCCACGCTAGCCTCCAAGCCCAAGAAGACTCGCAGGCAAGCCCACGCCGAGGGCAAAGCTGAAGACGCCCCACAGAATTGCCGCCCCCGCTGTGCCTGCCAGGGCCGCCGCGAAAGGCTTCAACACGCCCAAGCGCCAGAACACGAAACCGAGGAACAGTGCCACCGTCGGCACAAAGCCGACGGGCTCGAAGGCGAAGCATGCGGCCAGCAAGGCGACGGCGCAGGCGAGCGCATTGCGCTCCCACAACGCGACGATTGCGGCTTCGTCTTCGCCCTTGCGCGCGCGCCAGGCCCGCAATGCGCAGCCGATCCCCACGACGATGAGTGCGGCCCCCAAAAAGCGCGGCAAGGCGCCGGGCCCGGGCTCGGCTGCTGCCTTCGGCAGCGCCTGGCCGAGCCAAAGATAGGTGCCGCCCGCGGCGGCGAGGAAGATCCCCACCGCCGCGTCGCCGACCCACTGCCTTATTTGGGGTGCGGACATCGTCGCCTCTATTGGCGCTGGATGCCGAGTGCTTGTGCGACTTTGCCCAATGCATCGAGCTCGCCGCGGATCATCGCGCTCGTTTCGGCCGATCCGCGCACGCGCACGCTGGCCCCCTGGCTTGCCATCGCCTCGCCGAACTTGGCACTGCGCGCTGCGGTCGAAAAGACGGCCTCGAGCCGGTCGAGCACGGGCTTGGGCGTGCGCGCGGGTGCGATGAGACCCCACCACAGAACGGTTTCTTCCGCCCCCATGCCGAGCGAGGCGAGGCCCGCGGCACCGGGCAGCGACGGATTGCCCTCGGCCGAGGTGAGCAGCGGGCATTTGGCGCGGCCCGCTTGCACGTGCGGCAGAATCGGCGGCAGCGAACCGCCATAGATGTCGACATGGCCGCCCAGGAAATTGCGCGCGGTTTCGCCCGCACCGCCGAAGGGCACCGGCCGAACGCGCGCACCCGCCGCCGCGAAGATGCGTTCGGCGGCGAGCTGCATGGTGCCGCCCACGCCGTCGTTGCCGTAGGTGTACTTGCCGGGATTGGCTTTGACCTCGGCCAGGAACTGGGCCCCCGTGTCGGCCGGGAAGCTCGGCTGCACGCACAGCACGTACGAGGAGAAACCGATCGACATGATCGCGGCGTAGCGGTCGGGCGTGTAGAGCACGTTCAGCGAATGCGGACTCGTGGTCAGCGGCGAGTTCCAGATGAAGCCGAGCGTGTAGCCGTCGGGTTGGGCCGCCACGATCTGCGTGACGCCGACCGTGCCGCCGCCGCCGGCGCGGTTTTCGACGACGAGCTTCTGTTTGAATTCGGCCTCGACGATTTCGGCGAGCTGGCGGCCGAACAGATCGGTGCCGCCGCCGGGCGGGGCGGGCACGATCAGCGTGATCGGGCGCGCTGGATAGGCGGGCTGCGCTGCGGCCGGCAGGGAGGCGAGGGCCGCGACGGCGACTGCGGCGAAGGTTCTGGCGGATGCGAACATGGCTTTTTCCTCCGTTTGTTTGGCTATTTTATGTCGATCGTGTAGCTGAAGCGTTCGGCGGCCCCGTAGGAGACGCGGAATTCGAGCGGCTGCCCGTCGACGGCGAACACCGTGCGCTCGACGATCGCGACAGGCGCTTTGGGCGGCAGGCACAGCGCCTTGGCGATGTGCGGCGGCGCCTGGCCGAAGCGCAGATGCTCGCGCGCCTGCACGACGATCTGGCCGCACGCCGTTTCGTAGAGCGGATAGAGCAGATCGCCGAACGCGTCTTTGGCGAGCGCCAGCAGGGGCGCGAAGCGCCGATGCGGGACGACGATTTCTTCGGCCAGCATCGGGGCGCCTTCGATCAGGCGCAGCCGGAACAATTCGATCGTGGCAGTGCCGACCGGGAGCGCCAAACGCCGTGCGGTTGCGGCGTCGGCTTTGCTCTTGCGGCGGGCGAGCAGTTTTGCGGTCGGCCGCAGCGGTGCGCCGTCGGCGCCGGTGTGGCGGAAAAAGCGGAACAGCATGTTGCCGAAATCCGCGCGCCGCACGAAGGTGCCGCGGCCCTGGTGGCGCTCGAGCCGGCCTTGCGCCACGAGCCCTTCGATGGCTTTGCGCGCCGTACCCACAGCCGCCCCGAAGCGCTTGGCGAGCGCTTCTTCGGCCGGGATCGCCTCGCCGGGCCGCCATTTGCCGGCCGCGATTTCGGCCGCCAGCGCGTCCTGGATGCGCAGATAGATCGGCAGGCGCCGGTCGGGTGCGAGCACGGTTTCCTCCCCCAAGTCCTCTATAAGACTAAAGGATTAGCGGGCCCGCTTCAATCGCTTTGGCGGCCAGCGTCGGCACTCGCGCAAACGCGCCAAATCGACTAACCTTTGGCCAAGTCGTGGTCGGGGAGCCGCTTTTGGTGCTGCTGCGCGTTTTGGGATGGATTTTGCTGGCGTTCGCGCTGTGGCTCGGCGCGCGCGACGCGCTTGCGCTGCTCGAGACGGGCGGCTTCGACCCCACGCCGGTCGGCCAGGTCTGGGCCGACATCCACCGCGATTCGCTGCTGCTGCTCGAGCCCGGCATCGTGCGGCACGTGCACCCGGCTTTGTGGGAGTGGGTCGTGTTCCCGCTGCTGCAGGCGCCGGCCGCCCTGATTTTCGCGGTGCCCGGCCTGGGGCTGGCACTTGCGGCGCGCAGCCAGACCCCGCGCCGCCGCCGCCGGCCCGGCTGGCGCTGAAGCCTCAGTCGTCGCGGGCTTTGAGGGCCGCCAGAAACGCCGATTGCGGAATCTCGACCTGGCCGAATTGCCGCATGCGCTTTTTGCCTTCTTTCTGCTTGTCGAGCAGCTTGCGCTTGCGCGAGACGTCCCCGCCGTAGCATTTCGAGAGCACGTCCTTGCGCAGGGCCGAAATGGTTTCGCGCGCCACGATCTTGCCGCCGATCGCGGCCTGGATCGGGATCACGAACATCTGGCGCGGAATGAGCTCCTTGAGCTTCACGCACAGCGCGCGCCCGCGGCTCTCGGCCTGGGTGCGGTGCACGATGATCGCAAGCGCATCGACCGGCTCGGCATTGACGAGGATCGAGAGCCGCACGAGCTCGTCCTCGCGGTATTCCGACATCTGGTAGTCGAAGCTCGCATAGCCGCGGCTGACCGACTTCAACCGGTCGTAGAAATCGAACACCACTTCGTTGAGGGGCAGGTCGTACACGACCATCGCGCGGCTGCCCACGTAGGTGAGGTTCTGCTGGATGCCGCGGCGGTCCTGGCAGAGCTTGAGGATGGCGCCCAGATGCTCGTCGGGCACCAGGATTGTGGCCTTGATGCGCGGCTCCTCGATATGGTCGATGCGCACCGCGTCCGGCATGTCGGCGGGGTTGTGCATGTCGAGCACGCTGCCGTCGGTGAGGTGCACTTTGTACACGACGGACGGGGCCGTCGCGATGAGGTCGAGGTCGAATTCGCGCGACAGGCGCTCCTGCACGATTTCGAGATGCAGCAGCCCCAGAAAGCCGCAGCGGAAGCCGAAGCCCAAGGCCGCCGAGCTTTCGGGCTCGTACACGAAGCTCGCGTCGTTGAGGCGCAGCTTGCCCAAGCTCTCGCGCAGATGCTCGAACTGGGCCGGATCGACCGGGAACAGGCCGCACCACACCACGGGCAGCGACGGCTTGAAGCCCGCGAGCGGCTCGGAAGCACGCCGGCGGTCTTCGGTGATCGTATCGCCGATGGCGACGTCCGCGACCGCCTTGATGCCGGCCGTCACGAAGCCGATTTCGCCGGGCCCGAGGGCCGGGAAATCCGTGAGCTTGGGCTTGAACACGCCCACGCGCTCCACCTCATGCGTCGAACCGCCGTTCATCATGCGGATCTTCATGCCCTTGGCGAGCTTGCCGTCTTTGATGCGCACGAGCAGCACGACGCCGAGATAGAGATCGTACCACGCATCGACGAGCAGGGCCTTCAACGGCGCGGCCGCGTCGCCGGTGGGGGCGGGCAGACGCTTGACCAGTGCTTCGAGCACGAGGTCGATATTGAGGCCGGTCTTGGCCGAGATCGGGACGGCGTCCGACGCGTCGAGCCCGATCGTGTCTTCGATCTGCTTTTTGACGCGCTCTGTGTCGGCGGCCGGCAGGTCGACCTTGTTCAAGACCGGCACGATCTCGTGGCCCACGTCGAGCGCCTGGTAGACGTTGGCGAGTGTCTGCGCTTCCACGCCCTGGCTTGCGTCCACGACCAGGATCGAGCCTTCGCATGCGGCAAGCGACCGGCTCACCTCGTAGGCGAAGTCGACATGGCCGGGCGTGTCCATCAAGTTCAGCACGTAGTCGGTGCCGTCTTTGGCCTTGTAGTCGAGGCGCACGGTCTGCGCCTTGATCGTGATGCCGCGCTCGCGCTCGATGTCCATGGAATCGAGCATCTGCTCCTGCATGTCGCGCAGCTCGACCGCCCCGCAGAACTGGATCAGCCGGTCGGCAAGCGTGGACTTGCCGTGGTCGATATGGGCGACGATCGAGAAATTGCGGATGCGCGAAAGTTCGGTCATAGCGCCTGCAGCGGTTGGAGCAAAACACGGTCTTGGCGGGGGGCAAAGCCGGGTGCGGGAACATAGGTGCCGCGGGCCTTCGAGGCAACAAGGTTGCCGCAGCGCACAAGCCCTGGCGGCCGAAATAGGTTACATCAGGCGACGAATAGCGACGGTCGCCGATTTAACCCATTGATTTTCCACACATGTAACCGCGGCGACGAATTGCGGTTACCGGCTGCGAAGGCAAACACGGCGGTGTGCGCGCCAGATCGTCTTTCTTCACTTTTCAAACAGCGCCCGCCGCCGGACAGGCATCCGGCAACGATGGTCGATTCGAGCATAAGTTCGGATAATTTTCAATAATTAAGACAATAAACTCTGAAAACGCCGTTGCGAACGAGCCGCGACAGGCTAGGCGACGTGGGTTTCGGACAGATCGAGCGACGAGAGATCGACGCTGAGATCGACATAGCCGGGATGCTGGACCATCCGGCGCACATGGTCGCGGCAGGCGATCAGAATGCGGTAGTCGGTCGCGGTCCCTTCGGCCGAATAGCGGCGCGCGAACGTCGTGACCATTTCGTAGCCATGCACGTCGAGACCGTAATGGTCGGCCACGCGCGGCTGCGCGATCGAGACCGAATAGGACCAGAACCAATGCGCGAAGGTATAGAGATGGAGCAGACGCATCAGCGTCGGCACCATCGTCTTGGGAACGTTGGCGTCGGCCCACAGGCTCGAACCCCACGCGATCGGGACGTCGGCGATCTTCTCGACGAAACCGTTCGCGCGGAAACGCTGGCCGACCGGCAGCAAATCGGGCCGCTCGGCGAAAAGGGATTGGCTTGCGATATGTTCCGACAGGCTGCCTTCGAGGCGTTTGAGGCGCATGGCGGCGCAGCCGACCGGCTGGTTTTCGCGGCGCAGGATGATTGCGAACGTGTCGTGCGGTCCGGCCGACGGATTCAAATCGGGGTCGCATGGCTCGGCTAGGCGCGGCCAACGCGTCGCGGCGAGCTGCAGCGCTTTGAGCGTCGCCAGATTGTGGCTGATCCCGACGACGATACCGAATTCGCCGAGTTGGTTGACGAGACGCAGCGCGACCTGGTCTGTCAGATAGACGCGCAGGGCGCGCGGCAGGTGCCGTGCATCCCACGCATCGAGAAACGGAACGACGCCGGACGAGAAGGCGGGATTGTTTCGGTTCGACATTTCATTCATGGCCTGAAGGGCTCCCAGCTGATGCGTTCGATGCAGGTCGCGACAAAAACAGGCTCGGTCGACCAGCGTGCGGTCGCACGGCTTTCGGGCACCGCAACGCGGCGGTAGCGCGCCCGCGCGCCGTCCAGGGCGATGTCGAGATCCCTGAACACCGGCTCGGACTCGCCGATCGCCTCGAGCACGTGGTGGTGGACCATCTGGCCGTAGCGGCGATCCTTGCGGTCGCGCACGTCCTTCCCGATCACTTCGCGGCGATCGACGGCCAGAGTCCGGCCCGCCCACATCGACTGCACCGACGTGCCTTCCACGCGGAACACCGCGCAGCGGTCGCGGAACTCCGGATGCATCGCGAAATCGAACACATTGTCGGCGTTCCGGGCTTCGGCTGCGAAACGCGCAAGGGCGAGGTCCGCGATCGCGTCGAGCGGTTTGCGCTCGATCGTCCACTGGAAGGCCTTCGCGGCGTCGGCCTTGCGCTCGCGGTCCGCCTGCGCAAGCAGGGCGGCGTGCGCTTCGTGACGGCCGAGGGCGGTGCCGTTGATCCGAACCTGGTAGACCGCCATCGTCATGATATGGCGCGACGCTTCCAGCAGCGCTTCCGGCGAGGCGCCGTAGTCGGCGAAGTCGAGGCCCAGCGGCCCGACCCTGATCCAGCCGAGATTGACGCACGCATAGCGGATTGCATCCGTCTCGACCGGCAGATTCAAGGCCAACCGCGCCGCATGCGCGTGGTCCGGGCAGGCCATGATGCGCCGGCCGCGGTCGTCGATCCAAAAACTGGCTTCCTGCGCCGCACCGCCCCTGGGCGTGCGCCACATGTCGGCGATGGAAGCTTTGAGTTTGTCGAAGGACCGAACGCCGACGGTTCCGCCGCCGCGCGGATCGAGCACGCCAAGGCCCCCGAAACATTCGAAGCGGAACGTCGTGTCGCCGAGTTTCTCGCAATAGTCGACGATCTTGATCAGCAGCGCGAAGTCGAGCTTTTTGGTTCGTCCGCTCAGCACGCGCCCGACCGTGTCGGCCGAAACGCCGGTGTCGGCCGCGATCGCCTGCAGCTTCAGGCGCAGCGGCGACTCGGAGCCCAGACGGCGCAGCAGCGCCCGGCGGACGTCTTCGAGAATCCGGCGATGGTCGATCATTGTCGCGCTCTCGCACAATTCAGAAAAAATCCGCAGATTTGCGGCGCATAACCGGCCATAATTTGTGTATGGGCGTGTCTCGTTTCCATCGAATCTAGCCTGGGATCGTTGAAGTGCGTCTCGAGCCGACGAAAAAAGCTGCGAGCAGACCCGATGCAAGCCGCGCGCCCAACGGGTCTGGGTCGAATGCGAGGAATGATCCTCCGCCATTCTCAGCGGCAAAGGAGAAAGAACTTCAAGTTCTTTTTGCTGCAATCAAAGGCATGGTGCCGAAAGATTACACAAGTATTGCGGCACTTGCCGAATTGGTCGCGGACTCCAAAGACGTCGGCCGGAATTTCGGAAAAGTCCTGTTCACGCCGCGAACGATTCGAGTCGGCGGACGGCGCACGTCGGTTCGCCTCGAGCCGGAATTCTGGACGGCGATCGATTTCGTCGTCGCGGTCGAGAAGATCGACCGCGACGCGTTCTTCCTCGACATCGAGCAACGGTACGGTCGATTCGCGTTCTCGTCGAAGATCCGCAGCGTGGTCGTGTCGACGCTGCTGAAGATCGCGCTGCTCGACCGCATTCGCTGCGCGCGTCTGGCGGCATCCAACCGCAGCGGACCGCCGCCGCGCAAACGCAACGAAAAGAAGCAGGGGGCGGAAAAGGCGCCGCGCAAGCCGCCGCCGCGTCCCCGCGCGCGCGTTTGAGCGGCGCGTTCGGAGCGGCTTTGCGCCCGGAATTTTGCAACGGCTTGTGACGCGCGTCACTTTCCTGCCGCAATTCGTTGGCTAGTGTTCGCGCATGGACGATCTCAAGGAAATTGCCGTTGCGTGGGGCATCGCCCTGGTGCTGCTCGCTGTCGGCGTGGGCGTGGCCGAGTTTTCGGCGCGCCAGCCGCACGAGCCGGGCGTGCAGAATGTCGTGCACTTCGCAATGCCCCTGCCGCAGCCGCGCGCCGCCGATTCGCCGCCGCTGTACGACCCGCTCGACGAAGCGTTCCGCTAAAGCAGCGAACCCTGGTCGGCTTTCGGCGTCGATCGCGCGGGCGCTTTGGCGGGCGGCTTCGGTGCCGCACCGTCGAGCGTGGCGCCGATTTTTCCGTCGGCAAACGCGAGCGTGACGGAAGCACCGGGCTTGGCAGCGGCGGCCGACACGATGGGCTTTCCCGCATCGTCGGCGACGAGCACGAAGCCGCGCTCGAGCACACGCTGGTAGGATACGCTGTCGAGCAGCTTCGCCAGGCCCGCGACCTGCGCTTTGCGCGCGGCAAGATCGCGGTCGAGGGCGACCCGCCCGCGCGCCAGCGTTTCGGCGAGCCGTTCGCGGCTGCGCGCCGCCGACAGGACGAGCGCTTTGCCGCCTGCTTCGAGCCCGGCTTTGCTGCCGAGCAATTGCCCGCGCGCGCGTTCGAGCTGCGTCTTGGGATCGGGCAGGCGCGCGCCAAGTTCGAGCGTGTGGCGCTGGTGGCGTTCCAGGAAAGCGGCGACAGCGCGTTTGAGCCGTTCGCCGCGTTCGTCGAGACGTTGGCTGCGCTCTTCGAGCAGGCGCCGCGGATCGCCCAAGGCGCGCGCGGCATTTTCGAGCCGTAGGCGTCCTTCGCCCATTGCGCGCGCAGCACCCGCTTCGAGCGAGGCCGCGTTGCGCGCAAGCCGCGCGACAAGCTCTTGCCGCACGGGCACCACCATCTCGGCGGCGGCGGTGGGCGTGGGGGCGCGGCGATCGGACGCAAAGTCGATCAAGGTCGTGTCGGTCTCGTGGCCGACCGCCGACACGAGCGGGATTTCGCTTTCGGCCGCCGCGCGCACGACGATCTCTTCGTTGAAGGCCATGAGGTCTTCGAGGCTGCCGCCGCCGCGCGCCACGATCAGCACGTCGGGCCGCGGGATGGCCCCGCCGATCTCAAGCGCGTTGAAGCCGCGGATGGCGGCCGCGATCTGGGCCGCCGCCGCTTCGCCCTGTACGGCCACGGGCCAGACGAGCACGTGGCGCGGGAAGCGGTCGGCGAGCCGGTGCAGAATGTCGCGGATCACGGCCCCGGTCGGCGAAGTGACCACGCCGATCGCGGTCGGCAGGAACGGCAGGCTGCGTTTGCGCGCGCCGTCGAACAGGCCTTCGGCGGCCAGGCGCTTCTTGCGGTCTTCGATGAGCTTCAGAAGCGCGCCCTGGCCCGCAAGCTCCATGCGCTCGACCACGATCTGGTATTTCGAGCGGCCGGGATAGGTGGTGAGGCGGCCGACCGCGACCACTTCCATGCCGTCTTCGGGGCGGATGCCGAGGCGGGCGGCTTGGCCGCGCCAGCACACGCCGTCGATGGCGGCGTCGGCGTCTTTGAGTGCGAAATAGAGATGGCCCGAACTGTGGCGCTTGAAGCCCGAGATTTCGCCGCGCACGCGCACGATCTCGAAATTGTCTTCGACCGTGCGTTTGACGGCTTGCGACAATTCGGAGACCGAATATTCCGGCAGATTGCTGGGTGCGGCTTCCATGGCGTTGCGGTTTGTTTATGCTACAAGGCCGGTCGATTTGGTAGCGGGAGTATCTATGCGGATATTGGTGGTGGGATCGGGCGGGCGCGAGCATGCGCTGTGCTGGGCGCTGGCGGCGTCGCCTTTGTGCGCGAAACTTTTCTGCGCGCCCGGCAATGCCGGCATTGCGGCCGAAGCACAGTGCGTCGATATCGCGGCCGACGATCTCGACGGCCTCGTGCGCTTCGCTGCGGCCGAGAAGATCGACTTCGTCGTGGTCGGGCCCGAGGCGCCGCTTGTGGCGGGCCTCGTGGATCGGCTGACGGCTGCCGGCATCAAAGCCTTTGGGCCGTCGATGGCGGCGGCGCGCCTCGAAGGCTCCAAAGGCTTCATGAAGGATTTCTGCGCGCGCCACGCGATCCCGACGGCCGCGTACAAGCGTTTTTCCGAGCGCGATGCGGCCCGCGCCTATGCGTCCGCGCATGCGCTACCCGTCGTCGTCAAAGCCGACGGCTTGGCGGCGGGCAAAGGCGTGGTCGTGGTACAAACGCACGACGAAGCGCTCGCCGCCATCGACGATGCGATGCAGGCCCGCCGCTTCGGGGCCGCCGGTGCCGAGTTGGTGATCGAAGAATTCCTCGAAGGGGCGGAGGCGAGTTTCTTCGCGCTGTGCGACGGCACCAATGCCGTGGCGCTCGCCGCCGCCCAAGACCACAAGCGCGTGGGCGACGGCGACACAGGCCCCAACACGGGCGGCATGGGGGCTTATTCGCCGACCCCGCTCGTCGATGCGGCGATGGAAGCGCGCATCATGCAAGAGATCGTGATGCCGACCTTGCGCGGCATGGCGGCAGAGGGTGCGCCCTTCAAGGGCGTGCTGTTTGCAGGCCTCATGATCGGCAAGGCGGGCCCGCGCCTCATCGAATTCAACGTGCGCTTCGGCGATCCCGAATGCCAGACGCTGCTCGCCCGCCTCAAATCCGATCTGCTGCCGGCGCTGCTCGCGGCCAGCGACGGCACGCTCGACCGGCTCACGCTGCGCTGGGATGCGCGCGCGGCTTTGTGCGTGGTGATGGCCGCCAACGGCTACCCCGACACGCCGCAGAAGGGCACGGAGATTCGCGGGCTCGACGCAGCGGCCGGCGTACCCGACGCTTACGTGTTCCATGCAGGCACGCGCCAAGACGGCGACAAAATCGTCGCCAATGGCGGGCGCGTGCTCGGCATCGTGGGTTTGGGCACGGACGCCGCAGCTGCCCAGAGAACCGCCTATGCCGCCGTCGACAAGCTCGACTGGCCGGGCGGTTTCTGCCGCCGCGATATCGGCTGGCAGGTCGTCGGCAACAAATGAGCATCACCTACGATCCGGCCGAGCCGCCCGCACCGGGGCACGTGCTCGAAATCCGCCCGCGCCTCGGCTGGGTGCGCATGCCGCTGCCCTTTCCGCCGGACCACATCAATCTTTGGCTGCTCGACGAGGGGGCGGCCGGTTTCGCCATCGTCGACACGGGCCTGCATCGCGACGACAGCAAGGCGCATTGGCTGGCGGCGATCGGCAGCCGCAAAATCAGCCGCGTGATCTGCACGCATTTCCACCCCGACCATATGGGCCTGGCCGCGTGGCTGTGCGCGCATTTCGGCGTCGAATTGTGGACCACGCTCGGCGAGTACTACACGGCGCGCGCCGTGCACGCCCAAGGCTCGGAGGCGGACGTCGCGCACAAGGTCGACTTCTACAGCGCCAACGGCGTTGCGGCCGACGCGATGGGCCATTTCGCGAGCCCGCAGAACATCTATCGGCGCGGCGTGCCGGAACTGCCGGCCTTCTATCGCCGCCTTCAAGGCGGCCATAGCTTTGCGGTCGGCGAAACCGCGTGGACGCCGATCATCGGGCGCGGCCATTGCCCCGAACATGCGTGCCTGTGGGCGCCGCAAATGAACGTGCTGATCGGCGGCGATATTTTGCTGCCGCGCATCACGCCCAATATCGGCGTGTGGCCGGCCGAACCGCTCGCCGATCCGCTCGGCGACTATCTCGCCTGTCTCGACGTTTTTTTCGACGTTCCCGAAGATGCACTCATACTGCCCGCCCACGGCCAACCCTACACGGGCGTGCATCAGCGCATCGCCGAGATTCGCGCGCACCATGCCGAACGTTTGGACGTGCTGCGCGCCGCCTTTGCGGCGACGCCGAACGGGCTCAGTGCGGTCGATTGTTTCCCGCTTTTGTTCAAGCGCCCGATCGGCCCGCACAATGTCGGCCTCGCGGTCGGCGAAGCGCTCGCCCATCTGCATCGGCTCGAATGTCAGGGCGATGCGCGCCGCGTGCGCGATGCGCAGGGAGTTTGGCGCTTCAGCGCAGCTTCCTGAAAAAATCCTGCAGCAACTCGGCTGATTCGCGCTCGCCAATGCCGCCGTAAAGCTCCGGCCGATGGTGGCACGTGCTCTGCGCGAAGATGCGCGGGCCGTTCTCCACGCCGCCGCCTTTGGGATCGCCCGCCCCCCAATAGAGGCGGCGCAGGCGCGCAAATGCGATCGCCTGCGCGCACATGGCGCAGGGCTCGAGTGTGACGTAGAGATCGAGGCCGTCGAGCCGCGTGCGGCCGAGCTTTGCTGCGGCAGCCCGGATCGCCAGCATCTCGGCGTGTGCGGTCGGGTCCTTGTCGCGTTCGACGCGGTTGTGCGCGGCGGCAACGACCGTGTCGGTGCTCGTATCGACGACAACGGCGCCGACCGGCACTTCGCCTGCGTCGGCGGCTTGTTTTGCTTGGTCGAGGGCCAATTCCATATAGCGCATGGAGCAAACGTTTACGCCGGAATCGGGGCCGTGATAAGAGGAGCCATGAAAATCCCCCGTATTGGAATAACGCTCGATTCGGAACCGGCCGGCGGCTGGTCGAAAATGCCGTGGTACGCGGTGCGCCAGAACTATTGCGACGCCGTCGTGCGCGCGGGCGGCCTGCCGCTCGTGCTGCCGCACGAAGCGGCCCTGGCCGAGGCGTATCTCGACGGTCTCGACGGGCTGCTTGTGACCGGCGGGGCATTCGATGTGGACCCGGCTCTGTTCGGCGCCACCTCCAAACACGCGACGGTCACGACCAAAGACCGGCGCACCGCTTTCGAATACGCGATGGTGAAGGGGGCGCTTGCGCGCGATTATCCGATCCTCGGCATTTGCGGCGGCGAGCAACTTCTCAACGTCGTGCTCGGCGGCACGTTGCACCAGCACATCCCCGACGAAATCCCCGGCGCACTCGCGCACGAGCAGCCCAATCCGCGCACCGAGCCCGGCCACAGCGTGGCCGTCGTACCCGGCACGCTGCTGCACCAGACGACGGCGCGCGACACGATGCACGTCAATTCGGCGCACCATCAGGCCGTGAAAGACGTCGGCCCCGGCGTGCGCATCAATGCGCGCGCGCCGGACGGCGTGATCGAAGGCATCGAACTGCCGGGCAAGCGCTTCTGCTTGGGCGTCGAATGGCATCCCGAATATGCGATCGACCCCGGCGACGAACGGATTTTTTCGGCGTTTGTCGCCGCGAGTGCCAGCCGATGAGCGAGAAAATCGGCGAACGTATTGCCAAGGTCATCGCGCGCGCCGGGCTGTGCTCGCGCCGCGAGGCCGAAGTTTTGGTCGAACAGGGCCGCGTGTTTGTGAACGGCACCAAGCTGCAGCGTGCCGCGCACAATGTCGTGCCCGGCGACGAGATCGTCGTTGACGGCAAGAAGCTGCAGGCGGCCGAACGGCCGCGCCTGTTCCGCTTCAACAAGCCGCGCGAAGTGCTGGTGGCCGCACGCGATCCGCAAGGCAGACCTACGATCTATGACGGCTTGCCGGGCCATCTGCCGCGCCTGATGCCGGTCGGCCGGCTCGATTTCAATTCGGAAGGCTTGCTGCTGCTCACCAACGACGGGGCCATCAAGCGCCATCTCGAATTGCCGGCCTCCGGCCTCGTGCGGCGCTACCGCGTGCGCGTGTTCGGCTCGCCCGATCCCGATCGCCTCGCGCGCCTCAAAAATGGCATTTCGATCGACGGCGTGCAGTACGGCTCGATCGAAGCCTCGATGGACGGCGCCCCCGAAGGCCGCAATGCGTGGCTCGTGTTCAAGTTGGCGGAAGGCAAAAACCGCGAAGTGCGCCGCGTGTGCGAACAGCTCGGCCTGCAAGTCAATCGGCTGATCCGCACCGACTACGGCGCCTTCTCGCTCGAAGGCCTGCCGCGCGGCGCCTTCGAAGAAGTCGGCCCCGGCGAATTGCGCAAGACGCTGGGTGCGCTTGCCGGCCCGCCCAACAAGAAGGGCAAGCCGGCGTGAGCCAAAAGCCGCCGCCGGGCGCCATTCGCATCGTTGCGGGCGAATGGCGCGGGCGCAAACTCGCTGTCCCGCCGGGCGACGCCGTGCGCCCCACGGGCGAACGCCAGCGCAAAGCTTTGTTCGACATTCTGGGCCACGGAAGCTACGCGCGTGGCGGCGTGTCGATGCTCGTGGGTGCGCGCGTGCTCGATGCGTTTGCAGGGACCGGCGCGCTCGGCCTCGAAGCCTTGTCGCGCGGCGCGGCAAGCTGCCTGTTTCTCGACAAGGCGGCCGCCTCGCGCGCGGTATGCACGGCCAATGTCGCGAGCCTCGGGGCCAATGCGCGCGCGCGCGTGCTGGCGGCCGATGCGTGCGATCCCGGTGCGGCCCCCGTCGCGCCGTTTGCGCCGTGCAATCTGGTGCTGCTCGACGCGCCCTATCGCAGCGGCTTTGCCGCGACGGCCCTTGCCGCCTTCGCGGCACGCGGCTGGCTCGCCGCCAATGCCGTGTGCGTGGTCGAACTCGCGGTCGATGAAAATGCCGCACTCCCCGACGGCTTTACCCTCGACGCCGAACGCGTCTACGGCCAGACCAAATTCTTGCTGGCGCGCTACGCGTCGAGCTGAGCCGCGAGATACGCGCGCACGGCCGCATCGTCGGCGAGGCCCATGGCGCGGCGAAACGCGTCGCGTGCACCGCTCGTTTCGCCCGCCTCGCGCAGCAGATGGGCGCGCACCGCCCAATAAGGCTGGTAGTTCTGCTTTTCGGCGTCGGAGAGAAGATCGAGCAATTGCAGGCCCGCTTGCGGCCCCTGCGCGCGGGCTTCGACGGCCGCTTGGCCCACGCGCACGCCGAGCGTCGGCGCAAGTTCGGCCAAGGCCGCATAGAGCAGCGACAAGGCGCCCCATTCGGTGCGGCCGGTTGCCGCCCGCCCGGCATGCACGGATTGGATTGCGGCTTCGAGCTGGTAGCGCCCCGGCCGCTGCAGGCGGGCGGCTCGCTGCAGCGACTCTTCGGCGCGCGCGATCTCGTCCTTGTCCCACAGCTGCGTGTCCTGCGCGTCCAGGGGCACGAAGGCGCCCGCCGCATCGCGGCGTGCGCGGCGCCTGGCATGGCAATGGCGCATCAGCGCCAACAGCCCGTGCACTTCCGCCTCGTTCGGCAGCAGCGTCGCCAGCACTTGGCCGAGCCAAATCGCTTCGATGTCGAGGGCCGTGCGCGCATCTTCGGCGAGATCGTCCCAGCCGCAGGTGAAAGCCGTGTAGATCGCCGCCAGCACGAATTCGAGCCGGGGCCCGAGCTCGGCCGCGTCGGGCACTTCGAAGGCGATGCCGGCGTCTTTGATTTTCGTCTTGGCGCGCACGAGGCGCTGGGTCATCGCGGCAGGTGCGGTGAGAAAGGCCGAGGCGATGCGCGCGGCATCGAGCCCCAGCACGGTCTGCAGCATCAAGGGCGTGCGCGCGGCCTCGTCGATCGCCGGATGCGCGCACACGAACAGCAGCTTCAGCCGCGCGTCGGGAAAATCGGGTCTTTCGGCGATGTCCTCGGCCATCAGCGCCAAAGTCGGTTCGGCGGCGTTGCGCACGCGCGCATGGCGGGCCCCGTCGAGAAAGCGGCGCTTGGCCGCCACGAGCAGCCAGGCTTCGGGCTTGTCGGGGATGCCGCTGGCGGGCCATGTCGCGAGGGCGGCGGCAAACGCGTCGCCAAGCGCGTCCTCGGCGGCCGCGATGTTGCGCGTGGTTGCGGCAAGATAGGCAAGCAGGCGGCCATAGGCGTTGCGCGCGGCAGCTTCCGCCGCCGCGCGCACAGCCTCTATCTCGGGGCCGGCCCCGCTCACGGCATCGGCGGCAGCACCGGGCGCACCTCGACCGCCGCATCGACCGCCGCCGGGCTGCGCGCAGCCCACGCCAAGGCCGTATCGAGGTCCGGCACGTCGACGATGAAAAAGCCCGCGAGCTGTTCCTTGGCGTCGGCGACCGGCCCGTCCTGCACCTGGCGCTTGCCGCCGCGCAGCCGCACGGTGGTGGCCGTGCCCGGCGATTGCAGCCCCTGGCCGCCCTTGGAAATGCCGGATTCCGCGATCGCCTTCACATAGGCCCCCCATGCCCCCCAATAGGCGGCGGATTTTTCGGGATGGTTGCGCTGGGCGTCCGCTTCGGCGGATTCGTAGAACAGAATGGCGTATTCCATGGCGTTTTCCTTCAGGCAGAGCGGGGCGAAATTGCCGGGCCGCATGGCGTAAAGACGCGCGATGCGGACCGATTTCGACAGGGAGCCTAAAAAAATCTTCAGTACGCGTAGATGTCGTAGAGCGGGGCCACACTGCCCTGCCATTCGGTGTGGAAGCGGCGCAGTTTTTCCTCGGCCGGGCAGTCGCCGGTTTCGACCGTTTCCTGCAGCGTTTCGAGGAACACGGTCTCGTCGGCATCGCCCATGCGGTTGAAACGCGCGCGCGCGCGCAAGCCACGGCGCGCGATCGCGACCATCTCGGCGGCGATGTCGTTGACCGTGCCTTTGCCGAACTTCGCTTTGAGCGCTTGTTTGGTCACGTCGCGGCGCAAGGCGAGCATCTCGTCGATCGTCCAGCCTTTGATGAGGGCACTTGCCTCGTCCAACGCCGCCTGGTCGTAGAGCAGGCCCACGAACAAAGCGGGCAGCGCGCACAGGCGCTTCCACGGGCCGCCGTCGGCCCCGCGCATCTCGAGATACTTCTTGAGCCGCACTTCCGGGAAGGCGGTCGTGATGTGGTCCGACCAGTCGCCGGTCGTGGCCGCATCCGGCGTGAGGTCGGGAAGGCCGTTTTCCATGAATTTGCGGAACGAGCGGCCCGCTGCGTCGATGTATTTGCCGTCGCGATAGACGAAATACATCGGCACGTCGAGCATCCAGTCGACGTAGCGCTCGTAGCCCATGCCTTCTTCGAACACGAACGGGATCAGGCCGCAGCGGTCGGGGTCGGTGTCGGTCCAGGTATGGCTGCGGTAGCTCATGTAGCCCGAGGGCTTGCCTTCGAGGAACGGCGAGTCCGCGAACAGAGCCGTGGCGATCGGCTGCAGCGCCAGCGACACGCGGAATTTCTGCACCATGTCGGCCTCGCTCGAAAAATCGAGATTGGTCTGCACGGTGCAGGTGCGCAGCATCATGTCGAGGCCCATCGTGCCGACCTTGGGCATGTAGTCGCGCATGATCTTGTAGCGGCCCTTGGGCATCCATTGGATGTCGGCGCGCTTCCATTCGGGCGCGAAGCCCATGCCGAGCAGGCCTAAGCCGAGCTCGGCCGCGACGGTGGCGCATTCGCGCAGATGCGTATTCGTTTCGTCGCAGGTCTGGTGGATCGTCTCGAGCGGAGCCCCCGACAATTCGAACTGGCCGCCGGGCTCGAGTGTCACCGAGCATTTGTCTTTGAGCAACGCGATGGGCTTGCCGTTTTCGAGCACGGGCTGCCAGCCGAAGCGCGTGAGCCCTTCGAGCAGGCCGCGCACGCTGGCCTTCTGCCCGTCGTAGGGCAGCGCGCGATGCGTGCCGAGCTCGAACAGGAATTTCTCGTGCTCGGTGCCGATGCGCCACGCCGCTTTCGGCTTCTCGCCCGACGCGATCCAGTCGATCAGCTGCTGCTTGGAGGTGAGGCGCTGGCCGCTCGAAGTTGGGGGTGCAGACATGGGAAGAAGGGAACCTTTCGGGGTAAGTCAGGTCGGAGTCAGATCGCTTGAAAATTCGGGCGCCGGTCGGCGTCCGGCGCGAAAGCCTGGAACACGGCCAAGGCGGCGAGGGCGGCCGTGTCGGCGCGCAGCACGCGCGGACCCAGATCCACGGGCCGCACGAAACTTTTGCCGCGCAGCAAAGCGAGCTCGTCGGGCGCAAAGCCGCCTTCGGGGCCGATCAGGATCGCCCACGGCTTCGCGAGGTCTTGGCCTGCCAGAAACTTGCCCAACGCCTGGCCCCCGCCGGTTTCGTCGCATAGCAGGATTTGGCGGTCGCTGGGCCACTGCGCAAGGGCAGCGGCAAGATCGGCCGGCGGGCGAATTGCGGGCACGCTCAAGCGCTCGCTCTGTTCGGCCGCTTCCGTTGCGATCGCCAAGAGCCGCGCTTCGTTGACGCGCTCCACATTCGTGCGCTGCGTATAGACTGGCCACAGCAGGCGCGCGCCGAGCTCGGTCGCCTTCTGCACCTGGTATTCGAGATGGGCGCGTTTGATGGGCGCGAAGACCAGCCAGATGTCCGCCCCGTCCGCTTCGGGCGCGCGCAACCGTTCTTCGACGACGAGATGTGCGCCCTTTTTGTCGAAGCTTGAGATGCGCGCGGCATATTCGCCGTCCTGCGCATTGAACAGCGCGACGATCTGGCCGGGGACAAGGCGCAGCACGTCGCGCAAGTAATGGGCGGCGGCCGCGTCGAGCGCCGTTTCGCCGGCCGCGAGCGTCGCCGCGCGGTAGATGCGCGCGGCCGGGCGCTGTGCGGCGCTCGCGTTCGGCGCCAGTTTGCGTGCGCTCTTGCCCATGCTGCTCGGTCCGCCCCTCGACGCTTGTCCCCACCAGACCAATTATCGTATCGCTTGGGGGCACGCAACAGGGGGGGACTGCGCCTTTGCCCTCGTCGAAAAGGGGCTTTCGACCTGAGGGCTTTTGCCGTGCTAGTTTGCGTGTCGGATGACGACACTTGACCGCACCAAAGACGCCGCCAGCGACATTCCCAAGGACGGGTGGGTCGATCGCTTTTTGCCGCAAGCCTTGCGCGGCTATGCGCGGCTTGCCCGGCTCGACCGGCCGATCGGCACGTGGCTCTTGCTGTTCCCGTGCTGGTGGTCGATTGCGCTTGGCGGCTTGCCGCTGGCCGACACGGCGTGGCTGTTCGCCTTGTTCGGCCTCGGGGCCGTGATGATGCGCGGGGCCGGCTGCACCTACAACGACATCGTGGACCGCGATTTCGACGCGGCCGTGGCGCGCACCGCCGACCGGCCGATCCCGTCGGGCCAGGTCTCGGCCAAGCGGGCGGCCCTGTTCCTGCTGCTGCAATTGCTCGCGAGCTTCGTCATCCTGCTGCAATTGTCGGCGACCGCGATCTGGCTCGGCGTGGCCTCGCTCGTCCTCGTCTTCACCTATCCGCTGATGAAGCGCGTGACCTGGTGGCCGCAATTCTTCTTGGGGCTCGCCTTCAATTGGGGCGCTTTGATGGGCTATGCGGCGGCCGTGGACGGGCTCGATGCCGCCCCGGTGCTGCTCTATATCGGCGGCATTTTTTGGACGCTCGGCTACGACACGATCTACGCGCACCAGGACAAAGAGGACGATGCGCTGATCGGCGTCAAATCCTCCGCCCTGCGTTTGGGCAACGCCACGCGCGGGGCTCTGTACTTTTTTTATGCGGCGGCCACGGCTTTGTTTGCCGCCGCCGGTTTTGCGGCTGAATTGGGGACCGTCTATTACGCGTTCCTCGCCGCCGGTTTCGCCCAATTGCTGTGGCAAGCCAAGACCGGCCGCTTCGACGACGCGGCCGATTGCCTGGCCAAATTCAAATCCAACCGCCTGTTCGGCTGGTTGCTGCTCGCAGGGATCGTGCTGGGCGGACCGTGACGCTGCTCACGGCCCAAGAGCGGCGCAGCTTCGTGCAAGCCCAGACAAGGCTGATGGCGCCGCCGCTCGTGCCCGAAATCCAGCTGCATCTGGCTGCGGTTGCGACCGATCTGTGGGAAGCGA
>JADCGL010000008.1 GCA_020248985.1 Telmatospirillum sp. | reverse complement strand
TGCCGCGCGCCTTTTCTTCCGGCGCCTTGTCGATCATGTCGTACGCCATAAACGTGGCGCCGCCCGTTTCGGCCAGCACCTTCGTGATCGCAGCCGTCAGCGACGTCTTGCCATGGTCGACATGGCCGATCGTTCCGATGTTGCAGTGCGGCTTGTTCCGCTCGAATTTAGCTTTCGACATGGGGATTGCCTCGAAGGAATTTTGACGAAAGGGGTTCGGTTACCAGCGATAGTGCGAGAAAGCGCGGTTGGCGTCCGCCATGCGGTGCGTGTCTTCGCGCTTCTTGATGGCCGCACCGCGGTTGTTGGCGGCGTCCATCAATTCGATCGACAGGCGCTCGGTCATCGTGTGCTCCGAACGGCCGCGGGCGGCCGTGATGAGCCAACGGATGGCCAACGCTTGCGAGCGCTCCGGACGAACTTCGACCGGCACCTGGTACGTGGCGCCGCCGACGCGGCGCGAACGAACTTCCAGGTTCGGCTTCACGTTGTCGAGGGCCTGGTGGAACACCTTGAGGCCTTCGGCATTGAGCTTCTTGGCGACGATGTCGATGGCTCCGTAGACGATCGATTCGGCGACCGAACGTTTGCCGTCGTACATGAGGCTGTTGGTAAAGCGCGAGATGACCAGATCCCCGAATTTGGGATCCGGCAAAACTTCCCGGCGCTCGGCGCGATGGCGACGCGACATATTCGGCTTCTCCCTGGCTTATTTCGGACGCTTGGCGCCGTACTTGGACCGGCGCTGCTTGCGGTCCTTGACGCCTTGCGTGTCCAACGTGCCGCGAATGATGTGGTAGCGCACGCCGGGAAGGTCCTTGACGCGGCCGCCGCGGATCATCACCACGGAGTGTTCCTGAAGATTGTGGCCTTCGCCCGGAATGTAGCTCGTCACTTCGAAGCCGTTGGTCAGGCGCACGCGCGCGACCTTGCGAAGTGCGGAGTTCGGCTTCTTGGGCGTGGTCGTGTAGACGCGCGTGCAGACGCCGCGCTTCTGCGGGCTCGCCTCGAGGGCGGGCACCTTGTTGCGCGACGGCTTGTCGGTGCGGCCGTGGCGGATAAGCTGGTTGATCGTGGGCATTCCGATCGGTTCCTTCGCACTCGGTCTCGAACGTGATCGCTGCAACATTCCATCCTGCGCGCGCATGCGCCCAGGACGGGGTGACAAAAAGTCCCCGGCGACGACAGAACCCCTCCGGGGAATCCCTCGTCGCGCAAGAACTTCGGACTTTTTCGGCCGGTTTAGCGTCCGGCCACGACGATTACCGCATTTCGCCCGGGTACCCGAGTTTCGGATGGCGTTGCACCCGACGTTCCGGCCCCTCTTGAAAGGCGCGCGGAACATATGTTTTGGGGCACCCCCTGTCAATCGGAAAAGAAAGATTCCGACGCAACGCAGCCACGCCCCTGCAACACGCTGTTCCCAATACGAAAACGGCCGCTTCCGAAGAAGCGGCCGTTGCCGTGTTGAGAGGTCGAAACCGCCTTATTTGGCGCGTCGGCGACCGCCGATCGCACGCTTGGGCGTTTCGCCGTCGGATTCGACGGCCGAATCGTTGGCCGCCTGCTGGTCCTGCTGGGCTGCCAGCAATTCGCGGTCGCGATCGGCCGCCACGCGACGCAGCCGGTTCATGACCGAGCCCGTGCCCGCCGGGATCAGACGCCCGACGATCACGTTTTCCTTCAAGCCGCCCAGATCGTCGGTCTTGCCGTTGACGGCAGCCTCCGTGAGTACCCGGGTCGTTTCCTGGAAGGACGCGGCCGAGATGAAGGACTGCGTCTGCAGCGAGGCCTTGGTGATGCCCTGCAACACCGGCTTGTAGGTGGCCAAGCGCAGATTCTCGATCGCGAGCTTCTCGTTGGCGGCATCGACATCGACCTTGTCGATCTGCTCGCCCGCGAGGAACACGGATTCGCCCGGATCGTCGATTTCGACCTTCTGCAGCATCTGGCGAACGATCACTTCGATGTGCTTGTCGTTGATCTTCACGCCCTGCAACCGGTAGACGTCCTGGATCTCGTTGACGAGGTAGGTCGCCAGCGCTTCCACGCCCATCACGCGCAGGATGTCGTGCGGAACGGGGTTGCCGTCCATCAGCAAGTCGCCGCGCTGCACGTAGTCGCCTTCCTGCACCGAGATGTGCTTGCCCTTCGGGATCATGTATTCGACCGCCGGCAAAGCTTCGTCCGACGGGCGCACCACGATGCGCCGCTTGGTCTTGTAGTCCTTGCCGAACTCGACGCGCCCTTCGCCTTCCGAGATGATCGCGTAGTCCTTCGGACGGCGCGCTTCGAAGAGTTCCGCCACGCGCGGCAGACCGCCCGTGATGTCGCGGGTCTTCGAAGATTCGCGCGGGATGCGCGCGATGATGTCGCCCGCATGGATTTCCTGGCCGTTTTCGACGGACAGAACCGCATCGACCGACAGGAAGTAGCGCGCCTCGAGCCCGTTCGCGAGCTTGATGACTTCGCCCTTCTTGTTGCGCAGCTGGATCTGCGGCTTGAGGTCCGCACCGCGCGGCTGCTGGCGCCAGTCGACCACGACCTTCGAGGAAATGCCGGTCGCTTCGTCCATCACTTCGCGGATCGACACGCCCTCGACGAGATCGACGTAGTGCGCAATGCCTTCCTTCTCGGTGATGATCGGCAGCGTGTAGGGATCCCACTCGGCGAGCTTCTGGCCCTTGGCGACCGTGGCCCCCTCGTCGCACAGCAGCTTGGCGCCGTACGGCACGCGGTGGCGCGCGCGTTCGCGCTTCTGGTCGTCCACGAGCACGATTTCGGTGTTGCGGCCCATGACGACCGGAACGCCCGAGCTGTTGAGCACGACGTTGCGGTTGACGATCTGGACCTTGGCGCCGTACGCCGCTTCGACCGACGATTGTTCGGCTCCGCGCTGCACGGCGCCGCCGATGTGGAAGGTGCGCATCGTGAGCTGCGTGCCGGGTTCGCCGATCGACTGGGCGGCGATGATGCCGACCGCTTCGCCGGAATTGACGACAGTACCCCGGGCAAGATCGCGCCCGTAGCAGGCCGCGCAAACGCCGCCCTTCGATTCGCAGGTCAGCACCGAACGGATCTTGATGCGGTCCACGCCCGCCTTCTCTATGCGCTCGACCGTCTCTTCGACGATCAAGGCACCCTTGGGCGCAATGATCTCGCCGGACAGCGGATCGAGGACGTCTTCGGCCGGCGTGCGGCCGAGGATGCGTTCGCCCAGCGACGAAATCACTTCGCCGCCTTCGACGATCGCCTTCATCGAAAGACCTTCGGTCGTGCCGCAATCGGGCTCGATGATGATCGCGTCCTGGGCGACGTCCACGAGACGGCGCGTCAGGTACCCCGAGTTCGCGGTCTTCAAGGCGGTGTCGGCGAGGCCCTTGCGCGCACCGTGCGTCGAGTTGAAGTACTCGAGAACGGTGAGGCCTTCCTTGAAGTTCGAGATGATCGGCGTCTCGATGATTTCGCCCGAGGGCTTGGCCATCAGGCCGCGCATGCCGGCGAGCTGCTTGATCTGGGCGGGAGACCCGCGGGCCTGCGAGTGCGCCATCATCCACACCGAGTTGATGGGCTTGCCCTTCTCGGTCTTGGAGATTTCCTTCATCATCGCGGTCGCGACGTTGTCGGTGCACATCGACCAGGCGTCGACGACCTTGTTGTACTTCTCGCCCTGCGTGATCAGACCGTCCTGGTACTGCTGCTCGAACTCGGCGACCTTTGCCTTGGTCTGGTCGACGAGCTGCTTCTTGGCGGCCGGGATGATGAGATCGTCCTTGCCGAACGAAATGCCGGCCTTGCAGGCCTGGGCGAAGCCCAGCGCCATCAGACGGTCGGCGAAGATCACGGTCTCTTTCTGGCCGCAATGGCGATACACCACGTCGATGACGTTCTGCACGTCCTTCTTGGTCAGAAGGTTGTTAACCAGCGCGAACGGCACGTTGGGATGGCGCGGCAGAATCTGCGACAGCATCATGCGGCCGGGCGTGGTCTTGACCACTTCGATCTTCGTGTTGCCGTCCTTGTCCACGCCGCGATAGCGGCACTGGATGCGGGCCTGCAGCGTGACCTTCTTGTGGTAGAGCGCCTGCTCGATTTCGGCGAGATCGCCGAAGGTGAGCCCTTCGCCCGGTTCGCCTTCGCGCTCGAGCGACAGATAGTAGAGGCCGAGCACGACGTCCTGCGACGGCACGATGATCGGCTTGCCGTTGGCGGGGCTCAGGATGTTGTTGGTCGACATCATGAGCACGCGGGCTTCGAGCTGCGCTTCGAGGCTCAGCGGCACGTGGACGGCCATCTGGTCGCCGTCGAAGTCGGCGTTGAAGGCCGTGCAGACGAGCGGATGCAGCTGGATCGCCTTGCCTTCGATCAGCACGGGCTCGAAGGCCTGGATGCCGAGGCGGTGCAGCGTGGGGGCGCGGTTCAGCAGCACCGGATGTTCGCGGATGACCTCTTCGAGGATGTCCCACACTTCGGGACGTTCCTTCTCGACCATGCGCTTGGCGGCCTTGATGGTGGTCGCCATGCCGTAGAGTTCGAGCTTCGAATAGATGAACGGCTTGAACAGCTCGAGCGCCATCTTCTTGGGCAGGCCGCACTGGTGCAGCTTGAGTTCCGGACCCACGACGATGACCGAACGGCCCGAATAGTCGACGCGCTTGCCGAGCAGGTTCTGGCGGAAGCGGCCTTGTTTGCCCTTCAGCATGTCCGACAGCGACTTCAGCGGACGCTTGTTCGCACCGGTGATCACGCGGCCGCGGCGGCCGTTGTCGAACAGCGCGTCCACGGCTTCCTGCAGCATGCGCTTTTCGTTGCGCACGATGATATCGGGCGCGCGCAGTTCCATCAGTCGCTTGAGGCGGTTGTTGCGGTTGATGACGCGGCGATAGAGGTCGTTGAGGTCGGACGTGGCGAAACGGCCGCCGTCGAGCGGGACGAGCGGACGCAGTTCCGGCGGAATGACCGGGATCACGTCGAGCACCATCCATTCCGGCTTGTTGCCGGAATCGACGAAGGCTTCGGCGATCTTGAGGCGCTTGACGAGCTTCTTGCGCTTGGCGTCGGACGTGGTTTCGCGCAGTTCCTGGCGGATGCGGTCGCGCTCTTCGACGAGATTGATCTCGCCCAGCATACGCTTCAGCGCTTCGGCACCGATGAGGGCCTGGAACGCGTCTTCGCCGTACTCGTCCTGAGCCTTCATATAGGCTTCTTCGGACAGGAGCTGGCGCATCTTGAGCGGCGTCAAGCCCGGCTCGACGACGACGTAGTTTTCGAAATAGAGCACGCGCTCGAGATCCCGCAGCGTCATGTCGACGAGCAGGCCGATGCGGCTGGGGAGCGACTTCAGGAACCAGATGTGCGCGACGGGCGACGCGAGCTCGATATGGCCCATGCGCTCGCGCCGGACCTTCGAGAGCGTGACTTCAACGCCGCACTTTTCGCAGACGATGCCCTTGTACTTCATGCGCTTGTACTTGCCGCACAAGCACTCGTAGTCCTTGATCGGCCCGAAGATGCGCGCGCAGAACAAGCCGTCGCGTTCCGGCTTGAAGGTCCGGTAGTTGATCGTCTCGGGCTTCTTGATCTCGCCGTGCGACCAGGCGCGGATCTGATCGGGGCTCGCGATCGTGATCTTAATCTGGTCGAACTGGAGCGGCTTGGCGGGTGCGCCGAAGACGTTCGCGATTTCGTTCTGCATTGCCATCTAATTCTCCGTTGGGTCCCTTGCAAGGACCCGATGTCGGGTCGACGTCGGATGAGTTCGTGAAGCCCTAGAAGCCGCGCTGGTTGAGCTCGACATTGAGGCCGAGCGAGCGCAGTTCCTTGACCAACACGTTGAACGATTCCGGGATGCCCGCCTCGAAATTGTCCTCGCCGCGCACGATCGCTTCGTAGACCTTGGTGCGGCCTGCGACGTCGTCCGACTTGACGGTGAGGATTTCCTGCAGCGTGTAGGCCGCCCCGTAGGCTTCGAGCGCCCAGACTTCCATTTCGCCGAAGCGCTGGCCGCCGAACTGCGCCTTGCCGCCCAGAGGCTGCTGCGTGACGAGACTGTAGGGACCGATCGAACGCGCGTGGATCTTGTCGTCCACGAGATGGTGCAGCTTCAGCATGTAGATGTAGCCCACCGTGACCGGACGGTCGAAACGTTCGCCCGTGCGTCCGTCGGTCAGCCACACCTGGCCCGTGTGCTGCAGGCCCGCCTGCTCGAGCATCGTGTTGATGTCCGCTTCGCGGGCACCGTCGAACACCGGAGTCGCGATCGGAATGCCCCGGCGCAGATTGACGCCGAGATCGTAGATTTCCGGATCGGTGAGTTCGCGCCCGCCTTCGACGAGTTCGTCCTTGCGGTAGATCTTCTCGAGCCGCTTGCGCAGATCGCCCATCTTGCCGGACTTGCGCGCCTTGTCGACGATCTCGCCCACTTCGCGGCCGATACGCGCCGACGCCCACCCGAGATGCGTCTCGAGGATCTGGCCGACGTTCATGCGGCTGGGCACGCCCAGCGGATTGAGCACGATGTCGACCGGCGAGCCGTCGTCGAGATAGGGCATGTCTTCGGCCGGCATGATGCGGCTGATCACGCCCTTGTTGCCGTGGCGGCCGGCCATCTTGTCGCCGGGCTGCAGCTTGCGCTTCACCGCCACGAAGACCTTGACCATCTTCATCACGCCGGGCGACAGCTCGTCGCCGCGCTGCAGCTTCTCGACCTTGTCTTCGAAGCGCTTTTCGAGTGCCTTCACGGATTCGTCGAACTGCTTCTTCAGCGCTTCGACGTCCTGCATGACCTTGTCGTTCTTCAGCACGACCTGGCGCCACTGGCCGGGCGTGTACTCGGCCCACAAAGCTTCGTCGATCTTGGCACCCGACTTGAGCCCCTTGAGGCCGCCGGCAACTTCCTGGTTGATCAGACGCTCTTTGAGGCGCTGCGACATCGAGCGGTCGAGAATGCCGCGCTCGTCGTCGCGGTCCTTCGCGAGACGCTCGATTTCCTGGCGCTCGATCTGCAAGGCGCGTTCGTCCTTGTCCACGCCGCGGCGCGAGAAGACGCGCACTTCCACGACTGTGCCCGCCACGCCCGGCGGCAGACGCAGGCTCGTGTCGCGCACATCCGAAGCCTTTTCGCCGAAGATGGCGCGCAGCAACTTTTCCTCCGGCGTCATCGGGCTTTCGCCCTTCGGCGTCACCTTGCCGACCAGAATGTCGCCCGGCTTCACTTCGGCACCGATATAGGTGATGCCGGCTTCGTCGAGATTCTTCAGCGCTTCTTCGCCCACGTTCGGGATGTCGCGCGTGATTTCTTCCTGGCCGAGCTTGGTGTCGCGGGCCATCACTTCGAACTCTTCGATGTGGATCGAGGTGAACACGTCGTCCGAGACGATGCGTTCCGAGATCAAAATCGAGTCTTCGAAGTTGTAGCCGTTCCACGGCATGAACGCGACGAGCACGTTGCGGCCGAGGGCCAGTTCGCCGAGCTCGGTCGACGGGCCGTCGGCGATGATCTCGCCCGCGCGCACCACGTCGCCCTTGCGCACCAGCGGACGCTGCGTGATGCAGGTATTCTGGTTCGAGCGCTGGAACTTGAGCAGACGGTAGATGTCCACGCCCGACGCGGCGGCCGAGGTTTCTTCCGTCGCCCGGATGACGATACGCGTGGCATCGACCTGGTCGACCACACCCGCGCGCTTGGCGGCGATGGCGGCACCGGAATCGCGGGCCACAACGCCCTCCATGCCCGTGCCCACGATCGGCGCTTCCGCGCGGATCAACGGCACGGCCTGGCGCTGCATGTTCGAGCCCATCAGCGCGCGGTTGGCGTCGTCGTTCTCGAGGAACGGGATCAAGGCTGCGGCGACCGACACGAGCTGCTTGGGGCTCACGTCCATCAGATCGACCTGCTCGGGCTTCACGAGGAACAGATCGCCCGCCTTGCGGCAGTTGATGAGTTCGGCCGTGAGGCGGCCCTTCGTGTCGACTTCGGTGTTGGCCTGAGCCACGTAGTAGCGGCCCTCTTCCATCGCCGACAGATAGACCACCTCGTCGGTGACCTTGCCGTCCTTCACTTTGCGGTACGGGCTTTCGATGAAGCCGTAGGGATTGACGCGCGCGTAGGTCGCCAGCGAATTGATGAGGCCGATGTTCGGGCCTTCCGGCGTTTCGATGGGGCAGATGCGACCGTAGTGCGTGGGATGCACGTCGCGCACTTCGAAGCCCGCGCGCTCGCGCGTGAGGCCGCCTGGCCCGAGGGCAGAGAGACGGCGCTTGTGCGTGATCTCGGACAGCGGATTCGTCTGGTCCATGAACTGCGACAGCTGCGAGGAACCGAAGAATTCGCGCACCGCCGCGGCCGCCGGCTTGGCGTTGATGAGGTCGTGCGGCATGACCGAGTCGATTTCGACGGTGGACATGCGCTCGCGGATCGCGCGCTCCATGCGCAGCAGGCCGACGCGGTACTGGTTTTCCATGAGCTCGCCGACCGAGCGCACGCGGCGGTTGCCGAGATGGTCGATGTCGTCGATTTCGCCGCGCCCGTCCTTGAGCTCGGTCATCGTCTTGACGATCGCCAGGATGTCGGCCTTGCGCAGCGTGCGCATCGTGTCCGGGCAATCGAGCTGCAGGCGCGCGTTCATCTTGACGCGGCCCACGGCCGACAGGTCGTAGCGCTCGCTGTCGAAGAACAGGCCCTTGTAGAGCGATTCGGCCGTCTCGAGCGTCGGCGGTTCGCCGGGGCGCATCACGCGGTACATCTCGATCAGCGCTTCTTCGCGGCTGCCGTTCTTGTCCGCCTTCAGCGTGTTGCGGATGTAGGGGCCGAAATTGATGTGGTCGATATGCAGCGTCGGGATTTCCTTGACGCCCGCCTCTTCGAGGATCTTGAGGCTCTGTGCCGTCAGCTCGTCGCCGGCTTCGACGTAGATCTCGCCCGTCGCTTCGTTGATGATGTCGATGGCGACGTAGCGGCCCTTGATGTCGTCGATCGTGGCGAGCACGTCCTTGACGCCCTCGTCCTTCAGCTTCTTGGCGAGACGCGGGCTGACCTTGGTGTCCTTCTCGGCCAGCACCTTTTCGGTCTTGGCGTCGATGAGATCGGCCACGAGTTTCTGGCCGCGCATGCGCTCGGCGTCGAACGGCGTCTGCCAGCCGCGCTTGCCTTTCTTGAAGACGACCTGGCCGTAGAAATAGGCGAGGATTTCCTCGGCCGACATGCCGACGGCTTCGCCGAGCTCGATTTCCTTGCCCATCGCCTGGCGCTCTTCGCGCAGCTTCTCGGTGCGCAGATCGTCGAGCGCCATCAGGAACGTGGTGACCGGCAGCTTGCGGCGGCGGTCGATGCGCACATAGACGAGATCCTTGGCGTCGAACTCGAAATCGAGCCACGAGCCGCGGTAGGGAATGACGCGGGCGGCGAACAGATACTTGCCCGAAGCGTGCGTCTTGCCCTTGTCGTGGTCGAAGAAAACGCCCGGCGAACGGTGCATCTGCGAGACGATGACGCGCTCGGTGCCGTTGATGATGAAGGTGCCCTTGTCCGTCATCAGGGGCATGTCGCCCATGTAGACGTCCTGTTCCTTGATGTCGCGGATCGAGCGGGCACCGCTGTCTTCGTCCACGTCCCACACGACGAGGCGCAGCGTGACTTTAAGCGGTGCGGCGAACGTCATGCCGCGCTGCTGGCACTCTTCGACGTCGTATTTCGGCTCTTCGAGCTCGTAGCGCACGAACTCGAGCTGGGCGCGCTCGGAGAAATCCTTGATCGGGAAGACGGTGCGGAACACTTCCTGCAGACCGACGTTCTTGCGCTCGGAGGGCGAAGTCTCCATCTGAAGGAACGAGGCGTAGGACGCCATCTGCACCTCGATGAGGTTCGGCATCGGCGCCACCTCGGGGATACGCCCAAAGCTTTTGCGAATTCGCTTGCGACCCATGACCGTCTGCAACATCTCGACCTCATCCGTCCGTTTCGGGACCCGACGGCGCTGAAGGCAGCGCCGTCCAAAAATTCGTTGCGGGGCTTGTCGGGGCGCCCGCGCCCGACCGGCCCGTCTGCCGCATGGCCCCTGGAGGCGCTGCGGCAGACCGACCGGATTTGGGTCTTACTTGATTTCGACCTTGGCGCCCTGCTCTTCGAGCGCCTTCTTGATCTTGGCGGCGTCGTCCTTGTTGACGCCTTCCTTGACCACCTTCGGCGCGCCTTCCACGAGGTCCTTGGCTTCCTTGAGGCCGAGACCCGTGATTTCGCGAACGACCTTGATCACGTTGATCTTCTTGTCGCCGGCATTGGCCAGCGTCACCGTGAATTCGGTCTGTTCGGCGGCGGGGGCAGCGGCGGCGGCCGGACCACCGGCGGCGGCAACCGCAACCGGTGCGGCGGCCGAGACGCCCCACTTTTCTTCGAGCAGCTTCGTGAGTTCGGCGGCCTCGAGGACCGTCAGGGTCGAGAGTTCGTCGACCAGTTTGCCGAGATCGGCCATTTCAATCACTCCTGTTTGTGCGACTTGGGGGTTCTTTGGGGATGGTTGGTTCGAAGACTTAGGCTGCGTCCTGCTTCTTTGCGTAGGCGCCGATCACGCGCGCCACCTGTGCCGCGGGGGCACCAATGACGGTTGCGAGGCGGGTCGCCGGCGCATTGAGGAGGCCCAGGAACTTGGCCCGCATCTCCGGCAAGGAGGGCAGGGTCGCAAGTGCCTTGACCGCGGCAACGTCGAGCGCGCGCTCGCCGAGGCCGCCGGCCACGATGGTCAGCTTTTCGTTCTTCGCTGCGTATTCGACCGCGATCTTCGCCGCCGCCACGGGATCCGTGGAATAGGCGATCGCGGTCGGACCCTTCAGCGAAGGACCCAAATGCTGGAACTTCGTGCCGTCCAGTGCACGACGCGTGAGCCGGTTCTTCGCGACTTTGAAACTGGCCCCGGCTGCGCGCATCTTGCGACGCAGTTCGGTCACTTCGGCGACAGTCAAGCCCGCCTGGCGCGTCACGATGACGACGCCTGCGTCCTTGAGCTTGCCGTGAAGCGATTCGACCAGTTCCTTCTTTTGCGAACGGTCCACGATCGTCTCCTGGTTTGCCCTGCCGGCACCATGCCGACAGAGCCGTTTCACGCGAGAGCCTCGTGCCACCCATCCGAAATGCCCCGAGGTCCGCATATCTCTATGCGGCCTTCTTCGCATCCCGGCTGGAACGGCCGAGCCTCGGCTCGACCTGTCCCAGAAGTCCCAAGTCGGACACGCCCGAAAGCGCATCCAATTTGCCACCTCTGTCTATGCAGGCCTGTCCCCGGGGGGACGTTTACGCAAACCCCGGCCGAAGCCGTCGCTTGCACCTGCAGTCTCGGACAGGAGCGGACGGCTTCCGGCCACAAGAGGCCTTTTTCCGTCCGCCTGTACCCGCCTTTTTGTGTCGCCACAAAAAGGCGGAATTGCGTTCGCCCGATAGGGCGGCCCTTAGGCCGCCTGCTGCGTGACGGTCATGCCGCCGAACGCCGCGATATCGAGCTTGAAGCCCGGGCCCATCGTCGAGGACACCGTGGCTTTCTTGATGTAGTTGCCCTTGACGCCCGAGGGACGCGCCTTGACGATCGCGTCGAGGAACGCCTTGAGGTTCTGGGCGAGCTTGGCTTCGTCGAAGCCGGCCTTGCCGATCCCGGCATTGATGTTGCCGGTCTTGTCGGCGCGGAATTCGACCTGGCCGCCCTTGGCATCCTTGACCGCCTGCGCCACGTTCGGCGTGACAGTGCCGAGCTTGGGGTTCGGCATCAGGCCGCGCGGGCCCAGCACTTTGCCGAGCTTGCCGACGACGGCCATCATGTCCGGAGCTGCGATCACGCGGTCGAAATTGATTTCGCCCGCGAGCACTTTTTCGGCGAGATCGTCGCCGCCGACGAGGTCCGCACCGGCGGCCTGCGCTTCGGCGACCTTCGGGCCCTTGGCGAACACGGCCACGCGCACGGTCTTGCCCGTGCCGTTCGGCAGAGCGACCATGCCGCGCACCTGCTGGTCGGCCTGGCGCGGATCGATGTTCAGATTGAGCGACACTTCGACCGTTTCGTTGAACTTGGCCGAGGCGCGCGCCTTGACCGACTTCACCGCGTCTTCGATCGTGTAGGTCTTTTCGATGTCGAGGCCCTCATAGGCCTTCTTCATGCGCTTTCCGATGCGAGCCATGTTCAGCCCTCCACCACTTCGAGGCCCATGGAACGGGCGGAACCTGCGATCATCATCATCGCCGCTTCGACGTCGTTGGCGTTGAGATCGACCATCTTCTTCTCGGCGATGTCGCGCAGCTGCGCCTTCGTGACCTTGCCGGCCTTGTCGCGGCCCGGCGTCTTCGAGCCGGATTCGATCTTGGCGGCCTGCTTCAGGAAGTACGACACCGGCGGCGTCTTCATCACGAAGGTGAAGGTGCGGTCGCCGTAGGCGGTGATGACCACCGGGATCGGCACGCCCGCTTCAATCTTTTGGGTCTGCGCGTTGAACTGCTTGCAGAACTCCATGATGTTGAGGCCGCGCTGACCGAGCGCGGGGCCGATCGGCGGCGAAGGATTCGCCTTGCCGGCCGGGACCTGCAGTTTGATGTAGCCGACGATTTTCTTTGCCATCTTCTCTCTCCTTTGGGCTCCCGGCTTGCATCCGATAGCGAGGATCTGTGCCGGTAGACGCCCGTTTCAAACTTCGGACGAGTCCTAGACTTTTTCGACCTGTCCGTATTCGAGTTCGACCGGCGTAGGCCGGCCGAAAATCGAAACTGCGACCTTGAGACGCGATTTTTCTTCGTCGATCTCTTCGACCATGCCGTTGAAGGACTGGAACGGCCCGTCTGTGACGCGCACCTGCTCGCCCACCTCGTAGGTGATGGCGGGCTTCGGCTTGTCGATGCCGTCCTTCATCTGCTTCAGCAGGCGATCGGCTTCGCCGTCCGAGATCGGCTGCGGCTTGCCGCCGGCCCCGAGGAAGCCCGTCACCTTCGGCGTGTTCTTGACGAGGTGCCAGGTCTCGTCCGTGAGATCCATGCGCGCCAGAACGTAGCCGGGGAAGAACTTGCGTTCCGCCGACACCTTCTTGTTGCCCTTGCGCACCTCGACCACGCTGTCGACGGGCACCATCACTTCTTCGATCATCGGATCGAGGCCCTTTTGCACGGCCTGTTCCTTGATCGACGAGGCGACCTTCTTTTCGAAGCCCGAATAAACGTGCAGTACGTACCAGCGCATCGCCATGGCGAGTTCAGCCTCCCAGCCCGAGAATGAGACGCACGGCCCATGCGATGATCGAATCGACGGCGAAGAAGAAGATCGCCGCCAGCACCGACATCACGAACACCATTGCGGTCGTGACCATCGTTTCCTTGCGCGACGGCCAGGTCACCTTGTTGGCTTCCTGGCGCACCTGGCGGGCGAATTCCGCAGCGCTGGTCTTTTGTGTGACGGGCGGCATCATGCCGGTGGTCCTAACTTTGGAAGTTCGCAGTCGTGTCGGTTCTACGTGTCGTAATCAGTGGCAGGAGTGGAGGGGCTCGAACCCCCAGCCCCCGGTTTTGGAGACCGGTGCTCTACCAATTGAGCTACACTCCTAAGTTCCTTTACTTGATGATCGAAGCGACGACGCCGGCACCGACGGTACGGCCGCCTTCGCGGATCGCGAAGCGCAGGCCTTCGTCCATGGCGATGGGCGCAATCAGCGTCACTTCCATCGACACGTTGTCGCCCGGCATCACCATTTCCGTGCCGTCCGGCAGCTTCACCATCCCCGTCACGTCGGTCGTGCGGAAATAGAACTGCGGGCGGTAGTTGGTGAAGAACGGCGTGTGGCGCCCGCCCTCTTCCTTCGTGAGGATGTAGGCTTCGGCCTTGAACACCGTATGCGGCGTGATCGAACCCGGAGCTGCCAGAACCTGGCCGCGCTCGACTTCTTCGCGCTTCGTGCCGCGCAGCAAGGCGCCGATGTTGTCGCCCGCCTCGCCCGAATCGAGCAGCTTGCGGAACATTTCCACGCCCGTGCAGATCGTCTTGACCGTCGCGCGCAGACCCACGATTTCGACTTCGTCGTTGACCTTCACGATGCCGCGCTCGACGCGACCCGTGACGACCGTGCCGCGACCCGAGATCGTGAACACGTCTTCGATCGGCATCAGGAACGGCTTGTCCTTCGGACGCGTCGGCTGCGGGATGAACGAATCCACATGGCTCATCAGCTCAAGGATCGCGTCGTGGCCGAGCTTCGGATCGCGGTTCTCGAGCGCGCAGAGCGCCGAGCCCTTGACGATCGGGATCGTGTCGCCCGGGAAATTGTACTTCGACAGAAGCTCGCGCACTTCGAGCTCGACGAGCTCCAGAAGTTCCGGATCTTCGACCATGTCGACCTTGTTGAGGAACACGACCAGCGCGGGCACGCCGACCTGGCGGGCGAGCAGGATGTGCTCGCGCGTCTGCGGCATCGGGCCGTCGGCGGCCGACACGACCAAAATGGCGCCGTCCATCTGGGCTGCACCCGTGATCATGTTCTTCACGTAGTCCGCGTGGCCCGGGCAATCGACGTGCGCATAGTGGCGGTTCTTCGTTTCGTATTCGACGTGCGCCGTGTTGATCGTGATGCCGCGCGCCTTTTCTTCCGGCGCCTTGTCGATCATGTCGTACGCCATGAACGTGGCGCCGCCCGTTTCGGCCAGCACCTTCGTGATCGCAGCCGTCAGCGACGTCTTGCCATGGTCGACATGGCCGATCGTTCCGATGTTGCAGTGCGGCTTGTTCCGCTCGAATTTAGCTTTCGACATGGTGGCTTCCGATCGTCCGTTTCCTGCGGTTGCTGCCTAAATCTCGGGTCTTCTAGTCGTCGTCATGCTCTTTGCGGCGCCTGGAGCGGGTGGAGGGAATCGAACCCTCATAGCCAGCTTGGAAGGCTGGAGCTCTACCATTGAGCTACACCCGCCGATTAGCACTCTTAAGGTTCGTCCTACCGTCCTGTCGCTGCCGCTTCGTTGCCCTTAATCGTCTCGACCCAGGGCTTGGGCCAGTGGTGGAGGGGGAAGGATTCGAACCTTCGAACTCCGGAGAGGGCAGATTTACAGTCTGCTGCCATTGACCGCTCGGCCACCCCTCCTACCGACTGGTCCGCTTTCGGCCGAACCGAACGGCGCGGGACCTGCCCTCAAAAAGGACGGCCGCACGCGACGAAAAGCTCGAACCTTTGGCGGAATGCCGATGACCCCGGGGTTCTTAGCCTCCGAAGGGTCCGCAGCACGGACCCGGGGTTTAAAGAGAAATGGGGGCCGAAGTCAATCCCTAAACCTCACGACAAAACAAGCCGTCCCTCTCGAACTTCCCAGGAACGCCAGGAAGATCGACGAGAGGCGACTTGAACCCTACCGTAATAAGGCATATTAAGCCCAGGAATGAGCAAAGGCAAGCCTCCGACCGGCAAATACGGCAACCGGACACCGCGTTTCGACAAGTCTGGCGCACGCGGGTCCGAACGACCCGGGTCGAAACATCCCGACCGCCCGCGCGGTTCCAACGCCAAACCGGCGACCTTCAAGGGCGGCAAACCGTCTTTTAAAGGCCCGCGCGACGACAAGCGCTTTGCCGACAAGGGCGACGGCCCTGCCCGCAACCCGCGCCTGGAGCGTGGCGAACGCGGCAGCGCACCTGCCAAATTCCGGCCCGAGGGCAAACCCGCCTACAAGGGCGACGCTTTCAAACCCGGCCCGCGTTTCGACAAAGGGCCGCGTCCCGAGAAGGGCCCCCGCCCGCCGCGCGAAGCGCGCGAGCCGCGCGCCTTCATCCCCGGCCCCATCGATCCGAACCAGCCGCAGGCCGGCGGCAACAAAGTTTGGCTCTACGGCATCCATCCGGTTCTGGCGGCGCTTGCCAACCCGAACCGCAAAGTGCTGCGCATCGCGCTTGCCGCCGAAATCGACGCTTCGATCGGGCCGCGCCTCGCGAGCCTTGCCGAAGATCATCCGCGCGGCCTGCCCGATGCCGAAATCCTGAGCCGCGAGCAGATCGACCGTTTGCTGCCGCGTGCCGCCGTGCATCAGGGCCTCGCTGCTCTCGTCGAAGGTCTCGAAGATCCCGATCTCGACGACATCGCGCGTGCGACCGAGCACAACGACAACGCGCGCGTCGTGGTGCTCGACCAAGTCACCGACCCGCACAATGTGGGCGCCATTCTGCGCTCGTGCGCGGGCTTCGGCGTGGCAGCCGTGGTCTTGCCCGAACGCCATTCGCCGATGGCAACGGCCGTGATGGCAAAAGCCGCCTCGGGCGCGCTCGAGCGTGTGCCCTTCGTGCGCGTGGTCAATCTTGCGCGCGCCCTCGACCGGCTGAAGGCAGCAGGTTTCTGGTGCGTTGGCCTTGCCGGCGAAGCGCAGACCGACATCAACGCCGCCGATCTCACCGGCAAGATCGCCCTTGTGGTGGGTGCGGAAGGCGAAGGCCTGCGCCGGCTTACGCGCGAGCGCTGCGACCTGATGGTGCGCATCCCGATCGAAAAGGGGGTCGAAAGCCTCAACGTGTCGAACGCCGCCGCAATCGCACTCTACGAATTGCGCCGCCGCACGCTCGCCTGAGCGTCAGACTCCGGCGTCGGCCGACGCGCGCAAAGACGCCGTCAAAGCCGCGCGGAAATGCGCCGGCGGCGGTGTGGCCCGCCCGACCACTTTGGCCTGGTCGTCCCATTCGCGCAGGCGCAAGGCCGCGATAGCGTGTTTCTTGGCGATGTAGCGCTTCATTTCGTCGGCATCCATCGGCCCGCCCTGCAAAGCCAGCGAACGGATCGATGCGGGCGACAATGTCGCGGCATAAGGCGGATCGGCCGCCACGCGGTAGCGCTTGGCATCGACATGCAACGCGACCGGCCCCACCACATCGTCGGTGAAATAGCGCGCGAGATAGGCCGCCCCCACGGCTTCATGCTTGGCATCGATGCCGCGCGAAGCAATGTCTTCGCCAAGCCCGTGCAGCAGATGGCCGATATCGTGCAGCAGGCATGCGGCAACCAGCGACGACGGAGCCCCCGACTGCTCGGCCAGCAGGGCCGCCTGAAGCGCATGCTCGCGCTCGCTGACCCCTTCGCCGTAATGCGCATGGCCTTCGGGTTGGTCGAAAACGGCGAGAATCCTGTCGACGATCTGGTCCACGTTTCCCCCAAGTCCCTTTCGCGTGCGGTCGATTCGCGCAATGATACCGCAAACAATGTTACAGTTTGGGGGGAGTTGCCCATGAAACGCACCGCCAGCAAGACCGAAGCGCGCCGCGGCGCGGCGGAATAAAGCAATGGCCTTTCCGCTCGCAAGCCTCGCAACGGTGCTCGCCCTCGGCGTCTATGTCTGGACGTCGCTCGTCGTCGGCTGGGCGCGCGCCACCTACAAAATCTCCGCCCCGGCCATGACCGGCGACGTCGAATTCGAAAAGCGCGTGCGCGTGCATATGAACACGCTCGAACAACTCATCGTGCTGCTGCCGGCCTTGTGGCTGTGTGCCGTGTGGGTGGGCGACCTTGCGGCCGGGATCGGCGGTGCTGTATGGGCAATGGCGCGGGTGTTCTATGCGATCGGCTACTATAGCGACCCCAAAAAGCGCGGCCCCGGCTTCGGCATCGCCTTTCTGGCCGCCATGGCCATGCTGGCGGCTGTCCTGGTGCAGATTTTGCGCTCGGTAATCTAAAGTTAACCGATTCCGTGTTTGATGCGGGCTTAAGTTTTTTTGACTTTCGTACAGAGTGAGGCGGACATGTCGCAAATCGCCGCCGACCTCGCGGCCCAGACGATCGCACCGCTTGTGCCGGCCCGGATGCCAGCCGTCCTCACGGCCAGCATCCTACAGCACGAGCGGAACCTGACGACGCTTGCGACAGCGCTGCTCAATGACGGCTGCGACGAGTCCACGGTCGCGGCGAGCCTTGCGACGATGTTCGAATCCTACCGAAAGCAACTGACGGCCGTGCTTGTGCGCTTGAAGGAGGACGCCGATGCTGGCGGCATCTGAATTTTCCGACGAAGAAGGACGCGTGCGTGCGCTCGAACGCTACGGCGTGCTCGACACGGTGGCCGAAGTGCCGTTCGAGAAAATCGTCGCTCTCGTCCAGCAGGTCCTGAACGTGCCGATGTGCGCGGTTTCGCTGGTCGATCGGCATCGCCAATGGTTCAAAGCAAAACGCGGCCTCGAAGCGTGCGAAACCGCGCGCGACGTTTCGTTCTGCACGCACACAATCAAAACGCCCGAGCCGCTCATCGTGCGCGACGCGACAGAAGATCCGCGCTTTGCGCAGAACCCGCTGGTCGTCGGCCCGCCTTTCATCCGCGCCTATGCCGGGATCCCGCTGCGCACGCCCGACGGCTACAATATCGGCAGCCTGTGCGCGATCGACACCAAACCGCGCGACTTCCCCGAAACCCAGATCGCCGTCCTCGACAGTTTCGCCAAACTCGTGGTCGAAGAGCTAGAACTGCGCCAGATCGCCTCGAGCGACCATCTGTCGGGCGCGTTGTCGCGGCGCGCTTTCACGGAGCAGGCCGCCAACGAAGCAGAACGTGCGCGCCGCTACGGCCGGCCGCTGTCGCTCGCAGTTCTCGACATCGATTTCTTCAAGAAGGTCAACGACACCTGGGGCCATGCAGCCGGCGACGTCGCGATCAAACGCATCGCCGAAACGGCGATGGCGGCGATGCGCGGCTCCGACGCGCTCGGGCGGATCGGCGGCGAAGAATTCGCGCTGCTGATGCCCGAAACGACGGCCGACAATGCGCGCCTGTTCGCCGAGCGGCTGCGCGCGACGATCGAAGCGCTCGACATCGACGCCCCGCCGAAGTTCCGCGTAACGGTCAGCATCGGCGTTGCCGAGTTCGACGGCGATGCGGAAAAGATCGAAGAAACGCTCGCGCGCGCCGACCGCGCCCTCTACGCCGCCAAAAACGCCGGCCGCAACCGCGTCGCGGTCGCCGAAACCGCCAAAGCCAACGCCGCCTAAAGCTTTGGGGATCGCAAGCGGAAGATGCGCCCGTCGATCGCGGCAAGGCCGATGCCGATCAGCGCCATGCCGACGAAATGGCGCATCGCCAACGCCTCGCCCAGAAACGCTGCCCCCAGCAAGATCGCCGTGACCGGGATGAGGAACGTGACCAGCAGCAGGTTCGTGGCCCCCGCCACGGCGAGAATGCGGAAAAACAGAATATAGGCGAGAGCCGTCGACAGCAGGGCAAGCCCCGCCAACGAAAGCAAGGCGGCGGCGGACGGCACGGCGAGGTCCCAAGGCCGGTCGACCAGCAGCATCGGCAGCAGCAGCAAGGCGGCCGATGCCGTCACCTGGCCGGTTGCGATCTCGAGGGGCGCAAGTCCCAGTGCTTTGAAGCGGCGCCCGTAGATGCCCGAGAGCGCATAGCAGAACGCCGCGCCCAGGCAGGCGAGTTGCGCCCACAAAGGGGTTGCCGCCGCATCGCCGAGCGCTGGCCCCATCATCGCCACGACGCCGCCGAACCCGGCCGCAATGCCAAAGACTTTGGCGCCGTTGAGTTTCTCGTCGCGCGTCAGAAAATGCGCGAGAACGGCACCGAACAGCGGCGTCGTGGCATTGAGAATGGCGGCAACGCCGCTGGCGATCTGCGCCTGGCCCCAAACGAACAGCACGAAAGGCACGACATTGTTGAGCAGCGCCATGCCGAACAAGGCGCGCCATCGCGCACCGTCGAGGCGCAATGCGCGCCCCTGCAGCGCCAGCAGCAGATGCAAGGCGGCGGCGGCAAGCGCCACGCGCGCGAACACGATCGCAAGCGGCGGCACCTCGCGCACCGCCACGCCGACGAAGAAAAAAGAGCCGCCCCACAGCACCGAAAGGGCCAGCAGCAGCGCCCAAGTGCGTGCATCCATGCGCGGTTCGACGTTCCGGACATTCATGGCCGCGACCTTGGCACCGCGCACAGGGCCAATTCAGCCCGGTTCTTGCGCCTTATCTCAGAAACCAAAGCCGGCCAAGGTCGCAACGCCCAACACGGCGAACAAAGCGGCGGCGGCATAGCGGATCGTCGCGACCGGGAGGCGGTCGGCGAAACGTTCGCCGAGATAAACAGCTGGCACGTCGGCAAGCAGCATGCCGAGCGTGGTGCCCGCAACAACTGGCAGCAGATCGCCGAAGCGAGCGGCCAGAGTCACGGTTGCGACTTGCGTCTTGTCGCCGAATTCGGCGAAGAAAAACGCGACCGCCGTGGCAAGGAAAGCGCCCGCCGCCCCGAGCGTGCGCTTTGCGTCGCTGTCGTCGATCGTGTCAGGCACCAGCGCCCAGGCCGCCACGGCCAGAAACGTGCCACCGACGATCCAATGCAGCCAGGGCCCGGCCAAAAAATCGGCAGCCAGCGTGCCGATATAGCCGGCCAAAGCGTGGTTAAGCAGCGTGGCCGCGAGAATGCCGAGAATGACGGGCACCGGCTTGCGGAATCGCGCCGCCAGCATCACCGCTAAAAGCTGTGTTTTGTCGCCGATCTCCCCCAACGCAACTACGCCCGTCGAAACCAAAAACGCGTCCATGTCGCCGCCTTGTCAGAAACCCGTAGCCGCCGCCACGACGTCGTCGCGGCACGCGACGATCGTCTCGAGAATGCCTTCGCTGCGGCCCGGGATCGGCACTTGATCGGGTTCGATCTGGAAACCCACGACCATCGCGATCAGAAGATTGGCGCCCGCATCGTGTTCGGCGAATGGCAGCATCAGCCGCTTCTGCAGCCGATGCTCGCGGCCGGGGTTCGCAAGGAAGCTGCGGTACGCGATCGGAAACCCGCTCGCAAGGGGCTGGCCGAACAAAGCGAGACGCTCGGGCAGGCGCTCCGGCACCAGCACCTCGGAAAGCAATCTGCCGCGATTGTTGGCGCCGATGAGCTGCGCCGCGCTTTCGCCCACCAGATCGAGCCGGTAATCGGTGCTGCCGTCAGGGCCATCGAGACGCCGGTAAAGCTGGAGATGCGGCAGACTGAAAGCGACCGCCAACGGATCGAAGTCGCGGTAGGCCGGCACGCCGTCGCGCGCGAGCTTCGCCCAATAGACGAAAAGCCGCGCCAGCTCGGGATGGGTCAGTCGCGCCGCAAATGGCCGGCCGGGCGAAAGATCGAGCGCATCGAGGGACATGGCTGCACGATTGCAGGATTCGACCGCCGATGCCAGCCAGACAGTCTGCCTCAGGTGCGCAGATCTGCGGCGGGGGTCGCGTGGTCGCGCCGGCTCTGCAGCAATTCGCGGCAGAACCGGTCCGGGACACGGTTGCGGTGGCGGAAGGCGAGAATATACCGCGCCTGCGCCCAGTCGCCGCGCAGGAACGCGCGCTCGGCCAGCAGCCGCACGAATACGTCGCGCTGGGCGTGGCTGCCGCCGATTTCGGGCAGTGCAGCGAGCGTTGCGTCGAGATCGGCCTCGTCGGCCCCTTGCCCGTCGATTAGGCGCGCGAGTTTAGCGCCAACGCGTGCGGCAACCTGGCCTTGATCGTGCACGCGCTCGGCAAGGGCGTCGAGCGCTTGGGCGATAGCCGCGCGCGTTGCAGCCGCGCCGCTCTGCTGAGCTGCAACCAAACGATGCAGCATGGCAAATACGAGCGCATCGTCCGCAGCGAAATCGCGCGCATGATCGACAAGTGCCGCCCAGCGATCGCCGGCCGAATGGCCGAGCTGTTCGAGCCGAACCAAAAGCGACACGGCATTGGCCACGTCGCGATACTCGTCACTGGGGATGGGCCGGATCGCGGCATCGTAGAGGGCAAGTGCGGCTTCGCCTTCGCCCAATTCAAGGCGGAACAGGGCGAGGTGCCAAGCAACGTGAAGGCCGAAATTGTTGCAGAGCTGCCAATCGGGCTGGGACTTCTCGAGCCAATCTGCGCCGCGCAAAGCCTGGCCCGTCATCTCGTAGACATGGGCGACCGCATGCAGACCCCAGGCATCGGCTGCGTCCGCCTCGACGGCGGCAAGGCCGACCACTTCGGCGGCGCTGTAGTCGCCCGCCTCTTCGAGCGAAAACGCGTGGCAGCCGAGGACGAAACTGCCGAGCGGGATATCGGCCGGGAAGCGGCGCACGGCCTGCGCGCTGGCGCGCAGCATGCCGGGTGCATCGCCGCCCATGAAGCGCATACCGTGCGCAAGCTTGAATGCAAGCGCGTCGCTCGGATCGGCATCGAGATGCGCTTCGAGGCGGGCAGCGGCAGCCAGCATGTTGCCGTCGAGCCAGAGGCCCAAAGCGCCTGCAAAGGCTGCGGCACGGATGTCGGCCCCCGTATGGGTGACCGCCCGCGCATGGGCTGCGACTGCAACAGGCCGCAAGGCCGCCCGACCCAAGGACAAAGCGCCCAGCCCCTGCACCGCGTAGGCAACAGCGTGGGCGGGATCCGCCGCAAGACAGGCCGCAAGAGCCGGCCCCGCATCCGGCAGATGTGCCATAAAGGCGCGTTCCGCGCGCGCAAACGCGGCGGCGGCTTGCTTCGTCGGCATGTTGGAACCCCCTCGGATTGGACAATGCCTTGCCCCCGACGCTTCGCGCCGGTTCCGCCGATGGTTACGTATCGATTTTCGCTTACGCCGAGGCGCGCGTGTTTTCCGGCGCAAAAACGCTGCGCACGGCCGCCATTACGCTCGGTTCGCTCAGAGGTTTGGACAAAATCGCATCCGCGCCGATTTTCTGGGCTGCCAACAGCGCCTTGTCGGGCGCCATGCGGCCGTCGAGCCCCTCGGAAAACGCCACGATCGGCACCGGCGCCCAATTGGCGCGCACGTGGCGAATGCCTTCGACCCCGCCCATGCCGGGCATAAAAATGTCGGTGAAAACGAGATCGACGCCGAGCGTGTCCCAGCCGCTCAAGGCGGCTTCCCAGGTCGGTTTGACGACCGTGTTGAAACCGTTCTTCTTGAGATACGCGCGCAAGATTTCGCCGATCGTCTCGCTGTCGTCGACGACTAGGGCCGTGCGTCGGCGCTCGGGCGCGCCGTAGCCCAGGCGCGTAAGTTCGTCGAGCCGTCGTGCGAGATCGGCAGGCGCCACCGGATTCACGTAAAAAGCGTGGGCGCCGATGGCACGGGCTCCGGCCAGCATTTCGGTGTCGGTCTTGCCGCGCTTGGCGCTTGCCAAGGCGACGATGCCGATATTGGGCCAGCGCGATTTGAATCCCGCGGCGGCGGCGGCGACTTCGGGCGCGAAAGCATCGAGTTCGACCACGGCCAGACGCATGTCGAGTGCCGCACTCTTGGCAAGCGCATCCTGTGGGGTCGGCACCGGCACCGCCTGGAAGCCCGCCTGCGACAGGCCTTGCGCCGTTTTCAGGCTCTCCTGCGCGCGGGAATCGACGATAAGAACAGGACCTTTCATGGCCATGAACCTATGTTCGATTTGTTAAAAATTCAGCAACGCAATCAGCCACTCGCGTAGCGGGATACGAATGCCTGCCATGCAGAATCCGGTTCGCGCGTGAAGGCCACGTGGGCTTCGCCGTCTTTGGCGCTGCGCACGTCGAATTCGAGAGGTTGCGAGAATCCGTCGACCGTCAGACGGCCGCGCGAACCGGCAACAAGATCCGGCGCTGCCGCAAGAAACGCCCCACTTTGCGATAGATCGACGACAGAAACTTTCGTTCCCCCGTCGATTTTGCCCGCGAGCTTGACCGGATAGCGCTTGGCCTTGCGCCGGTCGGCATCCTCTGTCGACGTGCGCACGACGCGCACCAGGGCCGCGCGCAGCTGCTCGATGTTGCTCGTCATGCCCGCGATCGATTCGCGCATTTCGACCGAGCGGCGGCCGACCTCATCGGCGTCGCTCGAAACGGTCGCGATGCGCGTCGCCACTTCCTGGGCGGCCATCGTCGTCTGCGAGACATTGCGCGCGATCTCCTGCGTCGCCGCTCCCTGCTCTTCGACAGCGGTCGCGACCGAGTTGGCGACCGTATCAATGTCGGAAATGCGGTCCGCGATCGCAGCCACGGAGGCGACGGCTTCGTCGGTGGCCGCCCGAATTTCGGCGATCTGGCGGTCGATGTCTTCGGTCGAGCGTGCGGTCTGGCTCGCGAGATTCTTGACCTCCGAGGCCACAACCGCAAAGCCCTTGCCCGCATCGCCGGCACGCGCGGCCTCGATCGTGGCGTTGAGCGCCAGAAGATTGGTTTGGCTTGCGATCTGTCCGATCAGCTTGGTCACGTCCGAAATGCGGCCCACGGCGGCGGACAGCGCACCGATTTTGGCGCGCGCGTCGGCGCTCGTTGCGACAGCTTCGCGCGTGGCAACACTCGCCCGGCCGATCTGCGCCGAGATTTCCTGGATCGAGCTCGTCAGCTCTTCGGCCGCCGATGCGACCGTCTGGGCGTTGCTCAGCGCTTCTTCGGATGCGGCGGCGACCGACTGCGCGTTTTCGCCGACCGTGACGGCGCGTTTGGCCATGCCGTCGGCCACACCATCGACGGACTCCGTTGCGGCGGCGACCTTGGCGATGGCGGTCGTGGTTTCGCGTTCGACCGTGTCGGCCATGTCGCGCAGCGCTTTGCGTTTCTGCGCTTCGGCCTGCGCTTCGCTTTCCTTCTGCGCCGCTTTCAGGCGCTCATTCTCGGTCGCGTTGACTTTGAACACTTCCATGGCGCCGGCCATGCTGCCGATCTCGTCGCGGCGGCCCACGCCCGGCACGTCGGTCGCGAGGTCGCCGTCGGCGAGTTTGCGCATGGCGCCCGCCATGCCCAGCAGGGGCCGCGCGATTTGAACGGCAACCATCCACAGCGCGAACGCCGCGATCGCAAGCACGACGGCACCCAGCGCCATCACAAACGTGAATTCGGCACTCGCAGCGGCCGAAGACGAAGCCGCAGCCGCTTCGGCCGCTTTCGTCGCGGCAGCCTGGGCTGCGATGATTTTCTCGATGGCCGCCGTCGCCTGGGCGAACCATTCGCCGGCGGCAACCGGGTAGGGTTCGCCCGCATTGGCAGCCGCCATCACGCGCGCGCGCAGTTGGCCGAACATGTCGAAATAGGCCGTACGCGCCTCGCCGATCGCGCGCGTGACGTCGGCGTCCACGCTGCGCACCAGCGTATCGAGCCGCGACTGGGCAAGCACGATCTGGCCGCGATTTTCGCCCTGCCCCAAAGCCTGCGCCACGCCGAGCGGCCGGCCGCCGACAATGATGCCGGCAACCCCGCCGCGCTCGCGGCCCGCAAATTCGCTCATCGTCGCGAGCAGGCCCTTGACCTCGAACAGCGTGCGCAAAGCCTGCGGCGCTTGCGCGTCCAGCTGGCGCTCGATTTCCATGCGCACATCCATGCTTGCGAGCACGAGCGCGCTGATCGCCGGGAACCAGTCGCGCACCAAGTCGGGCTCGACGGCAGCGGCCGCATCGACGCGCGCGCGCAGAGGGGCGAGATTGCGCAAGCGCTCGGCGGCGCGCTCGTGGACTTGGCGGGCATTGGCCGGCAGGAAAGATGCTGCAGCAACGAGGCGCCCGGCCTCGGCAAACGCCGCATCGCCCGCATGGCGGCGCTGCGCAATCGTCTGGCGCTGGGCGGGTGTGGCGGCGGCGGGGTTCGCGATCACGGTGTTGGCCGTGCCGCGCTCGACCGCCCAATCGGCGGCGGCGGCAAGATAGCGGTCGGCGATCGCGTTGATCGTTTGGGCCTGGCCTACGGCGGCGCGAAGATCGAGGGCCTCCTTGGCGCGAACCACAACAAACGCCAGCGCCATTGCCGAGAGCACAAGCGTCAGCACGTACAGTTTCACCCGCAAAGTCACGATGTTTCCCCCGAAACCAATAACAGCAACAATTAGGAATTCTACTATACGCGCAATGGTTCCAAAATAGATACATAATTAGCTACCGCCGCCCCGCCCATATTGAACACGCCGGCAAGACCCGGGCTCCTCACCTGCATATCGCCTGCGAGGCCCGTCGCCTGCATGGCTGCCATGATGTGCATCGATACGCCGGTGGCGCCGATCGGATGGCCCTTGGATTTGAGCCCGCCCGACGCGTTGACCGGCAAGCGTCCGTCTTTTTCGGTTGCGCCCGACAAAGCGAGTTCCATCCCCTTCCCGGGCTTCGCCAAACCCATCGCCTCGTACTGGAGAAGTTCGGCGATGGTGAAACAGTCGTGCGTCTCGACGAGCTTCAGATCGTCCACGCGCACGCGCGCTTGCGCGTAAGCCTGACTCCAGGCGCGGGCACACCCCTCGAACGAAACGATGTCGCGCCGGCTCATCGGCAGATAGTCGTTGACCTGCTGCACCGCGCGGAACGCCACCGCCTTCTTGAGCGCCAGCGCCGTTTCGAGATCGGCGAGCACCAAAGCGGCGGCCCCATCCGACACGAGGCTGCAATCGGTACGGCGCAACGGCCCAGCGACCAGCGGGTTTTTGTCCGATACCGTGCGGCAGAATTCGTAGCCGAGATCCTTGCGCAATTGCGCGTACGGATTGGCGCAGCCGTTTTTGTGGTTCTTGGCCGCGATGCGGGCCATCGCGTCCGACGGATCGCCGTAGCGCTGCGCGTAGAGCTGCGCGATCTGGCCGAACACGCCCGCAAAGCTCATGCCCGGGCGGTCCTCTTCCTTGACGTAGCTTGCCTTCATCAAGATGCCGCCGACAACGTCGCCCGGCGTTTCGGTCATTTTCTCGACGCCGACGACAAGCACCACGCGCGCGCGCTTGGCTGCGATCGATGTGAGGCCCATATGCACGGCGGCCGAGCCGGTCGCGCACGCGTTCTCGACGCGCGTCGAAGGCTTGAAGCGCAGACGGTCGGAGGCCTGCATCACCAGCGAGGCCGGGAAATCCTGCTTGACGAAGCCGCCGCCGAAATGGCCGACATAGATTTCATCCACGTCGTCGGGGCCGAGGCCCGCATCGGCCAAGGCGCCGACCGAAACTTCGGCGAGCAGCGCTTCCAAATCGAGCCCTTCGCGCTTTCCGAACTTGCCGTGCGACCAACCGACGATGCAGCCTTCCATGGCACCCTCTCCCGTGATCTTCGCGCGAAGTCTAGTCTAGGCGGCTTCGATCCGCCAGCCGAGCGCCTGGCCGCCGAGATAGGTCACGATGTCGCCCGCCGGCCCCGGGACACGCTCGGGCGCCGTCGCGTTTGCGCGCACAAGGGCGATGCGCGCTTCGTTGGGCGGCAGGCCATAGAAGGCGGGGCCGAACAGGCTCGCAAAACCTTCGAGCTTTTCGAGCGCGTTTTCCTCGTCGAACACGCGCGCATAGGCCTCGAGTGCGACTGGCGCATTGAAAATGCCGGCACAGCCGCACGCGGCTTCTTTGGCATGCACGGCATGCGGGGCCGTGTCGGTGCCGAGGAAAAACTTGGGACTGCCCGACACGGCGGCTTTGCGCAGCGCCGTGCGATGGTGGCTGCGCTTGGCGATCGGCAGGCAATAGAGATGCGGGCGAATGCCGCCTTCGAAGATCGCGTTGCGGTCGATCATCAGATGATGCGGCGTGATCGTGGCCGCGACATTGGCGGGGGCAGCCGCCACGAAATCGGCGGCCTCTTTTGTGGTGATGTGCTCGAACACGATCTTGAGGCCCGGAAAATCCCGCACGAGCCGGGCGAGCGTGCGGTCGATGAAAGCCGCCTCGCGGTCGAAGATATCGACGTGTTTGTCGGTCACTTCGCCGTGCACGAGAAACTTCATGCCGATGCGCTGCATGCGCTCGAGCACGGGCGCGATTTTTCCGACATCCGTGACGCCGTGCGCCGAATTGGTCGTGGCGTGCGCGGGATAGAGCTTGGCCGCGACCCACGCCCCTTCTTTGTAGCCGCGCTCGATCGCGTCGGGATCGCTTGCGTCGGTGAGGTAGCACGTCATCAGCGGCTCGAAACCGGGCCCGGCCGCTTTGCGAATGCGCGCGGCATACGCGTGCGCGGCCTCGGCCGTCGTGACCGGGGGCACGAGATTGGGCATCACGATCGCGCGCGCGAACTGGCGGGCGGTGAACGGCGCGACCGTCGCCAGCATGTCGCCGTCGCGCAGATGCGCATGCCAATCGTCGGGACGGCGCAGCACGATCCGGTCGGTCATCGGCAATTCTCCTTGGGCATTCAAGCGCGCGCTTGTTCGAGCGCGGCAAAGGTGTCGAGAGCGTCGTTGCGGTCCAGCACATGGCGGCGATGCCACAGCGCGTAGAAAAGCAGGCTCCAAGCGGCAAAGCCGCGCCGTTTGTCGGCGGCTTTTTCGAACAGACGCACGACGGCCGCACGGTCGGCGATCTCGGCAATGCCGGAAGACGCGGCCACAAGCGGCCCGAGCCGTGCGCCGTCGGCCGCGATCCAGCTTTGCACGGGAACCGTAAAACCTTGTTTGGGTGCGAAAGCGCGCGCGGCCGGAAGCACGCGGTCCAGCCAACGGCGCACCAGCCATTTGCCCCAGCGCCGATGCAGCTTCAGCGTATCGGGAAGCGCAAACGCAAACGCCGCCATCGCGGGATCGAGGAACGGCGTGCGGCCTTCCACCCCGTGCGCCATCAGGCAGCGGTCGAGCTTGGCCAAGAGATCGTTGGGCAGCCACGCGTCGATGTCGATCGCTTGCGCCACCTGCAACGGCGTGCGCGCCTCGAGACGTGCACGCGTTTCGCTCGCCTGCATGCCGTCGCGCCAGCCTTTGGTGTCGATGCGCAGAAGCCCGAGCCCGTCGAACGTGCCGCGCCTTCGCATCGCGCGCCCGCCGAGCCACCAGGGTTTGACGACACTGCGGTAGCGCCCGTAGCCCGCGAACAATTCGTCCCCGCCCTCGCCCGACAGCACGACTTTGAGGCCTTGCTTGCGCGCTTCGCGCGCGAGGAGCCAGGTCGGCACAATCGCATAATCGGCCGCCGGATCGTCCATAGCGGCTGCGATCGCGGGCAGATGCGCCCAGAAATCGGCGGCCGTCACCGGCACTTCGACGAGATCGGCGCTGCAGGCAGCGGCGGCACGTGCCGCCGCCCCGCGCTCGTCGGCGGCGTTCGTCTCGGGGAAATAGGCCGTGAAGGCCTGCACCGGCCGTTCGTTGAGCCGCGCCATCATCGCGAGCACGGACGCCGAATCGATGCCGCCCGACAGGAACATGCCGTAGGGCACGTCGGCGCGCTGGTGCACGCGCACGCTGTCTTGGAAAACGCGGTCGAATGCATCGACCGCTTCGTCCGAGCCGATATTCTGCGGCCCGCCCAAGGGCAAAGCCGCGACACGGCTGCGCGCGACGATGCGCCCGCCCGACAGCACGAGCGTTTCGCCGGGGAGCACACGTACGATGCCGTCGAACAACGTGGCCTCGCCGGTCTGGAACTGCAATTCCAGCAATTCGGCGCGCTTTTCGGCATTGAGGGCACCGCTGCCGAAGCCCGCTGCGCGCAGCGCTTGCGCTTCGGAGGCGAACGCAACGCCGTCTTTGGTCTGCGCATAGTAGAGCGGCTTGATGCCGAACGGATCGCGAGTGAGCACGAGCCGCCCCGCACGCGGATCGTGCAGCGCGATCGCGAACATGCCGCGTAGGGCGCTCGCGTAGTCGGGACCGTTCTGGCGGTAGAGGGCGAGCGGCGGTTCGCAGTCGGACTGCGTCTTGAACGGATAGTTCAGAAGTCGCGCGCGCAATTCGACATGGTTGTAGATCTCGCCGTTGGCGACTAGCACCCCGCCGCCCGCATCGCGCAGCGGCTGGTCGCCAGTGACAAGATCGACGATCGCCAGGCGATTATGCACAAACGCGACGTCGCCCGCCTCGTAGGTGCCGGTGCCGTCCGGCCCGCGATGGGCGATGGCGGCGGCAAAGCGCGCCAGCATCTGCGCCGGAAACTTCGCCCCCGGAACCAGCATCATGCCGGCAATGCCGCACATGCTATTGCCTCACCGCATCGAAGAATTCGCCATAGAGCCGCACGACCGCCTCTTTCGTATGGGCTTTTTGGTACGAAAATGCCCCCGCCTGCACAAGCCCCTTTGCCAAGGGCGCGTCGTCGCACACGCGGCCGAGGCTTGCGGCCAGCGCATCGGCATCGTCGACGGGTACCAGCAAGCCGTTGCGCCCGTCTTCGATCAACGCGGCCGGGCCTGCCGCGGCGGCGGCAACCACGGGGCGGTTTTGCGCCCAGGCTTCGATCACGACATTGCCAAGCGGCTCGTGGCGCGACGGGCACGCGAGCACGTCGCACGCCGCAAGCAGGGAAGCCGTATCTTCGCGCCAGCCCAAAAAGCGCACGCGCGACGCAATCCCCAGTGCTTGCGCTTGCGCACGCAAATCGGCGTCGAGCGGGCCTGTACCTGCGATCCAGAGATAGGCCTTCGGCAATTTCGCCAACGCCGCCAGCAGCACGTCGAACGCTTTGTTCGCGTGCAGGCGGCCCAACGCCAGAATGAGCTTGGCGTCGGCTGGCGTGTCGAGTGCGGCACGGTTAGCGGCTGGCACCTGCACCGCATCGACGAAATTCGGCAGATAGGCGACGCGCGCGGCAGGCCAGCCCTGGCGCACGATCCAGTCGCAAATATCCTTGGTGTTGCCGATGAGATGACGGCAGCGTTTGTAGTATTTGAGATCGTAGTAGCCGCCCAACCGCCCGACATAGACGGGCTTGTGGTCGAGCACGTAGCGCCCCGGCAGCTTGGCGGCGGCCCGGTTCATGAAGGCAAGCGCAATGTCGGGCTTGAAACGCTCGATCGCGTTCGCGACGTCCCATGCCGTGCCGAAATCGAACCAGCCGCCGAAGGGCGCCTGCGTCACCGCGATGCCGACCGCGCGAATGCGCTCGGCGCGTGCGGCATTGCTGCGGATCGCCACAGCGCATTCCATACCGGCTTGCGGCAACGCCAGCATCAGGCGCTCGAAAAACGCTTCGGCCCCACCTTGCGGGGCCCCCGCCATCACGCCCAGAACTCGCATCACAATCCCGCTTTCCGCGCAAAATCCTGCGCCATGTCGTCCCAGCTGCGCTTTCCTTGCGTGGCAAGGCACGCGCGATGCTGGGCAAGCCACAACGCGTCGTCGACCAAAAGACGCCGTGCTGCATCGGCAAATGCGGCCGGCCCGTCGACGACGAAACCGGTGACGCCGTCCACCACACGCTCGGGCAAAGCGCCGTTGCGCAGCACCACGCAAGGCACTCCCATTGCCTGCGCCTCCGCGACCGAAAGGCAGAAGGTCTCGGTCGGATCGCCCGGATAGAGATACACCCGCGCGCGGCGCAACGTGGCAACCAATTGCGCATGGTCGATCAAATCGCCCAACGTGAACTGTTCGCCTTCCGCCGCGCGCGCAGCATCGATCGCTTCTTGCATTGCCGCCGCCGTGCGCGGCTTGGGCGGCACGCCGTAGAGCCCGAGCCCCGTATGCACTTGCAGGCGTGCACCGGGCACTTGCGGCGCGATCGCAGACTGCCACAAGGGTGCGAGCATACTGAGGCCGCGCAGCGGATTGGCGGCGTAAAGCGCCAAGGGCGGCGGCGGCGCACGCTCGGCCTCATGCCGAAACGACGCATCGAGCCCAAGCGGGATCACATGGCGCGCTTTTGCCGGCAGCCATCCCGGTGCCGCGCGCAGATGCGCGTTGCTGACGAACACAAGCTCGGGCCAATGGCGCAACATGCGAAGGACATAGCGCGGCTTTGCGAGATAACGCGCATCGTTGTGCAGCCAGAAAAACAGACGGCGCGCATTGCGCCCCAGCGCCAGCAGATGCGCGCTGCGATTGGCGACGAATAGATCGGCCTTGCCGGGCAGTGCTTCGCTGAGCGGCACCCACGCAACGCCGCGATGGCGCAGGCGGCCGGCACCGCGCGCCGTTGCCGTCACCTCGTGTCCCTTGGCGGCAAAGGCTTCGGCGAGACGCACAAACGCCGTCTCGCCGCCGCCGGCCGCTTTGCCGTCGAGCATTTTGCCGTCGAACACGACCCCGTCGTCGGCAAGGACGATACGTGCCATCGCCGCCTCCTAGCCTTTGGCTTCCGGCGGCGCTTCGTGTTTGGCTTTCAGATGCGAGACCAGCGGAAACAGCCCGGCCAAGGCCGCAATCACGAGCCCGTAGCCGCCCTCGCGATAACCCTTGCGCGCCACGTAGCATTTCCAGAAGCGCGAGAAGAAACGCCGCACGTAGCGCTTCGTGTCGTCGGGATCGCCCGTCTCGCGCAGATCGGCGGCACGTGCATCGCTGTAGCGGTCGAGCCGCTTGATCGTCTCGGAGAGACTGCGATCGACCTCGTGGCGGATCGCGTGCGTCAAAGGCGCACCCGCGTCACCGGTCAGAACAAGCTTTGGATGCACGCGCTCGCGCCCCCAAATCTTCGTGCCCTTGCGGAACAGGCCCCAATAACCCGACTTGCCGAACGAAGCACCCCACCCGTAGCGCACGAGCCGCGTGCCGATATAATTGTCGACCGGGATCGAATGGCGGCTGGCCGTGCTCGTCGCGACCGTGCGGCTTATCTCGGCGGCAAGCGCGGGCCCCACCAACTCGTCGGCATCGACCTCGAGCACCCATTCATGCGTGCAGGCGGCAATACCCGTATTGCGCCGGTCGCCCTCGCGCGGCCATTCGCCTTCGATGATTCTCGCCCCCGCCGCAGCCGCGATGGCGGCACTGCCGTCGGTCGTGCGGTCGAGTACGACGACAATTTCGTCGGCGAAGGCCACACCGGCAAGGCATGCGGGCAAGCGGCCTTCTTCGTTGCGCGCGACAATGAGGGCCGAGAGCCTCATGCCGCGGCTCGCTTGGCGCGGCGCATAAGCTCGCACGCTGCGGCTTCGACCGTTTCGACCGCGATCGAGGTCAGCAGCGAATGCGACCCGCTCGGCTGGTAGTCGATGCGCGCGAACAAAGCGTCTTTGCTTTCGGCCGTGCGCACATAGGCCGTATTCGGGCCCCACGGGCGGAAATTGCGCTCGTCCGACGGCCCGAACAGCCCGAGCGTGGGTACGCCGGCCGCCGCCGCGATATGCATGAGACCCGAATCGTTGCCGACAAAAAGCTCGGCACGCGCGATAGCGGCGGCCGCCGTCGCAAGATCGGTGGTGCCGACAAAATCGATCGCGCGTGTTCCAAGACCCGCCAGCAAGGGGGCTGCCGCCGCCTGTTCACCGGGCCCGCCGAAAACGGCGATGCGCGCACCGCCGAGAACCGCCCCCGGAGCCGTCAAAGCTTCGGCCAACGCGAGAAACCGTTCGGCCGGCCAGATTTTGCCCGACCAGTTGGCCGTGGCGCCGAGGGCGAGGATCGGCCCGTCGCCGAGCAGCTTGGCCGCTTTTTGTTTGGCATCGTCCGACAGCCACAACATGGGCGAGGGCGGCGGCGTAAAGTTCAGCACGCGCGCGGCATCTTCCACGCGGTGGATGGTTTCGTTGCGCGCCGTCGAGCGCGCGCGCTGGCGGGCGGCCAGAAACCACACCAGGCCCGAGCCGCGCATATCGACCGCAAGGTCCCAAAAATTCGCGACCGTGCGCAGCCACAATGCAAACCAATGGAGTTTGAACTTGCCCTTGCGCAGCACGATCGTGCGTGCGCGTTGCGGCATCGCCTCGAACAAGGGTGCAGCCGCGGGGCCGCAGGCGATCGTGAAACGTGCCTGCGGATGGCGGCGGACCAATTCCGCCAACACGCCCGATGCCAGCATCGCGTCGCCGATCCGGTTCGAGGCGACGAACAGCACCTTCATGCGAAGCGCTCTTCCCACTCGGCAGCGGCAATGGCCCAGCTTCGCCCGCGCCGCAAATGGCGGGCGGCCGTCGCCATGGCACCGAACGGCTCTTCGCCCGCGAGCAGGCGCAAGGTCGCCGCGGCATAGGCGGCGGCATCTTCAGCGACAAAGCCGGTCGTGCCGTCGACCACGAACACGCGCGCAACCGGACTCGATGCAAACGTCACGGCCGGCAGGCCTGCCGCCTGCGCTTCGACGAGCTGCAGCGCCAAAGCCTCGAAGGCGTTGGAAGGATGCAGGAAGGCGCGCGCGCGCCGGTAGATCTCGGCCATCTGCGGATCGGGCTGCGGGCGCTTCACGCGCACGCCGAAGCCGGCCGCCGCCTGCACCTTGTCGTGGATCGCGGCAATGTCGGCGGGCACCAGGCCGCTCAACGCCGCGCGGTCGAGCAGGCTCGAATAGACATGCAGCTCGGCATCCATGGCGGCGGGATGCACCTTCGTCGTCCAGAGGTCGAGAATCGCCTCGAGCCCGCCCAGCGGATGGCAGACCGTGACCGCATAAGGCGGTGCGCTCGGCGCATCGACGATCTCTTCAACATAGGAAGGTGCGGGCGCATCGCCGATCACGTGTGCGGGCAGGCCGTGCAGCGTGGCAAGATCGCGCTGCGCATCGGTGCGGAACACAAGATGCGGCGTGAGGCGCTGCCACGTGCCCTGCCAGACCGGCGTGTCGAGGGCCGACGACGCCCCCGCGACCCACAGCACGCGCGTGCCCGCGTTTTTGACGAGGTCGAACAAAGTGGGGTCGCCGACCACCACCAGCAGGTCGCATTGTTCGGGCCGGTCGCCGTGCCAGCCCGGATACGAAACGCCGTCGCACACGAGCACGTGTTCGGCGCGCGTGATCACCGTCACCTGATGGCCGCGCTGGGCGAGCGAAGCGGCCAGATAGGCGACCGATTTTTGCGGCCCGTCGAGCGGGCGGCTGGTCGGGCTGAAGCCGTCATATTCGGCCGAATCGTCGAGGAAGCAGATATGTTTGGGCATAGGCGCGTTATAGGCTCCAACAGCACCCTTGCCAAGCGCAGGGGCGCCTCCCTAACTCCTAGGGACATACCTGCCCCCGCTTCGAAAGACGCTGCCATGTCCGCCCGCTTTTTCGCCCCCCTCGCCGCCCGTGCCGCCATGCGCATTGCGGGCGACGACCGCATAAGCTTTCTGCAAGGCCTCGTCTCGAGCGACGCCGCCAAGATAGCGGCCGACCGCGCGCTGCATGCGGGCTTCCTGACGGCGCAGGGGCGCTTCCTGCACGAGTTTTTCATGGGCGCCCTGGGGGACGCCGTGCTGCTCGATTGCGAAGCCGCAAGGCGCGACGATCTGATGCGCCGCCTCAAAATCTACAAGCTGCGCGCCAAGATCGAGCTTGCCGCCGACGACAGCTTCGTCGTCGCAGCCTTTTGGGGCGACGGGGCGGCCGACGCGTTCGGCCTGCCCGCGACGGCCGGGGCCGCCAAGGAATTGGCCGGCGGCATCGTCTATGTCGATCCGCGCTTGGCCGCCCTCGGCGTGCGCGCGCTCGTGCCCGCCGCGAGCTTGGCCGAACTTGCCAAAGATTTCGCCCCCGGCACGCTCGAAGCCTACGACACGCTGCGCCTGTCGCACGGCGTGCCGGACGGCAGTCGCGACCTTGCGGTCGAAGACGCGCTGCTGCTCGAAAACGGTTTCGAGGAACTTGGCGGCGTGGATTTCAAGAAGGGCTGCTATGTGGGCCAAGAGGTGACCGCGCGCATGAAATATCGCGGCCTCGTCAAAAAGCGCCTGCTGCCCGTGACGATCGAAGGCCCCGCCCCTGCGATCGGCACGCCGATCCGGTTGGACGGTGCGGACGTCGGCGAAATGCGCTCGAGTGCCGGCGGCCAAGGCCTCGCCTTGCTGCGCCTCGAAGCGCTCGAGAAACCAAGCGCCCTCGTTGCGGGCGAGGCCAAGCTCGTGCCGCACAAACCCGCCTGGGCGAATTTCTGAGCGCTATTTGCGCTTGGCCTTGCCCTTGGTTTTGGGCTTCGCCTTCGGCGCCGACTTCTTTTTGACCGGGGCCTTCTTGACGGGCGCCGTCTTGACGGGGGCCTTTTTCGGCGCGGGCTTCTTCACGACCGGCTTCTTCGCGACGGGCTTTTTCACCACAGGCTTCTTGGCGACTGCGAGGCGCGCAAGCGGTGCGCTGCGCCCCGGTGCGGGGCGTGCCGCACCGCGACGCGCGGCATCGAGGCGCACGCGCGCGTGGCGGTCGAGTGCGGGTGCGGATTTCTTGGCGGCCGGCTTCTTGACGAGCGAGGCGGCACTTGCCGATTCCTGCAACGCAGCTTGGGCTGCCGCCAAGCGCGCGATCGGCACGCGGTAGGGCGAGCACGAGACGTAGTCGAGCCCGGCCGTTTCGCAGAACTGGATCGAGGCCGGATCGCCGCCATGCTCGCCGCAGATGCCGAGCTTGATGTCGGGCCGCGTCGTGCGGCCGCGCGCGCACGCCATCTTCACGAGCTCGCCCACGCCCTCTTGGTCGAGGGTCACGAACGGGTCGCGCACAAGGATCTTCTGCTGCTCGTAGGCCCCCAGGAAATTCGCCGCATCGTCGCGCGACAGGCCGAACGTCGTCTGCGTAAGGTCGTTGGTGCCAAACGAGAAGAACTCGGCCGTCTCGGCGATCTCGCCCGCACGCAAAGCCGCGCGCGGCAGCTCGATCATGGTGCCGAGCGAATATTCGACCGCCTGGCCCGTGGCGGCGCGCACTTCGTCGGCGACCTTGGCGATGTGGTCGCGCATCACGTCGAGCTCGCGGCGCACGGCCACGAGCGGGATCATGATTTCCGGGATCACCGTCTCGCCCTTGGCTTTGGCCACGAGAATGGCCGCTTCGAAAATCGCGCGCACCTGCATCTGGTAGATTTCGGGATACGTCACCGCGAGGCGGCAGCCGCGATGGCCGAGCATCGGATTCGTCTCGGTGAGCTTCTCGGCGCGGGCCTTCACTTCGGCGACACTCTTGCCCGTCGTGCGCGCAAGCTCGGCGAAATCGGCTTCCGAATGCGGCAGGAACTCGTGCAGCGGCGGATCGAGCAGGCGGATCGTCACCGGCAAGCCCGCCATGATTTCGAAAAGTTCGACGAAGTCGGCGCGCTGGAACGGCATGATCTTCGCCAACGCGGCCGCACGCGCGGGTGCGTCGTCCGCGACGATCATTTCGCGCACCGCCAGAATGCGCGACGGCTCGAAGAACATGTGCTCGGTGCGGCAGAGGCCAATCCCCTCAGCGCCGAAGCGGCGCGCCGTGCGCGCATCGAGCGGCGTTTCGGCGTTCGTGCGCACCTTCATGCGCCGGTAGCTGTCGGCCCATTCCATGATGCGCGCAAAATGGCCCGACAATTCGGGTTGCACGGTCGGCACTTCGCCCGCGAACACTTCGCCCGTTCCGCCGTCGATCGTGATGGCTTCGCCCGCCGCGATCGTGCGGCCGCGAATGCTCATGGTCTTGGCAGCGTAATCGACGCGGATTTCGCCGGCCCCCGCCACGCACGCACGACCCATGCCGCGGGCAACGACCGCCGCATGGCTCGTCATGCCGCCGCGCGTGGTCAAGATGCCGCGGGCCGCATGCATGCCGTGGATGTCTTCGGGGCTCGTTTCGATGCGCACGAGAATGACCGACTTGCCGGCGGCGGCCAGCGCTTCGGCCTCGTCGGCCGAGAAACACACAATACCCGACGCGGCACCCGGCGAGGCCGGCAACGCGCGCGACAGCAGCGTGCGCGGCGCCTTGGGGTCGAGCGTGGGGTGCAGCAGCTGGTCGAGGCTCGAAGGATCGATGCGTGCCACGGCCGTCTTGCGGTCGATGAGGCCCTCTTCGGCCATCTCGACCGCGATGCGCAAGGCCGCTGCCGCCGTGCGCTTGCCGCTGCGCGTCTGCAGCATGTAGAGCACGCCTTTTTCGACCGTGAATTCGATGTCCTGGATGTCGCGATAATGCCGCTCGAGCCTTGTCCGGATCGCGACGAGCTGGGCGTAGGTCTCGGGCATCGCTTCTTCCATCGACGGAAGCTTGGCACCCTGCTTCTCACGACCCGCCTTGGTGAGCTGCTGCGGCGTGCGAATGCCGGCGACCACGTCTTCGCCCTGCGCGTTGATCAGGAACTCGCCGTAGAAGGCGTTTTCGCCGGTCGACGGATCGCGCGTGAAGGCAACCCCCGTGGCGCAATCCCCACCCATATTGCCGAACACCATGGCCTGCACATTGACGGCCGTGCCCCATTCTTCGGGGATCTGGTAGAGGCGGCGATAGGTGATCGCGCGGTCATTCATCCAGCTCACGAACACCGCACCGATGGCGCCCCACAATTGCTCGTGCGGATCCTGCGGGAAGGGCCGGCCGAGTTCCTTTTCGACCATCGCTTTGTAGTCGACGACGAGTTCTTTCCAGTCTTCGGCCGTCATCTCGGTGTCGAGCGCGTAGCCGCGGTCGGACTTGGCGTGTTCGAGCAGTTCCTCGAAATGGTGGTGGGCGATGTCGAGCACCACGCCGCCATACATCTGGATGAAGCGGCGGTAGCTGTCGAACGCGAAGCGCGCATCCCCGCTCTCGCGCGCGAGCCCTTCGACCGTGGCGTCGTTGAGACCGAGATTGAGGACCGTATCCATCATGCCCGGCATCGAAGCGCGCGCACCCGAGCGCACCGACACGAGCAGCGGCTTTTTGGCGTCGCCGAATTTGCGGCCGACGATCTTTTCGACCGCACCCAAGGCCGCTGCCGTCTGCGCCTTCAATTCGGCCGGATAGCTGCGCTTGTTGGCGTAGAAATGCGTGCAGACTTCCGTGGTGATCGTGAAGCCGGGCGGAACGGGCAGGCCGAGATTGCTCATCTCGGCGAGGTTGGCCCCCTTGCCGCCGAGCAGGTTGCGCATCTCGGACTTGCCTTCCGACTTGCCGCCGCCGAACGAATAGACCCACTTCGCCATGGTTTTTTCCTCTAGCCTTCGATACGCGCAAAATCCGCCACGAGCATCGTGGTGCGGCGGATCTGCGACAGCAATTTGAGACGGTTCGCGCGCAATGCCGCATCGTCGGCATTGACGGTGACCTTGTCGAAGAATGCGTCGAGCGGCCCGCGCAACGACGCCAAAGCGCGCATCGCGGCCGCAAAATCTTCAACCTCGACGGCTTTGCGCACGGCAGCTTCCACGTCCGACAAACGCGCGAAGAGGTCTTTTTCTTCCGCCTGCGCCAGCAGGCCCGCATCGACGGGCGCGTCATAAGATGCACCGTCCTTCTTGGCCTCGATGCCCGCAATGTTCGACGCTCGCCGCGCTGCGATCAACAGATTGGCGCCGTCGTCGCTCGCCAAGAACGCGCCGAGTGCTTCGACGCGCGCAAGCAGCCGCACAAGATCGTCCTCGCCGCCAAGGGCGAACACCGCATCGATCAGATCGTGCCGAACGCCCTTTTCTTTGAGCGACACTTTCAGACGGTCGGCGAAGAAGGCGAGGAGTTCGCCCGCCAGCGAGGCCGCCCCGCGATTGGCGGCAAGGGCCGCTTCGAACACGGGGATCAGCGGCAAGCGCAACCCGTTTTCGAGCACGAGGCGGATCACGCCCAACGCCGAACGGCGCAGCGCAAACGGGTCTTTGGAGCCTGTCGGCTTTTCGTCGATGCCCCAGAAGCCTGCGAGCGTATCGATCTTTTCGGCCAGAGCGACGGCGACCGACACGGGCTCGGCGGGGCAAGCATCGCCGGGGCCGAGCGGCTGGTAGTGCGCGCGGATGGCGTTTGCCACAAGCTCGCTCTCGCCGTCGTGGCGCGCATAATAGCGGCCCATGATGCCCTGCAGCTCGGGGAACTCGCCGACCATGCCCGAGGACAGATCGGCTTTGGCAAGATGGGCGGCGCGCGTTGCGGCCGCAACGTCCGCACCGATTTTGCCCGCGATGAAAGCGGAAAGCGTTTCGAGCCGTTCCACCTTCTGCAGCATCGTGCCGAGCTTGGCATGGAACACGCGCGATGCGAGGGCGGGGACGCGCGCATCGAGCTTCGTCTTGCGGTCCTGGTCCCAGAAGAATTTGGCGTCCGACAGGCGTGCGCGCAAAACGCGCTCGTTGCCAGCCACAATCAGTTCGCCGCCGTCTTCAGCGACCATGTTCGCGACGACGATGAAATGGCGGCCAAGCGAGCCGTCTGGGTTCAGCGTGGCGAAATATTTCTGGTGCGCGCGCATGGACGTGACCAGCACTTCGGCGGGCACATCCATGAATTTTTCGTCGATAGCACCGGCCAGCACGACCGGCCATTCGACGAGACCGGCGACTTCGTCGAGCAGGCCCGGATCGTCGCGCAGTTTGACGCCGAGTTTTACCGCCGCCGCCGACGCATCGGCCAATATCTTCGCGCGGCGGGCCGCCGCGTCGAGGATCACAAATGCCTTTTCCAGTTTTTCGGCATAGTCGGCGAAGCTCGACACTGCGAAAGCAGCCGGCGCCAGGAAGCGGTGGCCGACGGTTGTATTACCGAACACGATCTTGTCGCCGCCGAGATCGAATTCGCCGCCAAGCGTCTGGCCGTCGAGCAGCGCCACGATGCTGTGCATCGGCCGCACCCAGGCAAAGCGCTTTTCGCCCCAGCGCATCGATTTGGGCCACGGCAGCGCTTTGATCGCTTCGACGATGACACCGGGCAGAATCTCAGCCGTCGCAGCACCCTTTTTGTCGACGACCGCGAACCAGAATTCGGCTTTGCCGACGACGCGCTTTTCACAGGCATCGAGCGAGGCAACGCCCGCACCCTTCAGAAAGCCCGCAATGGCCTGGTCGGGCGAGCCGACGCGCGGGCCCTTTTTCTCTTCTTTGAGATCGGGCGTGCGCAGCGGCAGGCCTTCGACGACGAGTGCGAGGCGGCGCGGCGTCACAAACGCTTCGGCCTTTGAAAATTCGAGCCCGGCTTTGCCGAGACTTTCGCACACGAGGCGCTTCAAATCCTCGGCCGCACGGCCTTGCATACGCGCAGGGATTTCCTCGGACAGGATTTCGAGCAGCAGCTCAGCCATTGGCCGCACCTTCGCCCGCGAGCCACGCTTCGCAGCAGGCTTTGGCCAAGTTGCGCACGCGGCCGATATAGGCCTGCCGCTCGGTCACCGAGATCACACCGCGCGCATCGAGCAGATTGAAGCGGTGCGAGGCCTTGATGCACTGGTCGTAGGCCGGCAAGGCGAGCTTGGCATCGAGCAGCGCCTTGCACTCGGCCTCGGCATCCTGGAAATGCTTGAACAATTGGTCCGTGTTCGCGTGCTCGAAATTGTGCGCCGAATATTCGCGCTCGGCGCGCAGGAACACTTCGCCGTATTTCACGCCTTCGTTGTTGAAGGCGAGATCGTAGACGTTCTCGACGCCCTGGATGTACATCGCCAAGCGCTCGAGCCCGTAGGTGAATTCGACCGCGACGGGATTGCACTCAATGCCGCCGACCTGCTGGAAATAGGTGTATTGCGTGACTTCCATGCCGTCGCACCACACTTCCCAGCCGAGGCCCCAGGCGCCCAAGGTCGGGCTTTCCCAATCGTCCTCGACGAAGCGTATGTCGTGGCGCTTGGCGTCGAGCCCGATCTTGGCGAGGCTGCCCAAATAGAGCTCCTGCGCGTTCGCGGGCGACGGTTTCAGGATCACCTGGTACTGGTAGTAATGCTGCAGCCGGTTCGGGTTTTCGCCGTAGCGCCCGTCGGACGGGCGGCGCGAGGGCTGCACATAGGCGGCTTTCCAGGGCTTGGGGCCAAGGGCCCGCAAGGTCGTGGCCGGATGGAAGGTGCCCGCCCCCATTTCCATGTCGTAGGGCTGCAAAATGAGGCAGCCCTGCGCCGACCAGTAGGCGTGCAAGGTCAAAATCAGGTCCTGGAAACTCAAAGGCTTCATATTTGGGGCCGACTCCTGCCGATTGCGGCGCAACATAGCCAGCCATCCCCCCTGCGGCAATGACGGAATCGGCCTCGGACGGGGGGTAAAACCCCCTACAGCGTGCGGTGCGGGCGCGGGCAGCCGCGAATGCTGCAATAGGGCGTTTTGGCGGGCACCCACAGCGAGCAGGCCACGCACCATTCGACGTCGTAGCCTTCGAGGCTTTTGGGCTTTTCGGGCGCCGAACGCGGCTCGTCGTCGGCGAGCCGCACCTGGACGTACAAATAGACGGCCACGACGCCGCCCACGACCAGCGACCATGGATATTCGAGCACGAATTCGACGATTTCCATGGTGCGGTTCTAGCAGACGGCGGGGGCGTTCCGCCAAGGTTCCGCCAGCACCGCCTCAGTCGTAACGAAGCGCGGTCGCCTTGCCGCGGAACACCCAATAGGCGAAGGCCGAATAGGCGACGATAACCGGCAGCACCACGCACGCACCCACGAAGATCAGCATCAGGCTTTCGGGTGCGGCGGCCGCCTGCCACACGGTGATGCGATCGACGACGAGATACGGATAGAAGGAATAGGCAAAGCCGAAAAAGCCGAGCGCAAACAGCCCGACCGCCCCCACAAACGGCACGATGTCGAGGCTGCGGTCGGTACGCGGCATGCGGCGCAGAAAAATCCAAAGTGCAAGAAACAATCCGGCCGTGACGAGCGGAATGGGGGCAAGCAGGATGATCTCGGGGAACGAGAACCATTTGGCAAAGATGCGCGGCGAAGCGATCGGCGTGGCGAGCGACACCGCGACCATGCCGATTGCCGCAAGCCACAGGCAGGTGCGCGCCATGCCGACCGCACGGTCGTGCAAGGCGCCCTCGGTTTTGAGCACGAGCCACGTCGCCCCAATAAACGCGTAGCCGGCCGCCAAACAAATGCCGGTCAGCACGGCAAAGGCGTGTGCGGCGAAGCTCGGCTCGAAGCCCATGATGTAGAAACCCAGCATGTAGCCTTGCGTGCCGGCGGCGAGCAGCGAGCCCGCCACGAATATGCGGTCCCAGATTTCGCGCAAGCCCGACTGCGCCTTGACGCGGAACTCGAACGCCACACCGCGCAAGGTGAGGCCCACAAGCATCAAGGCCACGGGCAGATAGAGGGCGGTCAGGATCACGCCGTGGGCGGACGGAAACGCCACGAGCAGCAGCCCGATGCCGAGGACAAGCCAGGTTTCGTTGGCGTCCCAGAACGGGCCGATCGAGCCCACCATCACGTCGCGCTCTTCGCGCGTGGCGTTGCCCATCAAGATGCCCACGCCGAGATCGTAGCCGTCGAGAATCACGTAGGCGAGGATCGACGCCCCCATGAGGATGGCGAACGCGACGGGCAACCACACATCCGGTTCGAAGCCGAAAAGCGCCATGGCGATTTATCCTCTTTCCGGGCTCAGATGCGGCCGTTCAGATGCGCGCGGCCGCACTGGCGGCGATGAGTTTGCCTTTGGGCGCGTCTTCGGGCATCGCGGCAGCCGGCTTGCCCGCAAGATAGAACAGCACGCTCACATAGGCCGCGATCAGCGCTGCATAGAGCAGCAGATAGATCGCAAGCGAGCTGCCGATCAAGGCAACCGGCACGTCGGACGCCGCATCGGCCGTGGCGAGCACGCCGGTGACAAGCCAGGGCTGGCGGCCGATCTCGGTCACGTACCAGCCCGCCAGCGTGGCAACCCAGCCGGACAAGGTCATGGCCGCAAGCCCGCGTGCCGTCCAAACGCCAATACCACCGCGCCGCCACAGGAGCCAGGCCGCGAACCACGCGACCACGAGCATCAACATGCCCGTGCCGACCATCACGCGAAACGCGTAGAACACGGGAGCGACCGGCGGATGTTTGCCCTCGAACGCATCGAGCCCGGGGACCACGCCCGACGGCGAATGTTTGAGTATAAGGCTCGCCCCGTTCGGGATCTCGATCGCAAAATCGTTGCGCTTTTCGGCCGTGTTCGGCACCGCGAACAGCACAAGCGGCACGTTCGGGCCGGTCGTCCAGTTGCCTTCCATGGCTGCAACCTTGGCGGGCTGGTGCTGCAGCGTGTTGAGCCCGTGCATGTCGCCCGCCAGGATCTGCAGCGGGATCAGCACGGCAGCGACCGCAACGCCCGTGCGCAAGCCGACATCCACGTCCGCCCCGCGGTCGCCGCGCAGCCAGCGATAGGCCGACAGGCCCGCCACCAGAAACGCGCAGGTGAGGCCCGAGGCCAGCAGCATATGCACAAGCCGGTACGGCATCGACGGGTTGAAGACGATCGCAAACCAGTCGGTCGCGTGCGCAACACCGTCGCGCATCTCGAAGCCGGCCGGCGTGTGCATCCAGGAATTCAGCACGAGGATCCAGAAGGCCGAAATCGTGGTGCCGAACGCGACGAGGAACGTGGCGAGCGTGTGCACCCAGTCTTTCACGCGCCGGAAGCCGAACAGCATGATGCCGAGGAAACTCGCCTCGAGGAAAAAGGCGGTCAGCACCTCGTAGGCCAGCAGCGGCCCGGCAATATTGCCGACCGCGTTCATGAAGCCGGGCCAGTTGGTGCCGAACTGGAAGCTCATCGTGATGCCCGACACGACACCGAGCGCGAAGGTGAGTGCAAACACTTTCACGTAGAGGCGGTAGGCGTCCATCCAGCGTTCCTGGCGCGTGGCGTTGTAGCGCAATTTGAAAAACAGCAGGAACCAGCCCAGCGCGATCGTGATCGTCGGGAACAGGATATGGAACGAGATGTTGGCCGCGAACTGGATGCGCGCCAGCAGCACGGGATCGGCACCTTCGAAGGGGGTCGGGAACATCTTGTCGGCTCCGGTCAGGAGGTCTTGGCCGCCGCTTTGCGGCCCGGCAACGCAAACAGGCGGTCTTTGGCGTCGAGCGCTTTGACGATCGTGGCCCCGAGACCCAAGAGCTGGATCAAGCGCTCGGTCTCGAGCCGCTCGACGTCGTCGTACCATTTGGTCAGCAATTCCATGGGGGCGAGCATGTCGCGCATGCGCGCCTGGGCGTGCGCCTCGGCATCGCTTTGCGGGCTCTGCAGCAGCAGATCGCGCAGGACGGACAGGGTCGGATCGACCTCGCGCTTTTTGCGCTCCTGTACAAGCGTGCGCAGGATCGCCCACACATCATCGGGGGTGGAGAAAAACTCGCGACGGTCGCCCGGCACATGGCGCAGCCGCACGAGATTCCACGACTGCAGTTCCTTGAGGCCGATCGACACGTTCGAGCGCGAGATGCCGAGTCGGTCGACGAGATCGTCTGCGCACAGCGGCTCGGCCGAGACGAACAGAACCGCGTAGATCTGGCCGACGGTGCGCGCAATACCCCAGCGCGAACCCATTTCGCCGAAATGCAGAACGAAGGACTGGACGATGGGGGGTAGATTCATGGTGCTTCCGAATTTTCAGAAATGATTGAAAACACGGAAATACCGCACCTGTCAAACCAAAACAAAACTGTAGAATTTTATCAAAGGCGCATCTATTTTGCGGCAATGGATGAAACTGACCGCAAAATCGTTGCGCATCTTCAGAGGAACGCGCGCGATTCATACGCCGGAATCGCCGGCGCCGTCGGCTTGTCGGTGTCGGCCGTCAACGAGCGGCTCAAAAAGCTCGAGGCGAACGCCATCATCACTGGCTGGTCGATCACGGCAGATGCCGAAAAGCTCGGGCGGCCGACTTTGGCGTTTGTGTCGGTGGCGCTCGAGGGCACCAAACACGATGCAGGCTTCGTGGCCGCGATGGCCGCACTGCCCGACGTGCTCGAATGCCACCACGTGACCGGAGCATGGTCGTATCTGCTGAAGATCCGGGTCGCGACAAATTCCGCCCTCGAACGCGTGATCGTCGAGCGCATCAAGCGCGTGGCGGGCGTTTCGCGTACCGAGACGGTGATTGCGCTGTCCTCGGCCAAGGACACGCACGTCGTGCCGTGCGGGCCGTGACAGCGATCGACGGCGATTTTCTGCTGAAAGGCCTGATCCTCGGCGTGTCGATCGCAGCTCCCGTCGGGCCTATCGGCGTGCTGTGCATCAAGCGCACGCTGTCGCACGGATTCCTCGCCGGGATCGCGGGCGGGCTCGGCACGGCGTTGGCCGACGGTGCCTATGCCGCGATCGCCGCGTTCGGCTTTGCGGCCGTGCTCGGCGATCTGCTCGCCGACAATCTTTGGTTCCGCCTCGGCGGGGCGGCGTTTCTGCTGTGGCTCGGCTGGAAAGGCTGGAATGCCGAACCGGCCGCACGCGCCGCTTCGGTCGATGCGCGCACGCTTGCCGGCACGTTTGCGGCGACCTTCCTGCTCACGGTCGCGAATCCCGCCACGATCGTCACGTTCCTGGGGCTGTTTTTGGCACTGGGGCTCGCGGATGCCGGCGATTCCGCCGAAGCCGGAATGTCGCTGGTCGCAGGCGTGGTGCTGGGCTCTTTTGCGTGGTGGATCGTGCTGTCGGGCACCATCGCCGCCTTGCGCGACCGTTTGGGCCTACGCGCCTTCCGCTTCATCAACCGCGCGGCGGCCTTGCTGCTCGTCGGCTTCGCGCTGTGGATGCTTATCGACGTATTTGGTTGAAGCGTTTAGGCCGCGTAGTCGAGCGCTGTGCGATCGAGCGCCAAAGCGCGGCCGGGGCGTGCGCCCGTCGGCGCGCCCTCGCGCCATACGCACGTGCCGTTCACGAACACGCGCTCGATGCCGCTTGCGGTGCGCTTGGGCTCGGCAAAGCTCGCTTGGTCGAGCACCGACGCCGCATCGAATACGGCGATGTCGGCAAAGGCCCCTGCCCGCAGCACGCCGCGATCCTTGAGGCCGAAACGGCGGGCGGGCAGGCTCGTCATCTTGCGAACCGCTTCCTCAAGCGGAAAGAGTTTGAGGTCGCGCGCATAATGGCCCAGCACGCGCGGGAACGTGCCCCACAGGCGCGGATGCGGATGCGTATCGTGCGGCAGACCGTCAGAGCCGATCATCGCCTCGGGCCATGCAAGGACGCGGCGCACGTCGTCTTCGTCCATCGCAAAATAGATGGCACCCGCTGGCTGCAGCTTGTCGCACATGGCTTCGATGCCGAGCCCTTGTTCGGCGGCGAGTTCGGAAAGAGCCCGCCCCTGCGCCTGCGGTATCGCCTTCGACCACGCGATCAGCGTGCGCGCCGAATCCCCGACCCGCGCCAAGGTCAGCACGGTTGAGGACGCGATGTAAGGGTACACGTCGAGCGCCAAACGCTGTTCGCGTCGTGCTTCGTCCAGGCGCGGCAAAGTCGTTTTGGTTTTGCCGTGATATGGACGGCCCGCCGCTTTGTGGTGCGAGAGCACGACAGGCAGGTCGGCCGCGCGCCCGATCGTCAACGCTTCCTCGACCGAATCTTCGAGGAACGGGCCCTCGTCGCGCAAATGCGTGGCGTAGATGCCGCCCGCCGCCGCCGCCACGCGCACGATCTCGACGATCTCGCGCGTGGACGCCATGCGCGCGGGCGCATACGCCAAGCCCGTCGATAGGCCCAGAGCGCCGTCTTCCATCGCCCCTTCGAGCAGATGCGCCATCGCCGCGATCTCGCCCGCGTCGGCGGGCCTGTCGAGCGACGCCATCGTTTGCACGCGCAAGGCCGAATGGCCGACAAGGCCGATCGCGTTCACGGCCGCAGGGGCATCGTCGAACGCGCGGCGCCAATCGGCAAAGCGCTTGAAGCGATAGGCGCTCTGCCCGCCCAGCAGATTGAGCGGCGGCGGCGGCGGCCCTTGCAGATCGACCGGTGCGAGCGACACGCCGCAATTGCCGGCGACAACGCTCGTCACACCCTGGCTCGTCTTCATCGGCATGTCGGGATAGTCGAGCAGTGCGGCATCGTCGTGCGTGTGCGCATCGACAAAGCCGGGCGAAACGATGCGCCCCGTGCAGTCGATGCGCGATCCGGCGTGGGCGGCCGCCAGATCGCCGATGGCGACAATGCGGTCGCCCGCAATGGCGACGTCGGCCCGGCGCGGCGCAACACCCGTGCCGTCGATGAGGCTGCCGCCTGCGAGGATCGTGTCGTAGGTCATAGCCCTACGCTATCGGAGGCGAAGCGAGTTGGAAAGCGGCGGCGAATGTCGTTTAATCCCGGTCTCTCGCCCCTAAAACCAGGAGATCGATCCGGTGGATATCAAGGCGCCTTACCTGCTGTTTCTCGGCGAAGCGGCCGATGCACTTGCGGCCAAAACCTCGATCGGCGTGGCGCAATGGCGGCCGGAGAAATGTTTGGGCCAAGTGCGCCTGCCCGGCTGCAAGGCCGATGCGGGCGTGCCCGACATGGATGTGCGCGAGGCCGCCCGCAAAGGGGCCAAGACCATGATCGTGGGCGTGGTCAATCGCGGCGGCGTGATTTCGCCCGCCTGGAGCAAGGTGCTGCTCGATGCGCTTGCCGCCGGGCTCGATCTTGCGAGCGGCCTGCACAATCGCCTGTCGGACGTGCCCGAAATCGCGGCAGCGGCCAAGAAACACGGCCGCAACCTGTTCGACGTGCGCCATCCCGACCGCGAATTCCCGATCGCGACGGGCATGAGGCGCAGCGGCAAACGCGTGCTGACCGTCGGCACGGACTGTTCGATCGGCAAAATGTACACATCGCTGGCACTCGAAAAAGCGCTGAAGGCGCTGGGCGTCAAAGCCACCTTCCGCGCCACCGGCCAGACCGGCATCCTTATCGCCGGTTCGGGCTGGTCGATCGACGCGATCGTGTCGGACTTCGTGGCCGGGGCGGTCGAAACTCTGTCGCCCGCGGGCCCCGCCGACCATTGGGACGTGATCGAAGGCCAGGGCTCGCTGTTCCATCCGAGCTATGCAGGCGTGACTTTGGCGCTGATACACGGGGCGCAGGCCGATGCGCTTGTGATGTGCCACGAGCCGGGCCGCCCGCATATGCGCGGCCTGCCGCACTACAAGCTGCCGCGCATCGAAGACTGCATCGCGGTCAACGTGGCGCATGCGCGACTCACGAACCCGAAGGCCAAATGCATCGGCGTGAGCCTGAATACGTCGAAAATGACGCCCAAGGCCGCCGAACGCGCGCTGAAATCGCTCGCCGACCGACTCGGCCTGCCGGTCGAAGATCCAAGCCGCACGGGTGTGGCAAAACTCGCCAAAAAGCTGGCGCGGATCTGATGCGCCGCACGCTCGAGGTCGCGCGCGAAGTCTGGCCGATCCGCGGCACGTTCCGCATCTCGCGCGGCAGCCGCACCGAAGCCGTCGTGCTTTCCGTGCGCATCGCCGAAGCGGGCCATGCGGGGCGCGGCGAATGCGTGCCCTATGCGCGCTACGGCGAAACCATCGAAAGTGCGATGGCGGCGATCGAAGCGATGCGCGCGCTCGTCGAACGCGGCGGCAGCCGCGAAGAATTGGGCCAGGCGATGCCCGCCGGGGCTGCGCGCAACGCGCTCGACTGCGCTTTGTGGGATCTCGAAGCCAAGTATGCGGGAAAACGCGTGTGGCAGCTCGCGGGCCTGCCCGATCCGGGGTCCGTCGTCACGGCCTTCACGCTGTCGGTCGACACGCCGGAGAAGATGGGCGAGGCGGCGGCTGCCGCTGCGGCCCGCCCGCTTTTGAAAATCAAACTCACCGGCGAAGGCGATCTCGAGCGTGTGGCGGCCGTGCGCAAAGCGGCTCCCGCGTCGCGCCTCGTCGTCGATGCCAACGAAGCGTGGGACATCGCGGCCTATGCGAAGTATGCCCCGGCGCTTGCCGCGCTCGGCGTCGATCTGATCGAGCAGCCATTGCATGCCGACCGCGACGGCGATCTGGCCAAGATCGCGCACCCCGTACCCGTTTGCGCCGACGAAGCGTGCCACGACGTGGCGTCGCTCGCCCATCTCAAGGGCAAGTACGAGGCGGTCAATATCAAGCTCGACAAGACCGGCGGCCTCACCGAAGCCTTGAAGCTGCGCTCTGCAGCGCGCGCTGCGGGCTTCAAGATCATGGTCGGCTGCATGGTCGGCACGTCTTTGTCGATGGCGCCCGCCCATCTCGTGGCGCAAGAGGCCGAATGGGTCGATATCGACGGCCCGCTTTTGCTGGCAACCGACCGCAACCCCGGCCTCATCTATCACGGCAGTTCGGTCGAACCACCGGAAGCGCCGCTCTGGGGTTAAAGCGGTACCCCGAACCGCGCGATCTTGGCGCCCGCCACATCCATGCGCAGGCGCAGCAGCGTGCCGTTCTGCGTCGGCCCGCTGCGATTGCTCGTGAGCGAGGTCACGTAGAGCGTCTTGCCGTCGGGCCCGCCGAAACACGGCATCGTCGGTGCTTCGACGGGCAGTTGCAGAATGCGGTCGATGCGCCCGTCGGGGGCAATGCGGTTCAAGCGCCCGGCCGACACGCCCGCACTCCAATAGAAGCCTTCGGCATCGCACGCCGCGCCGTCGGGCCTGCCGTCCGCTTCTTCAAGCATGCGGATCGTCTTCTGGCCGGACATCGCACCCGTCCGTGCATCGAAATCGTAGGTCTGCACGAAGCGCTGGCGGCTGTCGGAATGGAACATGCGCTTGCCATCCGGGCTCCAGGCAAGCCCGTTCGACACGATGAGCCCGTCGCGCATGCGCGTGGAAGCGCCCTTCGCATCGACGCGATAGAGGGCGGCCACCGGCTGTTTCTCGGGCCGGTCGTCCATGCTGCCGACCCAGAAGGCTCCGTCGGGGCCGACCTTGCCGTCATTGAGGCGATTGCCCGGCATATCGGGCTCGGGATGCACGAGGAACTCGAGCTTGCCCGTCGCAAAATCGAACAGATGCACGCCCGAGCGCAAGGCCACCACGGCGCGCCCATCGGCGCACAGGCCGAAACTGCCGATCGCACTCGGCATATCGAAGCGCTGCAGCTTGCCGCCCGCCGGATCGTAACGATAGAGGCACGGGGCCAGGATATCGACGAACAGCAATGTGCCGTTCGCATCGTCCCAGCACGGGCCTTCACCGACTTTGAGCGGCGTATCAATCAGGATTTCGACATCCGGCGTTTCGATCTGCATTGTTGTTTCCCCCCATACCTTCATAGCCTTAACAATACTAAAGACCGAAGTGAATTTATCTATCTGGTTCGCCGAAGCGCTGCGCGCGAAACTCGAATTCAAGCTTCGAACAGGCACAGAACGACCATGGCAGCGCGCAAAATCAAGTTCGACTGGGTGGCGGCAACCGCCAACGATCTCAAAGGCGGCGAGGCGGTGTTCCGCCGCGCCGACGGCAGCTGGACGCGCGCGGTCGCGGAAGCCGAATTGGTGCCCGGCGGCGAAGCCGGGGCCGCCCTGTTGGCGCGCGCGCAAGCCGACCATGCCGCCAACCGCGTGGTCGAGCCCGTGCTGATCGCGGTCGATCCGACCACGCGCCGGCCGCTGTCGTTGCGCGAGCGCATCCGCGCCGACGGCCCGACGGTCTGATCCCAGGACAGAAGCCATGTATCGCTACGACCAATTCGACCGCTCGTTTGTGGCGGCCCGCGTGGCCGAGTTCCGCGATCAGGTGCAGCGCCGCCTGTCGGGCGAACTCACCGAAGACCAGTTCAAGCCGCTGCGGCTCATGAACGGCGTCTATCTGCAGCTCCACGCCTACATGCTGCGCATCGCGATCCCGTACGGCGTGCTGTCGGGCCGGCAGTTGCGCAAGCTTGCCCATATCGGGCGCGTCTACGACCGCAGCAGCGGCCATTTCACCACGCGCCAGAATCTGCAGTTCAACTGGGTGCGGCTTGCCGACATTCCGGACATTCTGTCCGAACTCGCCGAAGTCGAGATGCATGCGATCCAGACGTCGGGCAACTGCATCCGCAACGTCACGGCCGACCATTTTGCCGGGGCGGCCGCCGACGAAACGGTCGATCCGCGCCCCTACGCCGAATTGCTGCGGCAATGGTCGAGCCTGCATCCCGAGTTCACTTTTCTGCCGCGCAAATTCAAGCTCGCAGTCACCGGGGCGGCCGTCGATCGCGCCGCGATCCAGGTCCACGATATCGGGCTCGAAGTGAAGCGCAACGAGCGCGGCGAGATCGGCTTTGCCGTCTATGTCGGCGGCGGCCAGGGCCGTACGCCGATGATCGCCAAGAAGTTGCGCGATTTCCTGCCCGAGCGCGATCTGCTCGCCTATTGCGAGGCCATCCTGCGCGTCTACAATCTCGAAGGTCGGCGCGACAACAAATACAAAGCGCGCATCAAGATCCTCGTGCACGAAAAGGGCCTCGAGGAAATCGCAGCCTCCGTCGAAGCCGAATTCGCCGCACGACCCGTCGCGACGGCGAATTTGGGCGAGGCCGAAATCGCGCGCATCGCGGCCTATTTCGCTCCGCCCAAATTCGCGTCCCTGCCCGCGCGCTCGTCCGTCCTCGATGCCGCCCAAGCGAAAGATTCGGCACTGCAGCGCTTCGTTGCGCGCAATGTTTCCGCGCACAAGGCACCTGGCTACGGCGTCGTCACGGTTTCGCTCAAACCGATCGGCGGCATTCCGGGCGACGCAACCTCGGACCAAATGGATGCGCTTGCCGACATCGCCGAGCGCTGGAGCTTCGACGAGCTGCGCGTGAGCCATGCGCAGAACATCGTGCTGCCGCACGTGCGGCTCGACGATCTGCCGCAGGTGCACGCAGCTCTTGCCGCCGCCGGACTCGCCACACCCAACGACGGGCTCGTGACCGACATCATCGCCTGCCCCGGCCTCGATTACTGCGCGCTTGCCAATGCGCGCTCGATCCCGGTGGCGCAGGAAATCTCGCAGCGTTTCGCCGATCTCGACCGGCAGAACGCGATCGGCGAACTCAAGCTCAAGATTTCGGGCTGCATCAACGCCTGCGGCCACCACCATGTCGGCCATATCGGCATTCTGGGCGTCGATCGCCAGGGCGAAGAATTCTACCAGATCACGCTCGGCGGAGCCGAAGGAGCGGACTGCGCGATCGGCGAACTCGTCGGGCCCGGTTTTGCGGCCGACAAGATCACCGACGCGGTCGAAACGCTGGTCGAAACCTATCTCAAACTGCGGCGCGATCCCGGCGAGCGCTTTCTCGACGCCTATCGCCGCGTGGGGCTCGGCCCCTTCCAGGAGGCGCTTTATGCCGACGCTTGAAACCGAACTCTATCGCGGCGGCCGTTTCGTCGCCGACGATGCCGTGTATGTGGCCGACGGAGAGCCCCTGCCCGCCAATGCGCTCGCACTCGTTTCGAAGAAGCGCTATCTCGCCGAACGCGAAGTCCTTGATGCGTGGCAGGGTCGCCTCGGCCTCGCGCTCGAGACTGCCGACACGTTGGACGGGCTCGAAGGGACGCTCGATCGTTTTGCGACGATCGTTCTGCGGTTCGCGCGTTATGCCGACGGCAGGCCCTATTCGCTCGCACACCGCTTGCGCCATCGCCTCGGCTATCGCGGCGAATTGCGCGCGGCGGGCGACGTGCTGCAGGACCAGATCGTGTTCATGCTGCGCGGCGGGTTCGATGCGCTGGAAATCGCGCATGCCGGCACCAGAGCCGCATTGCGTGCCAATCGTATTGTGGTGGTGCCGACGCGCGGGACCGCACCGGTCGTGCAGAGCCTCGCAGCCGCCGAATAGGATTTAGCCGGCGGCACTCCAGGCCTGCGGCCACAGCGCGTCGTCAGCGATTTCGGCAAGCGCTTCACCGCCTTGCGCATAGGAAAGCACAAGCACCGCACCGGGCACCGCACCTGCCGGTTGGGCCGCTGTAAGCGCTTCGGCCTTGGCCGTCAGAACCAGGCCCGGCTCGCTTGCGATCACTTCAGCACCGCCAAGCGCAAGCCCGCCGCGCCAGCCGAGGAACACGACGAAATTCCGCGCGTGCGCGCGGACCGGCAAGGGGGCCGACCCATCCCAGCGCGCCAAATAGGTCGCCGCGACGAGGCCGCTGCCGGCATCGGCCAAGCGGCGCAGACGCGGGTGGGCGGCAAGCAGACCCAAAGCCGGAACCGCGCGATGGGCATCGGCGAGGACGGAACTGCCGGCGCGCGCCGCAACGACGGCCGCTTCGGCGGCAATCCAGCCGATCTCGTCGGCATCGAACAGCTTGGCGGTTTCGGCTGAGCGGTCGGCGCTATCGAACGGCATTGCGGCGGCTCCTTTGCCTCAGATGTTCGATTAAGTTAGGCGCTGCCCTGCGGCATTGCGACGCAAAGGAATTTGGCCGCCGCTTCAATTTTCCTCAATTCCGCCCCCGGCACCGGACTGCGACAGTACGCTTGCAACGCCGACAAGGACCCCCCGCTATGCTGCCGATCGTGCTGGATGCCGCCAAACTGCGTATCGCCCTGGTCGGGACAGGCGCGCGCGCCGAGCGGCGCTTGGGGCTGCTGCGCGCGGGCGGCGCCGATAACGTCGAAACTTTTGCGACCCCGCCCGAAAGCTATGCAGGCTTCGATCTCGTCTATTTCGTCGAAGCCGACCGCGCGGCCGCTGCACAAGCGCGCGCGCGAGGTGCCCTCGTCAATGTCGAAGACGTGCTCGACCTGTGCGACTTCCACACGCCCGCAATTCTGCGGCGCGGCGATCTGACCGTTGCGGTTTCCACGTCCGGGCGCGCGGCGGGCCTGTCGGCTGTTTTGGTCGAGTATTTGGCGCGGATATTCGAGCCCGTGTGGGCGTTGCGGCTCGCCATTCTCGAAGCCAAGCGCCGCACCTGGCGGGCCGAAGGCCTCAACCATCCGCAGATCCGCGCCAAGCTCGCAGGCACCGTCGATCAGGCGGGCTGGCTACCCGACTTGGCCCCGTCGGCCGACGCTTCGGCGCGCAGCCAGTCGCAAAAAGACGAAACCTTGCGCAAGACGAGCTTGGCCGTCGGGCAGACGATGTAATAGGCGAAATCGACGGCGACGCCGTCGCCAAACGGTTTGACCAAACTTCCGGCTGCCAGATCTTCGGCCGCCAAGCGCGCTTTGCCGAGTGCGATTCCGCGGCCGCGTACGGCGGCTTCCACGACAAGGCTCGACTGGTTGAAACGCGGCCCCCTTGTGCCGTCGATGTCGGCAAGGCCCGCAGCTTTAAGCCACATGGGCCAGGTCGGGCAGGACGGATCTTCGTCCGGGCTGTCGTCGTGCAGCAGCGTCGCGCTCTTGAGCAGCGCTTCGATGCCGCTTGCCGCCACACCTTCGAGCAGTTTGGGGCTGCAAACCGGCGACACAGCCTCCGCAAGCAGCCGCTCGACATGCAAATTGCCGTAGCGCCCGCCGCCGTAGCGGATGGCAAGGTCCACGCCGTCGCGCTGGAAATCGGTCAAGGTCATCGAAGCGGCCACGCGTACGTCGATGTCCGGGAACGCGGTCTGGAAACGGTCGAGGCGCGGCAGCAGCCATTTGGCGGCAAAAGACGGCGCCACACTGACCGTAAGCACGCCCGCATCGCCCAAATTATCGACGGCCTCGAGGGCGGAATCGAAATTGTCGAAGCCGTCGCGAATGCCGGGCAGGATCGCTTGACCCGCATCGCTCAGCAGCAACGTGCCTTTGGTGCGCTCGAAAAGAGCGAGCCCAAGATGGTCTTCGAGCGCTTTGATCTGGTGGCTTACGGCCGCCGGTGTCACGGCAAGCTCGTCGGCGGCTTTGGTCACGCTCATATGGCGTGCCGTCACTTCGAAGGCACGCAAAGCGTTCAGGGGGGGCAAGCGGCGTCTCATGCATGGAACTTTAGCGGGTCGATGCGACGAACGCATGTCTAGTTTTTCGAAACCCAACCGGCAATTTTCCTCAATTGCAGGCCCACGGTTGCCGCGATCATTCTCGCGGCTATGTCCGACACCGCTTTGATCGCTCTCAAGAGTTCAGCCCTGATCGGGGCCACGATCATGCTGCTGCGTTGGCTCGGCTTTGCCGGCTGAAAAGCGGCGGCACCGTTACAGCCCGTAACGGCTTGCCCAAAAGCAGCCTTGTTCCCGCCATCATCTGCGCGCGATCTGGAACCATGTTGGCCGCATCCGCCAACGAGGAGAACGCATCATGACGCAGCCCAAACTTCGCACCACGCGCGCTTCGATCCTTGCGACCGTTTCGCTCGTCGCTTTGCTCGCGCTGTCGCCGATCCTGGCGCGCGCGCAAACGCCGAACGTCGCCCCCGCAGCCGCTGGGGCCCTGCAAGCGCTGCCCGATTTCAGCGATCTTGCCGCTTCCGTGTCGCCCGCCGTCGTACAGGTCGCCGTCACGGCAACTGAGGTCGACGAGGAGGCAGGCGTGCCGCCGCAATTCCGCGGCACGCCGCTGGCACCCTTCTTCGGCCAAGGCTCGCGCCAGGCGCATCGCGTGCGCGGACTCGGCTCCGGCTTCGTGATCGATCCGAGCGGCTATATCGTCACGAACTACCATGTCGCGGGCCGCGCCGACGCCATCCAGATCGTGTTCGCCGACGGCACGCGCCTGCCCGCCAAACGCATCGGCGCGGATGCGCGCACCGACATCGCTCTCCTGAAGGTCGAATCGTCCAAGCCGCTGGTTGCGGTCGCCTTCGGCGATTCGGATGCGGTACGCATCGGCCAATGGGTACTGGCGGTCGGCAATCCGTTCGGCCTCGGCGGCACGGTCACGGCCGGCATCGTCTCGGCGCGCGCGCGCGACATCGGGGCGGGTCCGTACGACGATTTCCTGCAGATCGACGCGGCGATCAACCAAGGCAATTCCGGCGGCCCGAGCTTCGGACGCGACGGCAAGGTCATCGGCATGAACACCGCGATCTTCTCGCCCAATGGCGGCTCGGTCGGGCTCGGCTTTGCGATCCCGTCGAACCTCGTTCGCAAGGTCGTGGACCAGCTGCGCGCGCACGGAAGCGTCGACCGCGCCTGGCTCGGCGTGCAGACGCAAGGCATCGACGAAACGCTGGCCGCAGCCCTCAAGCTGCCGAGTGCGCAGGGTGCCTTGATCGGCTCGGTGCAGAAAAACAGCCCCGCCGACCAGGCGGGCTTGCGGCGCGGCGACGTGATCCTTGCGCTCGACAGTTCGGCCATCGGCGATCCGCGCGACCTGTCGCGGCGCGTGGGCGACCTTGCCTCGGGCACCAAAGCCACGTTCGATGTATGGCGGGACGGGCATCGCATCGCAACGACCGTTGCGCTGGGTGCTGCCCCTGCGGACGCAGCGCCCGTGGCGGCGACGGCACCCGAGCCGCAAACCCCGGTGGCCGGCTTGGGCTTGCGCCTGGCGCGTGGTGGCCAAGGCGAAACGATCGTCGCCGAAATCGCCCAAGACGGCATGGCCGAGCAAGCCGGCTTGCGGCCCGGCGACGTGCTGCTTGAAGTAGATCGCCAGAAGATCCGAAGCCCCAACGACCTTGCCACAGCCTTGCGCACCGCGCGCCAGAACCAACGCCCGGGCATTGCTCTGTTCTTGAGCCGCGACGGCCAGCCGCTTTATCTGGCCTTGCCGGTGCCGCCGGTGCGCGGCTAGCGGTCGAAAGCGTAGATCGGATCGCAGCGGCGGGCTAGATTCGGCCTGCCATGCGATTCCTGTTCGTCCACCAGAACTTCCCGGGCCAGTTCCGCCATCTCGCCCCCGCGCTCAAACGGCGCGGCCACGACGTCGAAGCCACGGCCATGCGGCCCGAGCCGATGACCGAGTTCGACGGTTTGCGCGTGAACTCCTACCGCCCGGCGCGCGGCTCGACGCAAGGCGTGCATCCGTGGGTCGCCGATCTCGAAACCAAAACGATCCGTGCGGAAGCCGCCTTCCACAATGCGCGCGCGCTCAAGGCGCGCGGCTTCGAGCCCGACGCGATCGTGGCCCACCCAGGCTGGGGCGAGAGTCTGTTCCTCAAAGAAGTGTGGCCCAACGCCAAACTCGGCATTTATTGCGAGTTCTACTATCGCGTGCACGGCATCGACACCGATTTCGATCCCGAGTTTTCGACCCACGATGCGAGCGTTTCATGCCGCCTGCGCATGAAAAATCTCAACAACGACATGCATTTCTCGATCGCCGATTCCGGGCTCTCGCCCACGCAATGGCAGGCCTCGACCTTCCCGCCGGCATTTGCGAACCGCATCACGGTCGCCCATGACGGAATCGACACCGACAAGCTCGTGCCGAATCCCGATGTGCGGCTCGACCTTACGACCAAAAACGGGCCGCTCACGCTGACGCGGGGCGACGAGATCGTGACGTTCGTCGTGCGCGATCTCGAACCCTATCGCGGCGCGCATATCTTTTTGCGGGCGCTGCCGGCCTTGCTTGCCTTGCGCCCGAACGCGCGCGTGGTGATCGTCGGCGGCGACGGCGTCAGCTACGGGGCCCCGCGCGCCGACGGGCGCAGCTGGAAAGACGCGCTCGTCGAAGAAGTCCGCCCGCGCATCTCGGATGCCGACTGGGTACGCGTGCATTTCCTCGGCCGCGTGCCGTACGGCGATTTCATGCGCGTGCTGGCGCTGTCGCGCACGCATGTCTATCTGACATATCCGTTCGTGCTGAGCTGGAGCCTGCTCGAAGCCATGAGCATGGGCTGCGCCATCGTCGCGAGCGACACGGCCCCGCTGCGCGAGGCGATCGTGCACGGAAAAACGGGTCTGCTGGTCGATTTTTTCGATGTGGAAAAATTGGCTGCGACGGTGGCCGATCTGCTGGCACGGCCCGATCTGCAGCGCGAGCTCGGGGCGGCCGCGCGCGCGCATGCGTGCAAGACCTACGACCTTACGCGCGTGTGCCTTCCGCAGCAGATCGCGTGGGCGGAATCGCTGCGCTGAGAGCCTATTCGTCGCCGACGCTGCGCCATGCAGCGGCATCGGTCGGCAGATCGCCCGACACGTCCACATGCGCCACACGCGCCGTGGGGCCGAGCTTCTTGGCCGACAGGCGCAACTCGAGCGTGAGGCCCGATTTGGTCACGAGGCGCACATTGCGCTGGCCAAGGAGGCCCTGCAGCACGGCGGTCGGCGCTTCGATTTCGCCCGCACATGCGACCCCGCCCGCGGGCTTGAAGAAGCCCTCGAAATCGTAGCTGGCCGGACCCATTGGCGTGGCGTCGAGCTGCAGCTGGCCTGTGCCCGCGATGCGGCCAAGATACTGCATCGCCTTGCGGCGGCCCGATCGGACGTTCTGGTGCATGGGACGGTTCAGCCCTTTTTCTTGTCGGCGATCGCGGCCCCGGCGGGGCTGCGGTTGCGGAATGCCTGTGCGTCGCGCGGTGCGGCTGCGTTCGACGTCGCCGCTTTTGCGGCCTTGGGTTTGCGCAGCTCGCGCGAGCTGCGTTTCTGGCCTTTAGCCATGGAACTTCTCCGGGTGGCGGAATGTGGGGCGCATTCAGATCGGCGCGCGCAGGGCCGCATAGACGAGAACCAGCAGCACCAGCAGGGCCGGAACGACGACAGGCGGAATGAACCAGCTTTTCATGGGACGCATCTCCTCGCGTGACGATAAGGGCGGGAGTACACGTCTCTCTCAGCCGACGGCGCTGCGAACGAACGGCATTCCGTCAGTGGGCGGACCTTACGCTCAATTGCAGGGCAGGTCCATCTATTCGCTGGGCTATGCGCGGGCGTAGGCTGGATTGAGCTGCCACATGGCGCGATTGAGGGCCCCTGCAAAGGTGACCCAGGCAAGATACGGCACCATCATCCAGGCGGCCGTCGCATCGTGCGGCGCATAGGCCACGATCATCGCCAGGATCGACAGCCACAGGGCCGCAAGATTCCAGAAGGCCCAATCCATGCGCCGGGCGCCGAAAAACAGCGCCGACCATGCCGCGTTGAACACGAGCTGCACGCCGAAGACGGCCATCGCAAGGCTGCCTTCCTCGAAGCCGGCAACCCGCCACACACGCCACGCGGCCGTCGCGATCAGGCAGAACAGCACGAGCCATGCCGGCCCAAACAGCCAATTGGGCGGGCGCCAACGCGGTTTTGCGAGCGTTTCGTACCACGGGCCGGGGCGGAAAAACGCACCCGACAAGGCGGCGGCAAAACACAGGCCGGCGAACACCGCCAGGGCGAGATAGTCCGATGCCGTCGCAGGTTCCACCCTTGCCGCTCCCGTGTGTGGCGGCAGGTGTGCGGCCACGCCGCCGCCCTTGTCCCCGCCTAAGCTCGATGCAAAAGCCCGCGCGCATCGCGGTCCAACGCCGTCAAGATCGTCGCGACGATCTGGGACGCATTGAGACCGGCCGCATCATACATCTTCTGCGGCGAATCATGGTCGATGAATCGGTCGGGCAAAGCGAGACTGCGCACCTTGAGGCCGCGATCGAGCAGCCCGTCTTCGGCCATCGCGTGCAGCACCTGGCTGCCGAAGCCGCCAACCGCCCCCTCTTCGACCGTCACGAGCATCTCGTGCCCGCGTGCCAGACGCCCCAGCAAATCGCGATCGAGGGGCTTGGCAAAGCGCGCGTCGGCAACCGTCGCGGACAGGCCGCGCGCGGCCAATTCGTCGGCGGCCTTGAGACACTCGGACAAGCGCGTGCCGAAGGACAGGATAGCGATCGTGTTGCCCTCGCGCAGCACGCGGCCGCGCCCGATCTCGAGCGGCACGCCGCGTTCGGGCATGTCCACGCCCACGCCTTCGCCGCGCGGATAGCGCACGGCCGACGGCCGGTCGTCGATGGAAGCCGCCGTTGCGACCATGTGCACGAGCTCAGCCTCGTCCGCCGCCGCCATCACGACGAAGTCCGGCAGCGACGCCAAATAGCCGATATCGAACGAACCCGCATGCGTTGGCCCGTCGGCGCCCACGAGGCCCGCACGGTCGATCGCAAAGCGCACGGGCAAGCGCTGCAGCGCCACGTCGTGCACGATCTGGTCGTAGGCACGCTGCAGGAAGGTCGAATAGATCGCCACGACCGGCTTGAAGCCTTCGCACGCAAGACCTGCCGCAAACGTCACCGCGTGCTGCTCGGCAATGCCGACATCGAAGCAGCGCGACGGAAAGCGGCGCTGGAACGCATCGAGCCCCGTGCCCGTCGGCATCGCAGCCGTGACGGCGACGATCTTTTCGTCGCGCTCGGCCTCGGCCACCAGCGCATCGCCGAACACCTTCGTGTAGCTCGGCGCATTGGTTTTGACGGGGGCGAGCGTGCCGGTCAAAACGTCGAACTTGCCCACGCCGTGGTACTTGTCGGCGGCCGCTTCGGCGGGCGCATAGCCCTTGCCCTTCTGCGTGACGACATGGATCAGCACCGGCCCGTTACGCTCGGAATCGCGCGCATTTCTAAGTACCGGCAACAGATGCTCGAGATTGTGCCCGTCGATGGGGCCCAGATAGTAAAAGCCCATTTCCTCGAACAGCGTGCCGCCGGTCGCCATGCCGCGCGCATAGGTGTCCACGCGGCGAGCGGCCACGTGCATCGAGCGCGGCAATTGGGCGGCAAACTGCTTTCCCAACTCGCGCAAATGCACGAAGCCCGGCGACGACATGAGGCGCGAGAGATAGGCACTCATCGCCCCCACCGGCGGCGCGATCGACATGTCGTTGTCGTTGAGGATCACGATCAGGCGCGACTTCATCGCCCCCGCATTGTTCATGGCCTCGTAGGCCATGCCCGCCGACATCGCCCCGTCGCCGATCACGCACACGACATTGTTGTCGCGCCCCTCGAGATCGCGCGCCACGGCCATGCCCAGGCCCGCCGAGATCGAGGTCGAGGAGTGTGCGGCGCCGAAAGGATCGTATTCGCTTTCGCTGCGCTTGGTGAATCCCGACAGGCCGCCGCCCTGGCGCAAGGTGCGAATTCGGTCGCGCCGCCCGGTCAGGATCTTGTGCGGATAGGCCTGGTGGCCCACGTCCCAGATCAGCTTGTCCTCGGGCGTGTCGAAAACATGGTGAAGGGCCACGGTGAGCTCGACCACGCCCAGACTGGCGCCGAGATGCCCGCCCGTCGTCGAAACGGCCGAAACCGTTTCGGCGCGCAGTTCGACGGCCAAGTCCCCCAACTCGGCCGTCGAAAGGGCCCGCACGTCGGCGGGCACGCGGATCTTGTCCAGCAGCGGCGTGGTCGTTTGCGTATTCCCCATAGCGCCCTCCCCCAAGCTTTTTTGTTTTGCGGCGACGTCGCGCTTCAGGCGGCGCGTTTGAGTTCGAGCCTGCCCCAGATCGCCGAGAGCGAGGCGACCAGATGGTCGATGTCGGCGTCGGTGTGCAGCGGCGACGGCGTGACGCGCAGGCGCTCGGTGCCGCGCGGCACGGTCGGGTAGTTGATCGGCTGTACATAGATGCCGTATTCGGTGAGGAGTTCGTCGCTGATGCGCTTGCACTGCACGGGATCGCCCACCATCACCGGCACGATATGGCTGTTGTTGGCCAGCACGGGAATGCCCGCCGCCGTCAGGCGCGCGCGCACCTTGCGCACGACCGCCTGCTGGCGCTCGCGCTCGGCCGAACTGGTCTTGAGATGCTTGATGCTGGCAAGAGCCCCCGCCGCCACAGCCGGCGGCAGCGACGTCGTGAAGATGAAGCCCGAGGCGTAGCTGCGGATGAAATCGACGAGATTGGCCGAGGCCGCAATGTAGCCGCCGAGCACGCCGAAAGCCTTGCCGAGCGTGCCTTCGATCACGGTGAGGCGATGGCTGAGGCCTTCGCGATCGGCAATGCCGCCGCCGCGCGGACCGTAGAGGCCGACCGCATGCACCTCGTCGAGATACGTCATCGCGTTGTGCGCGTCGGCGACGTCGCAGAGTTCCGCGATGGGGGCGATATCGCCGTCCATCGAATAGACGGATTCGAACGCGACGAGTTTCGGGCGCGCAGGATCGAGATCGGCGAGCTTGCGCGCGAGATCCTGCGGATCGTTGTGCCTGAAGATGCGCTTCTCGGCCCCGCTGTGGCGAATGCCCTCGATCATCGACGCGTGGTTTTCCGAGTCCGACAGCACGATGCAGTTCGGAATGCCGGCCGCAAGCGTGCTGAGCGAGGCCCAGTTCGACACGTAGCCCGAGGTGAACAGCAGCGACGCTTCCTTGCCGTGCAGGTCGGCGAGTTCCTGCTCGAGCAGCACATGGTAGTGGTTGTTGCCCGAGATGTTGCGCGTCCCGCCGGCACCCGCACCGCAACGGTCGAGTGCTTCGTGCATGGCGCCCACCACGAGCGGGTTCTGGCCCATGCCGAGATAGTCGTTCGAGCACCACACGGTGATCGGCGCTTGCTCGTGTTCGCCGAAATGCGTGGCGCGCGGGAAGTCGCCGCGATGGCGCTCGAGATCGGTGAATACGCGGTAGCGGCCCTCCTTGCGAAGACCATCGAGTTTCTGAGCGAAGAATTTTTCGTAGTTCATGACGGCCTCCGTTTTATGGACACATCCACCCCGGGCGCGAGCAATTCTCCGATCGGTCGCACCATGCGTCTCGCCGCGATGGCCGGAGCCAATTGCAGACGGAGATCGCCCCTGCCCGACGCAAGCCCGAAAACCGGACGTGCGGCGGCTTCTTTGCCGTCGTTCGCAGCGCGCGAACGCAGCCCCCATTTCCAGATCGCGTTGACCGGCAGCGGGACGACGAGGAACCAATGTTCCAGCACGCCCAGCGTCAGGATCGTCGCGATGAGAACGGCACCCGCGAGTTCGGGTGCGCCCCCCGGCAATGCCGATACCGCCCCCCAGGCGAAACCGGTTGCCGTCGTCGCCAGCGTGACCGAAACCGGGAAGAAAAGGTTCATCGGCCGTTTGGCGAAATAGCTTGCGAGATAGGCAAGATGCGCAGGCAGAACCTCTTCGCTGAGGTTCGGCACGCCCAAAAACAGATTGAGCTTGGTGCTGAGGCGCATCGTCCACAGCGCCAGGAACGTCAAGGTGCCGATCTGGTTGTCCCCGCCCCAGGTCATCGCCAAAACCGCAAGGCCGGAGACGGCGAGAGCCAACTCGTGGAACAGGATGGTTTCGACGGCGAGCGAAAAGCGCTTGCCCGCACCAATGCCGGGCGGGCACGCCGCGCGCCGCGGGCCCGTGACGAACCCCATCAGGAATCCCATTTCCTGCCAGCCCCAAACGGCAAGGGCGCAGGCAAAGGCGATATAGGCGCCGCTGCTCGAGACGTCGGCAGCGGTGGCCGACAGGCCCCACAAAGCCGCAACCAGAATGCCGGTCATGCCGGCCATGCTGTAGCGAAACGTGCGGCGCGGCAGGCCGTCGAGATAGAAGATCGCACCCGTGCTGAACCACCAGGCCAGCAACACGAACAGCACGGGTGCGACGTAATCGAACATCGGCGCGCTTACCACACGGCCTGCATGCGGACCTGCGGCAGCTTGGCGTGGCGCACGACGGGCAGCATGTAGAGCCCGGCAAACGTCGCGACCGCGGCGACGGCGCAGCCCGCACGCTTGACCATACCCATCACGCCGCCCTCGGCTTTCGCGGCGTCAACCGCCGTCTGCAGGCGGCACAGCCGCTCGAGCCCGGCGCGGAAAGCCGGATGGTCGATATCGAGCGTGAAGGGGAAGATCTGCTTCGTGCATTCCGACGTGATGCGGAAGACCTGGAAGTCGTATTCGGTCGGGTCGAGCCCGAACGCCTTGTGCAGTTCGGGCCGCGTATGGTCGCGCACGAACATGGTGGCGTAGACCGCCAGCAGGAAGAAGCGGATCCACAATTTGTTGCGGCCCTGCAGCAGCTCGGGCTTCGCACTCATCATCAGCGCAAACGCTTCGCCGTGGCGGTACTCGTCGTTGCACCACTGTTCGAACCATTTGAAGATCGGATGGAAGCGGCGCTCGGGATGGCGCTCGAGCTCGCGATGGATCGTGATGTAGCGCGCATAGCCGATTTTCTCGGACAGGTACGTCGCGTACATGATGAATTTGGGCGCGAAATACTTGTATTTCTTGGCCTGCTTGAGGAACCCGAGATCGACGCCAAGGCCGAAATCCTTGAGCGACTGGTTGATGAAATTGGCGTGCCGCGATTCGTCGCGCGCCATGTAGCCGAACAGGTCTGCCATGTCGGGGTTCTTGGCGCGGCGCTTGAGTTCGGCATAGAGCACGCAGCCCGAGAATTCCGACGTGCAGGAGCTGATCAGGAATTCGATGAATTCTTCCTTGAGGGCCGGCGGCAGTTCGGTCACTTCGCGCCCGAATCCTTCGTCGCGGTCGAAATGGTCGCCGTTTTTGTCGTCGCTGAATTCCTTCATCAGCGCATTCCACTCGGCGCGAATCGGCTCGACGTCGAACGCGTCGATCGCGGCATAGTCGGTGCGGTAGAAATTCGGCGTCAGCATCGTGCTGACCTTGGCGCGCTCGGTCGAATGGTTCGGCGCCAAATCGGCGGCAATTGCAGCAGTCATGGGAACCCCCTCCCGTGAATGAGTTTCAGCGAAGTGCGGCCACCGCCCGGTCGGGCAGCAGACGCGCGAAGACGTCGAGATTGGTCGGCCCGAACGCGCGCAGGTCGACCGTGCGGTTCGTGGCGGGGTCGGTCAGAAGCAAACGGCCGTCCGGCTCCATCGAGATGCGGAACGGCGTTTCGGGCCCGAGGTCGCGGCGTTTGCGTTCGCGCACAAGCCCGCGCACGGTCGAACGCAGGAACCCGTTTGTGGCCGGTTCGAACTGCGCGATCACGGCCCCGCCATTGGCGTCCGCCACCGTCACGCCGCCGTCGTCGCGATCGTAGAAAAAGAGATCGCGGCTCGTGGCGTTGGACGATGCGGCCGATTGCGCTTCGACCCGACCGACCCCCGTCATGGTCGAGAACGTCGCAAAACAGACCGCAAGGCCCAGGACAGCTGCCAAACCCAGCAGCGGTCCGCGCGGAAACGAATGTTGGGTGCCGTTGTCGCTGGCCATCACGCAGTGCTCCCGGTCAAGTTCCCAGCGCCGAGATTGCCAGCACCGTAGGTGCCTGCACCTTGATGCACATCAACCGGCGTGCGCACGCCCGCGCGCGCGCCTTGCACGAGTTGGGGGGGCATCGGCTGGGCGACGACCGCGCGCGCCAGGATCTGCGCCACGTTCTCGACGTCGGCGATCGCGCGCAAGGTCGGCTCGACGCGCGAGAAATGCCACGGGCGCGCATGCGGCCACATGACCGCATAGGCCATGCGTTCGCCCGGCGCCAGCACCAACGAAATGTCGCCGGTCCCGTCGCCGTTGCGTTTGACCGAAGCGCTTTCGACGAGCTTGTAGGGAATGTTGAACGTGATCGGCAACGCGATGCCGAAACGCATGACCAAGCGGCGCTGGGTCAGCGTATAGACGGTCGTGCGCGCGATCCCCCAGGCGAACAGCGCAATGAGCCCGATCGCGGCGGCGCCCAGCAATGTCAGCACGGCAAGCGAGACCGCGAGTTCGCTGGCCGGCATGCCGTCGACAATGCCAGCGGCAACCGACCAGGCGAAGATCGCCGCGAAATAGAAGCCGATTTTGCGCACATGCAGAACGCGCTTGGCGACGGCGGCCGCGTCCGGGCCGCCCTGCCACAGCATCGTTTCGCCTTTCGGCAACATTTTGGGCAGGCCGCGGACGGGTTCGAAATCGAAATCGTCGTGGCCTTCGGCGTGCGCGCTCATATCACCGGCTCCGAGCGCGAGGGCAGCGAATAGAGATGGCCGCCGGCATAGTAGGCGGTGATGCGGTCTTCCTCGCGCGAAGTGACCTGGTCGGGGCTCGCCGTCTTCGGCACGCCCGCGAACTGGTCGCCGCGGATCGAGTCGACCGTGACGCGCTTTTGCGAAGCGCTCACGCGCGCCATCGTCATCGGCAGCAGCACGCGCGCACCCGAACCCGCGGCCACGACTTCGAGATAGCGGATCATCACTTCGCTGCGGTCGATCCAGATGTCGGAAACCGTGCCGCCGACCGCGCCGTCGATGCCGACGACCGGCATGCCGCGCGGATCGGGATCTTCTTCGGCCACCCAATGGTCGGGGGCGAGGCGCATCGGCACGATGGTCGGCAGATTGTCGCTTGAGGTTTCGGGATGTTCGGCGCGCAGCGCGTACGCGGCCGGGCCCACGCCGTCCTGCATCGGATCGCCCGTCGGCTCGAAGGGCGCACCCGGATAGTTCTGCACCTGCACGAGCGCAAAACTACGGGGCGCTTCCGGCTTGGGTGCCTGCACCGTGGTGCCGTCGCGCAGCAGATAGGTCTTGGGTGCGGGCACGGCCGGGAAGCCCTGCACCACGCCGGCTTGCGGGCGGTCGGTTTCGAGCGGATAGCCCTCGCGCTTGTTCTCGCGGTGCAGATAGTAGATGAGCCCTGCGAAGAACGCCCAGAACACGTAGAGCGTGATCTGCGCGATGTCGAAGTTCTGTGCGACGATTCCCATTTCCATGGCTGCTCTCCCGCCTTCTCGTTTTCGCTTAGCCCGGCATCTCGGCCAGGCCGAATTTCGCAGTGCCCGCCGGCCGCACATGTCCGACGCGGACCAAAGGTCCGATCGCGACGAGTGTTGCGAACAGCAGGGCGATTTCGATGTGGTAGACGACGCTGTACCCGACCGCCGGATCGGACATGCCCGCCCCCAAAGCGCCCGTTTTGGCAAGTGCCCCGACGCCGTCGCCGATGAGCCCGCCCAACGCGACGGCCGTACCCGACGCGGTGGCCTGCACGGCCCCCCAAGCGCCGAGCGCCAATCCCGTGCGGCCTTCCGACTTGATCGACATGACGGCCGTCAGCGTTCCGACCGAGAACAGCCCGCCGCCCATCCCGATCGCGAACACGCCCGCGCGGAACATATCGACCGCATCGAGCGGCGCCGAGAAAATCACGAGCGCAAAAGCGACGATGCCGAGCAGCGCGCCATAAGCCGCCAAACGATAGGGGTCGAAGCCGCGCTCGAGCACGTTTGCGGCCAGCGCAAAGGCGAGCAGTGCGCCAAGGGCGAGCGTGGCGGTAAGCTCCGTGGTCGCACCGACGCTCATTTTGAGCACCTGGCCGCCATAGGGCTCGAGCAGAATGTCCTGCATCGCAAAGGCCGCCGTGCCGAGCCCGACGGCCACGAGCAGACGCAGTGTGCGTCCGGCCTTGGCAAGGGCGCGCCATTCTTCGGCAAAGGTCGGCTGCTGCACGCGCTTGGACGTGAGGCCCGGATTGCGGACCTCCTGCTTCCACAGCGCCACCACGTTCAGTACGAGTGTCACGACGGCTGCCCCTTGCACGACCTGCACGAGGCGCTTGGCGCTGAATTCGGCGAGCAACTCGCCGAAAACGAATCCGCTTGCGACCGAGCCCACGAGCAGGGTCACGTACATCAGCGCCACCACGCGCGGACGCGAGGAGTCGCTGGCGAGATCGGTCGCAAGCGCCAAGCCCGCCGTCTGGGCGGTGAGCATGCCTGCCCCCACCAACAGGAACGCCAGTGCAGCACCGAGCTGGCCGATCCAGATCGGCCCCTCGCCGTCGCCCGACAGCACGAGCAACGCGAAAGGCATGATCGCAAGCCCGCCGAACTGCACGAGCGAGCCCATCCAAATATAGGGCACGCGCCGCCAGCCGATGGCCGAGCGATGTGTGTCGGAGCGGAAACCCACGAGTGCCCGCAACGGCGCGAACAGGAGCGGCAACGCAACCATCACGGCCACAAGGCTCGCAGGCACGTTCATCTCGACGATCATCACGCGATTGAGCGTGCCGTTCAGCAGCACGAAGGCCATGCCGCCGGTCAGCTGGAACAGCGACAGGCGCAAGAGGCGGCCAAGCGGCAGATCGGCCGTCGCCGCATCGGCGAAGGGCAGGAAGCGCACGATGCGCGGCCCCATGCCGACCATAAATTTGCGCGTCTTGGCCGAGAGCCAGCTCATGCGCGGCGCAGCTCCATAGCTTGCGAGGTGTAGAAGCCGCTCGCCACGCGCTCGCTCGACGCTTCGCGCCACGACGCAAGCGCTTCGTGGCGCGGCAGCATGCGGCGCAGCGAGTCGACCGCGATCGGTTCGATCGCAGGTGCCCGGTCGCCGCGTGGGAACAGCCGACCGGCCGTCCAGAACGCCATCAGGAGCGGCGTGCGCGGCGCAAAGGTGAACTGGATCGAATGGCGCGTGCGCCCGGCAATGTCGCCGAGCACGCGCGCCACGTCGCGTTCGTCGTAATGGATCAGCGAGTCCATCGCCACGACATGGTCGAATTCGCCGAGACTTGCGTCCGACATGTCGCCCACGCGGAACTCGATCTTGCCGTGTGCAAAATCGCGCGGTGCGCGCTCGTCGGCGAGCGCCACCAAGGTCGGCGACAGATCGATCGCGACCACATCGGCACCGCGCCGTGCGGCCTCAACCGCAAAAGCACCCGTGCCGCAGCCCGCATCGAGCAGGCGAAGCCCGCGCATGTCGGCGGGCAGATTGCCGAGCAGGATGTTGCGCATGCGATCGCGGCCCGCGCGCACTGTGGCGCGGATGCGCCCGACCGGGGCGGTCGAGGTCAGTTTCGCCCAGGCGTCGGCCGCGGTGCGGTCGAAATAGTTTTCGATTTGGCTGCGGCGGTGTGTGTAGGAGGCGCTGGCCATCAGTCGTACCCCAACAAATCGAAGATTTCGCGGTCTTTGAGCGAGTCGGGCGCGAGTTCGTCGGTGCCCGACCACAGCGTTTCGGCCAGGCGCAGATATTCGGCGCGCACGGCCAGCAATTCGGGCGAGTCTTCCATTTCGAACAGCGTCGCCTTCTTGAGGCGACTGCGGCGGATCACGTCGAGATCCGGGAAGTGCGCCAGCGTCTTGAGGCCGACCGCCTTGTTGAATTTTTCGATCTGGTCCGTGCCCGCACTGCGGTTGGCGATGACCCCGCCCAAGCGCACCGGGTAGTTTTTGGCCTTGGCCGAGATGGCGGCCACGATGCGGTTCATCGCGAAGATCGAGTCGAAATCGTTGGCGGCGACGATGAGGCCGCGGTCGGCATGCTGCAGGGGCGAGGCAAACCCGCCGCACACCACGTCGCCGAGCACGTCGAACACCACGACGTCCGTGTCGTCGAGCAGATGGTGCTCTTTGAGGAGCTTCACCGTCTGGCCAACGACGTAGCCGCCGCAGCCGGTCCCCGCCGGCGGGCCGCCCGCTTCGACGCACATCACGCCGTTGTAGCCTTCGAACACGAAATCGTCGACGCGCAGCTCTTCGGTGTGGAAGTCGGCCTGCTCGAGCACGTCGATCACGGTCGGGATCAGGCGCTTGGTCAGCGTGAAAGTCGAGTCGTGCTTGGGATCGCAGCCGATCTGCAGCACGCGCTTGCCGAGCTTCGAGAACGCAACCGACAGGTTCGACGACGTCGTGCTTTTGCCGATGCCGCCTTTGCCGTAGACGGCAAAGACTTTCGCGCCCTCGATCTTCATCTGCGGGTCGAGCTGGACCTGCAGGCTGCCCTCGCCGTCGGCGCGGGTCGGGCGCTTGGGGGTCGCGATGTTCATGCGGCTACTCCTTCTTTGACGCCCTCGAGGCGGTCTTCGAGCTCGGCCCCGGCACGGCGCAGCGCTTCGAGCGTCGCCGGGTCGGGGTTCCAGTAGCTGCGTTCGTGGGCTTCGATGAGGCGCGTGGCGACTTTCGCCGACGCGGTGGGATTGAGCTGGGCCAGACGCTCGCGCATCTCGGGGTCCAGCACGAAGGTTTCGGTGAGCTGCTTGTAGACCCAAGGCTGGACTTCGCCCGTGGTGGCCGACCAGCCCATCGTGTTGGTGACGTGCTCTTCGATCTGGCGCACGCCTTCGTAGCCGTGCTTGAGCATGCCCTCGTACCATTTGGGATTGAGGGTCCGCGTGCGCGTCTCGAGGGCGACCTGTTCGGAGAGGCTGCGCACCGTACCCTCGCCGCGCGTCTGGTCGCCGATATAGACCGGGGCCGCCGTGCCGCCCTTGGCGCGGCGCACCGCGCGCGAAATGCCGCCCAGCGTGTCGAAATAATGGTCGACGGTGGTCACGCCGAGCTCGACCGAGTCGAGATTCTGGTAGGCGAGTTCGACGTCGGCCAGCACGCTCTGCAGAAGGGCCGCCTGCGCTGCGGGCTTGCCGCTGCGGCCATAGGCGAAGCTCTTGCGCTTGGAATAGGTCTCAGCGAGCTCGTCTTCGTTTTCCCACGCGCCGTTTTCGACGAGATGGTTGACGTTCGAGCCGTAGGCGCCGTCGGCATTGCCGAACACGCGCAAGGAAGCCGTCTCAAGATCGCAGCCATGCGCCAGCTGGTAGGCGAGCGCGTGCTTGCGCACGAAATTGTCGGCGGCTGCTTCGTCGGCGGACGCGGCCAGGAAGCACGCCTCGGCCAGCAGCTTGATCTGCAGCGGCAGCAGATCGCGGAAAATACCCGAAAGCGTGATGACCACGTCGATGCGCGGGCGCCCGAGTTCGGCCAGCGGCACGAGCTCGGCCCCGGCAAGGCGGCCGTAGCTGTCGAAGCGCGGGCGCGCGCCCAAGAGGGCGAGCGCCTGCGCGATCGGCCCGCCTTCGGATTTGAGATTGTCCGTGCCCCAAAGAACGATCGCGACCGTTTCGGGCATTGCCGCCCCGCCCGCCATGTGGCGCTCGAGCAGGCGCGCTGCCTGGCGCGCACCGTCCTGCACCGCATAAGCGCTCGGGATGCGGAACGGATCGAAGCCATGGATGTTGCGGCCCGTCGGCAGAATCGCGGGCGTGCGCAGCAGGTCCCCGCCCGGGGCCGGCCGCGTGAAGCGCCCGTCGAGTGCCCGCAGCAAGGCCGGGATTTCGGCGTCTTCGCGCAGCATCGCGTCGGTACGCGCGAGCGTGCGCATCATCTCGAAGGCTTTTTCGTCGGGCCCGAGGCCGGTACGCGACCATGCCGCCTCGACCGACTCGCCGCGCATCAGCGCTTCGACCGCTTCGCGCGGCGGATGCATTTCGTGGCTGGCATCGGCCACCGCGAGCAGCGTGTCGAGCCTCTCTTCGTGCGACGGGGTCGCGCCCACGACATGCAGCCCGTGCGGGATCAGCGTGTATTCGAGTTCGAGAACTTTGGCGCCCAATGCTTCGATTTCGGCGGCCGGATCGGCCCAGGCGGGTTCCGCAGGCGCAAGATCGACAAGGGCCGCCTGCGCTTGCACAAGGGCGGCGAGTTCGCCGCGCTCGAACGACGCGTCGGGCTCGAGCCCGCGCCAGCGCTCGACCGACGCTTTGAGTTCGCCCAAGCCCTTGTAGAGACCGGCATGGGCCACCGGCGGCGTGAGATAGCTCACGAGTGTGGCGGCCGAGCGGCGCTTGGCGATCGCCCCTTCCGAGGGGTTGTTCGCGGCGTAGAGATAGATGTTCGGCAAGGCGCCGATCATGCGGTCGGGCCAGCAGGCACCCGACATGCCCGACTGCTTGCCCGGCATGAATTCGAGTGCGCCATGCGTGCCGAAATGCAGCACCGCATCGGCCGCGAAATCCTCGCGCAGCCAGCGATAGAAGGCCGAGAAAGCGTGCGTGGGCGCAAAACCCTTCTCGAACAGAAGCCGCATCGGATCGCCCTCGTAGCCGAAGGCGGGCTGGATGCCGACGAACACGTTGCCGAACTGGGCGCCGAGCACGAAGATCGAAGCCCCGTCGCTCTGCTGGCGGCCGGGGGCCGGGCCCCATTGCGCTTCGATCTGCGAAAGCCAGGTCTCGCGGCCGACATGTTCGGAAGTGGGCACGCGGCAATGCACGTTGGCATCCGCCCCGTACTGTGCGGCATTGCCTTGGACGACCGCTTTGCGCAACGCCTCGCCGTCGGCCGGAACCTCGACCGTGTAGCCCTCGGCCTTCATTGCCGCGAGCGTGCGCTGCAGCGAGTCGAAAACCGACAGATAGGCGGCCGTGCCGGCATTGCCGCCGTTCGGCGGGAAATTGAACAGCACGACGGCGATCTTGCGCGCCGCCCGCGCGGTCGCGCGCAGCTGCACCATCTTGTCGACGCGGTCGGCCAGCATCGCCGCACGCTCGGCGCAAACATGCATGTTGCGGCCTTCGGCGGCGTTTTCGAACACGCAATGGCGGTCGCAGCCCGCGCACGGCGCACCCGCCCCGTCCGAGCGGCCGCCGAACACGATCGGGCCCGAAGCGCCGTCGAGTTCCGGGATCGCGACCATGATCGTGCTTTCGACCGGCATCAGCCCGCGATCCGAAGCGCCCCATTGTTCGAGCGTCTGGAATTCGACCGGGTGCGCGGCCAGATACGGCACGTCGAGCGTGGCGAGAATTTCTTCGGCCGCCTTGGCGTCGTTGTAGGCGGGGCCGCCGACCAGCGAGAAGCCGGTCAGCGAGATGACAGCATCGACCGTCGTGCGGCCGTCTTTGCGGAAGAATTTTTCGATGGCCGGGCGCTGGTCGAGGCCGCTCGCGAACACCGGCACCACGCGCAAGCCGCGCGCTTCGAGGGCCGCGATCGTGCCGTCGTAATGGCCGGCATTGTCCGACAGCAGATACGAGCGCAGCACGAGCAAGCCGACCGTTCCGCGCACCTTGCCCGCAGGGGCCGGCAGCAGATCCGCGCGTTCGCCCAAGCGGCCCTTCATGCGCGGGTGGTAGACGCCGACATCCGGATAGTCGATGGGCGGCTGCGCGCTTACCGCATTGCGCAGATTGCGGCGCGCGCCGTCGGCGTAGCGGCCGACCAGCAGGCGCACCATGTTGGCGAGATTGGCTTCGGAACCTGCGAGCCAGTATTGCAGCGTGAGGAAATAGGCGCGCACGTCCTGCGCCGTGCCGGGCACGAAGCGCAGCAGCTTGGGCAGCTGGCGCAGCATCTTCATCTGGCCTTCGCCCGAAGACTGGCCGGGCTTGCTCTTGCCGCGCAGGCGCTTCAGCCACGAAATCGCGCCGAGCGCCTCCTTGCTCATGTTGAACTTGCCGATGCGCGTGAGCTTGACGATCTCGCCCGCCGCCAGGCAGCACACGATCGCGTCGCAGTTTTCGCGCCGCGCCAGCAGATCCGGCATAACGGCGCGCACATGGTCTTCGAGGAACAGCATCGTCGCCACGACGATGTCGGCGCGCGCAATGTCTTCCTTGCAGCGCTTCAGCGCGTCTTCGTCCGAACCCCACTCGTCGGCGGCGTGCACCGCCAGAGTCAGGCCCGGCAGTTCGCGGCGCAGGACGGCTTCGGCGCGCATCGCCGAGCCCGTCAGATGGCTGTCCATCGTGACGATGGCCACGCGAATGGGCGTGGAGTCAGCGGCCGAAATGCGCTTTGGCATCGTACAGCGTCTCCACAGTGATGACGGCGACACCCCGTTCGACCGAGAAACGCTCGGTGTTGCGGCGGGCTTTGCCGCGCACGAAGAACGGGATCTTCTTGAGTTCTTTCTCCGCGTCCGGCGCCCATACGGGAGCCACGGGCGCAGCGGCAGCAGCGGGTGCGGCAACGACGATCGGCGCGTCTTGGGCGGCGTCCGGTTTTTCGGCGGCGACGCTGGCGGGGGCATGCGACTTGCCCGCCCCCAGATGCGACGAGCCCGCACCGTCGTGGAATTCGAAATCGCCACGGAACATCGTCAGCAGATGTTCTTCGAGACCCATCATCAGCGGATGGACCCACGTGTCGAACAATACGTTCGCACCCTCGAAACCCATCTGCGGCGAATAGCGCGCGGGGAAATCCTGCACATGCACGGGGGCCGAGATCACCGCACAGGGCACGCCCTGGCGCTTGGCGATGTGGCGCTCCATCTGCGTGCCGAGCACGAGTTCCGGCTGCAGTTCGGCCACTTTGGCTTCGACTTCGAGATAGTCGTCGGTGATCAAGGCTTCGATGCCGTAGAGCTTGGCGGCTTCCCGCACTTCGCGCGCGAATTCGCGGCTGTAGGTGCCGAGCCCGACGACCGTGAAACCCAATTCGCGGGCGGCGATGCGCGCGGCCGCGATCGCGTGTGTGGCGTCGCCGAACACGAACACGCGCTTGCCGGTGAGATAGTTCGAGTCGACCGACTTCGAATACCAGGGGGCGCGCGTCGGCATGTCGGCCAGAATGGCGCTTGCATCGAGCCCGGCCGCCTCCGCGATCTCGGCCACGAATTCGCGCGTGGCCCCCACGCCGATCGGCACGGTGCGCACGAGTTTTTGGTCGAAGGTCTTGGCCAGCCATGCGGCCGCCTGGCCCGCGATTTCGGGATAGAGCGGCACGCAGATATCGGCTTCGCCCAAGCGCGCAATGTCCGCGGCCGTCGCGCCGAGCGGCGCCACGATATCCACGTCGATGCCGATGCTGTCGAGCAGCTTGACGATTTCGGCCACGTCGTCGCGGTGGCGGAAACCGAGGGCGGTCGCGCCCAAAAGATTGCAGCGCGCGCGCGACCCCGGTTCGCGCGCCGGGCGCTTGGTGCCGGGGGCCGGGGCATGCGGGCCCGCAAGCGCACGCACGAGGCGATAGAAGGTTTCGCTTGCCCCCCAATTTTCTTTTTTCTGGTAGGACGGCAATTCGAGTGCAACCACCGGGATCGGCAAAGCGAGCGCTTTGGCAAGCCCGCCCGGATCGTCCTGGATGAGTTCGGCCGTGCACGAAGCACCCACGAGCATCGCCTTGGGCTGGAAACGCGCAAACGCGTCGCGCGCGGCCGCTTTGAAGAGATCGGCCGTATCGCCGCCCAGATCGCGCGCCTGGAAGGTCGTGTAGGTGACCGGCGGGCGCTTGGCGCGCCGCTCGATCATCGTGAACAGAAGATCGGCGTAGGTATCGCCCTGGGGTGCGTGCAGCACGTAGTGCACGTCCTCAAGAGCCGTTGCGATGCGCATAGCACCGACATGCGGCGGGCCTTCATAGGTCCAGACGGTCAGCTGCATGGCGTTAGGCCGCCAACCGGGCGCGCCGCTCGAGCGGGCGCGCAAAGAGTTCGGCCAGATCGCCCGCCTGTTCGTAGCCTTGGATCGGCGTGAACAAGAGTTCGATCGACCATTTTGTCGTGAGGCCTTCGGCCTCGAGCGGATTGGCGAGGCCAAGCCCGCACACCGTGATGTCGGGCCGGGCCGCACGGCAGCGGTCGAGCTGGTTGTCGACATGCTGGCCTTCGCTGTAGGCCTGGTCAGCCGGCAACATCGCGAGATCGGCCGCCAGATGCTGGCGATGCAGATAGGGCGTGCCGACTTCGACCGCGCGCATGCCCATTTCGCGCGTAAGGAAGCGCGCCAGCGGCACTTCGAGCTGCGAGTCGGGGAAGAAGAACACGCTCTTGCCTTCGAGCTTGGCGCGATAGCGCGCAAGCGCCGTCTCGGCGCGCGCGCGATGGGCGGCCGTGACGGCGCCGAAATGTTCGGGATCGACGCCCCACGCATCGGCCGCCGCACGCAGCCAAGCGGTGGTGCCTTCGGCACCCAACGGAAACGCCGCCGGCAGCCATTTGGCGCCGCGATCGTCGAGCGCACGCGCCGTGTCGCCCAGGAACGGCTGGGCCAGCAAATAGCGCGTGCCCGGACCCACCTGCGGCAGATCGAGCGCGCTGCGCGGCGGCATGAAGCGCACGGGGCCAATGCCGAGCCGCTCGAAGATGCGCTTGAACTGGTCTTCGACGACGTCGGCAAGCGCGCCAACAACCAGCAATTCGCGCGGGGCCGTAGCGGGTGCGGCCGGCAGACTCGGCACGAGGGCGGCCAAGCACGCATCTTCGCCTTGCGTGAAGGTGGTTTCGATGCCGCTGCCCGAATAGTTCAGCACGCGCACGCGCGGCTCGAAGCTGCGCGACAGGCGCTGGGCCGCGCGCGACAGATCGAGCTTGATCACTTCCGACGGGCACGAGCCCACGAGGAACAGAAGCTTGATGTCGGGACGGCGCTCGAGCAGCCGATTGACGACTCGGTCGAGCTCGGCATTGGCGTCGGCAAGGCCCGCCAAATCGCGCTCGTCGATGATGGCGGTGGCAAATCGCGGCTCGGCGAAGATCATCACGCCGGCCGCCGACTGGATCAGATGCGCGCAGGTGCGCGAGCCGACGACGAGGAAAAACGCATCCTGGATTTTGCGATGCAGCCAGATGATGCCGGTCAGGCCGCAGAACACTTCGCGCTGGCCGCGCTCGCGCAGAATCTCGGGCGGGCTTGCACAGCTGGCTTCGGGCTTCTGCAGATCCAGCATCGCCATCAGAACGACCCGATCGGGCCGCCGACTTGGGCCCGCCCCTTCCAGCGCTGCTCGTCGAGCCGGGCGGCGCGCAGCTTCAACACGAACTGCGTGGCGTTCACCACGTAGGTTGCGTAGGCGGCAAGGGCCAGCAGCATCTGGAATTCGGCGTCGCCGTAGCCGCCGATCAGCGCCGTGAGATAGGCCGTGTGCAGGGCGAGCACGAGCATGCTGAACACGTCTTCCCAGTAGAAGGCCGGCGCAAACAGATAGCGGCCGAACACGACCTTCTCCCAGATGGCGCCCGTGACCATGATCGCGTAGAGCAGCAGCGTCTTGACGACGACCGAGGCGGTCGCGATTTCGAAGCCTTCGCCGGTCGCAAGGAAGCGCACGACGAGGACCGCACTCGCGATGAAAACGAGGAACTGGATCGGCGCAAGAATGCCCTGCACCAGCGTCCAGTGCGTATTGTCGCGCCGCTTGCGCTGTTCGGGCGTGTAGAGCGGCTGCGAACGGTGCGAGTCGCCGCGCGCATGCAGGCAATCGCGACCCGACGACATCGCCCACGGGCTGCCGTCGAACGCGGCCATCAGGCGATCCAGAACCGAACTGATCATGGCGCAATCCTTCCGAGGCCGATCTGGCCGAGGCCGATCCGGGCGCATGCCGGCAAGGGCGAGTTGTGATGGAGATTTTTGGTCCGGGCGCGATCCAGTCCCATGGCTTTTGCCTCTTTGGTGGGCCGTCGTTCGAAAGAAAGACTAGGACTCCGGCCCAGGTCTGTCAATGTAAGTTTACGTCTAAATTGATTGACATCAATCAAAAGGTTTGACACCCTCGCCGCGGGTTAAGATTGGCGGTTGCCCTATCAAAACCGACTTTAAGTCTTGTTTTTCCCTGTCAAAACAGCGACTAAGGAAAATTCACGCAGTATCGCGGTATCTCGATACCAACGCGCAGACACAGCGCGTCTGTTCCTCCAACCGATGCTTACCTTTGATGACTCAGCGCCACGACCATCGGCCGCCCACCGACTCCTCCAACGGCAAATCAGTGCCGAGCGCCGCTGCCGTGCCGTACATCGGACACCTTTGCTCTGTACACGCGAGTACGCACTGTCGGCCGTCGCGCGGAACGCCCGACTTGGCGCGGCTCGCCGCCGCGGACAAAACCCGACCGACGCCAACCGCATTCGGCAGCGACGCCGCCGCTGCCCAAGGATCGATGCAAGCGTGAACGGCTTCCTCAACCCCAAAGGCGCGCTCGGCGGCATTTCGGCCGAGCAGGCATCCGCATTGGTCGCGGCTGGGGCGGATATCACGCTTGTGCTGGAGGCCGACGGTACGGTCTGCGACGCGGCCTTCCAAGGCGCCGAGCTCGGCGCCGATCTGGGCGCGCGCGAAAAATGGATCGGCAAACGCTGGGCCGATCTGGTGACGGTCGAGAGCCGCACGAAAATCGCCTCGCTGCTGCGCGACGCCGACAACGAGGCGGGTGCACGCTGGCGGCAAGTCAACCATCCGGCCCTCGGCACCGATCTGCCCGTTCTCTACCGCACGATGCGCATCGGCAAGATCGGGCGCATCGTCGCCTACGGGCGCGATCTGCGCAGCGTCTCGAATCTGCAGCAGCGCCTGATGGACGCGCAGCAATCGATGGAACGCGACTATTCGCGGCTGCGCAGCGCCGAAACGCGCTATCGGCTGCTGTTCCAGCAAGCCGCCGACGGCGTTGCCATCGTCGACGGCACGAGCCAACGCATCATCGAAGCCAATCCGGCCGCCGAACAGCTTTTTGCCGGATCCGTAAAGCGCCTCGTCGGGCGCAACTTCACCGAGATCTTCGACGCCTCGAACGCCAAGCTGCTGGCCGACACGATCGCGGGCGTGCGCGCCTCGGGGCGCAGCGACGAGATCCAGCTCCATCTCGACAGGCAGCCGCTCAAAGTCGGCATTGCCGTGTTCCGCCAGGAAGGCACCACGCTGTTGCTGGTGCGGATTGCGGCGGCCGCGGCAGCGACAGCCGACGCGGCCGGCCGGCCGACGACGAAGGAAGAAGCGGCCCTGGCGCGGCTCGTCGACCAGTCGCCGGACGCGTTCGTGTCGTGCGACGGTGCCGGCCACGTGCTGAGCGCAAACGCGGCTTTTCTGGAACTCGCCCAGCTTTCATCGCTCGACCAAGCGCTCGCCGGCACGCTCGACACGTGGGTCGGGCGCGACGGCATCGACTTCAACGTGCTGATGGCGAATCTGCGCCAGCGCGCGAGCGTGCGGCTGTTCGCCACGACATTGCGCGGCGAACTCGGCGGCCGCACGGACGTCGAGATTTCGGCCGCCGCCACCGTCACGAACGGCAAACCCGTCTACTGCTTTGCGATCCGCAACGTCGCGGGCCGCGTGCGCAGCGAGACCAAACGCACGCGCGAATTGCCGCATTCGGTCGAGCAGCTGACCGAACTCGTCGGGCGCGTATCGCTGAAGGAACTCGTGCGCGAAACGACCGACATGATCGAGCGGCTCTGCATCGAAGCCGCACTCGAATTGACGCGCGACAACCGCGCGTCGGCGGCCGAAATGCTCGGCCTCAGCCGCCAGAGCCTCTACGTCAAGCTGCGCCGCTACGGTCTCACCGACGCGGCCAGCGAAGACACCGTCGAAGCCGAGCATCCGCAATAGAAAAAGTGTGCGGACGCACCGAACCGTCTTAAGCTGCATTTTGTTGAAGTTGCGGATCTGGTCGGGCGACGGCGCATGCGCGAGTCGCGTGTGGGGCTCGATACCGCCGCAAGAGCCGCAAGATATGCACCGTTTTTTCGAGTAGCCAAATCGCCCTCTTCGCGTTGCAGCACGATACACGCAAAAGGCGGTACGGGAGGGCGCCCAATTCTGTCAATCGATCCTGACATGTGGGTCAATTGCACCGCTGTTTCAACGTCGAATGCGTCTCGACAATATCGATATTCGCGGTATCCGGAAAACACCTTGCGCTGCAGCATTCCGCAGGAGCGCGCGATAGGTTTCGCCGTATTTTCGGCGTATTTCTGTAAAGCCGCCTTGACAAAGAAGATCACGCATAAGAGGCTAAGACAGTTGCGGCGATACCGTCGGGGGACGAATTCCATCGACCGCAGCGTTACGGGGGAGGGCGCTTTGGGACAGAATTTGTCACGAGCGACGGCCGGACAGCAGGGGCTGGAGAATTACACTCTCCAGGAAAGTCTGGCAGCGGCAAGGACCGCACCCAGCGAAGCGCAGCAGCGCCGCGCGCGCGACCGAAACGGCGAAATCTCGCAAAGCGACAGCAACCGACTTTCGGTTGCAGACACGATCGAGTGCGAGATCGTGCCTCGCCTCGTGCTGGCGCAAGGCGGCGGCCGACGCATTGCCGCAAAAACGCCCGGGCTCGACGCTGCCGCCATTGCGGCGTTCACCGAAACGCTGCTGTCGAAAGACGCATCCGCACCTGCGGCCCATATCGAGCGCCTCCTGTCCGGCCGCGTGACGCTGGGCGAGATATGCCTTGATCTGCTCGCCCCCGCCGCGCGCTGCTTGGGCGAGATGTGGGACGACGACCGCGCCACCTTCACCGACGTGATGCTGGGTCTGTCGGTGCTGCAGAATCTGCTGCGCCAATACGGTCCGCGCTACCGGCCGCCTTCGGCACCCGAAGCGCATCATCGCATTCTGCTGGCGGCCGCACCGGGCGAGACGCATCTGTTCGGTCTTTTGATGGTCGAAGAATTTTTCCGCCGTGCGGGCTGGGACGTGACGTGCCTCGTCGACACCGAAGCCAACGCACTTGGGCGCCTCGTGCGCCAGGAAAGCTTCTCGGTCGTCGGGCTGTCGGCGAGCTGCGATGCGCTGCTCGAACCTCTGGCCGGCTGCATCCATCGCATCCGCCGCGAAACGCGCAACCGCTCGGTCGGCATCATGGTCGGCGGCCGGGTCTTCTCGGATCGGCCGGATTGCGTGGCGCTGGTCGGCGCCGACACTGTGGCGTTCGACGGGCTTCAGGCGGTGCGCCAGGCGCGCAACATGCTGACGATGCTGTCGGACCGGACCTTGCGCGTCTAGCCGACGGATCGTTGCTTATGCTGCGTACGGCCGAAATGCCGAAAGCGGACGGGCCGAAAGCTGAAGGGCTCGGTTGGGGTGCGATCGTGCGCCTCGGCCTCGTACAGACGGCCCTTGGCGCCGTCGTGGTACTGACGACCTCCACCTTGAACCGCATCATGGTCGTCGAGTTCGCCCTGCCGGCTTTTCTGCCGGGCCTGCTCGTGGCGTTGCATTACGGCGTGCAGTTCCTGCGCCCGCATCTGGGCCATGGCTCGGACACGGGTGCCAGGCGCACGCCGTGGATCGTCGGCGGCATGGCAATGCTAGCAAGCGGCGGCGTGCTCGCCGCCGTTTCGACCGTCCTTATGGCCGATGCATTCGCGTGGGGGCTCGCCCTCGGCATGGCGGCCTTCGCGATGATCGGGCTTGGCGTGGGGGCCGCCGGCACGTCGCTGCTGGCATTGCTCGCCAAGCGCGTGGCGCCCGAACGGCGCGCTGCGGCCGCCACGACCGTGTGGATGATGATGATCGCAGGCTTTGCGCTGACGGCCCTCGGCACGTCGGCCTTCCTCGATCCGTTTTCGCCGTCCCGCCTCGTCGCCGTTTCGAGCGCGGTGTCCCTTCTGGCCTTCGTGCTTGCGACTGTCGCGGTTTGGGGCGTGGAAGGCCCGGCACGCATGCAAGCGGCGGACGCGAATGCTTCGGCTGGTCCGCGCCGCTTTGCCGATGCGCTCGCCGAAATCTGGCGCGAGAATGCGGCACGCCGCTTCACGATCTTCGTCTTCGTTTCGATGCTCGCCTACAGCGCCCAAGACCTCATCCTCGAGCCGTTTGCGGGCGTGGTGTTCGGCTTCACGCCGGGCCAATCGACGGGCCTTGCCGGCGTGCAGCATGGCGGCGTGTTCGCAGGCATGCTGCTCGTCGCCGTTCTTGCGAGCGGCAAACGTCGTTTCGGAAGCTTGCGCAGTTGGACCGTCGGCGGCTGCCTTGCCTCGGGCGCGGCACTCATTGCCCTTGCGCTTGGCGGGCTTGCGGGCACCGCTTTCCCGCTGCGCGCCGTGGTCTTCGCATTGGGCGTTGCCAACGGCGCGTTCGCCGTCGCCGCAATCGCCAGCATGATGGAACTTGCCGGACGCGGCCAAAGCGGGCGCGAAGGCATTCGCATGGGATTGTGGGGGGCGGCCCAAGCGATCGCCTTCGGGCTGGGCGGGCTCGCGGGGGCCACTGCAAGCGACATCGCGCGCGCCGTGTTCGCCGACGACGCCCTTGCCTATGGCAGCGTGTTCTTTGCCGAAGCGCTGCTGTTTTTGCTGTCGGCCGTTTTGGCCGCAACGCTCGACCGCTCGGCCGCCAAGCGGCCCGCCGCCCTGCCCCGCTTTGCCGCGGGCCTAGAAAGAGGATGATGCGCATGGAAACGCTCGAAACCTTCGACGTCGCCGTCGTCGGCGGGGGCCCTGCCGGGGCCACGGCAGCGACCGATCTCGCCCGCCGCGGCTTCAACGTGCTGCTGCTCGACCGGGCCGGCCGCATCAAGCCGTGCGGCGGCGCCATCCCGCCGCGCGCCATCAAGGATTTCGACATTCCCGATTCGATGCTGGTTGCGCGCATCAACTGCGCGCGCATGGTCGCCCCGTCCAACAAGCATGTCGACATTCCGATCGAAGGCGGCTTCGTGGGCATGGTCGACCGCGAGCATTTCGACGAATGGCTGCGCATGCGCGCCACCACGGCCGGCGCCAAGCGCCGCAACGGCACGTTCGAGACGATCGAGCGCGATGCCGACGGAACGGCGATCGTCGTCTATCGCCCCAAACTGCCCGAGGCGAGCGGGGCACCGGTGCGCGCGCGCGCGCGCATGGTGATCGGGGCGGACGGTGCCAATTCCGCCGTCGCGCGCGCGGCCCATGTGCCGGGCGCCGATCGCATGCGCTACGTGTTCGCCTATCACGAGATCGTGAAAGTGCCGCCAAACGCCGCAGTCGATTTCGACGCAAAACGCTGCGACGTCGTCTATCGCGGCGACACCTCGCCCGATTTCTACGCCTGGGTCTTCCCGCACGGCCAGACGGCGAGCATCGGCACGGGCAGCATGCAGAAAGGCTTCTCGCTGCGCAGTGCGGTCGGCCGGCTGCGCGCGGCAACTGGGCTCGACGCGTTCGAGACGCTGCGCCGCGAAGGTGCGCCCATTCCGCTGAAGCCGCTGAAGCGCTGGGACAACGGGCGCGACGTGGTGCTGGCGGGCGATGCGGCCGGCGTCGTCGCGCCCGCGTCGGGCGAGGGGATCTACTACGCGATGCTGGGCGGGCGCTTGGCCGCCGAAGCTGTCGAACAAGCGCTGGCGACGGGCGAGGTCGCCGCCCTCAAACTCGCGCGCAAGCGCTTCATGAAGGACCACGGCACGGTCTTCTTCATTCTCGGCATCATGCAGCGCTTCTGGTACTCGAGCGAAAAGCGGCGCGAAAGCTTCGTCAGCATCTGCCGCGACAAGGACGTGCAGAAGCTCACGTTCGACTCCTACATGAACAAAGAGCTCGTGCGGCGCGATCCGATGGCGCATATCCGCATCTTCTTCAAGGATCTCGCCCACCTGTTCGGCTTCGCGCGCCCGTGACGGCAAACGCGACGGGGCGCGCGCGGCGGCGCTGGAAGCCGTTTGCGGCCGGCGGGGCGTGCGCGCTTGCGATCGCCTCGCTCGGCGGTGCGCTCACCGATCTCTCGGACTGGTATTTCGAATTGCAGAAACCCGCCTGGCAGCCGCCCGATTGGCTGTTCGGTCCGGCCTGGACGATCATTTTCGCGCTTTGCGCCTATTCCTTCGGGCTTGCCTGGCAGGCCACGACCCAAACGCGCGTGCGCATCGCGATCGTCTGGTTCTTCCTTTTCAACATGGCGCTGAACGTCGCGTGGAGCTGGCTCTTCTTCACGCTGCAGCGGCCCGACTACGCGCTATTCGAGGTGGCGTGGCTGTGGATCTCGATCCTGGCGCTGATCCACGTGCTGCGCCCGCTTTCGAAGCGCGCGGCCATGGCCCTGTGGCCCTATCTCGCCTGGGTCACGTTCGCGAGCATCCTCAATATCGAGATCGTGCGCCTCAACGCGCCGTTTGGGCCCGCCTAGCATGGCCGAAGCGCTGGGCGAACTCGTCCAAAGCGGGCAGCTCGTCGAGCTCGTTCTGGCACTCGTGGCGCTCGAGGCTGCCGCTCTGCTCGTCTATCGCTTTCGCACCGGCCGCGGGCCCGAGCCGCTCGGCCTCGTCTTCAATCTTGCCGCGGGCTCGGCTTTGATGCTCGCCTTGCGCGCCGCGCTGCAGGATGCCGGCTGGACGCACGTGGCAGCCTTCCTGGTGCTCGCCTTGGCCGCCCACCTCGCCGACCTCGCGCGGCGCTGGCAGCGCTAGCCAATATCCCAAAAAGAAGAAGGCCGGTGCAGGCTTTTGAAGCTGCACCGGCCAGTTTCGGGCGACGGATGTCCGGTAGCCGCCGCGCCGTGACGCCAAACTCGTTGCGTTGCGCGCGTCCGCCGCCTACTTGCCCGTCTTCAGGGCAAGATAGTCGGCAACCATGCTGACGCCGTAGAGCGGCTTGTTGACCCCTTGGTGGCAGGTCGCGCAATTGACCTTGGCGACGTCGCCCATCGGCCCCTTGCGGTTGGCCGGGAAGGCCCCCACCAGCGTGTCGATGTACTCGTTGTTGATCTCGCGCACCATCCGAATGCCGTGCCACGCCGTCACGCGCTGCGGCGTACTCGTCTTCCAGTCGGCGAAGTTCTGCGTGTTGTGGCAGAAGGTGCAGTTCACGCCGAGCCCTTGCGAGAGATGCATCATGAGCCCGTAGGTGCCCTCGGTCGATTGGATCGACGGGTTGGGCCCCGTGCGCAGCGCCTTGGCGCTTTCGACGCGGATCTCCGTCGCCTTGCTGAGATACGGCTCGAAAATGTCGTGCGGCAGCGAACTGTCGCCGACGACGGGCAAAGGCTGGTTCTGGCGGTTGCGGTTGCCGGCATAGGCAGGCTCCGGCGGCGGCGTTTCCTTGAACCAGATTTGCGCCGGCACGGGCTGGCCGCGATGGCACGTGTAGCAAGTGACGCCGGTTTCCGCGACGTGCGGCTTCCAGCCGGCGTTGATCTTCAGCGTCATCTGCAGCATGCGCCGTGCGACGACCTTCGTGTAGAGCGTGTCGCTGGCCAGGCTCTCGCCTTCGGCATGGCAGTAGGTGCAGCCCTGCTCGGGTGCGACCCATTCGGTGATCGCCGTCATGATGCGCAGGAATTCGGCCGAGTCGACGTCGCCCAGCACCTTGACGTTTTCGTAGGCTACCGACGATTTCTCGTTGGCAAGGTCGGCCGGCGGCTGCGCTTCGGGCACCACGTTGGCGGCCTGCAGGGCCTTGCGGTGGGCCGGCAGTTCGACTTGCACCATCGCGGTCCCGCGCCAGCCGTTCTGCGTCGACAGAACGGGCGGCAGGGTGAACGAGGTGTACACGACCGCAGCGGCCGCAACCGCAAACAAAGCGCCCGCAAGCGGGAGTTCGATTTTCATCGCGTTGCTCCTGGAAGAGTTGCGGGATCGACGATCGTGCCGAACACGGCCGGATAGCCGGGCGCAAAATGGTGCTTGATGGCCCACAGGTACCAGTTGTCGACCACCGTGCCCGACAAGAGGATGCCGATGCCGCCGGTGAGCGGGCAGAGAACGGCGAACCACCAGGCCCAGCGATGGATCGATTCCATCGTCGCGTTGAAGCCCATCGTCCAGCGCCAGAACAAAGCCGCACGTTCCGATGCCGTGCCGCGATCGACGATCTGCTCGATTTCGCGGTCGCCGCCGAAGCGGCTCACGGCCAGGATCGTGGCGCCGTGCATTGCGAACAGCAATGTCGAGCCGTAGAGAAACACGATCGAGAGCGCGTGGAACGGATTGTAGAAGAGGTTGCCGTAGCGCAGCGAGAACGCGGCCGTCCAATCGAGATGCGGGAAGATGCCGAACGGAACCGCCTCGCCCCAATTGCCCATCAGCACCGGCCGGATGAAGCCGAGCACCAGATAGAGCCAGATCGCCGCGGCGAAAGCCCATGCCACATGCGTGCCCATGCCGAGGGCGCGGGCGCGCCGATACATGCGCCCCCACCAGAGCAGCAGCGACACGGTGAGGAAGAAGCCGGCCATCAGCCACCAGCCGCCATCGTTGAGCGGCGGAATGCCGAGGCCGTATTTGGGATTGGGCGGCTCAAGGGCGAGCCAGAAGAGCTGGCGCACGAACTGGACCGGGTCCCAATTGACCGAGGCCAGCATGTTGAGGCCGATGATCTCGAACGCGATAAGGCCGCAGATCAGCGACGCCGAACCCATGAAGCCGAGATAGACCGGCCCGATCTGGGCGTTGCCGATGACGCCGAGCAGATACACGTAGAAGGGCTCGCCGTCGCGCCGCCAGTAGGTGCGGTCCTTGATCGGCACGCCATAATGGGCGGGCCCGCGGATCTGCACGCGCGTGAAGAGGTTTTGATATTCGGGCATGTTCCTGCTCCCCGCCTAGCGCCAAACCGGAAGATTGAGCCACCAGCCCCACCATTCGGGCCAGCCGCGCGTCCAGAACGGACCGCTCAAGATGATGCACACGGCGCTCCAAAACCCGGCGCTGAGGGCCAAGAAGAGTCCCACGCGATGGATGCCGAGCGTGCCGACCGAGTAGCCGATCGCGTCGCGGAAGAACGTGTCTTCGTGCTCGGGCGTCTTGACCGTCTCGCCTTTGGGCGGGTTGGTGGCCGAGAGCACGAGCGCGCCGTGCAGCGAGAGCGCCAGCACGGTCGTGAAGAAGAACGACACGGCGATCATGTGCGCCGGGTTGTAGTGGAAATGAAGATACTGGTAGCCGGTGTTCGACACCCAGTCGAGATGGCTGAAGATGCCGTAGGGGAAACCGTAGCCCCAAGCGCCCATCAGCACCGGCCGGATCACGACCAGGCTCACATAGGCGAAGATCGCCACGCTGAAGGCGAAGGGCACGTGGTAGCCCATGCCGAGCTTGCGGCAGATCTCGACCTCGCGCATCGCCCAGGAGCCGAACGAGCCGATGGCGCAGACCGTGATCAGCTGCCACAGCCCGCCCTCCTTGAGAGGGGCGAAGCGCAGGCCGTAGCTGATGTCGGGCGGTTCGATGCTGATGAGCCAGGGGTTCCAGGTCGGCCCCATCGAAGCGCCCCAGAAAATCATGGCCGTGCCGAGGATCGTGAAAAAGGCACCCATGACGCCGAAGAACCCGACATAGAACGGCCCGGCCCAGAAATCGAAAAGATCGCCCCCAATCAGGGTGCCCCCGCGGACCCTGTACTTTCTTTCAAAACTGAGCATTGCCATGGTCGAATCCTCCGGTCGTCACGTCTATTTGCAGCCGCTTTTGGGCCGCCTGCTTCCGCCACGGACGAAGCGAAGTCCTTGGACTTCGCTCCGTCCGCGTTGCCGAACGTAGCTTGCGCTACGAAACGGTCGGCGGCAGCAGCGAGAGTTCGACTGTCGCGGCGGCCGACTTGCGCGGGCCTTCGATCCAGTTGAACCGGTCGGTGCTGAGGACGATGAAGTGAATCACGATCGCCAGCGTGAAGAGGAAAACCGCTTGGGCGATGAGTGCCCGGCGCGGATCGAACAGACGCCAAATACGCCACATTGCTGCCTCCTCCTATGCCACGAACGGCATAACGACGTTGGTCACCGTGTCGATGCCGTTTTGCAGCATCGCGTAGCCCTTCGGGCCCGGGAACCAGGGACGCCACGACCACGCAAGCACATGCGCGATGATGGCGATGACCGTAAATACGACGAAGCCCTGGATGAAGTAGTTGTGGAACTCCTGGGCTTCTTCGTCCGACAACCCGGTCAGGTTGCCGCTGTCTTTCTGTCCTGCCATAGAGAGTATCTCCCTGTGGTGGCCTCGCGGCCGTTACCGCGCAAGACCCGCGCGGCTGGGCACGCGTGGCGAGACTGGCCACGACGTGTGGAGGCGCCGTTCGCAAAGCCCGCAGGCCGAACGGCAAAAACGTGGGAAGCGGTGGCGCTGGCGCCGTGCGTCATGCCGCACTCCCGGCCGTCGCGGCACCCATGGCGCTGCGCACGCGCAGCAGCGTGACCCGGTCCTCGCCCGCATAGCGCGCATCGCGCTCGGCGCGGTCGCGCAGGCGCTTGGCGGCCGAGATGCGCACAAGGAACGGCTCGTTCTCGACGTAGCGGTCCATCTCGCGCTGCGCGTCTTCGTCCCACGCCATCATGTCGAGGGCCCCCAGCCGCGCGGGCGTGGCCTCGACCTTGTCCATCTCCGTGCCGAGCGGCAGGATGTTGAACAAAGCGTCGAACAGCGCGTTGCAGTATTCCTGGATCACGTAGGTCGCACCGGCATAGCCCATGAAGGGCGTGCCGGTTGCGCGCCTTATGATCGCCCCCGGGAACGAGGCCGGGATGTACATGGCGCGCCCGCCGAGTTCGGCGGCGTACATGCGTTCGTTGTAGGAACCGAACAGCACGAGCGGCGGCTTGGTTTTCAAGGCTTCGCGCACGGCCGCGTTGTCGGGTTTGGTGCCGGCCGTGCGCGAGAACGCGAACGTGCACGGAATGCCCATTTCCTCTTCGAGGAAGCGGCGCAGGCCGCGCGTGTAGGTTTCGGTCGCCACGATGCCGAACGAGGCCGTGCCGAAGAAATCCTGCGTGACGCTGCGCCACAGATCCCAGATCGGCTTGATCGTGGTGTGCTTCTCGCGCTCGATGAAGGGCTCGGGATCGATGCCCACGAGCTCGCCCAATTTGCGCAGGAAATTCGTCGTCGCAAAGATGCCGATGGGGGCCTGCAGATAGGGCCGGTCCAAGGCTTCGCACAGTTTGCGGCCGAATTCGCGATACATGCAGATATTCACGTCCGCGTCGGGCAGCTTGGCGATGTCTTCGACATGCGAGCCCAGCGGGAACACCATGTTGATCTCGCAGCCCACCCCTTCGACGAGGCGGCGGATCTCGGCCAGGTCCGACGGCATGTTGAACGTGCCGTAGATCGGGCCGATGATGTTCACGCGCGGTTTGACACCCTCGGCGCGCGCCTTGCGCGGGCGGATCTTCGTGCGCTTGGCGCCGAACTCGGTCCACATCCAGTACATGGCGCGGTCGGCCGTCTGCCACTGGTCTTCGTCGATCGTGCGCGGGATGAAGCGCATCAGGCCCGAACCTTCGGGCGTCACGCCGCCGCCGATCATCTCGGCGATCGAACCCGTGACGACGACGGCCGGCATGTCTTGGTCTTGCGTGCCGTTGGCGCGGCTGAGCGCACCCTCGGTGCCGTCCATCGACAGCGATTCTTCCGACAGGCCCGTCACGACCACCGGCAATTCATGCGGCGGCAACGCGTCGGTGTAGTGCAGCACGGCCGTCACCGGCAGGTTTTCGCAGCCCACCGGCCCGTCGATCACCACGCGAAGCCCGCGCACCGCGCAGAACGCGTAGACCGCACCCCAGTAGCCGCCCGCCCGATCGTGGTCGAGAACAAGCATGCGCTAGACCTCCGCCGTCGGCGCGTCGACCTTGGCGCGCGTGAGACGCGCCTTGCGGTAACGCTCTTTGGCGCCCGGCGGATCCTTGGGCACGTCTTTGAAGCCGTAGCCCGTGCCTTCTCCGGTGCCGACATTTTCGAAGAACCCGACCATGCGCGCGAAACGCTCGCGGCCTTTGGTTTGGCCTGCGACGATCGCGGCAAGCGCCCCTGCCCCGGCCGGCCCAAACAGCGGCCGCGCCGAAACCATGTTCGTGAAATAGAGGGCCGGAATGCCGAGTTCCTTGGCCTTCTGCACGAGCGGCGTGGTGCCGACGGCGAGGTCGGGCTTGACCTCCATCATCGCGGCGACGTCCTGCTCGAGCGAGGCGCGGTACTGCACATGCACGCCGCGCGTCTCGAGCCATTCGCGGTCGGGGTCGCTCCATTCGGTGCGCGGGCAGGCCGTACCCACATACGGCACCTCGGCCCCCGCTTCGACGAGCAGGCGTGCGACCAGCAATTCCGAGCCTTCATAGCCCGAGAGCGTGATGCGCGCTTTGATGGGCGAGGCCGCCATCACGCCGCGCAACGCGGAAAGCGTCTTGTTCTTGGCGTCTTCGACCTTGGCCGTCGCGACATTGGCGGCTTTGCCGATCGCGTCGAGCCACGCGGCCGTGCCGTCGATGCCGATCGGGCCCGAGCCCACGACCGGGCGGCCGGCCGCGATGAATTCGCGGATCGTCGCCGTGTAGAAAGGATGGATCGCGGCGGCCACGCGGCAATCGAGCGCGCCGTAGAGATCGCGCCATTCGCGCGACGGCAGGCTCGGTGCCAGCGCCAAACCCATCGGCTGCAGCATGGCGCCGATGCCGATCGGATCGACCGGGAAAAGCTCGCCGATCAACGCCACGGTCGGCTGATCGGCCTTGTGGTTGCGCGGGCGCTGCACGGGGCCTTCTTCGGCCTCGAGGCGCGCATATTTGAGCATCGCACCCGCGAGCACGTCTTTGGCTTCCGCGTGCGTGGGCACGCCGAAGCCCGGCACGTCGATGCCGATGATGCGCACGCCTTCGATCTGCTTGGGCAGCAGATCGAGCGGCACGCCCGAGGCGGTGGGCACGCACAGATTGATGACCACGACCGCGTCGTAGTCTTCGGGCTTGGCGATCTTGAAGACCGCCTCGCGGATGTCTTCGAAGAGCTGGCCGCGCACGAGCGATTCGGAGTTGAACGGTACGTAGCCGACCGTGCGGCGCGCCCCGTAGAAATGCGCCGTGAAAGTGAGGCCGTACACGCAGCACGCCGAGCCCGACAGGATCGTCGCCGTGCGGCGCATGCGCAAACCGACGCGCAGCGACCCGAAGGCCGGGCACATCGATTGCGGCTGGTCGTGCGGGCCCCGCGGATAGTCGGCGAGCAGCCGGTCGAGCGTTTCGCTCTTGCCGGCAGCGCGCGCGGCCTCGAGCATCGTCTCGCGGCCGCCATGGCAGCCCGAACCCGTTCCCGTCGAAGTCGGCGATGCTGTGTCGGCCATTGCGGTCACGTCCCCTCGTAGACGACTTCGAGCGACGGTTTTTCGAGTGCTGCGATGTCGGAGCACATGTCTTCCATCGTCGCGGGCTCGAGCACGACGCCGCGGCCGACCGCATCGCCCTTGAACAGGTTCAGCAGATTCTCGTGCGACAAGGGCGTGGGGCGCACCGGCGGCGCTTCGGCCACCTGCGTTGCGAGCTGTTCGAACATCGGCGCCCAGCGCCCGCCGGGCTTGCCGATGATTTCGTAGTTCGCACTCTTGCGGCGAATGTCGTCGTCGGCCGGGATCGCCGACAGCACCGGAATGCCGACCTTCTCGGCGAAGGCGTGCGCTTCGCCCGTCCCGTCGTCCTTGTTGATGACCATGCCGGCTACGCCGACATTGCCGCCCATCTTGCGGAAATAGTCGACCGCCGAGCACACGTTGTTGGCGACGTAGAGCGACTGCAGGTCGTTCGAACCCACGACGATGACCTTCTGGCACATGTCGCGCGCGATCGGCAGACCGAAGCCGCCGCACACCACGTCGCCCAGGAAGTCGAGCAGCACGTAGTCGAAGCCCCACTGGTGGAAGCCGAGCTTTTCGAGGAGCTCGAAGCCGTGGATGATGCCGCGCCCGCCGCAGCCGCGGCCCACTTCCGGCCCGCCGAGCTCCATGGCGTAGACGCCGTCGCGCTTGAAGCACACGTCGCCAATCTTGACTTGGTCGCCCGCCAGCTTCTTCTGCGACGAGGTTTCGATGATGGTGGGGCAGCTGCGCCCGCCGAACAGCAGCGACGTGGTGTCGCTCTTGGGATCGCAGCCGATCAGCAGCACGCGTTTGCCCTGCTGCGCCATCATGTAGGAGAGGTTGGCGAGCGTGAAACTCTTGCCAATACCGCCTTTGCCGTAGATCGCGATGATCTGCGTGGCTTTGGTAGCCGGCGTTACGGGGATCGCGGCTTGCGGCGCATTCGCTTCGGCGCGCAGGCGTTGGCCAAGGGCGTCGGTCGGGGATAGCTCGCTCATGCGGTCGCACTCCAATCCAGGATCATTTTGAGGCAGGTCGAGTCGTCGAACGCCGTGCGGTAGGCAGCGCTTGCGCTCGCCGCCGCACTTCGGTGGGTGATGAGGCCGTCGAGCGAAAGCTGCCCTTCGGCCAGCAATTTTTTGACTTGCGCCATGTCGCCCTCGCGCCATTCGGCGGCGATGCGCAGGCGAGCCTCGCGCATGAAGGCGGGCGCAAACGCGAATTGGATGGGGGCACTGTAGAAGCCCGCGAGCACGATCTCGCCGCCCGGCGCCAAGCGGCCGATGAGCTGGTCGAGCAGGCTTGCGTCGCCGCTGACGTCGAGAATGCGGCGATAGTCGCGCCGCGTATCGTCCGCAGGATCGACGACCGAATAGCCCATCGCCCCGCCGCTGCGCAGTTTGTTGACTTCCCAAACCGTCGGCGGCGTCGCTCCGGTCGCAACCGCGATCCGCGCGATCAAGCGGCCAAGCACGCCGTGGCCGACGATGAGATCGGGCAGCGCCAATTCGCCATCCGCCCCGTTGGGTGCGAGCGCATGGAAGGCAGTCCCGGCGAGCGCCAGCAACACACCCTGTTCGCCGAGCGACTCGGACAGCGGCACGACCTTGCGCCCGCCCACAATCAGACGTTTGGCAGCCCCGCCGAAAAGCCCGCGTACTGACCCAAAGCAACGTGCGCCCGGAACGAACACCAATTCGCCCGCTCGACGGTCGGTTTCGCGCGCGGCAGTCACGCCCACGGACGCAATGCGGCCGACCGATTCGTAGCCCGGAACAAGCGGATAGCCCATGCCCGGAAAAGTCGGCATGCGCCCGCTCCACAGCAATTTTTCGGTGCCGGTGCTGATACCGCTCCAGGCAACATCGACCACCACGTCGTCGTCGCCGGGCGGCGTCAGATCGATGCGGCGCAGTGCGATATTTTCCGGTTCTTGCAGCACGACAGCAAGCGTGTCCATGCGGTCTGTTTCCCCTCGGGCGCCAGTTCGGCAGCCTTTTTCGAACTCTGGCAGTAATAATAGTCTGACACTTTGTGATGTCAACCAAGATTTACATTTTATGTCGGGACACGCGCAACCATCACGCTTGTCTGCAAGGGCAGACGCGTCGGCCGATGGGCGACATCGACGAATCCGGCTTGCCCCAGGAAGGCCGCAAGCTCGGCCGCCGAGCGTGCGCGCCCTTGGCCCATCGCCAACAGATAGAAGCCGAAATAGGCGGCGCCCACGGTCGGGGCACCCGGTGCATCGGCCATCGGCTCGCCGATCAGAACCGTGCCGCCCGGCGGCAAGGCCGCGCGCACGGCGGCCAAGATCGCGCGTACCGTGTCGTCGTTGTGGTCGTGCAGCACGCGCACAAGCGTCGCAATGTCCGCACCTTCGGGCAACGCATCGCGCGCAAAATCGCCGCCATAGGCGGTCGCACGGCCGCCGAGTCCAGCCAATGCGAATCGCGCGCGCGCGCGCGCCGCCACTTGCGGCAGATCGAACAGCATCAGCTTCAGATGCGGTGCGCGCGAAGCGGCCGACGCCAAGAACGTGCCCTCGCCGCCGCCGACATCGAGCAGGCAGCGATGCGCATCGAGCGGATAGGCGTCGAGAATGTCGGCCGCCACAAAAGGCTGCGAGACCGACATGAGCTCGGAATACGCAGCGACCTGCTCGGCCGAAAGATTGCGCGGATCTTCCGCTTGCGCATACGGCCAATAGCCGCCGAGGTCGGTGCGCGTCCCTGCGCCGCGCAGCAGCGCTACCGGATCGGCCAAATCGCGATACACAAGTGCATGATGCTCGACCATCGCGGCAATGCCGGGATTGGCGCGCAAGGCGGCCCCATGCGAGCCGAGTCCGTAGCGTTCGCCCGAGCGCCGCGACACAAGTTCGAGCGACACGGCCGCCTCGAGCAAGCGCTTGGCGGCATCGGGAGCCAGCTGCAGGCGCGGGGAGAGCTGCGCCACCGTCTGCGGCCCTTCGGCCAGCATATCGAACAGTTTCAAACGCACGCAGGCGAGCAGCACTTGCGAATAGATGAAGCCCGCACAGATGTCGAAAAGGGCCCGCGCGCGTTTGCGCGCCATCGGCCGCGTCAGCACAAACGACGACGCCCAACGCTGGAAACGCGGACTGCCGAGCAAGCGCTCGTAAAGCCCGTAGAGCCGATCGACCAGCGATGCGGCGGGCTTCTCAGAAGGCGCCATGGGCGGGCGACCGAGACGATGGGCTTCGATCATCGAAAGCCGTTCAAGCGGCCCATCTCAAGCCGCATTGACCGCGAGTTCTTTGGGCAACAGGCGCTTGGTCTGCGCTTCGATCTGTGCGCGCAGCACCGCAAAGCCCGGGCATGCCGGCACCGAGCCGATCGCCTCGGCCACAAGCTCGTCGAAATGGTCGATGGCGCCGCGCAAGCCCAGCTGATGCACGGCATTGGGCCGGCCCAGCAGCGCATCCTTGCCGACGGGCTTGCCGATCGCTTCGCTCTTGGCGCAGGCATCGAGCACGTCGTCGGCGATCTGGAACGACTCGCCCAGGCGCTCGCCGAGCACGCGCCACGCCTCGCCCTCGAAGCCTGCCGCCGTTGCCCCCGCAACAGTCGCAGCCGCAAACAGGGCACCGGTTTTTGCCTGCTGATACGCGGCAAGCGCCACTTGCGGCTCGCTCTCCCATGCCTGGCCCGCGACGATGCCGTTGGGCGCACCGACGGCACGACCCACCGTCATCAGAACGGGGGCCAGCAAATGCAAAGCCCCGGCAGCACCCTGTGCGACCGTCTCGAAAGCCAGCACGATCAGCGCGTCGCCGGCCAAAACGGCCAACGGCTCGCCGAACGCGCGATGCACCGTGGGCTTGCCGCGGCGCGTCTCGGCATCGTCGAAACAGGGCAGATCGTCATGCACAAGCGAAGCGCAATGCAGCAATTCGATCGCGGCGGCGGCGGCATCGGCAAGGGCCGGATTGGCGTCGCCGCAGGCTTGCGCCACGGCCAAACAAAGCTTCGGCCGGATGCGCGCACCGCCCGGGAAAACCGCATGGTCCAAGGCCGCACGCAGACGCGGTGGCGCACCGGGGCCATCGGTCCGAGCCAAAGCTGCCGCCAGTGCCCGTTCGATTCGGCTCGCACTTTCCATGGCTTGGTCCCTTTCCGATCCCGGTTCAGGGGATTTTATGTAAGTTTCTTTTGTCAGTTTGAATTGTCATGTATTGTTGACACACGAGTCAATGGGATTTTCGCGAACGGGCATCGACAGTGGCGCAAAAGCGGGTCGTGATCGTCGGGGCAGGCATTGCGGGCCTGGTCGCCGGCCTTGAATTGGCGTCGGCCGGGTTCGCGGTCGAAATCCTCGAGCGTGCGGCCCAGCCGGGCGGCAAGATGCGCCATATCCCGATCGGCGACGCGCGCATCGATGGCGGCCCGACCGTGTTCACGATGCGCTGGGTGTTCGAGGATATCTTCGCCGCCGCAGGGGCCCGCCTCGAAGACCATTTGAAACTGACGCCGCTCGAAATCCTCGCGCGCCATGCCTGGAGCGAGACCGAGCGGCTCGATCTGTTTGCCGACATCGACCGCTCGGCCGACGCGATCGGCAGTTTCGCCGGAGCCACCGAAGCGCGCGGCTATCGCGATTTCTGCGCGCGCGCCAAACGCGTCTATGGGGCACTCGAGCGCCCCTTCATTCGCGCCGACCGCCCCTCGCCTTTGACGCTTGTGCGCGGCACGGGCCTCTCGGGCATGAGCGATCTCTTGGCAGTGTCGCCCTTTGCGACGCTGTGGGCGGCCTTAGGCGAACATTTCCGCGATCCGAGGCTGCGCCAATTGTTCGGCCGCTATTCGACCTATGTCGGCTCGTCGCCGTTCCGCTGCCCGGCCACTTTGATGCTGATCGCGCATGTCGAGCAGAACGGCGTGTGGAGCGTGGAAGGCGGCATGCATCGCGTGGCGCGTGCGGTCGGCGAGCTTGCCCAAAAGAAGGGAGCGACCATTCGCTACAACGCGCATGTCGCCAAAATCCGCACGGCACAGAGCCGCGTGTGCGGCGTGACCCTCGAAGACGGCACCGAGATCGACGCCGACGCAATCGTCTCGAATGCCGACGTCGCCGCCCTCTCCACAGGTCGCTTCGGGCCAGCCGTGCGGCGCGCGGCCCTTGGTGCAGCCCCTGGCCAACGTTCGCTGTCGGCCGTGACCTGGGCAACGGTGGCGCGTTGCGAAGGCTTTCCGTTGCTGCGCCACAATGTGTTTTTTGCGCGCGACTACCCGGCCGAGTTCGACGCGATTTTCAAACGCGGCGAAATTCCGGCCGAGGCCACCGTCTATATCTGCGCGCAAGATCGCGGCGACGACGCAAAAGCACCCGACAAAGAACGCCTCTTGTGCCTCATCAACGCGCCCGCCAAGGGCGATACCCATGCTTTCGACGAAGCGGAGATCGAAAAATGCCGGGCATCCATGCTGGCTCTTCTCAAGCGTTGCGGCCTGACGCTGACGACCGAGCCGGAAGCGACCGTGACAACGAGTCCGCGCGGTTTCGAGCAGCTGTTTCCGGCGACGGGCGGAGCGCTGTACGGCCAGGCCTCGCACGGCTGGATGGCGTCGTTCCAACGACCCTCGGCGCACAGCAAGATTCCGGGCCTGCATCTGGCGGGGGGCAGCGTGCATCCGGGGGCGGGCGTGCCGATGGCGGCACTCTCGGGTCGGCTGGCGGCGCAGAGCGTGCGCGCCCAGTTCGATTCGACGTCGAGGTCGGCCAAGACGGCTACGCGTGGTGGTACGCGGACGGCTTAAGCGACGACGGCCGCCACGGCATCACGCTGATCGCCTTCATCGGCAGCGTCTTTTCGCCCTACTACGCTTCTGCGCGCCGCAACGGGCGCGGCGATCCCGAAAACCACGTCGCGCTGAACGTTGCTTTGTACGGCGCTTCCGGCAAACGCTGGGCTTTGACCGAACGCGGCCGCGGGGCGCTCACACGCGACGAAACCCATCTGCGCATCGGCCCCAGTGCCATCGCTTGGGACGGAAAGAGCCTCGTTTTCGAAATCGCCGAGATCGGCATGCCGATCCCGTATCGCGTGCGCGGCACGGTGCGCGTCACGCCCGAATGCGCGCCCGCCGCCCCCTTCCTGCTCGATGCGGCCGGCGGCCATCGCTGGCACCCGTTCGGCCCGCGCGCACGCGTGTCGGTCGAGATGAAAAATCCGGACCTCAGCTGGCAAGGCTCGGGCTATCTCGACGGCAATTCGGGCGACGTCCCGCTCGAACGTTCGTTCATCGATTGGGACTGGTCGCGCGCCGACATGGGGCCCGAGGCCGCCGTGCTTTACGACGTCAACCGACGCGACGGCACGAGCCTGTCCATCGCCGCCAAATTCGCGTCGGATGGGACGGCCACCGCCTTCGCCCCGCCGCCGCGCGTCAAACTCGCCACGACCGGCTGGCGCGTATCCCGCGCCACGCGCAGCGACGCCGCAAGTTCGGCCCGCGTCGTCGACACGCTCGAAGACACGCCCTTCTACGCACGCTCGGTCGTGAGTGCGCGCTGGAACGGCCACGACGTGACGGCCATGCACGAAAGCCTGTCGCTCGACCGTTTCGACTCGCGCTGGGTGCAGACCCTGCTCCCCTTCCGCATGCCCCGGCTCAGCGGATAGCGAAATCGACTCGATACCCTTCAAAATTGCGCCGTTTTGTGCTTCAATAAGTGATCGCCTGTTGAATGCAGGCGTGCGCTGTTTGACAAGTGAACATCGACGGGAAAAGGCCGCTTTTGCAGCATCGAAAACATGTAACCGAAGAATCGTCGCGGCGGTTACATCTGTGGAAAATCAATGCGCTAAACAGGCGACGGTTGCCATTCGTCGCGTGATGTAACCTATTCTTTGGGCGCTTCGGCAGGTGCGGCGGCGGCTTGGCGCTTGGCGGCTTCGCGCTTCTCGCGCTCGCGGCACAGATCGCGCATCTGGTGTGCGGCGAAAGCCAGCGCCAGAACGCCGGTCAGCACGAGTTCGATAAGGCCGGCATAGTTGGACGACTCTTCGGCCATGGGCCGTCTGCCGCACTACGAGCGGCCGATGCGCGCCTGGTCGCGCGCTTCGAGCCGTTCGAAAAGTTCGAGGATGCGCACCGTGCGCGCCACGAGGTTCCACCACGCCACTTGCGCCTGCTCGTTCGGAACCGCGTGCGGTTCGACCGCGCGCACGAGATAGCGGATCGCGCGCAAGGGCGCATGCGGCTCAGGGCTTGCGCTGCCGCGCCCCGAAAGAGCGGCACCGGTGAGGACAGCAAGCTTTCGCACGATCGGCACCACCGCGCGCGTGGAAACCGAATCGCAGCCATTGCGGACCACGGCATGGCCGATCTCGGCATAGAGCCTTGCGGCAGCGCGGATCGCCGGTCGGCAGCCGAGCGGCAATTTGGCAATGCCCGTTTCGCCGCGCACATAGAGGCCTTCGGCCGTCTCGAGCAGGCGGCGCACGACTTGGCCGAGCCGCGCATCGAACACGGGATCGGCGAGCCAGGCTTCGGGATCGAGGCCCGCTTCGCGCATCCAGTCGAGCGGCAGATAGAGCCGGCCCATGCGCGCATCTTCGCCCACGTCGCGCGCGATGTTGGTGAGCTGCATGGCAACGCCGAGTTCGCAGGCGCGCCCAAGCGCTTCGGGGCTGCGGGCACCCATCACAATCGCCATCATGGCGCCCACCGTGCCGGCCACGCGCGCCGAATAGTCGTAGAGCGCTTCGATGTCTTCGTAGCGGCGGCCTTGCGCATCCCACGCAAACCCGTCGAGCAGCGCCATCGGCAGTTCGATCGGAATGGCGAAATGCTCGACCGTCGCGGCGAAGGCGCGGTCGGCGGGATCGGCCATCGGATCGCCCGCATAGGCGCGCGCCAGCCGCCGATGCAGCCCTTCGAGAGCGGCATGGTGGTCTTTGGCGAGATCGATCGCGTCGTCGGCCATGCGGCAGAAGGCGTAGAGGGCCGAAGCGGGCCCGCGCACCGCCTGGGGCAAGATCAGCGATGCCGCAAAAAACGTGTGCGAGCCACCGCGCAAGGCGGCGCGGCAGGCGGCAAGATCGGCTTCGAACTTCGCTGTCCGGTTGGGCAAGGGGCGCTTAGGCGAACTGGCGTGCATGCGGGACCACCGTGTCGAGAACGCGTGCCGAAGCCAGCACGCCTGGCACGCCGGCACCCGGATGGGTGCCCGCACCGACGAGGAACAGGTTGTCGATGTCTTCGCTGCGATTGTGCGGGCGGAACCACGCACTCTGCGTCAGGATCGGCTCCATGCCGAACGCGGCGCCCTTGAAGGACAGGTAGCGGTCCTGGAAATCGAGCGGGGTCAGCATGCACGAGGACACGACATTGGCCTCGAGATCGGGCAGCAGCGTGCCGGAGAGATAGTCGGCGATGCGGCGACGATAGGGCTCGGCTTGTCGGGTCCAGTCGACGCCCGCATCCATGTGCGGGACGGGCGAAAGTACGTAGAACGCATCGCAGCCCGGCGGTGCGAGGCTCGGATCGGTCGCGGTCGGACGGTGCAGATAG
>JADCGL010000007.1 GCA_020248985.1 Telmatospirillum sp. | reverse complement strand
CTGATTGCGCCCATCGCCATGGACGAAGGCCTGCGCTTCGCGATCCGCGAAGGCGGCCGTACCGTCGGTGCCGGCGTCGTCGCTTCGATCATCAAGTAAGACAAAGACGCTTAGGTCCGCGCGAGGTCCGATCTTGGGCCCGCGCGGTTCTTCGCGACAGGAAAACAAAATGGTCAGTCAAAGCATCCGCATCCGGCTGAAGGCGTTCGACCATCGCGTCCTCGATCAATCGACGGGCGAGATCGTCAGCACCGCCAAGCGCACGGGCGCCCAGGTTCGCGGGCCGATCCCGCTGCCGACGCGCATCGAGCGCTTCACGGTCAACCGCAGCCCGCATATCGACAAGGAAAGCCGCGAGCAGTTCGAAATCCGCACGCATCGCCGCCTCCTCGACATCGTCGACCCCACGCCGCAGACGGTGGACGCGCTGATGAAGCTCGACCTCGCCGCCGGCGTGGACGTCGAGATCAAGCTTTAAGCCCGGGAACACGAACATGACGACGCGCACAGGCGTTATCGCACGCAAGGTCGGAATGACCCGCCTCTTCACCGAAGAGGGCAGCCACGTCCCCGTGACGGTGCTGAAGGTCGATCAGTGCCAGGTCGTGGCCGTGCGCACCGCCGAGAAGGACGGCTATACCGCCCTGCAGCTCGGCGTGGGCAAGGCCAAGGTCAAGAATGTTGGCAAGCCGCTGCGCGGCCACTTCGCCAAGGCGAAGATCGAGCCCAAGCGCAAGCTCGCTGAATTCCGCGTGCCGGCCGACAAGCTGCTCGAAGTGGGCGCCGAAATCGGTGCGGACCATTTCGTCGCGGGCCAGTTCGTCGACGTGGCCGGTTCCACGACCGGCAAGGGTTTCCAGGGCGTCATGAAGCGCTGGAACTTCGCCGGTCTCGAAGCCTCGCACGGCGTGTCGGTCAGCCACCGTAGCCACGGTTCGACCGGTCAGCGCCAGGATCCCGGCCGCACGTTCAAGGGCAAGAAGATGGCCGGCCACATGGGTACCGCGCGCATCACCACGCAGAACCTCAAGGTCGTCGCCACCGACGCCGACAAGGGTCTGATCATGGTGCGCGGTTCGGTGCCGGGCCAGGCCGGTTCGTTCGTGTTTGTCAGCGACGCAGTCAAGCGCAAGCTGCCGAAGGAAGCGCCGCAACCGGCGGGCCTTCGTAAAGCGGCTGCGGCCTGAAGGTAAGGAACGTTTCCGATGAAGATCGCAGTCAAAACCCTCGACAACGGCCAAGCCGGCGAAATCGACCTCGCCGACGACGTGTTCGGCCTGCCGTCGCGGCCCGACATTCTGGCCCGCATGGTGCGCTACCAGCTCGCCAAGCGCCGCGCCGGCACGCACGACACCAAGGAAATCGGCGAAGTCTCGGGCAGCGGCAAGCGCCCGTGGGCGCAGAAGGGCTCGGGGCGCGCGCGCCAGGGCTCCAAGCGCTCGCCGCAATGGCGCCACGGCGCCATCATCTTCGGGCCCACGCCGCGCAGCCATGCGCACGACCTGCCCAAGAAGGTCCGTGCCCTCGCTCTCAAGTCGGCGCTGTCGGCCAAGCAGGCCGAAGGCAAGCTCATCGTGCTCGACACGGTGAAGCTGTCCGCACCGAAGACCAAGGAACTCGCCGCACGCTTCAAGAAGATGGGCATCGCTTCGGCGCTGTTCGTCGACGGTGCGGCGCTGGACGAAAACTTCGCCAAGGCCGCGCGCAACATTCCGCACATCGACGTGCTGCCGCAGCAGGGTGCGAACGTGTACGACATTCTCCGCCGCGACACGCTCGTGCTCACGCGCGACGCCGTCGCCGCTTTGCAGGAGCGCCTGAAGTGAGCAAGGCAAAGGCAATCGTCTATCCGAAGGAAACGCTGTACGGCGTGATCCTCGCCCCCGTGATCACCGAAAAGGCGACGCGCGGGTCCGAATTCAACCAGGTGACTTTCAAGGTTCGCGACGACGCGTCCAAGCCGCTGATCAAGGCCGCGGTCGAGACGCTGTTTTCGGTCAAGGTCAAGGCCGTGAACACGCTCGTCGTCAAGGGCAAGACCAAGCGCTTCAAGGGCATTCCCGGGAAGCGCTCGGACTGGAAGAAAGCCGTCGTGACGCTGGCCGCCGGCCAGACGATCGACGTCACCGCGAGCCTCTGACGGAGATCGGGACATGGCTCTCAAACATTTCAAACCCAAGACCCCCGGCCTGCGCCAGCTCGTGCTGGTCGACCGCACCGGTCTGTGGAAGGGCGAACCGCACAAGCCGCTGGTCGAAGGTTCGGCCAAGACGGGCGGGCGCAACAATCTCGGCCGCATCACCACGCGCCATCACGGCGGCGGTGCGCGCAAGAAGTATCGCATCGTCGACTTCAAGCGCAAAAAGCACGACATCGAAGCGACCGTCGACCGGATCGAATACGATCCGAACCGCACGGCGTATATCGCGCTCGTGACCTACGCCGACGGCGAGAAGGCCTATATTCTAGCGCCGCAGCGTCTGGCCGCGGGCGACAAGGTCGTCTCGGGCGAGAAGGCCGACATCAAGCCCGGCAATGCGCTGCCCTTGCGCGCCATTCCGGTCGGCACGGTCGTGCACAACGTGGAGCTCAAGAGCGGTCGCGGCGGCCAGATGGCGCGTTCGGCCGGCACCTATGTGCAGCTCGTGGGCAAGGACGCCGGCTACGCCATTCTGCGCCTGTCCTCGGGCGAACTGCGCAAGGTCTCGGCCGAGTGCTGGGCCTCGATCGGTGCGGTTTCGAACCCGGACCAGCAGAACGTCAAGATCGGCAAGGCCGGTCGCTCGCGTTGGATGGGCATCCGCCCGACCGTGCGCGGCACCGCCATGAACCCGATCGACCACCCGCACGGCGGCGGCGAAGGCCGCACCAAGGGCGGGCGTCACCCGGTTACCCCGTGGGGTCAGCCGACCAAGGGTTACAAGACCCGCCACAACAAGTCGACGGACAAGATGATCGTCCGTCGTCGCAACGCCAAGTAACGGAGGCCTTCGTGGCTCGCGCTGTTTGGAAGGGTCCCTTCGTCGACGGGTACCTGCTTAAGAAGGCGGAAAAGTCCCGCGCGTCGGGGCGCAACGAGATCATCAAGATCTGGGCGCGCCGTTCGACCGTACTTCCGCAATTCGTCGGTCTGACGTTCGGCGTCTATAACGGGCACAAGTTCCTGCCCGTTCTGGTCACCGAAAATATGGTCGGCCACAAATTCGGCGAATTCTCGCCCACGCGCACCTTCGCAGGCCACACGGCCACGGGCGGCGGCGACAAGTCGGCCGAGAGGAAGTGACATGAGCAAGCCCGCCCATCCGCGCCCCCTGAAGGACAACGAAGCGCGCGCGATCCTGCGCTCGGTGCGCATTTCGCCGCAGAAGCTCAACCTTGTCGCCGAGACGATCCGCGGCAAGACGGCGTCGGCCGCGTTGGCCGAACTCACCTTCTCCAAGCGCCGCATCGCGGTGCAGGTGAAGAAGGTGCTGCAGTCGGCCATCGCCAACGCCGAAAACAACCACCAGCTCGACGTCGATCGTCTGATCGTCGCCGAAGCCCATGTCGGCAAGTCGTTCCAGCTGCGCCGGTTCCACGCGCGCGGCCGCGGCAAGTCGGCGTCCGTCGTGAAGCCGTTCAGCCATCTGACGGTCGTTGTGCGCGAGCGCGACGACAAGAAGAAGGCCGACGCAGCTAAAGCGGCTTGAGGAGCAAACGATGGGTCAGAAAATCAATCCGATCGGCCTGCGCGTCGGCATCAACCGCACGTGGGACTCGCGCTGGTTCGCAGACGCGGCCTATGCCCGTCTGCTGCACGAAGATCTGCGTCTGCGCGAATGGCTGCAGGAAAAGCTCCTGCAGGCCGGTTTGAGCCGCGTCGTCATTGAGCGTCCGGCCAAGAAGGCGCGCATCACGCTGCACACGGCGCGTCCGGGTGTCGTGATCGGCAAAAAGGGTGCGGACATCGAAAAGCTGCGCTCGGAAGTGGCGAAGCTCACGAAGGCCGAAGTCAGCCTCAACATCGTCGAAATTCGCAAGCCCGAGATCGACGCCAAGCTGATCGCCGAAAACATCGCCCAGCAGCTCGAGCGCCGCGTGGCGTTCCGCCGTGCCATGAAGCGTTCGGTGCAGTCGGCGATGCGTCTGGGCGCCCTCGGCATCCGGATCAACTGCTCGGGTCGTCTGGGCGGGGCTGAAATCGCGCGCATCGAATGGTATCGCGAAGGTCGCGTGCCGCTGCACACGCTGCGCGCCGACATCGATTTCGGCACGGCCACGGCCAAGACCAACTACGGCACCTGCGGCGTCAAAGTGTGGGTGTTCAAGGGCGAGATTCTGGCGCACGACCCGATGGCGCAGGACAAGCGCGCCATGGAACAGCAGCCGGCACGCTGAAGCTTACAAAGACGGATCAAACAACATGCTTTCCCCAAAGCGCACCAAATACCGCAAGGCGCACAAAGGCCGCATCCACGGCAATGCCAAGGGCGGCTTCACGCTGAACTTCGGCGCCTACGGCCTCAAGGCGCTGGAACCCCAGCGCGTCACGGCCCGCCAGATCGAAGCGGCCCGCCGCACGATCACGCGCCATCTGAAGCGCGCCGGCCGCGTGTGGATCCGCGTGTTCCCGGACGTGCCGGTGTCGAAGAAGCCGGCCGAAGTGCGCATGGGCTCGGGCAAGGGCAGCCCGGAATTCTGGGTGGTGCGCGTCAATCCGGGCCGCATCCTGTTCGAGATCGACGGCGTGCCGAAGGCGATCGCTTCCGAAGCGTTCGAACTCGCCGCCGCCAAGCTGCCGATCAAGACGCGCATGGTGGTGCGTCTGGGCGAAGAGGGTTAACGACCATGACCAAGGTTGCCGACATCCGCGGGAAGACCGACGACCAGCTGAAGGATCAGCTCGTCGATCTGCGCAAGGAACAGTTCAATCTGCGTTTCCAGAAGGCATCCGGCCAGCTCGAGAACGTCGCGCGTGTGCGCGCCGTGCGCCGCGACATCGCGCGCATCGAGACGGTTGTGGGCGAACGTCGGCGCAAGCCGGCATCCGCCAAAGCCTGAGCCCCGGAGGATAAACGAAAATGCCCCGCCGCATCCTGCAAGGTACCGTCACCAGCGACGCCATGGACAAGACCATCACGGTCAAGGTCGAGCGCCGCATGATGCACCCTGTCTACAAGAAGTTCATCGTGCGCTCGAAGAAGTACCTGGCGCATGACGAAACGAACCGCGCCAAAGAGGGCGACAACGTCAAGATCCGCGAATGCCGGCCGATCTCCAAGCGCAAGCGCTGGGAAATCGTGACCGAAGACGCGGCATCCTGAACAGCGCCCGGAGGATTTGAACAATGATCCAGATGCGCACAAATCTGGAAGTCGCGGACAACTCTGGCGCACGTCGCGTCCAGTGCATCAAGGTCCTCGGCGGTTCCATGCGCAAGACCGCGACGATCGGCGATGTCATCGTCGTGTCGATCAAGGAAGCCATCCCGCGCGGCCGCGTGAAGAAGGGCGACGTGCACAAGGCGGTGATCGTGCGGACCTCGAAAGAGATCCGCCGCGCCGACGGCTCGTCCGTCCGCTTCGACCGCAATGCGGCCGTGCTGATCAACAAAGAAGGCGAGCCCATCGGGACCCGCATCTTCGGACCGGTCACGCGCGAACTGCGCGGCAAGGGCTACATGAAGATCATCTCGCTGGCCCCGGAGGTGCTGTAATGGCCGTGAAGCTGAAGGTCCGCAAAGACGACGAAGTCGTCGTCATCACGGGCCGCGACAAGGGCAAGTCGGGCAAGATCATCCGCGTGATCCCGGACGAAATGCGGGTGGTCGTGCAGGGCGTGAACATGGTCAAGCGCCATACGCGCCCGACGCAGGGCAAGGCCGGCGGCATCGTGGAAAAGGAAGCTCCGATCCACGTGTCGAACGTCGCCCACATGGACCCCAAGGACCGCAAGCCGACCAAGGTCGGCTACAAAACCGTCGACGGCGCCAAGCTCCGCTTTGCGCGCAAGTCCGGCGAAACCATCGATCGGTGAGCGATATGGCAACGCGTCTGCAAGACAACTACGACAAGACGATCAAGCCGGCCCTGATGCAGCAATTCGGGTACAAGAGCCCGATGCAGGTGCCGCGCCTGGAGAAGATCGTCGTCAACATGGGCGTGGGCGAAGCCGCCCACGACGCCAAGAAGCTCGAGGCGGCCGTGGCCGAACTCGCCGCGATCACGGGCCAGAAGCCCATCGTGATCAAGGCGCGCAAGGCGATCGCGAACTTCAAGCTGCGCCGCGGCCTGCCCATCGGCGCCAAGGTGACGCTGCGCGGGGCGCGCATGTACGAATTCCTCGACCGTCTCGTGACGATCGCGCTGCCGCGCGTGCGCGACTTCCGCGGCCTCTCGGGCAAGTCGTTCGACGGGCGCGGCAACTACTCGCTCGGCATCAAGGAGCAGATTGTGTTCCCCGAGATCAACTACGACCGCATCGACCAGGTGCGCGGCATGGACATCATCATCGTAACGACGGCGAAGACGAACGACGAAGCCAAGGCGCTTCTGAAGTCGTTCGACATGCCGTTCTACAACTGACGAGGGCTGGGAGCCACATGGCCAAGAAGAGTTCCGTCGAGAAGAACAAGCGCCGCGAGCGCATGGCGAAGCAGTTCGCCGGCAAGCGCGCGCGCCTGAAGGCGGCCGCGATCGACGAATCGCTGTCGCCGGAGGAGCGCTTCGAGGCGCGCCTCAAGCTCGCCGAATTGCCGCGCAATTCGGCCCCCACCCGCGTGCGTCTGCGCTGCGAGCTGACGGGCCGTTCGCGCGGGAACTACCGCAAATTCAAGCTCTGCCGCATCAAGCTGCGCGAACTGGCCTCGATCGGCCAGATCCCCGGCATGGTCAAGGCGAGCTGGTAAGGCATAAGGAAGGATTACGGACATGGCGATGAGCGATCCCCTCGGCGATATGCTTTCGCGCATCCGCAACGCACAGACGCAGCGCCGGACGGCAGTCGACGTCCCGGCTTCGAAGCTGCGCAAGAGCGTGCTGGATGTGCTGGAGCGCGAAGGCTACATTCGCGGCTACGCGGTCGTCGACCGCAAGCTGGCGACGCCCGAACTTTCGGTCGAGCTCAAGTACCACGAAGGCGAGCCGGTTATCAAAGAGATCGCGCGCGTCTCCAAGCCCGGCCGCCGCGTCTACGCGAAGATCCGCGATCTGCCGAAATTCTACGGCGGTCTCGGCATTTCGATCCTGTCGACGCCGCGCGGCGTCATGTCGGACAGCGAGGCTCGCGCCAACAATGTCGGCGGCGAAGTCCTCTGCACCGTATTCTGATCGGAAGGCAGGAAACATCATGTCGCGTATCGGCAAAAATCCGGTGACCGTGCCTCAGGGCGTCACCGTGGAAGTCAAAGGCCAAGAGGTCGTGGTTGCGGGCAAGACCGGGCGCCGTTCGCTCGTGCTGCATCGCGAGATCTCGGCCGCGGTCAAGGACGGCAAGGTCGTGTTCGTGCCGCGCAGCCAGTCGAAGCTGGCGCGCTCGGCGTGGGGTACTTCGCGCGCGCTCGTGGCCAACATGGTCAAGGGCGCCCAGGTCGGTTTCGAGCGCAATCTCGAGATCAACGGCGTCGGTTTCCGCGCCGACGTCCAGGGCAAGAACCTGATGCTCAAGATCGGGTACAGCCACGAAATCGCCTTCCCGATCCCGGAAGGCATCGCCATCAAGGTCGGCGACAAGAACGTGGCGCTCAGCGTCACGGGCGCCGACCGCCAGCAGGTCGGCCAGGTCGCCGCCGAAATCCGCCAACTGCGTCGTCCCGAGCCCTACAAGGGCAAGGGCATCAAGTACGCCGACGAGACGATCCGTCGCAAAGAAGGCAAGAAGAAGTAAGGAACCGCACCCATGGACAAGGCAAAGCTCTTGCACGACCGCCGCACGGCGCGGGTGCGGCATTCGCTCCGCGCCAAGGCGGCGGGTCGCGTGCGTCTCTCGGTGTTCCGCTCGTCGAAGCACATCTACGCGCAGGTCATCGACGACGCCACGGGCGTTACGATGGCGGCCGCTTCGAGCGTGGACAAGGAACTGAAGGGTGCCCTCAAAGGCGGCGCCGACATCGACGCGGCCAAGGCCGTGGGCGTGTTGGTGGCCAAGCGCGCCATCGCCAAAGGCATCAAAGAAGTCGCCTTCGACCGCGGCGGCTACCGCTATCACGGTCGCATTCGTGCGCTGGCTGACGCCGCGCGCGAAGGCGGCCTGTCGTTCTGATTTTGAATTCGAGGAAGGGTTCTCATGGCACGCAAGGGTGGTGAAGGCGAACGCGGTCCCGGCCGCGGCCGTCGCGACGGACAGGGCGATCGCCCGCGCGATCGCGACGAGGCCGAACTCGTCGAAAAGCTCGTCGCCATCAATCGCGTCGCGAAGGTGGTGAAGGGCGGCAAGCGCTTCGGCTTCGCCGCGATCGTCGTCGTCGGCGACGGCAAGGGCAAGGTCGGCTACGGCACTGGCAAGGCTCGCGAAGTGCCCGAGGCGATCCGCAAGGCGACCGAATACGCCAAGCGCGCCATGCAGCGCGTGCCGCTGCGCGAAGGCCGCACGCTGCACCACGACGTGCGCGGCCATTTCGGCGCGGGCCACGTCGTGCTGCGCTCGGCCGAGCCGGGTACCGGCATCATCGCCGGCGGCCCGATGCGCGCCATCTTCGAAAGCCTCGGGATCCAGGACATCGTCGCCAAGTCGACGGGCACCTCGAACCCGCACAACATGATCAAGGCCACGTTCGACGCCTTCACACGCATGGCGAGCCCGCGCAACGTCGCGGCCAAGCGCGGCAAGAAGATTGCGGACATCGTCGGCCGTCGCGAAACCGACGCGGCCGCGGCCTGATCCGGTCCAGGAGAGAAGACATGTCCGCCAAGAAGACCGTTACGGTAAAGCAGATCGCCAGCGTCCTCGGCCGCGGTCCCGGCCAGAAGGAAACGCTGGTCGGTCTCGGCCTCAAGCGGATCGGTGCGGTGCGCACACTCGAGGACACGCCCTCGGTGCGCGGCATGATCCGCAAAGTGCAGCATTTGGTGCAGGTCCAGGGCTGAGGGGCAACCCCCGCGCCCGCCGACACGCCCCTTTCGATCGATTGGAACGTCCCATGAAGCTCAACGAAATTCGCGACAACAAGGGTGCCCGCAAGGGCCGCAAGATTCTCGGCCGCGGCATTGGCTCGGGCCTCGGCAAGACGTCGGGTCGCGGCGGCAAGGGCCAGACCGCGCGCTCGGGCGTGGCGCTGAACGGCTTCGAAGGCGGCCAGACGCCGATCTATCGCCGCCTGCCCAAGCGCGGCTTCAACAACATCTTCCGGCTCGACTACCAGGAGATCAACCTGGGCAAGCTGCAATGGGCGATCGACGAGAAGCGCGTCGACGCTTCCAAGCCGATCGACGCCAAGACGCTGGTCGCGGCCGGCATCCTGCGCCGCGAGTTCGACGGTCTGCGCGTGCTCGGCGACGGCGGCGACGATTTCAAGGCCAAGGTGCAGCTGATCGCGCATGGTGCGACGAAGAGCGCCATCGCCGCGGTCGAAAAGGCCGGCGGCAAGATCGAGATCGTCGAGACCAAGCGCGAGAAGGTCGAGGCGGACAAGGCCAAGAAGCGCGAACGCCAGGCCAAGCGCAAGGCCAAGGAAGCCAAAAAGGGCGGCGGCAAGGCGGCTTGATTCGCCCGGCCGTGCGACCCTAAATCCGGGACGTCCGGACAGGGCTTGCGGCAAACGGATCGGAAAGAGGCGTTGGGCGGATGGCATCGGCGGCGGAACAGCTTGCGCAGTCCCTGAATTGGGGCGCGTTCTCGAAGGCGACGGAACTCAAGAGCCGTCTGTGGTTCACGCTGGGCGCGCTCGTCGTCTACCGTATCGGGACCTACATCCCGCTGCCCGGCATCGACCCGGGCATTCTGCGCGAAATTTTCGAAAGCCAGCGCGGCGGCATCCTGGGCATGTTCGACATGTTCTCGGGCGGCGCGCTCGGCCGCATGACTCTGTTCGCGCTCAACATCATGCCGTACATCACGGCCTCCATCATCGTGCAGCTGATGACGGCGGTTTCCCCGCAGCTCGAAACTCTCAAGAAAGAGGGCGAGGCGGGCCGCAAGACGCTGAACCAGTACACGCGCTATCTCACGCTGTTCCTCGCCTTGTTCCAGTCCTTCGGCATCGCCGTCGGACTCGAGGGCATGCGCGGCTCGGTCGCCGGTGCCGTCATCGATCCGGGCTGGGGCTTCCGCTTCACCTGCGTGGTCACGCTCACGGGCGGCACCATGTTCCTGATGTGGCTCGGCGAGCAGATCACGCAGCGCGGCGTGGGCAACGGCATTTCGCTGATCATCTTCGCGGGCATCATCGCCAACCTGCCGCAGGCCTTGGGTGCCACGCTCGAAATGGGCCGGACGGGCGCGATCTCCACCTTCATCATCCTCGTGCTGCTGGTGATGGCGGTGTTCGTCGTCATGGCGATCGTGTTCGTCGAGCGCGCCCAGCGCCGCATCGTCGTGCAGTACCCGAAGCGCCAGGTCGGCAACAAGATGTTCGGCGGCGAATCCTCGCATCTGCCGCTCAAGCTCAATACGTCGGGCGTGATCCCGCCGATCTTCGCGTCGTCGCTGCTGCTGCTGCCGCTGACCTTCGCGAATTTCAACCAGAGCAACGACATTCCGTGGCTCACCTGGCTCACGACCAATCTCGCGCACGGCCAGCCGCTCTACATCGCGCTCTACGTTGCGCTGATCGTGTTCTTCGCCTTCTTCTACACGGCCGTGGTCTTCAATCCGGTCGAGACGGCGGACAATCTCAAGAAATACGGCGGCTTCGTGCCCGGCATCCGGCCCGGCAAGAACACGGCCGACTATCTCGATTTCGTGCTCACGCGTCTGACCGTCATCGGTGCTGCGTATCTGTCCGTGATCTGCGTGCTGCCCGAGATCCTGATCAGCCAGTATTCCGTGCCTTTCTATTTCGGCGGCACGTCGCTGCTGATCGTCGTTTCGGTGACGATGGACACGGTGGCGCAGGTGCATTCGCATCTGCTCGCCCACCAGTACGAAGGCCTGATCAAAAAATCCAAGCTGCGCGGAACGCGGCGCTAAAAACGGAAATCGGGAGCAGACGCCAATGAACATCGTGCTGTTGGGCCCGCCGGGTGCCGGCAAGGGAACGCAAGCCAAGCGCATCGAAAAGGCGCTCGGCCTCGTGCAGCTCTCCACGGGCGACATGCTGCGCGCGGCCGTGGCCGCGGGCACGGAAGTGGGCCTGAAGGCGAAGGCCGTGATGGAAGCCGGCAAGCTCGTGTCCGACGACATCCTGATCGGCATGATCGCCGAGCGCATCGGCGAGCCGGACTGCAAAAACGGATTCATTCTCGACGGTTTCCCGCGCACGGTGGCGCAAGCCGAAGCGCTCGACGCGATGCTGAAGGCGCGCGGCTACAAGCTCGACCATTGCATCGAAATGCGCGTCGACGATGCAGCCCTCGTTGCGCGCATCTCGGGCCGCTACAGCTGCAAGAACTGCGGGGCCGTGTACCACGACCAGACGCGCCCGACGCGCGTCGCGGGCACTTGCGACTCGTGCGGCTCAAAGGATCTGCTGCGCCGCCCGGACGACAAGGCCGAAACGGTGGCGGCGCGCCTCAAGGCGTATCACGAGCAGACGGCGCCGATCATTCCCTACTACCGCGATCACGGCGCGTTGCGCTCGGTCGACGGCATGGCGGACATGGATGCGGTAACAGGCGAACTTTCGAAGCTGCTGGGCAAGCCGATTGCAGCGGTTTGAGGGGGTATCGGGCGACGTCAAGATTCTTTTGCGAGCGCGGTTGACTCGAGGGCGCGGGTGCATATAATGCGCGCCTCTCGGTGGTCGGTGGGCCAGGACGGGACGCATTGGTATTGCCAAGCGTCGCCTTCTGGATCTCGCAAAAAACCGGGTTAAGTGACTGGACGAAAAAGGAATTCAAGCATTCGGGCCGCCAGCCCCGAACCCCGGACGGGTGGGGGTGTGGGCGGCCTCGAACCGACGAAAACGAGTATGCGGCGTCCGCCGCAGCCAAAACAGAGACGAAGGAGAGCCGACGTGGCGCGTATTGCTGGCGTCAACATTCCCACGGGCAAGCGCGTAGTCATCGCGCTGCGCTACATTTTCGGTGTCGGTCCGGCTTTGGCCGTCGACATCTGCAAGAAGGTGGGAATTCCCGATGCGAAGCGGGTCAACCAGCTCTCCGACGAGGAAGTGCTGAAGATCCGCGAGTGCATCGACCGCGAATTCCGCGTCGAGGGCGACCTGCGCCGCGAAATTGCGATGAACATCAAGCGCATGATGGATATGGGTGCGTATCGCGGCCTGCGCCATCGCAAGGGTCTGCCGGTGCGCGGCCAGCGCACGCACACCAATGCGCGTACCCGCAAGGGCAAGGCGCGTCCCATCGCTGGCAAGAAGGTCGCCGCGCGCAAGTAACCCTTGCGCAAGTTGCCTTAAGCATTCCGAGACATTCGAGGATACCAACGATGGCCGAGAAAAAAGCAGCAGCCGCAGCAGGGCGTCCGCGCCGCCGCGAGCGCAAGAACATCACGTCGGGCGTGGCGCATGTCAACGCGTCGTTCAACAACACGATGATCACGATCACCGACGCGCAGGGCAACACGATCTCGTGGTCCTCGTCGGGCACGCAAGGCTTCAAGGGCAGCCGCAAATCGACGCCCTACGCCGCGCAGATGGCCGCCGAAGACGCCGGCAAGAAGGCCATGGAACACGGCATGCGGACGATCGAAGTGGAAGTGAAGGGGCCGGGTGCGGGCCGCGAGTCGGCGCTGCGTGCGCTGCAGGCCGTCGGCTTCCAGATCACGTCGATCCGCGACGTGACGCCGATCCCGCACAACGGCTGCCGCCCGCCCAAGCGTCGGCGCGTCTAAGCCTGCGGCTATCCGGACCGGGTGCGGGCTTGCCGCCTCCGGTCGCAACGGCAATAGACGAAATTATGCGGGATCTGGGCCGGCGCTCTTCGGCGCCCTTGCCCCCCGGTCCCGCAAGACCGCCCGAAAGGTGATCCACGTGCTGCAGAAGAACTGGAAAGAACTGATCAAGCCCCAGAAGCTCGACATCGAGCCCGGCGACGACGCCAAGCGCGAAGCGACCGTGGTCGCAGAGCCGCTGGAGCGCGGTTTCGGCCTCACGCTCGGCAACGCGCTGCGCCGCGTGCTGCTGTCGTCGCTGCAGGGTGCCGCGATCACGACGATCAAGATCGAGGGCGTGCTGCACGAGTTCTCGTCGATCCCGGGCGTGCGCGAAGACGTGACCGACGTGGTGCTGAACATCAAGGCGATCGCCTTGCGCATGCACGGCGACGGCCCCAAGCGCATCGTGCTGAAGGCGACCGGCCCCGGCGAAGTGCGCGCCGGCCAGATCGAAACCGGCCACGACATCGAGGTCATGAACCCCGACCACGTGATCTGCACGCTCGACGACGGCGCCAAGCTCATGATGGAAATGACCGTCGAAAGCGGCAAGGGCTACGTTCCGGGAGCCACCTCGCGTCCGGCTGACGCGCCCATCGGCATCATCCCGGTCGACGCGCTGTTCAGCCCCGTGCGTAAGGTCTCGTACAAGATCGAGAACACGCGCGTCGGCCAGGTCACCGACTACGACAAGCTGTCGATGCGCATCGAAACCAACGGCGCCATCACGCCGGAAGACGCCGTGGCCTTGGCCGCGCGCATCCTCCAGGACCAGCTGCAGCTCTTCATCAATTTCGAAGAGCCGAACGCCGAACGCGTCGAAGAGAAGGTCGGCGATCTGCCGTTCAACAAGAACCTGCTCTTGAAGGTGGACGAGCTCGAACTGTCCGTTCGCTCGGCCAACTGCCTCAAGAACGACAACATCATCTATATCGGCGACCTCGTCCAGAAGTCGGAAGCCGAGATGCTGCGCACGCCGAATTTCGGCCGCAAGTCGCTCAACGAGATCAAGGAAGTGCTGTCGCAAATGGGTCTGCATCTGGGCATGCAGATCGTCGGCTGGCCGCCCGAGAATATCGAAGAGCTCGCCAAGAAACTCGAAGAACCGTACTGAGCGGTTTTTCGCCGAAGGAGTAGAGAGTCATGCGTCACGGAGTAGCCGGCCGTAAGATGGGCCGCACCTCGCCGCACCGCCAAGCAACGCTCGCCAACATGGCGGTGTCGCTGATCGTGCACGAGCAGATCAAGACCACGGTTTCCAAGGCCAAGGAACTGCGCCCCTATGTCGACCAGCTGATCACGCTGGGCAAGAAGGGCGGCCTTGCCAATCGGCGCCGCGCTTTGTCGATGCTGCAGGACACGATCGTGGCGCAGAAGCTGTTCGGGCCTCTGGCCGAGCGCTACAAGACGCGTGCGGGCGGCTATACGCGCGTGCTGCGTGCGGGCATGCGCCACGGCGACGCGGCCTCGCTTGCCGTGATCGAGCTCGTGGACCGCGATCCGGAAGCCAAGGGCAAGGCCGACAAGGCCCGCGTGGCCGCCGAGCGCGAAGCCAACGAGAAGGCCGAAGCCGCCAACGCGTAAGCGTTTTTGGACCATCAGTTTAGGGACCAGCACAAACGGCGCCGAGCAATCGGCGCCGTTTTTGTTTGTATAGCCTCAGGCGACGGTTTCGGGCACCGCGACCGGATCGGCGGCGAGCTTGACGGCGAGGCGTGCGGCGTCCGTGCGCACGACGAGGAAATCGACGGGGTCGGCCGCACTCGGGTTGCGCTCCTGGTGCGGCACGTTCGGCACGAAATAGGCGAAGTCGCCGGGGCCGATCGTGCTCGCGAATTCGAGCCGGTCGCCCCAGCGTATTTCGGCCGTGCCGCGCATCACCTGGATCAGCACCTCGTGGTGCGCATGGTGGTGCGCACCGGTCGAGGCGCCGGCGGCGAGTGTGACCGTGCCGATCCACACATTGCCCGCCCCGCCGCCCGCAAACTGCGCGGCCGTCGCCCGGCCGTTGCCGGCGGGGTCGCGCATCGCGCCTTCGACGGCCGCACCGCGCACGATCCGCACGCCGTTGCGCCAATCAGTCCCCGTCGCCATATCAGCCTTGTCCATTTCCGCCTCCCGTGACGCCAAACACGCGGTGGGCGATTCTACAGGAACCGTGCGCGCTCCGGTCGGACAAGTTGCGCGTCTTCATTCTCCGATCGAGTTGATCCGAAATTTCGGCAACACGAAGATCAAGAAGTCTTGTTCGCGCGCCGCCGCATGGCATTCGGCGCAAAAGCGGACGCGGGCATTGTCGCGGCCGCCGGTTTCTCCTACCAGCGTGCCGTTGGGCTCGTAGGCTGCAAAGCGCCAATCGTTGATCCCCGTCTCGTAGCCCGCGCCCATCTTTTCCATGACGTAGATGCGATGGGGGCGCGCGCGCCCGTCGGGTTCGACGCGGAAAGAGCGCTTGATCACGATGGCGCCTTGCGGCATGCGCGGGCCTTCTTCGTAGCGCGCATAGGACTCCGCGGCCTGAGGGTTCGCATATACCCGCAGAAACGTGCCGTGCTCGGAGGCCTTGAAGCTGCGCGACATCGGCGCCCATTCGCGCACGCGCCGAAGCGCGGCATCGCCTACGGCGGCGAAAGACCGGTCGAGGGCAGCAGCCATGCATGCGGCTGTAAGCTCGATCTCGGCCTGGGTCAGCAGCGCGGGTGGTGCGCCGAGCCGTCCTTGCGCCTCGCGCGGTGCGGGTTTTGCCGCTAGGCGCGCGACGCGGCATTCGTCCACGAAAGTCTGTGCACGCGCCGGGAGCGCGATCGTGAGCAGCAGCAGCGCGAGGAGAGCGATGGGCACGCCGACTGCTTCGCTTTCGCCGCGCGGAAGGTTACTGGGGCCGTCGCGGCAGCCGCCGAGCGCTCGGCTGCGGATAAGCCGATTGCCGCCAGTGACGCCAGCCTTGCGAAGGAACTATACTGAAGCCATGCGTTTCCTGTCTTTCCTTCTGGCCCTTTTGCTCGCACTGCCCGCCGCCGCGCAAACGCGCGTGGTGCCGGAATCGCGCGCGCAGATGCAGCTGTCCTTCGCCCCCGTGGTCAAGCGTGCGGCCCCCGCCGTCGTCAACGTCACCACGCGGCGCGTGCAGCGGACGATCCCGTCGCCGTTTGCCAACGATCCCACCTTCCAGCGCTTTTTCGGCAACCAGTTTCCGGGGATGGGCGAGCGCGTGCAGAACTCGCTGGGCTCGGGCGTCATCGTCGACGCGTCGGGCCTCATCGTCACGAATTTCCACGTGATCCGCGGGGCCGAGGAAATCGTCGTGAGCCTGGCCGACCGCCGCGAATTCGAGGCCACCCTCGTGCGCGGCGACGAGCGCACGGATCTGGCCATCCTGCGCATCGACGCAGGTGCGGAGCCCTTGCCCACGCTTGAGCTCAAGGATTCGGACGATCTCGAAGTGGGCGATATCGTGCTCGCCATCGGCAATCCGTTCGGCGTCGGCCAGACGGTCACGCAAGGGATCGTTTCGGCGGTCGCGCGCACGATGGCGGGCATCGCCGATTTCCGCTTCTTCATCCAGACCGATGCCGCGATCAATCCCGGCAATTCGGGCGGTGCCCTCGTCACGCTCGACGGCAAGCTCATCGGCATCAACACCGCGATCTTCTCGCGCGATGGTGGGTCGAACGGCATTGGTTTCGCCGTGCCCGCCAACATGGTGCAGACGGTCGTGGCCTCGGTCGCCTCGGGCGGGCGGCTCGTGCGCGCGTGGCTGGGGGCGTCGGGCCAGACCGTGACGAGCGAGCTCGCACCCGGCTTGGGTTTGAGCCGCCCTGTCGGGGTTGCGATTACCGATGTGTTCCCGGGCGGGCCTGCCGACCGGGCGGGCTTGCGGCGCGGCGACGTGGTGCTGCGGGTGGAAGGGCGCGAGGTCAACGACAACGATGCGCTGCGCTTCCGCATCGCCACCCAGCCCATCGGCCAGACCGTGCGCCTCACCGTTTGGCGCGGCGGGCGCGAGAGCGTGGTGGCGGCCGCGCTCACGGCCCCGGTCGAGAACCCGCCGCGCGACGTGACACCGATGCGCGGCCAGCATCCGTTTTCGGGTGCCACGCTTGCCAACCTGTCGCCCGCGTTTGTCGACGAACTCGGCCTCGATCTGCCGCCGCGCGGCGTGATCGTGACAGAGGTGCGGCGCGGCAGCCCGGCGGCGCAATTGCGTCTGCAGCCCGGCGATCTCGTGCTGCGCATCAACGACCGCGCCATCGCCACGGTCGAAGATGCGCGCCGTGCGGTGCAGTTGCCGCTGCCGTGGCGCCTGCAGGTCAGCCGCGGCGGGCGCGTGCTGAACACCACAGTCGGCGGATGACGCCGCCGAAATCACCGGCCGGCGGGCTATTCGCCGCACCGAATTCCGACCGGCCCTTGGCCGAGCGCCTGCGCCCGGCCGAACTTGCCGACGTCGTCGGCCAAGACCATTTGCTGGGCGGCGAGGGGCCGCTCGCGCGCATGCTCGCCAATCGCAAGCTTGCCTCGATCGTGCTGTGGGGCCCGCCGGGCTGCGGCAAGACGACGATCGCGCGGCTGCTCGCAGGCGCCGTCGGTCTCGAATTCGTGGCGCTGTCGGCGGTGTTCTCGGGCGTCGCCGATCTGCGCAAAGCGTTCGCCGAGGCGGTCGAGCGCCGCCAGATGGGCAAAGCGACCTTGCTGTTCGTCGACGAGATCCACCGCTTCAATCGCGGCCAGCAGGACGGGTTTTTGCCGTATGTCGAAGACGGCACGGTGACACTCGTGGGGGCCACGACCGAGAACCCGTCTTTCGAAGTCAACGCCGCTTTGCTGTCGCGCTGCCAAGTGCTCGTACTGAAGCGGCTCGACGACGCGACGCTCGAAACGCTCTTGCAGAAAGCCGAAGCCGCCGAAGGCCGCAAATTGCCTTTGACGGAAGATGCGCGCGGCGCCCTGCTCGCGATGGCCGACGGCGACGGGCGCTATCTCTACAATCTGGCCGAACAGGTGTTCCAGCATCGCGGGGCCCCGTTCGACACGGCGGCCCTTGCCAATGCCGTGCAGCGCCGCGCACCCCTTTACGACAAGGCGCAGGAGGGCCACTACAATCTCATCTCGGCCCTGCACAAATCGATGCGCGGCTCGGACGTCGACGCCGCCCTCTATTGGCTCGCGCGCATGCTCGCGGGCGGCGAAGCCCCGCTCTACATCGTGCGCCGCCTCGTGCGGTTCGCGGTCGAGGATATCGGCTTGGCCGACCCGCAAGCGCTGGTGCAAGCGCTCGCCGCCAAAGACGCCTACGATTTCCTGGGCTCGCCCGAGGGCGAATTGGCGATCATGCAGGCAGTGGCGTATCTCGCCTGCGCGCCCAAATCGAACGCAGTTTATGTGGCGGCAAGCGGCGCCAATGCGGCGGCCAAGCGCACGGGCTCGCTGATGCCGCCCATGCACATCCTCAACGCGCCGACCGCTTTGATGAAAGAGCTTGGCTACGGCAAGGATTACGCCTACGACCACGATGCGCCGGACGGCTTCTCGGGCCAGAACTATTTCCCCGACAAGATGGCGCGCGAGATTTTCTACGATCCGCCGGACCGCGGGTTCGAACGCGAGATCCGCAAACGGCTGGACTATTGGGCCAAACTGCGCGCCCGGCGCACGAGGGACGAATGAGCGGCGAGGCGTTTAGGTTTAGGGAGCGCGGCATTTCGAATTTGATTGCAGATAATCTCTGGGTGTTGGAACATTGTTTCGATCCCGTTATGAGATATGGAGTCGAAGATGACGTCTATCCTGGAATCTCGCGCCGCTTATTGCGATAGCCGGATTAGAGAACTTCGTACGGCGATTTCGAAGAGCGCGGATATCCCTAGTCTCGATGAGCTTTGCGTCTATGTGACTGGTTCATTCGGACGGGGCGAGGCATCTCCCCATTCTGATCTTGATCTGTTTTTTCTAAGTCGCGGTACTGGCTCGAAAGACGGACTGACGAACCGCGACAAGGCCCTACTTTTTGCCGATCTCATCCGTGTCGTCGAGGCGCTTGGTTTTCCGCCTCTGACCAAAGGCGGCGCCTATTTGCAAATCCACTATCTGGACGACGTCTTGCAGTCGATTGGCAGCCAGAGCGAAGATTTCGAGAACTCGTTCACTGCCCGAATGCTACTGCTGACCGAAAGCGCTCCCGTTTTGAACGCACCGGTTTTCGACTCGGCGCTGCGCAAGCTCATCGACGTCTATTTTCGCGACTATCATGATCACGAAAAAGAGTTTCGTCCGATATTCCTTATCAACGATATCGTTCGGTACTGGAAAACGATGTGCATGAACTACGAGCACAATCGGCACCGGACATCTGGTGAGGCGGAAGATGATCCGGCCGCGATTCAGCGCCACAAGAACAAGGCGCATACAAAGAATTTCAAACTGAAGTTCAGCCGCATGCTGACTTGTTTTTCGTTCGTTATTGCATGTGTCGCTGAGGGGCGTGGAATCGGCCCGGAGGACGTTGAAAGCATTGCCAGAAAGACGCCTCTACAACGCCTTGACTGGGTGGCTTCGCAAAGGCCGCAAGTCAAAGAAATGGTCGAGATGGCAAAGGGGGAGTATGCTTGGTTCCTCGAAAAGACGGGATGCGACTCGGGAGATCTTGAAGTTTGGATATCCGATCGTGAGGTTCGAAATACCGCTTTTGATAAAGGCCGTACATTCGGCGCGACGATCTATCGGTTGCTCAGCAGTGTTACCGAGTCTGATACTTTGAGGTACCTTGTCGTATGAACAATGTCGTTCGCTACTTCAATACGGCATATCTTGGCGACAGAGAGGTTGTGCCTCTGCTGAACGCGATGATCTATGTCGCAAATCCGGCGGAAAAAGACTCGGCCCACATCACTTTTCAGGGCCCTTTTTTTTCGCCTCTCGAGGCAGAGTCGATGTTGCCTCACGACTTGGTGGGGGCGGGGGTTAGCGTCGAGGGCATCGCCAATTTCTTTGAACACGGCCAGCAGACGATTTTTTTGAAATGCAGTTCGCCGTCGATCTTTAAATATTGGCACAAACCTGACGGTTTTCTTACCCAGCACATAACGCTCTATGACGGGCGCAACGCGGATTTTGCTATGCGTCTATTTGATTGCTTCCATCGTTATGATTGGGCATTGAAGCTTTATGTGGGACGCGTTGCGACCGTACGCTCGGTAAAGGGCCAATATCGGCCCGACTTGTTCAATTCCATCGAGCGCCCGCTGCTTGAAGAGTTCATCGGCACCTGTTTCGATCATGCACGTTTTGTTGACATGAACGATATCCAACGATTGGACTTGATTGAACGTATGTGCACTAGGTTGTTTTCTAGATCCGCTAATCCTGTTCGCCGGGTATCAGCCTAAATTGTCCGCGGTTCAGGAAATTCGCGTCAAAGCCGACGACGCCGACCAGCGGCTCGACCGCTGGCTCAAGCGGCGTTTTCCGGGGCTGGCCCAGGGACGCATCGAAAAGCTCTTGCGCACGGGCCAGATCCGCGTCGACGGCAAGCGCGCCAAATCGAACCAGCGCCTGCTGCCCGACCAAGACGTGCGCCTGCCGCCGAACATCGCGATGCCGCCGCCCGACGAGCCGGACGAAGTCACGGCCGTGCGCGCCCCGCGCAGCGTCTCGAAATCCGACGCCGAGCTCATCCAGTCCTGCGTCATCTACAAAGACGACGACGTGATCGTGCTGAACAAGCCGCCGGGTTTGGCCGTGCAAGGCGGGACGGGCACCGAGCGCCATATCGACGGCATGCTCGACGCGCTCCAGTTCGAACAGGAAGGCCGGCCCAAGCTCGTGCACCGGCTCGACCGCGACACGTCGGGCGTGCTCGTGCTGGCGCGCGGTGCCCGCAACGCGCAGCTTCTCGGCGACGCGTTCCGCCATCGCAATGCGCGCAAGATCTACTGGGCGCTGGTCGTGGGTGCACCCAAGCCGTCGCAAGGCAAGATCGATCTGGCCCTCGCCAAAGAAGCGGGCCCCGGCGGCTACGAGCGCGTGGCGGCCGACGAGGAAGACGGCAAGCGCGCGGTCACGCTGTTTGCGACCGCCGAGGCGGCCGGCGACCGGGCCGCGTGGCTCGTGCTGTGGCCGCGCACGGGCCGCACGCATCAATTGCGCGTGCATTGCGCCGACGCGCTCAAAACGCCCATCGTCGGCGACGGCAAATACGGCGGCGCCACCGCACGCCTGCCGGGCGACGGCGTGTCGGGCAAGCTGCATTTGCATGCGCGCTCGATCGAGATTCCGCACCCGTCGGGCAATGGGCTCTTGAAGGTCAAAGCGCCGCTGCCGCCGCACATGGCCAAGACCTGGGAATTTTTCGGCTTCGACGCCGACGCGCGCATCGATCCTTTCCCGCGCGATTGACGGGGAGGGGCTTGGCGGGCCGGGCGGAAACCGGCAAACTGCCGCCTCATGACCGAAACCTTGATCCCCCGCCTCGCGATCTTCGATTTCGACGGCACGCTCGTCGACAGCCAGCACGCGATCCAAGCCTGCATGCAAAGTGCGTTCGACGCGCTCGGGCTTGCGGCCCCCACGCTCGCGCAAACGCATCGCGTGATCGGCTTGCCGCTCGAGCGCTGCATGGCGCTGCTTGCCCCCGACCAGCTTGGGTCCGTGCATCTCGACCTTACGGAAGCCTACAAGCGCGCCTTTTTCGAACTGCGCACCGAGGGCGGCATGGTCGAGCCGATGTTTCCGGGCGCCCTCGACGCGCTCGACGTGCTCGAAGCCGAAGGCTGGCAGCTCGGCATTGCGACCGGCAAAGCGCGCCGCGGCCTCGATGCCGTGCTGGCCGCCCACGGGCTCGCCAGCCGCTTTGCCACGCTGCAGACGGCCGACCGTGCCCCCGGCAAGCCAGATCCCACGATGCTGCATTGGGCGCTCGACGAAACCGGCGTGGAGCGCAAAAACGCAATCATGATCGGCGATACGAGTTTCGACATGGCGATGGCCAAGGCTGCCGGAATTCCGGCGATCGGCGTCGTTTGGGGCTATCATGCGCCCGACGAGCTGACGGCGGCCGGCGCCGACCGTCTGGCCAATAACTACGGCGAAGTGCCCGATCTCATTCGGGAACTCTGGGGGAACGGACAATGCGTATCTTGAAATGGGTTGCCATCGGCTTGGTCGGCCTCGTCGTGGTCGCCGTGGCGGGGGTATTCATCGTCGCGTCGTCGATCGATCCCAACCAGTACAAGCCGCAGATCGTCGAGGCCGCGAAGAACGCGACCGGCCGCGATCTGGCCCTCAAAGGCGACATCAAACTTTCGATCGGCCTCAGCCCGAGCTTCGGCATCGCCGACGTGACCTTCGCCAACGCGGCCTGGGGCTCGCGGCCCGAGATGGTCAAGGTCGGCCGCTTCGAAGTGCAGGTTGCCCTGCTGCCTCTGCTGTCGAAGCAGATCGAAATCAAGCGCCTGGTTCTCGCCGACACCGACATTCTGCTCGAGACCGACGCCGCCGGGCGCGGCAATTGGGAATTCCAGACAGCCGCCCCTGCACCGACCCAGCCGAACCAAGCCCAGCCCGCGCAAGGCGGGGCGGCGAGCGGCCCGCTGCCGGTGGTGCGCGAGGTCGAGCTGCGCAATGCACGCTTTGCCTATCGCGACGGCAAGACGCGCGAGACCCAGGAGATAAAGCTCGAGCGCATTCTCGTGAATGCCGACGGGGCGGCCGATCCGCTGCGCCTCGACATTGCGGGTTCGGTCAACGTGCCGGCCCTTGCGGGCGAACAGAAATTCACGCTCAAAGGCCAGGTCGGTTCGGTCGAGCGCGCATTGCAGACGGTCGGGCGCCCCTATCCGGTCGATCTGTCGTTTGCGGTCGGCGACAATGTGCTGACCGGCAAGCTCGCCGGCGGCATCGTCGCACCCACCAAGGGCCAGGGATATACGTTCGACCTGATGGCCGAAATCCCCGAGGTGCAGAAACTTGCGGCCCTCGCCAAGCAGGAAATCCCCGCCCTCGGGCCCTTGAAACTCACGCTGAAAGTCGCCGACAGCGGCCCCAGCAACCGCTTGAGTCTGCCCGAGATCAAGATCGAGTTCGGCAAGGCCGACACGATCAAGCTCGACGTCGCGGGCGCCTTCCTCGATCCGCTCGAACAGCGCGGCCTCAATGTGGCCGTGCGCGCGGTTTCGACCGACATGGCCGCCCCGTTCCGTGCGGCACGCATGGAACCGGCCGTGGCAGGCCCGCTCGATCTGCAGTTGCAGCTGCGCGACACGGCCGCGGCCCGCTACCAGCTCTCCAATCTCAAGCTTGCGGCGGGTCCGCAGAACGCGGTCGATCTTTCGGGCGAGGCCACGCTCGCCAATCCGCCCGGCGGCAAACCTTCGGTGCAGGCCAATCTGCGCTCGACTTCGGTCGATCTCGTGAAGCTGTTCCCGCCCAAGCCCGCATCGGCACAGGCTGCCCGTCCGGCGGCCCCGGCGGCGACAACGCCCAGCGACGGGCGCGTCATCCCGAACGAGAAGGTGCCGTTCGAATTGCTGAACAGCGCCAACGCCGATCTGCGCTATGCCGCCGACAGCATCGTGACCGAAGGGGCCACGCTGCGCAGCCTCAATCTGCAGCTCGTGGTCAATAACGGCCAGCTCACATTGCGGCCGCTGACCTTCGACATGGACGGCGGAAAATTCGCCATCGAGACCACGGCCAACGCCGCGCAAAAGGGCTTCACGCAGAAGGTCGAGATGCGCAATCTCGATGTCGGCCGCGTGCTCAACGAGCGCAAGCTCAACGACTGGTTCAAAGGCGGGCTTACGTCGTTCGACCTCAATCTGCGCGGCCAGGGCGAGACCGCACGCGGGCTTGCGGCCACGTTGCAGGGCGATGTGTTCTTGAATATGGGGCCGGGCGAGTTGGGCCAAGCCGCCACGCGCGTGATCGGTGATTGGCTTGCAAAGGTCGCCCCACCTTTGGCGGCCCTCAATATCGGCACCTCGGTGCGCTGCGGCATCCACAAGATCGATTTCCAGAACGGGGTGGGCACCTACAAGGCGGGCTTGATCGACACCGGCATCATGTCGGCGCGCACCTCGGGCTCGTTCGATCTGCGCACCGAACAGCTCAACCTCAATCAGGTCGCTGGCCCGGTCGCCGTGCTGATCCGCGGCACCTTTGCCAACAGCAGCGTGATCCCCGATCCGGCTGGAACGGCGCAAGCGCTGCTGTCGGGCGGGGCGGGGGCCGTCACCGGCATTGTCGGCGGTGCGGGCTCGATCGTCGGCGGCTTGCTCGGCGGCGGCCAGCGTCCGGCTGCCGCCCCGGCGCAAGCGGCACCTTCCGCGTCCAACGCTTGTGCCCAAGCGCTTGCCGCGGCAACCGGCCGGCCTGCCCCGGCGCAACCGGCATCCGCACCCGCCTCGCAGCCCGCGCCGGCGCAAGCAGCACCGGCCCCCGCACCGTCGGGCGGCATCCAAGTGCCGGGCATTGGCCGCTTGCCGTTCGGCCGTTGAGTACGACGCAAGCGCACACCGTCTTCGCCGTCCCCAGCGTCGTGGCGCTGGGCGATGCGTATGGCGTGGCACTCGACGGCACGCCTGTGCGCACGCCCGCGGGTGCCGCGGTCGAAGTACCGACGCAAGCCTTTGCGCAAGCGCTTGCCGACGAATGGCACGGCGTTGTGCCGAAGGGCAAATTCGCGAAGATCGACTTCGGCCGCGTCCCCCTCACGCGCATCGTCGGCACGGCCATTGATCGCATCGCCCCGCAGCGCGACGCGATCGTCGATGCGCTGCTGGCTTTCGCCGAAACCGATCTTGTCTGCTATCGCGTCGAGCAGCCGCGCGATTTGGCCGCCCGCCAAATCGCACACTGGCAACCGCTGCTCGATTGGCTCGCACACACATTCGATGCGCGGCTCGAAACGCATTTGGCCGTCGTCGGGCCGCCGCAGCCGGAAGCGAGCCTAAACGCGTTGCGCAAAGCGCTCGAGGGTGCAAACGATCTCAAACTCGCGGGGCTCGGCGTTGCGGTCGATGCGGCGGGCTCGCTGGTGATCGGGTTGGCGTTGTCGGAAGGCCGCATCGATGCGGCGCAGGCCTTTGCCGCCGCCGAGCTCGATGCCGCCTACCAGGCCGAGCGCTGGGGCGAAGACCCCGTCTTGGCCGCAAAACATGCTGCAATTCGCGGCGATCTTGCTGTTTGCGAAAGGTTTTTCGCGCTGGCGCGCGGCTGATCGGTTTGCTACTCCCTAAGGCCGCAGCATAAATCCGTCATCGAAGGGACATGTCCGGCCCATGCAGGAAATCCTGAACGAACTCGAAGCCCGCCGCCAAAGCGCGCGGGCCGGCGGCGGGGCCAAGCGAGTGGAAGCCCAGCACGCCAAGGGCAAGCTCACGGCGCGCGAGCGGCTCGAAGTGCTGCTCGACGAAGGCTCGTTCGAAGAATGGGACATGTTCGTCGAACATCGCTCGGTCGAGTTCGGCATGGAGGCGCAGAAAGTGCCCGGCGACGGCGTGGTCACCGGCTGGGGCACGATCAACGGGCGCCTCGTCTTCGTCTATTCGCAGGATTTCACCGTGTTCGGCGGCTCGCTCTCCGAAGCGCATGCCGAGAAGATCTGCAAGATCATGGACCAGGCCATGAAGGTGGGCGCCCCCGTGATCGGCCTCAACGATTCGGGCGGGGCGCGCATCCAGGAAGGGGTCGCGAGCCTTGCGGGCTACGCCGAAGTGTTCCAGCGCAACGTGCTCGCCTCGGGCGTGGTGCCGCAGATTTCGCTCGTGATGGGGCCGTGCGCGGGCGGGGCGGTCTATTCGCCGGCCATGACCGATTTCATCTTCATGGTCAAAGACAGCTCCTACATGTTCGTGACCGGGCCCGACGTCGTCAAAACCGTCACGCATGAAATCGTCACGGCCGAAGATCTCGGCGGGGCGGCCACGCACACGCAGAAATCGGGCGTGGCGGACCTTGCGTTCGACAACGACGTCGAAGCGCTTTTACAGACGCGCCGCTTTTTCGATTTCCTGCCCGTCAGCAACAAAGCGGGCGTGCCGCAACGCCCGACGCAGGATGCCGCCGACCGGCTCGAGCCGTCGCTCGACACGCTGATCCCGGACAATCCCAACAAGCCCTACGACATGCACGAGGCGATCCTGAAGATCGTCGACGACGGCGATTTCTTCGAGATCCAGCCCGACAACGCCAAGAACATCGTCGTCGGCTTCGGGCGCATCGAGGGAGCTACGGTCGGGTTCGTCGCCAACCAGCCGATGGTGCTGGCGGGGTGCCTCGACATTGCGGCCTCGATCAAGGCAGCACGCTTCGTGCGCTTCTGCGACTGTTTCGGCATTCCGCTCGTCACCCTCGTGGACGTGCCGGGCTTCATGCCGGGGACAGCACAGGAGTACGGCGGCATCATCAAGCACGGGGCGAAACTGCTCTACGCCTATGCCGAAGCGACCGTGCCGAAAGTGACGCTCATCACGCGCAAAGCCTACGGGGGTGCCTACGACGTGATGGCGTCCAAGCATCTGCGCGGCGATTTGAACTACGCGTGGCCGGCCGCCGAAATCGCCGTGATGGGGCCGAAGGGGGCGGTCGAAATCATCTTCCGCGCCGACATGGGCGACCCCGCCAAGATCGAGGCGCGCACGAACGAATATCGCAAGCGCTTCGCCAACCCGTTTGTGGCCGCCTCGCGCGGCTTCATCGACGACGTAATCATGCCCGCCGCTACACGCCCGCGCTTGGCGCGCGCACTCGCAATGCTGCGCACGAAGAAGCTCGAGAACCCTTGGAAGAAACACGGGAACATTCCGCTGTGAGCGGTGACAGCGAAAAACTAAAAATAGACGTACAGCTTCCGGCAAGCTGGCAGGCTGGCGTTGCCAAAACATGGAAGGCTATATCCGGCCCCGCGAGTGGTGCATTGGCGGTCCTTAAGCAGCGAACCTTTATGTGGCAACTCGACAACGCCGCAAAGATACTTGAGCAAATGCGAAAGCTGAGCGAGGACTACGGCGTAGAAATCGGGCCAGTTTCACCTAAGTTCCTGATACCTTTTTTGGAAAAGGCTGGGCTTGAGGCGGAAGATGCGGTTGAATTGCGCGATGCATGGGCGCATCTCCTTTTGAACGAATCAATTACATCTGATGCGCTGAACATTGCATTTTTGGACGTCCTATCTAAGCTAACTTCAATAGAGGCAAAGCTTATAATCGAATTGGGAGCACGATTTGAGCGCGACTTAAATAAATCGATCTTTTTTCCGATGTCGAAGGCTGTATTGGAAAAAATGATATCTAATGTCTATAGCGAAGTGCTCAAATCTATTGAGAATGAAGGTATCCAAAACGATACTTTTGAGCGCGCAGCTCAGACTATTGAGGGCGTTGAGCGCGAGATGCAGCCTGGTGAAAGCAGAGCTTACACTTTAAAGGTCACAAAGATGTCGCTGCCCCTCAAAAGGGAGGATGGATCGATAAAGGGAAGCCTGTCTGGGACAACGAGATTTTTCAATGCGAATTCAAATAGTATTCTTGCGTTACTTCGGCTCGGAATTCTTGAGGAAAACTCAATATCAAGTTTGAATGACGGGCCAATCGAAATTGTCTTGGAGTGGGTGCAGTTGACCCAGTTCGGGGTGCGCTTCTGCAACGCCTGTGGGCAGATTGACGTGAACCTTCTTTCACCGACATTTAAGTCGGGTGTTGCGTGAGAAGTGACATGAAAGACCCTCGCGCGCTTCGGCTCAAACGGTTCCGGCTGCATGCGCTGGTGTTCACGAGCATTTTGTTCGTGGCGATCGGCGTGAACGCGCTCGCGTCGCCCGGCTATCCGTGGTGGATGTGGCTCGGGTTCGTGTGGGCGTTGCCGCTGGCGCTCCATTGGGCCTATGCGCACGAAATCATCGGCGGGCGGCGCTGATGCGGCGGGCGTTGCAGATCCATTTCGGCGTGGCGTTTGCGGTTGTGGCAGCACTCGCCTTGGTCAATCTCTTGTTTGTGCCCGGTTTCCATTGGTGGGCGCTCGTCGCGGTCGGGTGGGGTGTCCCGCTCGCAATCCACACCGCATTCGCGATGGGTTTGTTCGGATCGAAGGACGGTTGATCATGGCCGCGAAGAAAAAAGAAGCCGCGCCGAAAGCCGGCAAATTGTTCGGCAAGATTCTGGTCGCCAATCGCGGCGAGATCGCGGTGCGCGTGATGCGCACGGCCAAGCGTCTCGGCATCAAGACCGTCGCGGTCTATTCGGACGCCGACGCCGAGGCCTTGCATGTGCGCGAGGCCGACGAGGCGGTGCGCATCGGGCCCGCACCCACGTCCGAGAGCTATCTCAAGATCGACGCCATCCTGGCCGCGTGCAAAGCGACGGGGGCCGAGGCCGTGCATCCGGGCTACGGATTCCTGTCGGAAAACGCCGCGTTTGCGACCGCACTCGAGAAGGCCGGCATTGTGTTCATCGGGCCGACGATGAAGGCCGTCGCGGCGATGGGCGACAAGATCGAATCGAAGATCCTGGCGCAGAAGGCCGGCGTTTCGACCGTGCCGGGCTATTTGAAGCCGATCAAAGACGCCGAAGAATGCGTCGTCGTGTCGCGCAAGATCGGCTATCCGGTGATGATCAAGGCCTCTGCCGGCGGCGGGGGCAAGGGCATGCGCATTGCCTGGAACGATGCCGAAGCGCGCGAAGGGTTTCTGTCGGCCACGAGCGAGGCCAGAAGCTCGTTCGGCGACGACCGCGTGTTCGCCGAGAAATTCGTCGAGGAGCCGCGCCATATCGAGATCCAGCTGATCGGCGACGCGCACGGCAATATCCTCTATCTCAACGAGCGCGAATGCTCGATCCAGCGCCGCCACCAGAAAGTGATCGAGGAAGCGCCCTCGCCGTTCCTCGATCCCAAGACGCGCGCGGCGATGGGCCAGCAGGCGGTGGCATTGGCCAAAGCCGTCGGCTACCGGTCGGCGGGCACGGTCGAGTTCATCGTCGACAAGCACAAAAAATTCTATTTCCTCGAGATGAACACGCGCCTGCAGGTCGAGCATCCGGTGACCGAGATGATCACCGGGCTCGACATCGTCGAGATGATGATCCGTGTGGCGGCCGGCGAGAAATTGGCACTCCAGCAGAAGGACGTGCCGATCAAAGGCTGGGCCATCGAGGCGCGGATCTATGCCGAAGACCCGCTGCGCAATTTCATGCCGTCGATCGGGCGCCTCACGCGCCTTGCGGCACCCGAAGGGCGGCCCGGCATTCGCGTCGACACGGGCGTGTACGAGGGTGCGGAAATCTCGATGTACTACGACCCGATGATCGCCAAGCTCGTGGCGCACGGCAAAACGCGCAGCGAGGCGACCGCGCGCATCGCGTCGGCGTTGGACGCGTATGTCGTGCGCGGGGTCAACCACAACATCCCGTTCCTGGCCGCGATCATGCACCACAAGCGCTTCCAGGACGCGCGACTCACGACGGGCTTCATCGCCGAGGAATTCAAAGGCGGCTTCAAGGGCCGAGCACTCGATGCCGAAACGCGCGGCGTGCTTGTCGGCGTGGCGGCGACGCTCCACCATCGCCAGCGCCTGCGCGAGATCGGCATTTCGGGCCAATTGCAGGGCCACGAAGCCAAGGTTGGCGAAGCGGCGATCGTGCGGCTCGACGGGCAGGAGATTGCGGTCGCGATCCGCTTCGAGGCGGGCGTGTGCCGTGTGGCAAGTGCGGCCGGGACCACCGAGATCGCGACCGCGTGGCAGCCGGGCGCGACCTTGTTCGAAGGGCTCGTGGACGGCGCACCGGTTTGCGTGCAGGTGGATCGCGCGGGCGCAGGCTGGCGGCTCTTCCATGCGGGCTGCATGGTCGACGCCCTCGTGCTGAGCCCGCGTGCGGCCGAACTCAACCGCCTGATGCCGGCCAAGCGCGTTGCCGACACCTCGCGCTTCCTGCTGTCGCCGATGCCGGGGCTTCTCAAGAGCCTCGCTGTGCGCCAAGGCCAGGAGATCAAGGCCGGCGAAGCTTTGTGCACGGTCGAAGCGATGAAGATGGAAAACGTGCTGCGCGCCGAGCGCGACGGCACGGTCGCCAAGATCTTCGCCGCCGCCGGGGATTCGCTGGCGGTCGACCAGAAAATCATCGAGTTCGGGTGACGCAGATGGAGGGCAAGCGCGCCGATTGGTTCGCGCGTGCCTTGGCCGCCAATGCGCCGCCGCAGGCTGCCGCCCTGCCAGCGACCTGGGATCAGGCCTGCGACGAGCTCGAGCGTGCCTATGTGGCCGGGGCGGGGGCGGCGAGCGTGGTGCTGGCCTTTGCGCTGGCCGAAGCCGCCCAGCGCAAGGGTGGCGAAAGCGAGAGCCCGGAATTCGATCTTTTACGCGAGCGGCGCAACCGCGTGGCCCATCTCGATGCGCGCGACTATCCCGATGCGGCCACGCTCGAGGATTGGGCGCAAGCGGCCGTGCGCACGGCGCTGCGGCTGGCCTACGGGGCGGCCTGGCGCTAGATTGGCGCCATGACGCAAGCTGCGCGCATCGCCAAACATGTGCTGGTGTCGGGCCGCGTCCAGGGCGTGTGGTTTCGCGGCTGGACGGTCGAAAACGCGCAGGCGCGCGGCCTGCATGGTTGGGTGCGCAACCGCCCCGACGGCACGGTCGAAGCGGTATTTGCTGGTCCTGCCGATCTCGTCGCCGACATGATCGCCGCCTGCCACACCGGCCCCACGGCCGCGCGCGTTGCGGCTGTCGCGCAAAGCGACACGCGCGATGAAGGCTGGCGAGATTTTGCGCAACGCCCGACGGGCGAAGACTAGGCGCCGAAGACTTCGAAAAACGCGGCTTCGAGTGCCATGTCGACTTCCGGCATCGACACGAGCTGGCCGAGGTCGGCAAGCGACGTCACACCGTAGCTCGGGGCCGCGATGCCGCACGGCACGATGCCGGCAAAGTGCGAAAGGTCGCAATCGACGTTCAGCGAAATGCCGTGGAAGCTGACCCAGCGTTTCACGCGCACGCCGAGCGCGCCGATTTTGTCTTCGCGCCTGCCGCCGCGCCCGTCGGGTCCGCGATCGACCCAGATGCCGATGCGCCCTTGGCGGCGCTCGCCCTTCACGTTGAAGCGCGCCAGCGTGGCGATGATCCATTGTTCGAGATGTTCGACATAGGCGCGCACGTCGCTGCCGCGCGGTTTCAAGTCGAGCATCACATACGCCACGCGCTGGCCGGGGCCGTGATAGGTGTACTGCCCGCCGCGTCCGGCGTCGTAGACCGGGAAACGGTCGGGGGCGACGAGGTCGGCAGGCTTGGCCGAGGTGCCGGCCGTATAAAGCGGCGGATGCTCGACGAGCCAGACGAGTTCGGGCGCCCCTTCGTCGCGGATGGCAGCAGCGCGCGCTTCCATGGTCGCAAGGGCTTGCGCATAGTCGGTCAGGCCCTCGGCCACCCGCCATTCGAGACCGTGCAAAGGTCTGTTTTTCCAACTCATTAAGGGGCTCCGGCGGGGAAACTTGCATAAGCCCCGCCGATTTGGTATCGCCTGCGTCCCGTTCCTTTGCAAGCCCTTGTCCGGGGCCTTGCGGGGGAGACAGAAAGTGCGGCCGTGGCGGAACGGTAGACGCGCCAGCTTGAGGTGCTGGTGGCCGAAAGGTCGTGGAAGTTCGAGTCTTCTCGGCCGCACCATTTCTCCTCCTTGAACCTGAAGGCGAGCCCCGCGCGATGGCCGACGACAAGCTGCGCGAAGCAGCGCTCGAATATCACCGCCTGCCCACGCCCGGCAAACTCGCGATCGTCGCGACCAAGCCGCTTGCCAACCAGCACGATCTCGCCCTCGCTTATTCGCCGGGCGTCGCTGCCGCGTGCGAAGCCATCGTCGCCGATCCGGCCGAAGCCGCCACCGTCACCAGCCGCGCCAATCTCGTGGCCGTGATCACCAACGGCACGGCCGTGCTGGGATTGGGCGCCATCGGTCCGCTTGCGTCCAAGCCCGTGATGGAAGGCAAGGCGGTGCTGTTCAAGAAGTTCGCCGGCATCGACGTGTTCGATCTCGAGATCGACGAGCGCGATCCCGACAAATTCGTCGAGATCGTGGCCGCACTCGAGCCCACCTTCGGCGGCATCAATCTCGAGGACATTAAAGCGCCCGAATGTTTCGAGATCGAGGCGAAGCTGCGCAAGCGGCTCAACATTCCGGTGTTTCACGACGACCAGCACGGCACGGCCATCATCGTCGGTGCCGCGATCTTGAACGGCCTGCGTGTGGTCGGCAAACCTCTCGACAAGATCAAGCTCGTCACGTCGGGGGCGGGGGCTGCCGCCATCGCGTGCCTCGATCTGCTCGTCGATCTCGGCGTGCCGACCGAAAACATCTGGGTCACCGACATTGCGGGCGTGGTCTACAAGGGTCGCGTCGAGCAGATGGATCCGCGCAAGGCGCGCTATGCGCGCGACACCAATGCGCGCACGCTCGACGACGTGATCGGCGACGCCGACGTGTTTTTGGGGCTCTCTGCGCCGCGCGTGCTGAAGCCCGCCATGGTGGCGAAGATGGGCAAGGCGCCGCTCATTCTCGCCCTTGCGAACCCCACGCCCGAAATCCTGCCCGAAGAGGTGAAGGCCGTGCGGCCCGACGCGATCGTGGCCACGGGGCGCTCGGACTATCCTAATCAGGTCAACAATGTCCTGTGCTTCCCCTTCATCTTCCGGGGTGCGCTCGACGTCGGTGCGCGCACCATCAACGAAGCGATGAAGGTCGCGGCCGTGCGCGCCATCGCCGATCTTGCCATGCAGGAACCGTCCGACATCGTCGTGGCGGCCTACGGGGGCGAGCCGCCGGCTTTCGGGCGCGACAATCTGATCCCCAAGCCCTTCGATCCGCGCCTCATCACCGAGATCGCGCCGGCCGTTGCGCGCGCGGCCATGGAATCGGGCGTGGCCACGCGGCCCATAAAGGATTTCGACGCGTACCACGACCAGCTGTCGCAGTTCGTCTATCGCTCGGGCTTCGTGATGAAGCCGATCTTCGAGCGCGCGCGCGCCGCCAAGCAGCGCATCGTGTTCGCCGACGGCGAGGACGAGCGCGTGCTGCGCGCGGCCCAGACGCTGATCGACGAAGAATTGTGCCAGCCCATCCTAGTCGGGCGGCGCGAGACGATCCGCAAGCGGCTTGAGAAACTCGGGCTTCGCATCGAGATCGACCGCGACTTCAAGCTGCTCAATCCCGAAGACGTGCCGAACTACGCGCGCGACTGGCAGCTCTACCACCAGATCATGGGCCGCCAGGGCATCACGCCCGACGCCGCGCGCACGATGGTGCGAACGCGCAACACGGTGCTCGCGGCCTTGGCCGTGCGCCAGGGCGACGCCGACGGCATGATCTGCGGCCTGATCGGGCGCTATACGCGCGCCTTGCAGGACATCGTCGATATTCTGGGCCTCGAAGCGGGCACGGAAGTGCCGGCGGCTTTGTCCGCGCTCGTGCATCCGCGCGGCACCGTCTTCATGTGCGACACGCACGTGACGAACGATCCCACGCCCAACCAGATCGCCGACATGACCGTGCGCGCGGCCGACGTCGTCAAACTCTTCGGCATCAAGCCGAAGGCCGCGTTGCTGTCGCATTCCAATTTCGGCTCGAGCGGCTCCAAGAGTGCGCGCAAGATGCGCTTGGCCCTCGAGCGCATCCAGGCGTCGGCACCCTATCTCGAGGTCGACGGCGAAATGACCGCCGAGGCGGCCTTGAGCCCGCAGATCCGCAGCCAGAGCGTCATGGAAACGCGCCTCGAGGGGGCGGCCAATCTCTTGGTCATGCCCACGCTCGATGCCGCCAACATCGCGTTTTCGCTGATGAAGGAATTGGGTGGGGCGCAAAAGGTGGGGCCGATCCTGCTCGGCATTGCCCACGCCGCCCATGTGCTCGACAACTCGGCCACGGTGCGCGGCATCGTCAATCTGGCCGCCTTCTGCGTCGTCGACGCTCAGGCAAGACACCAACGCTGAAAGAAATTTCCCCGATCTGCCAGCGACTTGGCCCTTTTTAGGTCGTGCGAATGAGAATGATTCGCATTTAAGGGCAATTCGCGCTAGTCTGCTTCTGCATCGCATTTATGGAAGGGGGCAGGGCAATGGCGAAGGCCGGGCATTTGGGACAATTCGAAGATCTTGCGGCGGCAACGGACCACAGCGATCCCGGCATCGACACGGCCGAATTGGCGCCGGGTGCTTGGCTGGCGCTGTGGGGCCTGCGCTATCGCGCGGATCTGCTGCGCGCCCGCGTGCCGGCCGACAACCGCTTCTTCGACGCCTTTGCCGCGAATGGCGTGTTGACGGCGGCGCGCGCGATCGATGCGCTGGTGGTGGCGTTGGGGGCGGCCGCCTTGCGTCCGCTCGATGTGCGCTGCCCGGCCTGCCCGTCGCTGTCGGCCGACGAGGCCATGCTGCTCGAAGCCTGCGCGGACGGCGCGCATTTCGGGGCCGCCGCCGCGCGGCGCCTCACGGTCGAATTCCTGCCGCCGGCAGCCGCGCGCATCGCCGCCCAATTCGCGGCGGCAGCGGGGGTCGCACTCGACACCGCCAAGCTCGGCTGGCGGGCACCCACGCAAGCCGCGCATGGTTGGATGCGTCTTTCGATCGCGGGCGGTCTCAATTGAGCGCCGTCGAGCCTGTCTTCGCCGAGCTGCGCCGCGCCGCAAAGCCGGGCGAACCGTGCGCGGCGTGGCTGCTGTGGTCGCTGCGCCGCATCGATGCCGAGCCCGGCGGCGACTGGGACGTGCATACGTTCTGGCAGCGCGAATGGAACGAGGCGGCGGCATTCGACATCGTCTGCGCGCTCGCGCGCCTTTTGTCGGTGCTGCGCGCAGCGGCGCGCCGTCCCCTGCAATTGGGCGGCGACGCATCGGCCGCACCGACCGCGCACGAGGCTTCGCTGCTGGCGGCCTTGAGCGCCGCTTGCCGCGGCGAGGCGACGCGATGCGAGGCGCATCTGCTGTGGCTGGCGCGCGCTGCGGCACGCGCCGATCTGCGCGCAGCGCTCGAGGAGGTTGCGGCGTCGTTCGCGCGCCCTGCCTGACGCTTCAGCGTTTCTTGCGCTTCTTTTTCGCCGCGGCGAGGAACGGCGCCACGGTCTGGCGCGTGGCGATGCTCGGCACCACGGGCACGATCTCGAACGACACGCCCGTGCCGCGCCACGACAGCACCCATTGCTGCAGAAGCGTGGCGTCGTCGCACTCCATCAGCTGGAAACAGCGGTCGAAATTCGGTTCGATCCAGCTTGCGTGGTAGGTGAGGCCCGGCGGCAGGCGGCGGCCCGACGCTTCGACCTGGGCATAGACCGGGATCGGGTCCTGGTCCTTGAAGCGTTCGACGACCATGAACAGCATGGTAGGGCTCCTTGTATAGCGCGGGTTTAACGCGTGACAAAAGCGGGCAGGGCCTGTATCGACGCGGCCAGCATGGCCATTTCCGCAGTTTTCGCAAGTCGGCGTTTCGCGTGGGCGCTGTTCTTTCTGGTTCCCGCCTTCTTCGCTTCGAACATGCTGGTTGCGCGCTGGAATGCAGGCGCCATTCCGCCGGTGGCGCTTGCCTTCTGGCGCTGGAGTTTCACGTTTGCGTTGCTGCTGCCCTTCGCGGCGACCGCCTTGTGGCGCGGCCGCGACGAGATCAGGCGCCGATGGCGGAGCTATCTGTGGCTCGGCTTTCTCGGCATGGGCGTGTGCGGAGCACCTGTGTATCTCGCGGGCGTCACGACCACGGCCACCAATATCGGCCTCATCTACGCGGCCTCGCCGGTCGTGATCGTGCTGCTGGCCTGGGGCCGGCACGGCGATGCCGTGTCGTGGCGCCAGGCGGCGGGCATCGCCGTGTGCCTGTGCGGCACGCTGTGGATCGTCGGGCGCGGCGATGTCGGCAATTTCGTGCGGATGCAGTTCGTCGCGGGCGATCTTCTGATCGTGCTCGCGATGCTGGCCTGGGCGGTCTATTCGGTGGCGCTCAAACACACGCCGACCGGGTTCGACGCGACCGCGCGCTTGGCCGCGATCGTCGCGGGCGGGGTTGCCGTCAATCTGCCGTTCTATGCGGCCGAATCTCTCTTGGTCGCTGCCCCTTCGTTCGACGCAAAAACCTTGGCGACGTTCCTGTTCGTGGCCCTCGTGCCCGGCATCGGCTCGTATCTCTGCTATTCGGTCATCGTGGCACGGCTCGGGCCGTCGCGCGCGAGCCTCGTCATGTATCTGATCCCGCTCTACGGGGCGGGTCTCGCCTGGGCGCTGCTCGGCGAACAGCTTGCGGACTTCCACCTCGTCGGGCTCGGGCTGATGCTGCCCGGCCTGTGGCTTGCGACGGCGCGCCAAGCTCCGCGCGCCTAGTCGGCGACGATTTTGGCGGCCGCGCGTTTGGCTGCTGCCAGCCTTTTGCCGCCGCCCATCAGGCTTTGGCCGAATAGGAACGCGTAGAACAGCAAGGCGCGCGCATCGGCCTCGGCCGTCGTTTTGCCGAGCTGCGCGAACAACGCGCCGACTTTCGCAAGCCGGGCTGCATCCACATGGGCGACCGCGCGTTTTGCCGTCGCATGGCCGGGCGCGAGGCCGCGGATCGCAAGCTCGACCGCCAGCCCCTTGCGGTTCGGCGTGCGCGCATAGATGTCGAGCAGGGCCAGCAAGGCCTTGCGCGCGTCGGCCGGCGTGCCGTGGTCGCGCGTCTGCTCTGCGATCGCCGCAATGCGACCCGCCGCCCAGCGTTCCAGCAGGGCCGCGACCAGCGCTTCGCGATCCTTGAAATGCCAGTAGAAACTGCCCTTGGTCACGCCGAGCGATGCTGCCAGCCGCTCGACGCGCACGCCTGCCATGCCCTCGGCTGCCAACGCTTCGAGAGCAGCGGCGATCCAGGCGGCGGCGTCGAGGCGCTTTGATCCGGCCGGGGGGCGCGTTGACAGGGGAATTGCCATACCATACGTTAGCGTATGGTGACGCACGCCAGCAAGAGGCCGCCCATGAAAAACGCGCCCGCCGCCCCCGCCGATCCCAATTGGGAAGCCAAAGTCCGCGACAGTTTCGCGCGCCAAGGGGCCATGGCCACGATCGGCGCGCGGCTTGCGCATGTTGCCCCCGGCGAAGTCGATATCGAAATCGACCGCACGCCGGCCGTGCAGCAGCAGCACGGCTACGTGCATGGCGGCGTGATCGGCATGATCGCGGATTCGGCCGGCGGCTATGCCGGCTTCTCGATGATGCCGGCGGGCGCGACCGTGCTGACGGTCGAGTACAAGATGAATCTGATGAATCCGGCCGACGGGGCGCGTATCGTGGCGCGCGGGCGCGTGGTCAAGCCCGGGCGCACGCTCGTCGTCTGCCAGGTCGACGTCTATTCGATCAAAGAGGGGCGCGAACGCCATTGCGCGCTGATGACGCAAACGCTGCTGACGGTCGCCGGCAAGAGCGACGATATTCAGGTCTAAAGGGGAGAGATACGATGGCTGGAAACGCGCCCGCTCCGTTCGATTTCGATCTGGGGCCCGACATCGACGCCCTGCGCGAGCAGGTGGCGCGCTTTGCCGCCGACGAGATCGCGCCGCGCGCCGCCGCGATCGACGCCACCAACGAATTCCCGATGGATCTGTGGCGCAAATTCGGCGATTTGGGCCTGCTCGGCATTACCGTTTCCGAGGAATATGGCGGGGCCGGGATGGGCTATCTCGCCCACTGCGTGGCGGTCGAGGAATTGAGCCGCGCTTCGGCGTCGGTGGGCCTCTCCTACGGGGCGCATTCCAATCTGTGCGTGAACCAGATCGCGCGCAACGGCAATGCCGCACAGAAGGCCAAGTATCTGCCCAAACTCATTTCGGGCGAGCATGTCGGTGCGCTTGCGATGTCGGAGCCGGGGGCGGGCTCGGACGTCGTCGGCATGAAGCTGCGCGCCGACAAAAAGGGCGACCGGTTCGTGCTGAACGGCAACAAAATGTGGATCACCAACGGGCCCGACGCCGACACGCTCGTGGTCTACGCCAAGACCGACATCGCAGCGGGTCCGCGCGGCATTTCGGCCTTCTTGATCGAGAAGGGCATGAAGGGTTTTTCGACCGCGCAGAAGCTCGACAAGCTCGGCATGCGCGGCTCGAACACGTGCGAGCTCGTGTTCCAGGATTGCGAAGTGCCGGAAGAAAACCTGCTCGGTGCCGTCGGCAAGGGCGTGAATGTGCTGATGAGCGGGCTCGATTACGAGCGCGCGGTGCTGGCCGCAGGCCCCTGCGGCATCATGCAGGCCGCCCTCGACGTCGTGCTGCCCTATGTGCATGCGCGCAAGCAATTCGGCCAGGCGATCGGCGAGTTCCAGCTCGTGCAGGGCAAGCTTGCCGACATGTACACGACGACAAACGCGTGCAAGAGCTACGTCTATATGGTCGCCAAAGCCTGCGACCGCGGCCGCACGACGCGCAAGGATGCGGCCGGTGCCATCCTTTATGCGGCCGAAAAAGCCACGCAAGTCGCACTCGACGCGATCCAGCTTTTGGGCGGCAACGGCTATATCAACGACTATCCGACGGGCCGCCTGCTGCGCGACGCCAAACTCTACGAAATCGGCGCGGGTACTTCGGAAATCAGGCGCTGGCTGATCGGGCGCGAGCTGTTTGCCGAAAACGCCTGAGTTTGGGTTACAGTCGGCAAAACCGGAGGCGCCGCAAAACATGGCAAAACGCAAATTGATTTCGTCGGGTTCGAGCTTCGAAAAACTCGCCGGCTATTCGCGCGCCGTCGTGGACGGCAGATGGGTATTCGTCTCGGGCACCACGGGTTTCGACTACGCCAAGATGGCGATAGCACCCGGCATCGTGGCGCAGACCGAGCAGTGTTTCGTGAACATCAAAGCGGCTTTGGCGCAGGCGGGCACAACGCTCGCCTCGGTCGTGCGCGTGCGCATCTTCTTGGCGTCGGCCGCCGACTTCAAGGCCGTGGCCCCCATCGTCGGGCGGCACTTCGCGAAGATTCGGCCCGCCAACACCACGCTCGTGACCGGGTTCGTCGATAGCCGCATGAAGATCGAAATCGAAGTCACCGCGAAAAAACAGGGGAAGTAGCATGCCGACGATCGCAGTTGCTGGAGCCTCGCGCGGGATCGGGCTTGAATTGATCCGGCAGTTTTCGGCCGGCGGTTGGCGCGCAATCGGCACATCGCGCGAGATGGCCAAGGGCTCGGCGATTTCAGCGGCCGGCGGCGAGGTCTATCTGTGCGACGTCACCGATGCGGCGTCGGTGGCGCGGTTGGGCAAGGGGCTCGCCAAGGAAACCATCGACATTCTCGTCTGCAATGCCGGCATCTACGGGCCGCGCGACTGGAATCTCGGCAATACCGACTATGCGGCGTGGGCCGAAGTGATGCAGACGAATCTGTTCGCCCCGTTGCGCGCCATCGAAGCGTTGGTCGAGCCGGTGGCGCGTTCGAACATGCGCACGATCGCGTTGATGTCCTCGCGCATGGGCTCGATCGCCGATGCGGGCGGCAACAACGTGATCTACCGCACCTCGAAGGCGGCGTTGAATGCGCTCGGCAAGAACCTCGCGATCATGCTGGCCCCGCGCGGCATCAACGTCGTGTCGCTGCATCCGGGCTGGGTGCGCACCGACATGGGCGGCCCGTCGGCGGCGATCGCGGTCGAAGAGTCGGCAGCGGGCCTCAAGAAGGTGCTCACGGGCATCGGCCCCGGCGACACGGGCAAGTTCTTCAATTACGACGGCAGCGAGATCGCCTGGTAGGGAAGCGGCCCATGCAGCTCAGCGAAACCCAAACCATGGTCCGCGATGCCGCGCGCGATTTCGCGCAAGCGCGGCTGTGGCCGACGGCAGCCGCGCGCGAGAAAGAAAAACTCTTTCCCAAGGATCTTGTGCGCGAGATGGGCGATCTCGGATTCATGGGCATGCTGGTGCCCGACGAATACGGCGGTGCCGAGGCCGACCATGTCGCCTATGCGCTGGCGCTTGAAGAGATCGCGGCGGGCGACGGGGCGGTGTCGACCGTCATGAGCGTGCACAATTCGGTCGGCTGCATGCCGATCCTGAAATTCGGCACGGCGTGGCAGAAAGAAACGTTTCTGAAGCCGCTCGCTGCCGGCAAGATGCTCGCGGCCTTCGCGCTCACCGAGCCGCAGGCGGGCTCCGACGCTTCGGCCATCAAGACGCGTGCGCGCCGCGACGGCAACCATTGGGTGCTCGACGGCGCCAAGCAGTTCATCACGTCGGGTGCGACCGCCGACGTCGCGATCGTGTTCGCGGTCACCGATCCGGCCGCTGGAAAAAAGGGGCTCAGCGCCTTTCTGGTGCCGACCGACAATCCGGGCTGGAAGGTTGCGCGCCTCGAGGAGAAGCTCGGCCAGAAATGTTCGGACACGGCGCAGATCGTGCTCGAGAATGCGCGCCTCACGCCCGACCTGATGTTGGGCGAAGAGGGTGCTGGCTATCGCATCGCACTTGCCAATCTCGAAGGCGGGCGCATCGGCATTGCTGCCCAGTCCGTCGGCATGGCGCGATCGGCCTATGAAGCGGCGTTGGCCTATGCGATGGAGCGCGAGAGCTTCGGCCAGAAGATCTTCGAGCATCAGGCCGTGCAGTTTCGCCTGGCCGACATGGCGACCGAGATCGAAGCCGCACGCCTGCTCACGCTCTCGGCCGCCGAATTGCGCGACCGCGGCCTGCCGTGCCTCAAAGAGGCGGCGATGGCCAAGCTCTTTGCGTCGGAAATGGCCGAGCGCGTGTGCTCGGCGGCCCTGCAGACATTCGGCGGCTACGGCTATTTGTCCGACTTTCCGGTCGAGCGTATTTGGCGCGACGTGCGCGTGTGCCAGATCTACGAAGGTACGAGCGACATCCAGCGCCTCGTGATCGCGCGCGCTTTGAAGGCGGGGAACTGACGATGGCCCAGCCGATCGAATTCTATTTCGACTTCTCGAGCCCTTACAGCTATTTTGCGTCCGTGCGGCTCGACGATCTTGCCGGCCATTACGGGCGCGTCGTGCGCTGGCGGCCGATCCTCTTGGGCGCTGCGTTCAAGGTTTCGGGCATGCAGCCGCTGCTCGATATCCCGCTCAAGAACGAATATGTGCGCCGCGACATCGCGCGTTTTGCGCGCCTGCTCGATCTGCGCTTCCGCCTGCCCGAGAAATTTCCGTTCGCCGCCGTCGCCGCCTCGCGCGCCTTCTACTGGCTCGACGCGCAGGACAGCGCACTCGCCAAGCGCTTCGCCAAGGCGATCTTCCGCCAGATCTACGGAGCGGGAGCCGACGTGAGCGACGTCGACTTCGTGTGCGATCTCGCGAGCGGCATGGGCGTTGCGCGCGACGAGCTCAAGGCCGCGCTCGGCTCGGCCGAACTCAAGGAGAAGCTGCGCGCGGAAGTGGATGCGGCGGTCGCCAAGGGCGTGTTCGGCGCACCCTACATCGTCGTGGACGGCGAACCCTTCTGGGGGGCGGACCGTCTTGCGCAGATCGAAGAATGGCTTGTGACGGGCGGCTGGTAGCATGGCGATCCTTTCGACCAACATTGACCGCCGTTCCGACGGCTACAAAGCCAACGAAGCGGCGATGCGCGCGAGCGTGGACGAGCTGCGCGCGGCGTGCGACGCGGTGCGCGACGGCGGCGGGCCTGCCGCGCGCGCCAAACACACCGCACGCGGCAAGCTTTTGCCGCGCGAGCGCATCCGCACCTTGCTCGATCCCGGCTCGCCGTTTCTCGAGCTTTCGCAGCTCGCCGCCCACGGCATGTACGGCGGCGACGTGGCGGCCGCCGGCATCATCACCGGGATCGGCCGCGTGTCGGGCCGCGAATGCGTCGTGGTGTGCAACGACGCCACGGTCAAAGGCGGCACGTATTTTCCGGTCACCGTGAAGAAGCATCTGCGCGCGCAGGAAATCGCGCGCGAGAATCGGCTGCCCTGCATCTATCTTGTCGACTCAGGCGGGGCCAATCTGCCCAACCAAGACGAGGTGTTTCCCGACCGCGAACATTTCGGGCGCATCTTCTACAACCAGGCGACCATGTCGGCGATGGGCATCGCGCAGATCGCCGTGGTGATGGGGAGTTGTACTGCCGGCGGTGCCTACGTGCCTGCGATGTCGGACGAGTCGATCATCGTGCGCAACCAGGGCACCATCTTTTTGGGCGGCCCGCCGCTCGTGAAGGCCGCCACCGGCGAGATCGTGTCGGCCGAAGATCTCGGCGGGGCGGAGGTGCATGCGCGCATCTCGGGCGTCGTGGACCATGCCGCCCAGAACGACGCGCAAGCGCTGGGCCTCGCGCGCCGCATCGTCGCAAACCTGGGGCCCGCGAAATCGACATGGCACGGTCTTGCGGCATCGGTCGATCCGCTCTACGACCCAACCGAACTCTACGGCGCGGTGCCGAGCGATTTGCGCCAGCCTTACGACGTGCGCGAGGCGATCGCGCGCATCGTGGACGGCTCCGAGTTCGACGAATTCAAAGCGCTCTACGGCACCACGCTCGTGTGCGGGTTCGCGCATATCTGGGGCTATCCGGTCGGCATCGTCGCCAACAACGGCATCCTGTTTTCCGAGAGCGCGCTGAAAGGTGCGCATTTCGTCGAACTATGCTGCCAGCGCGGGATCCCGCTCGTGTTCCTGCAGAACATCGCGGGCTTCATGGTGGGCCGCAAATACGAGGCAGGCGGCATTGCGCGCGACGGTGCCAAGCTCGTGACGGCGGTCGCGTGCGCTGCGGTGCCGAAATTCACGGTCGTCGTCGGCGGCTCGTTCGGGGCGGGCAATTACGGCATGTGCGGGCGCGCCTTCGGGCCGCGCTTTTTGTGGATGTGGCCCAATGCGCGCATCTCGGTGATGGGCGGCGAGCAGGCGGCCTCGGTACTCGCGACCGTCAAGCGCGACAATCTCGAGGCTGCAGGCCAAAGCTGGTCGGCCGAGCAGGAAGAGTCGTTCAAAGCGCCGATCCGCAGCCAGTACGAAACCCAAGGCCATCCGTTCTACGCCTCGGCGCGCCTGTGGGACGACGGCGTGATCGACCCCGCCCAGACGCGCAACGTATTGGGCTTGGGCCTCGCGACTGCCGCCAACGCGCCCATCGCCGAAACGCGCTTCGGCGTGTTCCGGATGTAGGCCGCACGATGGCAGCCGGATTCGAAACCGAGATCGACGCGCGCGGCGTGGCCTTCCTGTGGCTCGCACGGCCCGAACTGCACAACGCGTTCGACGACGCGCTGATCGCCGATCTCACGGCCGAGATCGTGCGGCTTGGCGCTTTGCCGTCCGTGCGCGCGATCGTGCTCGGCGGGCGCGGCAAGAGTTTTTCGGCCGGGGCCGATCTCAATTGGATGAAGCGCATGGCCGAGTACGGCGAAGCGCAGAACCGCGCCGACGCGGCCGCGTTGGCCGAACTCATGCGCACGCTCGACCGGTGCCCCAAACCGACGCTCGCGCGCGTGCATGGCGCGGCGTTCGGCGGCGGCGTCGGGCTCGTCGCGTGCTGCGACATCGCGATTGCGGCGCACGGCGCGCAATTCTGCCTCTCCGAAGCGCGCCTCGGGCTGATCCCGGCCGTGATCTCGCCCTACGTGGTGCGCGCGATGACGGCGCGCGCCGCACGTCGCTATTTCCTGACGGCCGAGACCTTCACGGCTGCCGAGGCGCTCGGCCTCGGCCTCGTGCATCGCGTCGTCGCGGCCGATACGCTCGATGCGAGCATCGAAGCGATGCTGCTGCTGCTGCTGGCCGCCGGTCCAACGGCGCAAGCCGAATGCAAGACGCTGATCGCCGCCGTCTCGGACAAGCCCATCGACGACGCGATGGTGGCCGACACAGCCCAGTGCATCGCGCGCATCCGCGTGTCGCAAGAGGGGCGGGCCGGCATTGCGGCCTTCCTCGACAAGCGCAAGCCGCCTTGGGCGGCAGGCGGGGGTGGCGCGTGAAACTGCCGCGCCGCAATTTCGCCGTCGGGATCGGCGCCACGGGCGGGCTCCTGCTGCTGATCGCGGCGGCGACGGCGAGCGATGTCGGCCTGTCGCTGGCCGCCACCATGCTGGCATCGGCCGTCGTAGCGGTCGCGTTTTTCAATTTGATGTTCCCGGGCTCGCTGTTCTTCTCGCTCGCATTGGCCAATTCGATCGCCGTCTACATGTCGATCTTTCTGTTCCTGACGGAATCGAATTTCGCGGGCGTTTCGGCCGCCGCCCAGCATGCCGGGCTCTTGCTGCCGCTCGCGGGGTTCATGCTGGGTGCTTATCTGCGCCGCGAAGCGATCCGCGAAATCGTGACCGAACGCAGGCCCGCAACGCCCGGCGACATGCGCACGGCCGCCATGTGGCTGCTGCCGGTCGTGGGTGTGGCAGCCGTTACGTTCGGGGTGCCGGCTTTTGCCCCCTCGGCCGCCGCCGTCGACATCGCGTTTGTGGGGGCAATGGCCGCGGTCGCCGTGCTCGTTATCGCGACCGCCCAGCAGGTCGCGATCTTCCTCCTCGATGCGGGCCAATTGTTCGAGGAGTTTTTCCAGCGCATCGAGCGGCTGGTGCTGCCGGTCTACGCGTTTCTCACCTTCTATTCGCTGATCGTCGTCGCCTTCGCTGCGATCTACAAAATCGTCGACACGGCCGTGCCGGGTCCGCATTTCCGCATGCTCGGCGAAGACCGCGCGGTCAGCTTCGCCGACGCGTTCTATTTTTCGGTCGTGACGCTCTCGACCGTCGGCTACGGCGACATTCTGCCGGTGAGCCAAGCCGTGCGGCTCATCGCGGTCGTCGAAGTCGTGTTCGGCGTCACGCTGCTGCTCGTCGGCCTGTCCGAGATCATGAGCTATTCGCGCGAAGTGCAAGCACGCCGCCGCACCGACGATGGGCGCGACAAGGAAGACGGAAAATGATCGGGAAGCTGCTCATCGCCAATCGCGGCGAAATCGCGGTGCGCGTGGCGCGCACGGCGCGCGCCCTCGGGCTTCGCACCGTTGCGGTTTATTCGACCGCCGATGCCGATGCGCTGCACGTCGCTTCGTGCGACGAGGCGCTGCCGGTCGGCGGCGACGCGCCCAAGGACAGCTATCTGCGCATCGACGCGATCCTGGCGGCCGCCAAGGCGAGCGGGGCCGATGCCGTTCATCCGGGCTACGGGTTCCTCTCCGAGAACGCCGACTTCGCGCAAGCCTGCGCGGATGCAGGGCTTGTCTTCGTGGGCCCGCCGCCTTCGGCCATCCGCGCCATGGGCGGCAAGAGTGCGGCCAAGGCTCTGATGGTGGAAGCGGGGGTGCCCGTGGTGCCGGGCTATCACGGCGACGCGCAAGATATCGCCACGCTCGCAGGGGCGGCCGAAACGATCGGCTATCCCGTGCTGATCAAGGCGTCAGCCGGCGGCGGCGGCAAGGGCATGCGCATCGTGGCCCATGCCGACGCCCTCGAGGAAGCCGTCGCGGGCGCCAAGCGCGAAGCGCAGGCCGCGTTCGGCAACCCTTTGGTGCTGATCGAGAAATATCTCGACCGGCCGCGCCATATCGAAGTGCAGGTGTTCTGCGATGCGCACGGCAACGGCGTCTATCTGTTCGAGCGCGACTGTTCGCTGCAGCGCCGCCACCAGAAAGTGATCGAAGAAGCGCCCGCACCGGGCATGGACGAGGCGCGCCGGGCCGCCATGGGGGCGGCCGCCGTGCGCGCGGCCAAAGCCGTGGGCTATGTCGGGGCGGGTACGGTCGAGTTCATCGCCGACCGCGACGGCACGTTCTATTTCATGGAAATGAACACCCGCCTGCAGGTCGAACATCCGGTGACCGAGGCGATCACGGGCCAGGACTTGGTCGAATGGCAGTTGCGGGTGGCGTCGGGCGAACGCCTGCCCAAGCTGCAGCACGAGTTGGCGATAAACGGGCACGCCTTCGAAGCGCGCCTCTATGCCGAGGACCCTGCGCGCGATTTCCTGCCCGCCACCGGCAGGCTCGACACGCTCGTGTTTCCCGACGGCGTGCGCGTCGACACGGGCGTACGCGAAGGCGACAGCGTCACGATCCACTACGATCCGATGATCGCCAAGCTGATCGTGCACGGGGCCTCGCGTGCGGCCGCGCTTGCCAAACTCGCGACGGCGCTCGAGCGTGTGCGCATCGCCGGTGTGGCCAACAACGTCGCTTTCCTGGCAGCGGTTGCGCGCCACAAGGCGTTTGCGTCCGGCGAGATCGACACGGGATTCATCGCCCGCCATCGCGAAGCTTTGGTGCCGGCACCGGCACCCGTCGACGACATCACGCTCGCCCTTGCGGCACTTGGCGTGCTGCGCGCGCGTGCCGAGCCCGATGCCGCCTCGCCGTGGACGCGGCTCGAAGGCTGGCAGCTCAACGGTTCCGCGCACGACACGCTCGTATTCGCGGACGGCGACTCCCAAGTCACGCTCGTGGCGCATTTCGTGGCGGGCGGCTACAGGCTGATGCTGCCGGGCGGGCCGGTCGATGCCTCTGCCACGCTGGCGCCGAGCGGTGCCCTAGCCGCCACCATCGACGGCCATCGCCGCCATGCGGATATCGTGCGCCACGGCGCCGAACTCACCGTGTTCCAAGGGGCTGTTGCGCGCACGCTCGTGGTCGTGGACCGGCTCGCGGCCGCCGATCGGGCCGGCGAAGGGCTCGGCCGCTTGATCGCACCGATGCCGGGCCGCATCGTCGCCGTGCATGTGACGGCGGGGCAAGCCGTGCTGCGCGGCCAGAAGCTCGTGGTGCTCGAGGCGATGAAGATGGAGCACACGATCCTCGCCCCCGCCGACGGCATCGTTTCGCGCGTGCGCTTTGCGGCCGGCGAGCAGGCGGCCGAAGGCGACGAACTGGTCGCGTTCGAAGAACCGTCGGAGACAAAACCATGAGACTGCCATCCGCCGTGCGCATCGTCGAAGTGGGCCCGCGCGACGGGCTGCAGAACGAGGCCGTGACGATCGCCGTTGCAACCAAGGTCGACCTGATCGAGCGCTTGGCTGCGGCGGGTCTGCGCGCGGTCGAGGCGGGCAGTTTCGTGTCGCCCAAATGGGTTCCGCAGATGGCCGACACCGACAAGGTCATGGCCGCCATCAAGCGCGCGCCCGGCGTTTCGTATCCCGTGCTTGTCCCCAATCTCAAGGGTTTCGAAGCGGCCGTGGCCGCGAAGGCCGACGAGATCGCGATCTTCGCAGCGGCCTCGGAAAGCTTCTCCCAGCGCAACATCAATTGCTCGATCGCCGAAAGCCTCGTGCGTTTCGCTCCCGTCGCCGCGGCCGCCAAACAGGCGGGAATTCGCGTGCGCGGCTATGTGAGCTGCGTGCTTGATTGCCCCTACGAAGGGCCGGTCGCGGCCGAAGCTGTGGCGGCCGTCGCGCGTGGCCTCTCCAAGCTTGGCTGCTACGAGATTTCGCTCGGCGACACGATCGGCACCGGCACGCCGGGCCGCGCCCAAGCGCTGATCGAAACCGTGTCCGACCATGTGCCGCGCCATGCCCTCGCCGTGCATTTCCACGACACATATGGCCAGGCTTTGGCGAATATCTATGCGAGCCTCGAGCGCGGCATTGCGACCGTCGACAGTTCGGTCGCCGGCCTCGGCGGCTGCCCCTACGCCAAAGGGGCCACCGGCAATGTCGCCACCGAAGACGTGTGCTACATGCTGGCGGGGCTCGGCATCGACACGGGCGTCGATCTCGAAAAGCTCGCAGCGGCCGGGCGCTTTGCCTGTGCGGCTCTGGGCCGGGCACCCGCCGGCCGCACTGCCCAGGCGCTGGCCGCCAAGCAGGCGCCCTAGGGGCTTGCCCGGGCCGGGCCTGCGGGCTTAGTGTCACGCCCGCAATGCCGTACGAGCTTTCCAAGGTGCGCGTCCTGGTGCTTGAGGACAACGGACATATGCGCAAATTGCTGCGCAATATGCTGTTGGCCGTCGGCGTCGGGGATGTATTGGACTTGGCCGATGCGGCCCAGGCCTACATCAAGATCAAGCAGACGCCGGTCGATTTCGCAGTCGTCGATTGGGAGATCTACCCGGTCTCAGGCCTCGAATTCGTGCGCAAAATCCGCACCGAGCGCGATTCGCCGAACCCGTTTTTGCCGATCATCATGGTCACGGGCCATACCGAGCGCGAGCGCGTGACCCGCGCGCGCGACCTCGGCATCACGGAGTTTCTCGCCAAACCGATCAGCGCCCAGTCGCTCGCGCAGCGCATCGAGGAGCTGATCGACCGGCCGCGGCCCTATATCCGCACCGGGTCGTATTTCGGCCCTTGCCGGCGGCGCAAGCGCGGCGGCATTTTCATCGGCACCGAACGGCGCCAGCCGGTCTGACGCCCTTCCAAGAAGAAAAAGAAGACGGAAACGCGTATGAAAGAGCAAGCCGCCGGCCGGAAGTTCCAGGTCCTCAATCCGCCCAATCTGCTCAAATCGAAGGTCGGCTCGGGCGGCTTTGCGATGGGTGCCGTCGACAAGGCGGCCAAGATCATCGAAGGCCTGCGCGGCGAGTTCGAGGAGATCGCCAAGGTCGAAGTCGCGAAGCTCGTCGCGGCGGCCGCTGCCCTGATGAGCCAGCCGAACGATCTTGCCAAGCGCGACGAGGTCTACAAGATCGCGCATGAATTGCGCGGGCAGGGCGGCTCCTACGGCTATCCGCTGGTCACGCGTTTCGGCGACCAATTGTGCCGCTATCTCGACGCGGCCGCCGGCCTCGACGCCAAGAGCCTCGTCATCGTCAAGGCGACCGCCGACGCGATCGCGGTCGTGATCACTTCCAAAGTCACCGGCGACGGCGGCGACACGGGCCGCGCACTCGTCGCCATGCTCGACAAAGTGCTGGCACAGGTCAAAGGCGAATAATGGCGCTGCACATCGTGAAGCTCTGCGTCGGCGTCGAATCGGTCGAGGATTTGGCGGCGTGGCAGAAGAAGCGCCTGAAGGACCAGAAGGCGCGCGGCTTGAAGCCCCAGCTCAAGCACGTCACGCGCAATACGCCCAAGCGCGGCGACGAGATTGCGGGCGAAGGCTCGCTCTACTGGGTGATCAAGGGCACGATCCGCTGCCGCCAGAAGATTCTGCGTTTCGTAAGCCGCAAGGACCGCGACGGCAAGCCCGCTTGCGAAATCCATCTCGACCCCAAACTCGTGCGCACGGCGCCCAAGCCCCTGCGCGCGTTCCAGGGCTGGCGCTATTTCGAAGCGTCGAGCGCGCCCGCCGACATCGACGCCAAGACGGCCGAGGCGCAGGCCAAATTGCCGGCCGTCATGGCCGAAGAATTGCGCAGCCTGGGCCTGCTCTAAGCGGGTCCGAACTTCGCGATCCACGCCGCTTCGAGGGCGGCAAGAAACGACGGCACGTAGGCTTGCATGTCGAAGCAACTCGAGGCGGCAATGGCCGGGCGCAAGCTCTGCCACAGATTTTCGAGACGCTGCGGATCGCGCGCGAGCGCAACGGCCGTTTCAACGTAAGCGTCCTGCGTTGCGGCGACGAGATCCATGCGGCCGATCGCGGCGAGGATGCTCACGCCCACGCGGCCGATGGCGCGGTCGGCCGCGAGGGTCACGACCGGCACGCCCATCCACAAAGCTTCGAAGCTCGTCACACCGCCTGACCACGGGAACGGGTCGAGGGCGATGTCGATCTCGGCGTAGGATTCGACGAGCGCGCGGCGCGGCAAAGCAGGGGCGAGGATCAGCCGGTCGGCCGCAATGCCGAGACCGGCGAAACGCGTTGCGAGGTCGCGCGCGACCTCGGGGAAGCCGTATTGGCGCCCGCACAGGCGCAAGGTCGCACCCGGCGTCTGGCGCAGGATCGCGGCCCAGGCTGCGAGCGTGACCGACGAAAGCTTGGCGGCGTTGCTGTAGCTGCCGAAGCGGATGGCGCGACCGGCGGGTGTTGCGCGCGACGGCACGGGCAGATCGTCGAACGCGTGCGCGAACGGCATGCAACTGCCGGCCATGCGCACGACGCGTTCGGTGAAGCCGGGAGCGATTTCGGGCGGCGTCAGATGGTCGTCGGCGACGACAAAATCGATCTCGCGCAACGCCGTGGTTGCGGGATAGCCGAGCCAGCTGCCTTGCAGTGGCGCCGCGCGCGCGGCAAACACGCCGAGGCGGTTGTTCGGCGTGTAGCCCGCAAGATCGAGCAGAATGTCGATGCCGTCGTCGCGGATGCGCTCCACGAGCGTTGCGTCGTCGAGCGTCTCCACGCGCCGCCAGCCGGCAGACGCGGCGCGCAGGCGCGCCGAGACCGCATCGTCGCGCGCGCCGTTCGCGTAGCAGAACGCCGCCACGCGCTGCGGGTCGAAGGCTTCGAGCACGGGTAGCAGATAATGCCCGACCGGATGGCCGTGCAGATCGCCGGACACGAGGCCAAGGCGCAGACTCTTGCCGCGCTGCGGCGCGATCGCACGCGGCGCGGGCGCGCGTTTTTCGACGGCGGCGGCGGCGATGGCGGCACAGCGCAGCCGCTCGTTGGCGTCCGCTGCGGCGCTGTACTGCGACACGAAGGCAAGGCTCTGGGCGAGATTGGCGTCGTCCGGGCGCTCGGCCAACGCGGCTTCGAGTTCGCGCATCGCCGCTTCCGGTTCGGCGCGTTCGTAGAGGATGTTGGAAAGCCCCTGGCGTGCGGCCGGTCGCAGGCGCTCGATATCGAGCAGTCCCTCGAACAGAGTTTGCGCTTGGCCGAGTTCGCCAAGCTCCCAGAGAGCCGCACCGAGGGTGAGGCGAAGATCCGGATCGTTCGGATGAAGGGCGAGGCCGCTGCGGGCCGCGGCCGCCGCACCGGTCGCGTCTTTGAGGCGCAACCGCACGCTCGCGTGGCTTTGCCAAGCGCCCACAATTGCTGCCGGCGCCGCCACGGCGCGCGCGAGAAACTCGCTCGCCTCGGCCAAGCGCCGCGCATCGGCCAGCAGATTGCCGAGATTGAGCAAGGCGGGTGCGAAGGCAGGCGCCAGTTTCGCGGCGTCGCGATAGGCCGCCTCCGCGCCCGCAGGATCGTCGCTTTTGCCGAGGGCCAGCGCGTGGTTGTAGGCGAGTTCGGCGTCGCCGGGCGCCAGCCTGCGCGCCGCGGCGAATTTTTCCGCTGCCGCCGCCGCGCGGCCCTGGCGCAGCAGCGACAGGCCGAGCCCCAGCCACAGCCGGGGCGCATTCGGCAGGCGCGCAAGGCCCTCTTCGAGCACAGCTTGGGCGGCGGCCGCATCGCCGGCATCGTCGAAGACGGCGGCGAGTTTTTCGCGCGTGTCGGCATCGGCCGGCTGCAGCGCCAAGGCTTTTGCGTAGCTGGCGTGGGCGTTCGGCAAGTCGCCCAAGCGATGGCGCATCAGCCCTTCCGCCGCCCAGGCTTGCGCCCAGCCGGGCCTGGCGGCGGCGGCAGCCGCAAACGAAGCGGCGGCGGCCTTTGCGTTGCCGAGGGTGGCCTGCGCATGGCCGCGCAGGAAGGCGCGTTCGGCGTCGTCGCCGGGGCCTTCGAGGGCGGCGAGCGCTTCGGCTGCGCGCCCTTGGTCGAGCAGGAGGGCCGCGAGAAGGCGGCGCGTGGCGTTGTCGGCGGGATCGCGCGCAAGGGCGGCGCGCGCAAGTTTTTCGGCCGTCGCAAAATCGCGGGCAGCCAGGGCTGCGCGCAGTTCGCTCACGGGGCCGCCAATGCGCGCTCGAGAAAGTCGAGCCGGTCCTGGCCCCAGAAAAGTTCGTCCTTGTAGACGTAGGTCGGCGCGCCGAACACGCCCGCTGCGATCGCTTCGTCGGTGTAGGCGTCGTAGGCGGCCTTGGTCGTATCGCTCTGCGCCGTGTCCCACAGGAGCTTGGCGTTGCGGCCATGCTCGGCGGCGATCGCCTGCAGGGTCGTGGCATCGGAAATGTCGCGCTCTTCCTCCCACACGGCTTTGCCGATGAAGCCGGCGAGGGCGAGCGCGTTCAGTTCCTTCATGTCGGCCGCGATGATGAGGCGCGCGGCCGTCTGCGTCGGCACGCCCGAAAACTTCGGCGCGAGGTTCAGCGGAATGCCGAGAAATTCGCGCCAGCGTTTGAGTTCCATCAGGCGATAGGCTTGGCGCTGTTTGGGGCGCTGGGCCAGCGGCAGCCCGCCCGAGGCCGCGAAGATGCGCGCATAGTCGGCGGGCTTCACGTTGACATGCGCACCCGCGCGCTTGGCGATCGCGACGAGCCGCGCATGGCCCAAATAGGCCCAGGGGCTGTTGGGCGAAAAGAAATAGTCGATCGTCTTGGTCATGGCGGCGTCTCCCGGTGTTTGGGTTCTTGTTGTTTTTCGATTTCGCGCTGCCGCAATTCGCGGCGCATGATTTTTCCGGTCGCGGTCAGCGGCAGTTCGGCGACGAATTCGATCGCGCGCGGATATTCGTGCGCGGCGAGACGGTCGCGCACCTGGTCCTGCAGCGCTTTGGCGAGCGCCGCGTCGCCCGCGTGGCCTTGCTTCAGCACCACGAACGCCTTGATGCTCTCGGTGCGGATCGGGTCGGGCACGCCGATGGCCGCGGCCATCGCCACGGCCGGGTGGCGCAGCAGGCATTCCTCGATGCCGACCGGGCCGATCCGGTAGCCCGCCGAGGTGATCACATCGTCGCCGCGCCCGACATAGCGAAGATACCCCTCGGCATCCTGGGCGCCGCGATCGCCGGTCTTGAGCCAGTCGCCGACGAATTTTTCGGCTGTCGCGGTCGGATTGTTCCAATAGCCCAAAAACATGACCGGGTCGGGGCGCGCAACCGCGATCTCGCCGACCTCGCCCGGCGGCATTTCGCGGCCGGCATCGTCGACGACGGCCACGCGATGGCCCGGCACGGCTCGGCCCATGGTGCCGGGCTTGGGGGCGAACAGCGACGCGCAGTTCGACACCACGAGATTGCATTCCGTCTGGCCGTAGAATTCGTTGATCGTGACGCCGAAAGTTTCGCGGCCCCAGGCGAGCAGTTCGTCGCCGAGCGATTCCCCGCCCGAGCCGATCGAGCGCATGGCGACGCCTTCGTGGCGTTTGACGCCGCTCTGGCGCATGAGCTTGAGGGCCGTGGGCGGGAAAAACACGTTGCGCACTTTGTGCCGCGCCATCAAAGCGAGTGCCTTCTCGGGCTCGAATTTGCGCATGCGATGGGCGAGCACCGGCACGCCGTGATGCAGCGAGGGCAGCAGCACGTCGAACAGGCCGCCGATCCACGCCCAGTCGGCGGGCGTCCAGAACAGGTCGCCGGCTTGCGGGAACATGTCCTGCGGCATTTCCACGCCGGGCAGATGGCCCAGCAGCACGCGATGCGCGTGCAAAGCGCCCTTCGGACTGCCGGTGGTGCCCGAGGTGTAGATGATCACGGCCGGATCGTCCGCCGCCGTGTCGACCGGCGCGAAACGGTCCGACGCGCGTTCGACGAGGGCCGCGTAGGATCGCGTGCCCGCCGGCGCTTCGCCCGCCGAAACGATGTGGCGCAAGGCGGGCAGGCGGTCGCGGATCGCCAGCAGTTTTCCGATTTGGCCCGTATCCGCGATCACGCAGGAAGCGCCGCAATCGCCGAGGCGATAGGCGAGTGCTTCGTCGCCGAACAGCGCGAACAGCGGCACGGCGACGAAGCCCGCCTTGTAGCAGGCGATGTGCGCCACCGCCGTTTCCGGCGCTTGCGCCATCAGGATGCCGACCCGGTCGCCGCGTTCGAGCCCAAGGCCCACGAGCGCGTTGGCAAGCCGGTTGCTGGCCGCGCGCAAGCCCGCAAAATCGAGCGTTTCGATTTTGCCGTCTTCGTCCTCGAAAATCAGCGCGGGCGCTTTGGGCGTCGCCGCCGCATGGCGGTCGCACACATCGACGCCGATATTGAAACGCGGCGGAATGTTCCACGCAAACCGCCGCACGAGATCGTCGTAGCTGGCGGCCCCTTCGCGTGCAGGGCGGGGCAGCATCAGCGACGGGCGGCGGCGAGATCGGCGTTGGCGAGGAAAGCGCCTGCGGTGTTGGAGCCGCGCAGATCGGCCCCGGCGAAGCTTGCCCCGCGCAGGTCGGCCGCGCGCATGTCGGCCCCCACGAGCGAGGCTTTGGCGAAACTCGTCGCCGTGCGTTTGCCGGCGGGCGAGCCGTCCACCTTGCGCATATCCATGGGCCGGGCGACGACGCCGACCAGCAAGGCGCCTTCGAGGCGGGCCCCCGTGAACAGCGCGCCCGACAGGTCGGCGTCCGAAAAGTCGCAGCGCTCGCCGCGCACCGAGATGAGGCTTGCCAGCCGCAGGGTGGCCGCGACAAACCGCGCGCGGCTCAGAATGGCGCCGTCGAAGCGGGCACCCGAAAGCTCGCAGCCGCTGAAATCCACGCCGGTCAGATCGCGGCCGCCGAAATCGGCGCGCACGCCCTCGCGCCCGCCGGACTCGGCCCACACTTTGTGGGCGGCCACGGTGCCCTTGATGTCGGCCGGCAGATTCTGGCCGGGCGGCGGATCGGCGTAGATGGTGCCGTCGAGCTTGGCGCCGGCCATCTGCACGTTGTTCATTTCGACGCCGCGCAGATCGACGCCCGAAAGATCGGCGTTCTTGAACGACGCGCCGAACAGGCGGGCGCCCGCGAGCTGCGCGCCTTTGAGCTTGGCGTTGTCGAATTTCGCGCCCGCCAGATCGGCGCCGCGCAGATTGGCCGAAAACATCGTCGACCCGCTGAGCGAAGCGCCCTTCAGCGACGCGTTCTCGAACGTGGCGAAGGAGAGGTTGGTTTCGGTCAGCCGCGCGTTCTCGAGGTCGGCCGATTCGAAGCTCGCCGCCACTTCCTTGGCGTCGGGATTGAGCGTCGCCCATTCGACGATCTGGCCCGGGCGCAGATCGGCATGCGACAGGTTGCAGCCGCGCATCTTGGCGTGGATGAAGCTCGCCGCGCGCAGATCGGCCTTGGTGAAATTCGTCCGCGTAAGGTCGCAGCCCGAAAAATCGGCGCCGTAGAGATCGCACATCGAGAAATCGCAGTCGACGAGCCGGCTCTCGGCGAAGATGCTGCCCGTCAGGATGCCCGACGAGAAATTGGCGTTCTCGAGATTCGAGCCGCGGAAATTCTCTTTGCGCGAATCCGCGCGCTGTCCGCCCGGACGCCCGAACAGAAACGCGCTGTGCCGGTCGGCGACGAATTTGAGCCGATGCCCCGAGGACGGAAGCGTATTGTCGGTGTCGGAATCGTTGGCCATTGCAAGAAGCGAGATTAAACCGCCTCGAACGCGGTAGACTAGCTTTATGACGGCCGATTCGGGGATTCTCGCAGAAAATTTTCCGGCGACGGCGGCATCGCCGATGGTGCAGCGCGCGCGCGTGCTGGTATTGGGCAACGAAAAGGGCGGCTCGGGCAAATCCACGGTGGCGATGCACCTGACGGTTGGGCTGCTGCGCTCGGGCCTGCGCGTCGGCACGATCGACGTCGATTCGCGCCAGGCCACGCTCACGCGCTATCTCGAGAACCGCAACCAGTCGATGGAGCGGCTCAAATTGCCGCTGCCGATGCCCGAGCATCGGCTGGTGCCGCGCTCGGCGCAGCTGGGCGAGGCGGGCATCGCCGACGAAACCGCGCGGCTCGAAGCCGCGATCGCGGAACTGTCGCGCAGCTGCCAGACGATCGTGATCGACACGCCCGGTTCCGACCAGACGATGAGCCGCGTGGCGCACTCCTACGCCGACACGCTGATCACGCCGATGAACGACAGTTTCGTCGATCTCGATCTGCTCGCCAAGGTCGAGCCGATGACCTTGCGCGTGATCTGCCCGTCGGCCTACAGCGCGATGGTGTGGGAGCAGAAGAAAATCCGCGCCAAGCGCAACGGCGAAAGCATCGACTGGCTCGTGCTGCGCAACCGCCTGGCGGGCGTGGATGCGCGCAACAAGCGCAACATGGCGCAGACTTTGGACACGCTCGCCCGCCGCTTCGGCTTCCGCCAGGCGCCCGGCCTCGGCGACCGCGTGATTTTCCGCGAGCTGTTCCTCGCCGGCCTCACGCTGCTCGATCTGCGCGAGCGGGGCATCCAGACGCCGCTCACCATGTCGCACATCGCCGGCCGGCAGGAGATCCGCAGTCTCATCGAGGCGATCGGCCTCCACGCCCCGCCCGGGCCCATTCCGGTGCCGACCTCGGTGCCGGCACCTGTGCTTGCGCCCCCGCTCGCGCGCAGCGCCTAGCAATCGCCCGAGCTTCTGCCTATCTATCTTGTCGCATGAGCGGCAAAAACCTTCCTTCGACCGGTGCGAGCAAGCAGGTGGCGGCGTTTCTGGCGCGCGCCCAGTCGCTTGCGCCCGTCGGTGCTGCCAAAACCGCGCCCAAGGGCCGGCTTATCTACGCGATGGATGCCACGGCGAGCCGCGAGCCGATGTGGGAGCGCGCCGCCAAGATCCAGGGCGAGATGTTCCTTGCCGCGCGCGATCTGGGCGGGCTTGCCGTGCAACTCGTGCATTACGGCGGCCTCACGACGTTCGAGGCCTCGCCCTGGGCCGACAATGCGGCCGATCTCGTGGCGCGCATGGCGGCCGTGCGCTGCGAGGCGGGCGAAACGCAGATCGCCAACGTGCTGCGCCATGCGCTCGCCGAAACGCGTGCGCGCAAGGTGGGCGCACTCGTGTTCGTCGGCGACGCGGTCGAGGAAAGTGCCGATCTGCTGGCGGGCCTTGCGGGCCAGCTCGCCCTCGCCGGTCTGCCCGTGTTCGTGTTCCACGAAGGCGGGGATCCCGCCGCGCGCCGCACGCTCGAGACGATCGCGCGCCTCACGCGCGGCGCCTATTGCCCGTTCGACGCGAATGCGCCCGACGCGCTCAAGAATCTTCTGGCCGCCGCGGCCGCCTATGCGGCGGGCGGCAGGCCCGCACTCGACGATCTTTCCAAACGCGGCGGCGGCGGGTCGGCGGCCCAAACGCTGCTCGCCCAGCTCAAATAGCGGGCGGCGACGATGGGCCTTTTTTATCTGCTGATCGGCTGCGGTGTCGCGTTTCTGCTGTGGCTGCTGCTGCGCAGCTTGGCCGACGCCCCGCCCAAAAAGATCATCGCGGGTGCCAAGATCGCCGGGGCGGGCGTGGGCATCTTGGGCGCCCTGTTTTTGCTCGTGACCGGGCGCCTGTGGTCGGTGCTCGCCCTCGGTTCGGCGTTTGCCCCCGCGCTTATGCGTTTCTTCAAAAGCTGGCAAATCGGCCAGGGCGGGACCGCGCAAACCCAAACCGACGATTCGAGCGTCGAGACGCGGCTCCTGCGCATGACGCTCGACCACGCCACCGGGGCGATGGACGGGCTCGTGCGCGAAGGAAGATTGCGCGGGCGCAAACTCTCCGAACTCGGTCTCGACGCGCTGCTCGAACTGCTGGCCGAAGCGCGCCTCGACGATCCGGACAGTGCCCCGCTGCTCGAAGCCTTTCTCGACCGTGCGGCCCCCGAGTGGCGTGCCCAAGGCGGTGCGGCATCCGGCGAAGCGCCGCCCGCGTCGCCCGCGCGCGGCGGGATGACGCGCGCGGAAGCGGCACGCCTCTTGGGCGTGGCCGAAGATGCCGACGAAGCGACGATCAAAGCCGCACATCGCCGCCTGATGATGAAGGTGCATCCCGACCATGGCGGCACGGACGAACTCGCCGCCCGCCTCAACGACGCCAAACGCGTGCTGCTCGGCGATTGAGGCGGGTGCGGGTGCCTCGCGGCGGTTCTCAGCGCTTCACCACCGGCGGTTCGAGCAGGGCGGTCGGGCGTTTGTCCGCTGTGCACATGTCGTTGTCGCGCGGGCGCACGCCGAACCACAGGCGGTCGCCGTCCAGCGCCACGAGATCGTGGTCCTCGCCGCATTGCGCCACCGGCCGCCAAGGGCCGCAGCCGGTCTCGGAAATGTCGGTCTCGACATTGGGCTTGAGCCCGCACGCGGCCAAGCCCATGGCCGCGACGACGGCCGGATCGTCGGTCAGCAGTGTGACGAATTTCTGCGCTTCCCCGAACACGCCGTGGAAGCCGCCGGGTACCTCCGCCACCGGCCCTGCGATGCGGTAGGGACCCAGCGTGCGGAAGCGGAAGGTCTTTTTCTCCATGTTCGGGTCGAGCGCGTGCGTGAAGTTCAGCTCCCAGCGGCCCTTGTCGAACGCAAAATGCCGCGTGCCCCAGCTGCCGTACCAGGATTCCGGTGCGGCACTGGCATAGATGCCCGCAAGCGTTTCGAGCGCGTGCTGCGTGCCGTGCTTCGTTTGCGCGTCGGCGGCGCCCGTCGCAGCAAGCGAAAGGATCGCCGCCAAAGCGGCTGTGGTCGCGAATTTCTTGGTCATGGTTGCATGTCCCCCGTTTTCGCAAAGCGGCCCCATTGCCCGCTTGCGAAGGAAAGACGCGCGACGCAGGCCGCATTCGACAGACGCGGCGATTATCTTTCGATGTTCTAGGGCGCCACCGGCCGCGGCGGCGGCAAGGGCAGGCCGCGTGCGGCGGCGCGGGCGCGCAGGCGGTCGGGATAGTCGGTGATGATGCCGTCGACGCCGAGCGCCAGCATCGCGTCGATGTCGGCGGTTGCGTTCACCGTCCACGGGACCACGGTCAGGCCGAGGCGTTTGGCCTCTTCCATCGTCTCGGCGGAAAGATTGCGGAAAAAGGGCGACCAGACTTTGCCGCCCGCCGCCGCCACCAGGCGCGGCGTGGAATTGCCGTGCGCGGCCGCATCGAGGCCGGTCCAGGGCGACACGCCGCGCCCTTTGCCGACCGTGTCGCCGCCGCTGCCGTCGTTCCGCTCGAAGGTGAGATAGACGCGCGCGATTTCAGGGGCTGCGCTTGCGACATGGGCGAGCGTGCGCCAATCGAAGCTTTGAATCGTCGCGCGGTTGCCGATGTCCAACCGGCGGATCTCGTCGATCAGCGTCTGCGCGAAGATCTCCGGCGATACGGTTTCGTCGGCGGCGAGCGGCGAGATTTTGGTTTCGATGTTGAAGCGCACATGGTCGGCATTCGCTTTTGCGGCGAGGGCCGCCACGTCGCCGAGCGTGGGCATGCGCGTGCCCGGCTGCGCCGTCTGGGTCGCGAATTGCCGCGCATAGTCGGTGCCCGGTTTGAGGACGCCGACATCGAAGCGCTGCAAGGCGGCGAGCGGCAGGCTGTGTACAAGCGGGGCGGGCGCCGCGATCCAGTTGCCGTCGGCGTCTTTGGTGATGTCCGGATTGAGGCGCCGGTCGTGTGCCACGACCACCGCGCCGTCGGCCGAAATGCCGACATCGAATTCGAGCGTGGAGACGCCGATGCCCAATGCGGTTGCAAAAGCCGGCAGTGTATTCTCGGGGGCCAACCCGCGCGCGCCGCGATGGCCCTGCAGATCGAAAGCGGCAGCGGGGGCCGCGATCAGCACGGCGGCGGCCATGCAGGCGATTTTCGCAAGACGGCGACGGCGGGGCAGGCGCAGCATCGGGGCGTTCCGGCATTGTGGGTTCGGTCGCAGGGCGCGGAGTCTATACGCGCGCTATGACGCTTTTTCTTCGAGACTTATGTTCTATAACTGTATATAATCTTATGTAGCTAAAATTTCTGTAATCGCATCGACTTTATTGGAAAGGAGGCGATCCTCGTGCCGGTGCCGTGCAACAAAGATTTTTCGCTGAAAATCGGGTCAAGTTCCGAGCGATTTCAATTGGTTGATCGAAAAAACGTTGCGCCTATGTTGCGTCCAGGTCGCACAAACGTTGCGGCGATGTTGCGCCGACGTCGCGCAGATGTCGCGCAGCGACCCCGGCGGCGCGGCAGGGCCAACTTGCGGGGCGGGCGTGGCTATGGCATTAGCGCCCATCTTTGCGCGTTCTCTGCCGCAACCCCTCTGGCACCGTTTCAGGAATCCCTTTTCATGATGCGCCGCGTTCGCAAAGCGATCTTTCCCGTGGGCGGTCTTGGCACGCGGTTTCTGCCCGCGACCAAGGCGATGCCCAAAGAGATGCTGCCCGTCGTCGACAAGCCGCTGATCCAATATGCGGTCGAAGAAGCGCGGGCGGCCGGCATCGAGGAATTCATCTTCGTCACCGGGCGCGGCAAGACCACGATCGAAGACCATTTCGACCATTCCTACGAACTCGAACACACGCTCGAAGCGCGCGGCAAAACCGCCGAGCTCGAGGCGTTGCGCGCCTGGCTGCCGCCGGCCGGCGACGTCGCCTATACGCGCCAGCAAGTGCCGCTTGGTTTGGGCCATGCGGTGTGGTGCGCCCGCGATCTCGTCGGCGACGAGCCGTTCGCGGTGCTGCTCGCCGACGATTTGATTTTGGCCAAGACGCCGGCGCTCAAGCAGATGTGCGACATCTACCCCGAAGTGCGCGGCAACATGGTCGCCGTGATGGACGTGCCGAAGGCGCACACGCAGCGCTACGGCATTTTGTCGCCGGGGCGCGACGACGGGCGGCTCGTGCAGGTGCGCGGCCTCGTCGAAAAGCCCAAGGCCGAAGAAGCGCCGTCCACGCTCGCCGTGATCGGCCGCTACATTCTCGAGCCCGCCGTGTTCGCGCATCTCGACAAGAAATCCAAAGGGGCGGGCGGCGAAATCCAGCTCACGGATTCGCTGGTGCCGATGATCGGCACGAGCCCCTTCCACGGCTATCGCTTCGAAGGCCAGCGCTTCGATTGCGGCGACAAGATCGGCTTTTTCGAAGCCCAGATCGCGTTTGCGCTGGCGCGCGCCGATCTGGGGCCGGCCGCGCAGGCCGTCATCAAGCGCTACACTTAACCGGCGCTTTACTAGAGGAAAACGAAGAATGCGTATCGTCATGGTGGGAACGGGCTATGTCGGCCTGGTGACCGGAGCCTGCTTCTCGGAATTCGGCGTCGACGTGGTCTGCGTGGACAAGGACGAAGCCAAGATCGCGCGCCTCAAGGCCGGCGGCATTCCGATTTTCGAGCCGGGGCTCGACAAGCTCGTCGAATCGAACGTCAAGGCCGGGCGCCTCTCCTTCACGACCGATCTCAAATCGGCAGTCCCTGGCGCCGATGCCGTGTTCATTGCGGTGGGCACGCCGTCGCGCCGCGGCGACGGCCATGCCGATCTTTCCTATGTGTATGCCGCCGCCGAAGAGATCGGCCGGGCGCTGACTGGCTATGCCGTCGTCGTGACCAAATCGACCGTGCCCGTGGGTACAGGCCGCGAAGTCGCCCGCCGCATCAAAGCCGTGCGGCCCGACGCCGAATTCGACGTCGCGTCGAACCCGGAGTTCCTTCGTGAGGGTGCCGCGATCGGCGACTTCATGCGGCCCGACCGCGTGGTGATCGGCGCCGAGAGCGAGCGCGCGCGCGATGTGATGCGCCAGCTCTATCGCCCGCTTTATCTGATCGAAACGCCGATCGTGTTCACGGCGCTCGAGACGTCCGAGCTCATCAAATACGCGGCCAACACATTCCTTGCGGCCAAGATCACCTTCATCAACGAAATTGCCGACCTTTGCGAAAAAGTCGGCGCCGACGTGCACGACGTCGCCAAGGGCATCGGGCTCGACGGGCGCATCGGCAAGAAGTTCCTGCATCCCGGCCCCGGCTATGGCGGCTCGTGCTTCCCCAAGGACACGCTGGCCTTGGTGAAGACCGCCCAGGATTACGGCTCGCCGTTGCGCATCATTGAAACGGTCGTGGACATCAACGACAAGCGCAAGAAGCGCATGGCCGAAAAGGTCGTGGCCGCGTGCGGCGGTTCGGTCAAGGGCAAGACGGTGGCCGTGCTCGGCCTCACCTTCAAGCCGAACACCGACGACATGCGCGACAGCCCGTCGCTCGACATTCTGCCGGCCTTGCAGGCCGCGGGTGCCCGCGTCGTCGCCTACGATCCTGAAGGCATGCACGAGGCCAGGCAAATGCTGCCCGGCGTCGAGCTTGCGAAGGACGCCTATGCCGCGATGGAAGGGGCCGACTGCCTCGTCATCGTGACCGAGTGGAACCAGTTCCGCTCGCTGCAGCTCGACCGCGTCAAGAAGCTGCTCAAATCGCCGATCGTTGTCGATCTGCGCAATGTCTATTCGCCGGCCGACATGAAGGCGGCAGGCTTCGTCTACCATTCGGTCGGGCGCCCGGCCTTGGCGGTCGGCTCCGGAGCCGAGGAATGAGTTTCACCCACCGCTTCGAGGCCACCATCCTGCGCGAATACGACGTGCGCGGCATCGTCGGCAAGACGCTGCATGCCACCGACGCCTATGCGCTCGGGCGCGGCTACGGGTCGGCGATCGCAAGTGCAGGCGGCAAGCGCGTGGCGCTCGGGTGGGACGGGCGTCTGTCGTCGCCCGAGCTGATGGCCGAGACGGCCAAGGGCTTGGCCGACAGCGGGCTCGAGGTGCTGCGCACGGGGCTCGGCCCGACGCCGCAGCTTTACTTTGCCGTGCGCGAAAACCATCTCGACGGCGGCGTGATGATTACGGGCTCGCACAATCCGGCCGACTATAACGGCTTCAAGATGATGCGCGCCAAGGCCTCGTTCTGGGGCCCGGAGATCCAGGCCATGGGCCGCGCCGTCGCGGCGGGCGAGCTTGTGTCGGGCAAGGGCAGCATCGGCGATCTTGCCGTGCAGGCGGCGTACGTTGACCGTCTGCTGCGCGATTTCCCGAAGGCCGGCAAGAAGCTGACCGTCGTTTGGGACGGCGGCAACGGCTCGATGGGCGACGTCCTCGTCGCCGTCGCCAAGCGGCTGCCGGGTCGCCATATTCTGCTCAACGAAAAGATCGACGGCACGTTCCCGGCCCACCATCCCGATCCGACGGTCGCCAAGAACCTCGTGCAATTGCAGAACGCCGTGTTGGCCGAAAAGGCCGATCTCGGCATTGCCTTCGACGGCGACGGCGACCGCATCGGCGTGGTCGACGGGCAGGGCCGCATATTGTGGGGCGACCAGCTCGTCGCCGTGTTGGCGTCGGAGATTCTGGCCCGCCTGCCGGGTTCGACGATCATCGCCGACGTCAAGGCAAGCCAGGTTCTGTTCGACGAGATCGCGCGCATGGGCGGCGTGCCGTTGATGTGGAAGACTGGCCATTCGATCATCAAGACCAAGATGACCGAGACGGGCGCACCGCTCGCCGGCGAAATGTCGGGCCACATCTTTTTCGCCGACGGCTGGTACGGGTTCGACGATGCGATGTACGCGGCCCTGCGGCTTCTCGCGATCCTCGTCGGCGGGGAGGTGTCGCTTGCCGATTTTCGCGACCGCATGCCGAACGTCGTCAACACGCCGGAGTTGCGTTTCCCTTGTGCCGACACGCGCAAACGCGGCGTGGTGGACGAGGTCAAAGCGCGGCTTGCGGCATCCGGCGCCAAGGTTAGCGACGTCGACGGCGTGCGCGTGACCACCGCCGACGGCTGGTGGCTGTTGCGCGCATCGAACACGCAGGACGTGCTCGTCGCCCGCTGCGAAGCCAAGGATGCGGCGGGTCTCGCCAAACTGCAGGTTGCCCTCGAAGCGCAGCTCGCGGCCTCCGGCATCGCTCTGCCCGACGACGCGGCGTCTGGCCACTAGGCGGGGTACGGGGCGCGATGCGTTACTTCTTCTACGGCACGCTGATCGACCCCGACATTCGCCGCCATGTGATGGGCGATCTCGCCCCGGCCTCGGTCGTGCCCGCGCGGCTGCAGGGCTGGCGGCGCTTTTCGCTCAAAGGCACCAGCTTTCCGATCGCCCGGCCCGACCGCACGGCCGCGATCGACGGCGTGCTGGCCCGCGGGCTCGATAAAGAAGCCGGTCGCTTGCTCGACATCTACGAAGGGCCTGGCTTCGGCCGAACGATCGTGTCGGCCGTCGATGCGCAGGGCAAAGCCCACGATGCGGTTCTGTTTGTCGAGGACGGGGCGGTCGAATTTGTCGTTGTCCCGCAGCCCTGGGACTACGACGCTTGGGTCCGTCGGCACAAAAAAGAATTCATGGCCGAGCTAAAGCGCCAGCCCTTTGCGCCGCGTTAGCCTGCGTTGGCGACCGACGAGCCGCTTTGGCGGCGCTCGGCCGACGGGCCCACGATCATGCAGTCCATGTCTTTGGCGTCGAGCGCGCGGCAGGCGGCGCGCGCTTGAGCTTGCGTGAGGCCCGTGAGGCGCGCGCGGTGGGCGGCGGCATTGCGCGCGGCCGAGGCGGGCCCGAGAATCTGGATCTCGGCCTTCGCCAGATGCTGGGCGGCAATGCGGGTTGCGTCTTCGGCCGCCTTGCGCGCGGCAACGCGCTGGTTGAAAGCGCCGACCTGGATGGCCCAATCGCCTTGCGCGGGGGCAGCGTCGGTGCGCTGCTGGCTCGCTGCGGGCCTTTCGGCCTTTGCAGCCGCCGGCTTGGCGGGTGCAGCTGCCGGAGCGGCGGCGGGTTTCGGCTTGGCGGCGTTTGCCGTCTGATTGCGGGCGGCCGCAGGTGCCGTCGGCGCTTGCGCGATCGCGATGTTGGGCGCGCGGCGTTCGAACCCGGCATCGAGCAGCTTGCCCATATACTGGTCGCGCTCGCTGGGGTTCGGACCGCCGATCACGGCGCCGACGATGCGCCGTCCGTCGCGTACGGCCGAGGCGACGAGGTTGAAACCCGAGGCGCGGATGAAGCCAGTCTTGATGCCGTCGGCCCCTTCGTACCAGCGCATGAGCCGGTTGTGGTTGGAGAACTGGCGGCCTTCGTAGCTGAATTCGGCCGTCGAGAAGTAATGGTAGTGGTGCGGATATTGGCGGATGAGTTCGCGCCCGAGGGTCGCCATGTCGCGCGCCGTTGTGATCTGCTGGTCGTGCGGCAGGCCCGACGCATTCATGAACACGGTCGCGCTCATGCCGAGCTGGCGCGCGCGGCGCGTCATCATTTCGGCAAAGCGCGGCTCGGTGCCGCCCAAACCTTCGGCGGCAACGACGGCCGCGTCGTTGGCCGAACGCGTGACGAGGCCGAGGATCACGTCCTGCACGCGCACCCGGTCGCCTTCTTCCAGCCCCAATTTGGTCGGAGACTGGCCTGCGGCAAAGGCGGTCACGTTCCAGCGCTGGTCGAGCGTGATCTTCTTCTGGTCGAGGGCTTCGAAGATCAAAAACAGCGTCATCATTTTGGTGAGCGAAGCGGGATGGCGACGTTCGTCGGCTCCCTGTTCGCTGAGCACCCGGCCGGTTTCGTAGTCGAGCACGATCGAGGCGTAGCGCGCCTGCGCCGGGGTCCACAAAGCCGCCATGCCGACAAAAGCCAGGGTGGCGAAAGCAAGCCGGAGAAAACGATCGAAGAAGCGCATCGTCGAGGCAGCCTTTGCTGGGGCTTGTTGCAGATTATTTCAGCGACTCGACATTACCTGTGCCCCGCAATAGTGTCACTATATATTCGCGATTCCAGGCTATTGCGACCGACTCTTGAAACGCCGACGAGGACGACAACGATGCAGTCCAAAACTTTCTTCGCACGCGTTGTATTGGCACTCGTTGCAACGTTGGCGATGGCCGCTTGCAGCAATGTCGAGCAGGCGCGGTCGCCGGTGATCGGGCGGCTGTCGTGGTTTGCGCTGCTCGAGGGCCGCGATATCCGCGAAGCGTGCGTGCCCGGTGCGCCAGCGCGCTATCGTCTCGTCTACAACGGCGACTACGAAGATCAGACGCGCGTCTACGATCTTGTGCGCACCCCGGATGGTGCCAGCCTGCGCACGGTCGTATCGACGGCCAATGCGACCTTGTTCAGCTATGGCGGCGGCTACAAGAACCCTTGGCGGCCCGAGCGCGAAAGCACGGCCACAATCGACCTCGATACCTACCGCACCCTGGCGCGCACCCTGGAGGCCGACGGTTTCGGCACGCCGACGCGGACCGACATTTCGTTCCCATCCTGGGACTATTATTGGATCGTCACTGCCTGCGCCGACGGCAAATTCCACATCAATGGCTGGCGAGCCGCGGGTAGCACGCCGCCGGCGCTGGCTTTCCCGGCCCTGTTGTTGGCGCACGACAAAACCGAGATCCCGTTCGCCGTGCCGCCCGAGAACGCATATGCGGCCTACCGGGATCGCGTTCAGGCCCGCGGTGGGGATCGCAGCTTCGAGGTTCGGCTGGCTCCGAACGGCCTTGCGGGCATCTCGAACCTCTATTAAATTCTATTTCTATCAAGTGGTTGACTGGAATTTGACGGGCTTTATGCTGCAGCGCACAATTATCGCTTGAAGCGGCCCGCGAATCGCTTATATTGTTGGCATGCTGCATTGCAGCATTTCGACATTGGAAGCGGGTGCCGTGATGGGTAAATCCAAGGGCAAAAACAAGGGCGCAAAGGCGTCGCCGGTCAAGCCGCAAGGCAAGCCCGACGTCGCGATTGCTTCCGCTTCGAAAGCCGAAACTGCCCCGCCGAAAGCGGTTCAGCCTGCGCAGCGCACGCCGGAGGCCGCCCCGGCGGTTCCGTCCGCAGCGGCACCGCAGGCCGCATCGGCGGCACCCAAAGCACGTGCAACCCAACCGGCGGTCGCAGCGATCGCCCCGAAGATCGAGAAAGGATCTCCCATGACCGAACAATTCCAGCAGATCGCCCAGATGTTCAATCCGAAGGGCTTCGAAGACTATATGGGCCAGGCGAAGGAACAGGTCGAAAAGGCGCAGGCCCAGACGACCAAGGCCGTCGCCGACATGGCCGCGTTCTCGAAGGAAAACGTCGACGCGTTCGTCGTCGCTTCGACGCTCTACGCCAAGGGCTTCGAAAACGTCGGCAAGGCTTGGTACGCGCTGACCCAGGAAACCGTCGAAGCTTCGGCCGCCGTCGCCAAGGCGCTGCTGGGCGCCAAGACGCTGAAGGAAGCCGTCGATCTGCAGACCGACTTCGCCAAGACGACGTTCGACAAGTACGTCGCCGAAAGCACCAAGCTGTCGGAAATGTCGATCAAGGTCGCCAACGAGGCCATTCAGCCGATCAACGCCCGCGTCAATGTCGCGGTCGAAAAGCTGCTGAAGCCCGCCAACGCGGCCTAAAGCCAACGAGCGGCGTAGCGCCGCGCCGCTCGCATGCAAAAACCCGTCGGCTCCAGGGCCGGCGGGTTTTTCTTTTTCGCAAAGTTTCTGCGCAAATCTGCAGGCGGGGCGATGCACCCCCTTTTATCGGCCCCCCCGAATGCCATATTATCCGCGGCGGAATTGGGGACAAAAACGCAATGAGCGATCGGAATTTGCTGCGGATGGGCGACGACAAGGACGGCGATCGGGGCCCCGGCGACGACGGGCTTGGCAACGGCGTTGCGCTGCAAACCCGCACGCGGACCAAAAAACCTGCCATGTACAAGGTCTTGATGCTCAACGACGACTACACGCCGATGGAGTTCGTCGTGCATGTGCTCGAGCGGTTTTTCTCCAAGAACCGCGAGGCCGCAACCGCGATCATGTTGCAGGTGCATCAGCGCGGCGTGGGCGTTTGCGGCGTGTTCACCTACGAGGTCGCCGAGACGAAGGTCAACCAAGTAACCGAATTTGCGCGCCGCAACCAACATCCGCTGCGCTGCACCCTCGAAAAAGACTGATCAAAGAGACTGAATTGAAAAATCTTGGCACGCCCATCTCTCGCAATTGGGCGCCGATCGTCCTAAATTGATCTTGGTCGCCGAAATCGTCGGCGGCAGTGCGGCATGTTCGGACTTCGTCCGTTACCGCGCAGCCGCCGGCGAACCGAAACGGCCCGACGTTTGCAAAGTCCAACTCTGCAATGTTTCTGCGCTATCGATGGCGCAGCACGCATCGCAAGCGTAGAGTTCGAGGGTCGGACTCGAAAACGTCGCGTCGGGTTCGGTACAGCGGTTTGCCAGGCTCCGTTCGGGGCGCGCTGCCGTCGCAGCGTCGCCTCCCGGGCCGAGGGGAGGGGAAGACACGCACATGTTGTCGCGCAATCTCGAACAAAGCCTGCACCGCGCATTGGCCCATGCCAACGAACGCCGCCACGAATACGCCACGCTCGAACATCTGCTGCTGGCGCTGACCGAAGACCAGGACTCGGTCGCCGTGTTGCGCGCCTGCGGCGTCGACATCGACAAGCTGCGCCGCGATCTCGGCCAGTATCTCGACAACGAATTGGCGGGTCTCGTCACCTCGCGCGGCGGCGAAGCCAAGCCCACGGCGGGCTTCCAGCGCGTGCTGCAGCGCGCCGCGATCCATGTGCAGTCCTCGGGCCGCGAAGAAGTGACGGGGGCCAACGTGCTCGTCGCGATGTTCTCCGAGCGCGAGAGCCATGCCGTCTATTTCCTGCAGGAGCAGGACATGTCGCGCCTCGACGCCGTCAACTACATCTCGCACGGCGTGGCGAAAGTACCGGGCCGCTCCGAGCCGCGCCGCGTGCGCGGCGCCTCGGAAGACGAGACGACCGGCCAGTCCAACGACCGCGGCGCCGAGCGCGGCCCCGAGCGTGCGGCCGAGAAGCCTGCCGCCAAGGGCAAAGAAGGCGCGCTGGCCGCCTATTGCGTCAATCTCAACAAGAAGGCGACGCAAGGCAAAATCGATCCGCTGATCGGCCGCGAGGCCGAGGTCGAGCGCACGATCCAAATCCTGTGCCGCCGCTTCAAGAACAACCCGCTCTATGTGGGCGACCCCGGCGTGGGCAAGACCGCGATCGCCGAGGGGCTGGCGCGCAAGATCGTGAAGGGCGAGGTGCCCGAAGTGCTGCTCAATGCAACGATCTATTCGATCGACATGGGCACGCTGCTCGCCGGCACGCGCTATCGCGGCGATTTCGAAGAGCGCTTGAAGGCGGTGCTCGCCGAACTCGAAGCGCAGGAAAACGCCATCCTGTTCATCGACGAGATCCATACCGTGATCGGTGCGGGTGCGACGTCCGGCGGCTCGATGGACGCTTCGAATCTGTTGAAGCCGGCGCTCGCGTCGGGCCAGCTGCGCTGCATCGGCTCGACGACCTACAAGGAATATCGCGGCTATTTCGAGAAGGACCGCGCGCTGGTGCGCCGCTTCCAGAAGATCGACGTCAACGAGCCGTCGATCGAGGACGCGATCAAGATCGTCGAGGGCATCAAGCCCTACTACGAAGAGCACCACAAGGTGCGCTACACGAAGGACGCGGTGAAGGCAGCGGTCGAGCTGTCGGCGCGCTACGTCAACGACCGCAAGCTGCCCGACAAGGCGATCGACGTGATCGACGAGGTGGGGGCCGCCCAGATGCTGCTGCCGCCGGCCAAGCGCAAGAAGACGATCGCGGTCAAAGACGTGGAAGCGACGATCGCGAAGATCGCGCGCATTCCCCCCAAATCGGTTTCGACCGACGACAAGACCGTGCTGCAGAATCTCGAAAGCCAGCTCAAAGGCGTGGTCTACGGCCAGGACCGCGCCATCGAAGCTTTGTGCGCGTCGATCAAGCTCGCGCGTGCGGGTTTGCGCGAACCCGAAAAGCCGATCGGCTCGTATCTGTTCTCGGGCCCCACGGGCGTCGGCAAGACCGAAGTCGCACGCCAGCTCGCTTTGTCGCTCGGCGTCGAACTCAAGCGCTTCGACATGTCTGAGTATATGGAACGCCATACCGTGTCGCGCCTGATCGGCGCGCCGCCGGGCTATGTCGGCTTCGACCAGGGCGGCTTGCTCACCGACGCGATCGACCAGCATCCGCATTGCGTGCTGCTGCTCGACGAAATCGAGAAGGCGCATCCGGATCTCTACAACATCTTGCTGCAGGTCATGGACCACGGGAAACTGACGGACCACAACGGCAAGAACGTCGATTTCCGCAACGTGATCCTGATCATGACGACGAACGCCGGTGCCGCCGAACAGGCCAAGGCCGCGATCGGCTTCGGCAACGAGATGCGCACGGGCGAAGACGAAGAGGCGATCAAGCGCATGTTCACGCCGGAATTCCGCAACCGCCTCGACGCGACGGTCGCTTTCGCGCGCCTGTCGCAGGACGTGATCCACAAGGTCGTCGACAAGTTCGTGGGCCAGCTCGAGCGCCAATTGGCCGATCGCCAGGTGGCCCTGCAGGTGTCCGACGAAGCGCGCACCTGGCTCGGCGAAAAGGGCTACGACGAGCTTTACGGCGCGCGTCCGCTCGGCCGCGTGATCCAGGAGAACATCAAGAAGCCGCTGGCCGACGAATTGCTGTTCGGCAAGCTCGCCAAGGGCGGCAAGGTGCGCGTGAAAGTCGAAAACGGCAAACTCGCCTTCGACTATCCGCCGCCGGCCCCGCCCGAAAAAGGCGAGCCCAAAGTGCCGGCCCTGGCCGGATAGCGGACCGGCGGCAGGAGCGGGAACCATGGCGCAGTTCCTGCCGCGCAAGACCTATCGGGCGGGCAAGGCCATCTTCCGCAAGGGGGATGCGGGCGACGTTTCCTACGTGATCCAGAGCGGGACGGTCGATATCATTCGCCCCGTCGCGGGCCAGAACCGGCTGATCGCGACTTTGGCGGCCGGCGAAATCTTCGGCGAGATGGCGCTTATCGACGGAAAGCCGCGCATGGCCGATGCGATTGCTGCGAGCGACGTGGTCGTGCTCGCCGTTCCGGCCGACCAGTTTCAGGAAAAACTGCGCAGCACCGACCCGTTCGTGCGCGCCCTCTTGCGCATGTTCGTGAACAATTTGCGCGTAATGACCGAAAAGGTCGTTGCGGCCGAAATGCGCCACGAGGTGGCGACGCGCAATGCGGCGATGCCGAATTTGCCGGAACTTACTGGCCCGAAGAAATCAATGAGCTAACCCAAAGTCGACTCAACTACACTAATTCATACAGTTTTGACTGCGAAAGATCCTTTTCTTTTAAGATTGAAATCGAACGTCGTTCTTGCGCTACTTTTCAAGGTTGCGAGTTAATGTAATAATTGCTGGCTCTAACGAATTCGATCAGAGAAGGCATAGTTAAAATGCAGGATTCGCTGATTTACAAAGTCAAGCAAGGTCGCCGGTATTGGGTTGTGAGATCAAATGAAGCTCAGTTCGTCCAAAATTTCATTCAAGGAAATGTAATTGCGATTGGTCATTTGGATCAGCTTCAACTGCCAGACGGGTTGCTTGGCAAGAGCGAAGATGAAATTTCATCTATTGTGAATCAAGTTGAAAACAACTTGGCAGCTTTAAAGTCAAGGCGCGGACATGTGATCTCGACCATCTCCCAGATCAAAGCATTTATTGAGGACATGTCGGTTGACGATTGGGTGATCTCGCCGACACCACGAAACTTGTTTATTGGTCGAATCTCATCGGAATCATTTGTCGAGAAGAAATCTATTTTTGCTAAGCCGAGAGATGATTCTCCCACTGATCGAGAAATGAAATTTAACTTGAGAAGGCGCGTTCAGTGGTGTCCTGCAATTGAGCGAGCTTCTTCTGCGCCGGCAATAAAAAAGACATTGCAAGCAAATCAAACAGTCTTCAATGTCGATGAGCATAAAATTGCAATTCATCATATGTTATTTCCTTTTTTCGAGAATGATGAAAATTTATATTCAAGCATAAATATTACGAGCCCTGAAAATCTTGATAATTACAGCATATCAAGAATATTCACCATTCTTTCAGAGCTAGAAGTATTTCTTAAGTTGAAAATACCCTCTGAGAGAGGGGCGAGTAAATCGATTTCTGAAGAAATTGATTCGTTCGCTTCCACCGAAGATCTTCGATTGATTTCAAAAGCGTTCTTTATGTCGCCAGGCGATATTTGGGCGGCGTTGCCGAAAACTAATGATTACAAGCCACTTTGGTGGGTTATAATTGTTTATTCAATGATTTTCGGCAACACTACAATTGGTTGGGACGGCTTGATCGATAAACAGGATCGCAAGGAAATTGCGCAATTCGTCAAAGAGAGATGGCTGCAGCGTGGAGGTGATGCAGTAAGGAGAAACTTAGGATTGAGACTTCCAAGTATTGATGTAGATTCTCTCGATGTCTGAAGTCAATCGAGCTTTAAATCAGCTGCTTCTAAGTTCCGGTGGATTCATCTCGCGGTCGGACTATTTTTCTGAAGCAGACTTTGCATTAGATGCTTGTTGTAGTTAATCATGAGCGATCCCGACATTGCGTTAGGTTAGATGTCTAACAGTTTATCGCCTTAAAAGGGCCTGCCGCCGCAAGCTCGCGGCAATGCGCTTCGACCGCTTGTTCTTCGTTGGCGCAGAATTCGCGCACGGCCTTGTCGAAGCCTGCGTCGCGCAGGCGATGCGCGCTCCACGTCGGCACGGGCATGTAGCCGCGCTGGAGTTTGTGCTCGCCTTGCGCGCCCGCTTCGACGCGCGCCATCTTGCGCTCGATCGCGAAGTCGAGCGCTTGGTAGTAGCACGCCTCGAAATGCAGATGCTTGAAGTCGCCCGCACAGCCCCAATTGCGGCCGTAGAGCGTGTCGCTGCCGATGAGGTTCAGCGCACCCGCAACCCATTGCCCGTCTTTGCGCGCCATCACGAGCAGCACCTTGTCGGCCATGCGCGCACCCAATAGGTCGAAAAATTCGCGCGTGAGATAGGGGCTGCCCCATTTGCGGTCGGACGTCGAAATATAGAACTCGAAAAACGCGTCCCAATGTTCGGGGCCGATCGCATCGCCCGTGAGGCGCACGAGCTCGACGCCCATTTGCGCCACCTCGCGCCGCTCCTTGCGGATCGACTTGCGCCGCGAATGCGAGAGCTCGGCCAAGAACGCTTCGAAATCGGCGTAGCCGCGATTGGTCCAATGGAACTGGAAGCCGCGGCGCAGGATGAAGCCCGCATCGGCGAACACGTCGGCCTCTTCTTGCGTGCAGAACGTCGCGTGCAGCGAGGAGACGTTGAGCCGCTTGGGCAGATCGGCAAGCGACGCCGCCAATGCCTCGCGCACGCCGTCGGCAAAGGGCCCGGGGCGCACGAGCAGGCGCGGGCCCGGAACCGGCGTGAAGGGCACGCAGACCTGCAGCTTCGGATAATAGCGCCCGCCCGCCCGGCGATAGGCGTCGGCCCAGCTATGGTCGAACACATACTCGCCGTAGGAATGGCCCTTGGCATACATCGGCACGGCCCCCACAAGCGTGCCGCTCGCGTCGCGTGCGATCAGATGATGCGGCTGCCAGCCGGTTTCGGCCGAAGCCGAGCCCGACTCTTCGACCGCGCTCAAGAACGCGTGCGACACAAACGGATTGTCGGGGCCCGCACACGCATCCCACTCGGCCGCCGTCACGGCATCGAGGCCTTCGATCGTCTCGAGCGAGAGGTTGCGGTCGCCGTCGGCCATGTCTCAGGCAAGCTCGGCGACGGCTTCGATCTCGACCGCCACGCCGCGCGGCAAGGCCGGCGCACCGACGGCCGCGCGCGCATGTTTGCCCGCGTCGCCGAATATCGCGACGATCAGGTCGGAAGCGCCGTTGATGACTTGCGGCTGGTCGATAAAGTCGGGCGTGCAGTTCACGAAGCCGCCCAGGCGGACGATGCGCGCAATACGGTCGAGATCGCCGCCCGCGGCCGCGCGCAGCTGCGACAGGATATTGATTGCGCACAGGCGGGCGGCGGCCTGGCCTTCTTCGATGCCGAATTCGCGGCCGAGTTTGCCGATAAATTGCGGCTTGCCATCCTGCAAGGTGATCTGGCCCGCCACGAACACGAGCTTGCCGCTCACCACATAGGGCACGTAGTTGCCCGCCGGGGCAGCTGCAGCGGGCAGCACCAAGCCCAGTTCGGCCAGACGAGCGTCGATTTTTCCGGGCATCGTTTTCTCCAAAGCGGGGGGAACAAACGGCGATGCAGCGCCGTTGGAACGTTAGCCGAGCGGCCTTGCGAATGCCAGAAGTCGCGATAGGATCGAACCCATGCAGCGACGTTTGTTTTTGGCCTCGATTCTTGCAGCCGCAAGTGCTTCGGGCAGTTCCCGCGCACAAACCCGCGCTGCGTCGGCCTTCGCGGTGCCGCGCAACTACGCGATCGACGGCTATTTCGGCCGTGAGACCGTGCCGGCACGTCTCTATCGCACGCAAACGGCGATCCGCTACGAGGCGCGCAGCGGCAGCGTGGCGCATACGGTCGTCGCCCGCCTCGACCGCGATATCGCGTGGTTCGTGCTGCCGAGCCTCGGACTTTCTTTCCAGACCGACATTTCGGGCATCGGCTTGAGCCCGCGCGCACTTGCGGGCGAGGGGTTTCGCGAGCAGCTCGTCGCGCGCGAAACCCATTCGGGCATTGCGATGGCGAAGCTGCGTTTGACGCGCACCGCCGCCGATCCGGCTTTCGACGGTTTCGCGTGGGTCGGCAACGAAGGCATTCTGTGGCGCCTGCAGGGGGCGGGCGAAGCGCAGGGTACCCCCGGCACGTTCGATTGGCGCTTCGAGAACGCCACGCTCGGCGCACTCGATCCTTCGCTGTTCGAAGCGCCGCCGGGGCGCGTGGTGCCGGTCGCGGGCGAGGCGTTGGCCGCGATGCTGCGGCGCTTCGGCCTCGTGCGCTGAGTTTGGCTCAGCCCGCGACCGCGCGCGGGATCGCCATCGCGGCGACCTGGCGCATCGAATGCAGGTGCGGCTGGAAGCGGTCGAGCCCTTCCTTGATCGAACCGGTTTTTGGAAAATCCGTCCAGATCGCCGACCAAGCGTTCACGCGCGCGAACAGATCTTCCACGATCGGGCGCGCGTCGCGGACATAGATGATGGCGGGCATCGCCTCGACATAGAAATCCGTGCCGCCGACCGCGCGCCCGTACAGCGCGCAGCCGTTGGCCGAGTAGTTGCCGACGATCTTGGCGATCCGCTTCAGCGCTTCTTCGAGGTCGCGCACGTGGCGCGTGAGATCGGGGTTGGCGATGATCGCCTGCACGGTGCGCAGATCGACGACTTGGGTGTGGCACTCGATCGCCCAGCGCCACAATTTGCGCCAGATCTCGACCTTCACCATCGCGCGCAGCGATTCCTGCAGGATCGTTTCGTGCAGATTGATCGGCATCATGCGGTTGGGCGCGATGCCCGAGGCCACCAGACGCTTCACGAGCTTTTCGTAGGTCGCGTCGAACATGCGCTTGTCTTTGATCGCCTGCGGCTTGTAGCGCGCGAGGGCCGCGATGATCTGTTCGACGAAGCGGTCGCCTGAATCCTCTGGTATCGGCAGCGGCCGCAGATAGATGAGGGCCGAGAACGGCAAAGGCTGGCCCAGCGTCACGCTGTCGGCGATGCCGAGCCCCAACACCTGCGAGACGATCTCGACGACGCGGCGGTTGTAGTCCGTGCCCGGATCGTTGTCGCGCATCAGCGTCGACTCCGAGCCTGAGCGCACGAGCTGGGCGCTGCCGGGCGGGGCTTTGGGATCGATGGGGCGGGCGGCATCGAGGCGGCCCATGCGCGTGTCGAACGTCATCTGCTCGTCGGCGAACGCGCCGGTCGGGTCCTTGAAGCGCAGGCAGCCGCTGCGCGCCGCATCTTCGAAGATCTCCCGGTCGAGATCGCCCTCGGTGAACGGCACCTGGCGCATCAACAGCCCTTCGAGGCTGTCGCCGGCCAGGCGCAGCATCTCGCGCAGCGCGCGATCGTCGTAGCGCTCGACGAGCGTCTCGGGCCGCGGATCGGGTTTCATGCGCCGAGCCGGCTGCGCAGATCGGCGACGGCGGCATCGGGCGTTGCCAGTACGGTTGCGGCGACCGCATCGGCCACGCTTGGGCGCGCGCGCGCCATCGAAAACTGCCCGAGCACGATGGCATTGCCGGGCGGCAATTTGCGCGCAGCCGCCGCGATGAGCCGGTCATGCGTGGCCCCGTCGCCGGTCTGCAGGGCGGCCAGTGCGTCGGGCACCATGTGGGCGGCGAGCGACAGATCGCGCCCCGCCGCCATCGCGCGCAGTTCCGCCCCCAAGGGGACAAGCGAACCCGGGAAGGTGACCAAGAGGCCGATGCTCGATCCTGCCGCAAGGGCGGCCGCAAAAGCGCTCTCGTTGGGTTTGAGCACGGGCACGGCCACGGCCGCACGCGCAGCCTCGATGGCAGGCCCGAAGGCCGAGCAGGTGAAGAGGATGCCGTCGGCCCCATTCGCGACCGCGTATTTGGCAAGGCTTACGAAGCGGCCGGTCATCGCTTCGGTCAAATGCCCGTCGCGCGCCAAATCGGCCGACAGCGAATCGTCGAGCAGATTGACGGGGCTCGCGTCCGGCCAGCCGCGCGCCATCGCTTCCATCGCGGGGGCGACCGAATCGCGAAGGGCATGGATCAGCGCAATGCGGGGTTTTGCCAAGCTCATGACTCGACTTTAGCGAGACCCGCGCCAAACAAAAAGGGCCGGTCGCAAGCGACCGGCCCTCGTCGTCTTAAAGCGGTATTCCGTGCCTTACGAGCAGCCGCTCGTCGAGCCGCAATCGACGCACTTGGTGCAGGTCCCGTTGCGCACCATCGCCATCGAACCGCAGTTTTCGCAAGAGTCGCCCGTATAACCCTTCATGCGCGCCTCGCGTACCTGGGCGATCTTGCCGGCGACCGGTGCCGCCGCCGAGGCATTCAAGGCCGCGTTCATGGCCGTGGCGACCGCTTCGATCGCAAAGCCGATCGGCTGGCGGCCGGCTTCGGCGGCTTCCGACTGGTCGGCTTCGGCCAGGGCCGCTTCCACGCTCGCATCCTCGCGGATGTCGCCGATGACGGGCGCGTTGGCGGCTTCTTCTTCCTCGAGCAGGGCGACGTCGCCCGCCAAGGCCGTGGCGGCTGCGCGCGGGGCAGGCCCGCCCGGCAGCACCTTGAAGCGCTGGCGCACGAAGCCCGTCGAGGCGACCTTCTTGACCGCGTCGAGGGCCGCTGCAGCGGCCGCCGAGCCTTCGCCCGGCAGGTCCGAGGCGCGCTCGCCCTTGCCGATCGAATCGGGGGCGAGATCGTCCTGCACCACATGGGCGAGGTCGTCGCGGCCCAGATACGACACGGCGAGTTCGCGGAAGATGTAGTCGAGGATCGAGGTCGCGTTCTTGATCGCGTCGTTGCCCTGGACGGGACCGTTGGGTTCAAAACGCGTGAAGGTGAAGGCCTCCACGTATTCTTCGAGCGGCACGCCGTATTGCAGGCCGATCGAGACCGCGATCGCGAAATTGTTCATGAGGCTGCGGAAGGCCGCCCCCTCTTTGTGCATGTCGATGAACAATTCGCCGATCTGGCCGCTCTCGTATTCGCCGGTGCGCAGGTAAACCTTGTGCCCGCCGACCATCGCCTTCTGCGTATAGCCCTTGCGGCGGTTGGGCAGGCGCTGGCGGCTGGCGGCTGCCGACACGCGCTCGATGATGCGTTCGACCACGCGCTCGACCTTGGCGGTCGCGGGTGCAGCGACGATTTCCTCGACCTCTTCGTGCAGGTCGATGTCTTCGCCCACGATCGAGGCCAGCGGCTGCGACAGCTTCGAGCCGTCGCGATAGAGGGCGTTGGCCTTGAGCGCCAGGCGCCACGACAGCAGGTAGGCTTCCTTGCAGTCTTCGACCGTCGCCTGGCCCGGCATGTTGATGGTCTTCGAGATCGCACCCGAGATGAAGGGCTGCGAGGCCGCCATCATGCGGATGTGGCTGTCGACCGAGAGATAGCGCTTGCCGAGGCGACCGCACGGGTTGGCGCAGTCGAACACCGGCAGATGCTCGTCCTTCAGGTGCGGGGCACCCTCAAGCATCATCGAGCCCGAGCAATAGATGTTTGCGGCGTCGATTTCGCTCTTCGAGAAGCCGAGGGCCGCGAGCATGTCGAACGCCGGATCGTCGAGCTGGGCCTTGGTGATCTTCAGCGTGTCGATGCAGAAGGCTTCGCCGAGCGTCCATTTGTTGAAGGCGAACTTCACGTCGAAGGCGGTCTTGAGCGCGCCCTCGAGCGCTTCGATCTGCGTGTCGCCGAAGCCTTTGGCGCGCAGTGCCCCGTGGCTCACCGCGTTCGAGCCCTTCAGCGTGCCGTGGCCGACCGCGTAGAGGATGATGTCGTCGATCTGCGTCTGGCTGTAGCCGAGCGTGGCCAAGCCCACGGGGACCACGCGGTTGATGATCTTGAAGTAGCCGCCACCGGCCAGCTTCTTGAACTTCACGAGCGCGAAGTCGGGCTCAATGCCCGTCGTGTCGCAATCCATGACGAGGCCGATGGTGCCCGTGGGGGCGACGACCGTCGCCTGCGCATTGCGATAGCCGTGCGCCACGCCAAGCTCAAGCGCTTGGTCCCACACGCGCTTGGCGGCGGAGACGAGCACCTGATCCTTGCAGTTCTTGATGTCGAGCGGCACGGGCAGGATCGTGAGGTCCTCGTAACCCGCAGCTTCGCCGTACGCGGCCCGGCGATGGTTGCGGATCACGCGCAGCATGTGCTCGCGGTTGGGCTCGAAGCCCGGGAAGGCGCCAAGCTCGCTCGCCATCTCGGCCGAGGTCGCGTAGCTCACGCCGGTCATCACGGCCGAGATCGCACCGCAGATGGCGCGGCCTTCGTCGCTGTCGTAGGACAGGCCCATCGCCATCAGCAAGCCGCCGATATTGGCAAAGCCCAGGCCCAGCGTGCGGTACTCGTAGGAGAGCTCGGCAATGCGCTTGGACGGGAACTGCGCCATCAAGACCGAGATTTCGAGCGTGACCGTCCACAGGCGGCAGGCATGCTCGAAGGCGGCCGTGTCGAAGCTGCCGTCTTGCTTGCGCAGGGCGAGCAGGTTGACCGAGGCGAGGTTGCAGGCCGTGTCGTCGAGGAACATGTATTCCGAGCACGGGTTCGACGCGTTGATGCGCCCCGAGGCCGGGCAGGTGTGCCACTCGTTGATCGTCGTGTCGTACTGCAGGCCCGGATCGGCCGAGGCCCAGGCGGCGTAGGCGATCTGGTCCCACAATTCCTTGGCGTCGACTTCCTTGTGGAGCTTGCCGTCGGTGCGGCGCATGAGCTTCCACTTCGAATTGTCGAGCACGGCCTTGAGGAAGTCGTTGGTCACGCGCACCGAGTTGTTCGAATTCTGGCCCGAAACGGTCAGATACGCTTCCGAATCCCAATCGGTGTCGTAGACCGGAATGTCGACCGACGTGAAACCTTGCTTCGCAAACTGGATGATGCGCTGGATGTAGCTTTCCGGAATCAGCGACTTGCGCGCGGCCTTGATGGCGTCGCGCAGCTTCTTGTTCTGTTTGGGATCGAAGGCGGCCTCGCCCGTCGCGCTGGCGCACGCGGCCATCACGTCGTTGAGGTGCTTGTTGCACAGGCGCGAACCCGCCACGAGGGCCGCGACCTTCTGCTCTTCGACGACCTTCCAATTGATGTAGTTCTCGATGTCAGGATGGTCGATATCGACCGTCACCATCTTGGCCGCACGGCGCGTCGTGCCGCCCGACTTGATCGCACCGGCCGCGCGGTCGCCGATCTTGAGGAAGCTCATGAGGCCCGACGATTTGCCGCCGCCCGAGAGCTTCTCGGATTCGCCGCGCAGCCGCGAGAAGTTGGAGCCCGTGCCCGAGCCGTATTTGAACAGGCGCGCTTCGCGCACCCAAAGATCCATGATGCCGCCTTCGTTGACGAGATCGTCTTCGACGGACTGGATGAAGCAGGCATGCGGCTGCGGATGTTCGTAGGCCGTATCCGACGCGGTCAATTTGCCCGAGCGGAAATCGACGTAGTAGTGGCCCTGGCCGGGGCCGTCGATGCCGTAGGCCCAGTGCAGCCCGGTGTTGAACCATTGCGGCGAGTTGGGCGCCGCGATTTGGGCGGCGAGCATGTAGCGCATTTCGTCGAAATAGGCGCGCGCATCGTCTTCGCTGTCGAAATAGCCGCCCTTCCAGCCCCAGTAGCACCAAGTGCCGGCAAGACGATCGAACACTTCTTTGGCCGACTGTTCGCCGCGGATGCGCTGGTTCTCGGGCAGTTTGGCCAAGGCCGCTTCGTCCGGCACGCGGCGCCACAGCCACGACGGTACGTCGTTTTCTTCCACGCGCTTCATCGCCGCAGGCACGCCGCGCTTGCGGAAGTATTTCTGGGCCAACACGTCGCACGCCACCTGGCTCCAGGCTGTCGGCACCTCGATGTCCTTGGCTTGGAAAACGACCGAGCCATCGGGGTTGCGAATCTCGCTGTTTGTGGTCGTGAAGGCGAGCGACGCGTAGGCGTCCTGGTCTGCCGTGGTGAATCGACGTTCGATACGCATGCTGGCCTCCGGCCCTTGTTCTTGCGGACATCGTCGCGGCGCGACGACATCGGTTGATGGCGCTGCGGTTCGGTTGTTGCGCCCCTCGCGCAAGCCTTGCCGCCGTCTTCGCCGACTCCCCCTCCGTCCCCGGATCAGAGGTTAGGCCGCCTCACTAGATATCGTGGTGGAGGACGAAGCTCGTTACCAAATGTTGAACAGAGGCCGGAATCGCCCGCAACAGTATTTTGAGGCTTCGTGGCGATTATCCACAAGATGCTGATTTAAAATCAATATATTGTTGTTTGCTTCAACATACGCACAAAAACTCAAGCAAATCGCGTCAAGGGCTAATTTTTCATTTTGTTTCAGCCCGTTGCCTTGAGGGTCAGAGTCGCAAATCGGTGATGCTGCGCTGCAATATTGCATTTTGTGAATCGCCGGAAATCCAATCTTATCTCTTTATTCGCATATACTTAATTTATACCGTATTTATATGTATATTTGAAAAATGGCCGAAAAATGGCATGTCCTCTTGCGACGCGGCGCAAATGCGCTCGCGTCGCGCCTAGTGGCTGGCCGCGAGGGGTAGATTCACCAGCAGATTTTGCGGCTTGAGGCGTATGCGCATGTCGCGATCGTGGCCGAGGCCCAAATAGACCGGCTTGCCGGCTAAGTCGGCGCGCATCAAAGCCGGTTCGGCAAAATCAAGCCGGAACAACGCCACGATCCGGCGCAAGCGGTCTTCCTCGACCGTCTGGCCGCGATAGAGGTCGTTCATGATCGCACTTGCCTCGGCATCGAGGCCCACGTGCCAGACCCAGCGCTCGTCCTTGATTTGCACCATCGGCTGGATCGACACGCGCGCACCCAGGAAATGGGCAACCCAGATTTCGAGCACGCGGGCGAGCGCATCGAGTCCGGGCCGGCCGAAGGTGAGATCGAGCACCAGATCGTGCGCTTCGTCGCGCCCCCAATAGACGCTCGAATTGGCTTCCGTCATCACGTCGAGTTCGACGCTGCGCACCGGCAAGTTCGCGTCTTTGAGCAAGGCGCCAATCGCGCCGAGCCCCACGTCGCCCGCCTGCTGGCGGGCCGCATGCATTTCGACGATCTCTTCGTCGGCCGCCATCACGGCGCCGTCGTTGAGCGTCACGCGCTGGCTGCGGAACAGGAGTTCGCCCGCGCGGGCGCGCAGCGGATCTTCGGTGCCGTCGAGCGCGTGGCGCAAGATCACGTGGGCGAGCTGATCGAGAAAGATCGGCGGCAGCGGCGGGGTACCGGCCGCCGGCGGGTTGCGGAAATGCGCAAGATACGCCTCTTCGAGCGACGGGGCGGCGATGAGCTTGGCAAAGAAGCCGAGCAGGATGGCGTAGTTCTCGCGCATGTCGGCATCGGCCAAAGCGGCAAGCTCGGCCTTTGCCGGCACGTGGCGCGGGTCGTCGAGCAGGCGCGCATGCAGTTTGCGCTCGGCCGCACAGGACTCGGCCACCGGGCGGATTTCGGGGCGCATCAAATAGGCGCGCAAGAATCCGTTGGTGAGGGCGAGGCGGCGGGCGGGGGCGGCTTTGGATTCGAGGAGGTGGTAGCCGGAATTTCGCCAGAAATCGGTCATTTTTGCCAAGGGCTCGGGGGAGGTGTCGAAACGGGGGCGAGAGTGGGACCCGCAATCTGGACGAGGGCGGGGGGCCGTGCAATAGTCCCGGCACATGGGCGCTGCCCCTGATTCGGCGCGCGTTCCAGGACAGGACGAAACGATGACGATTGCGACGAAAATCTACACCTGGTGGCGCGGGATCGAAGTCGGGCGCGACTCGTTCGGCAATCGCTACTACCGCGACAAGACGGGCATTCTGCGCAATCGGCGCGAAAAGCGCTGGGTCGTGTACGAGGGCGAGGCCGAAGCGACCAAAGTGCCGCCCGCCTGGCATGCGTGGCTGCACCATCTGATCGCCGAGCCGCCGCCGCCCGAGGGGCTTGCCCCCGCCAAACCCTGGCACAAGCCGCATCTGCCCAACCAGACGGGTACGCCGAACGCCTACCGTCCGCCGGGCCACGAATATCGCGGCGGCATGCGCGCCAAAGCAACCGGCGACTACGAAGCCTGGACGCCGCGCTGAATCCGAATTCCGTCTATTGGAGCGATCGAAAGCGATGGGCAAAAATCTCGTCGAGACGTTGATGGGCGCCGTGGTGCTGGCGGTGGCGGGCGTGTTCCTGGCCTTCGCCTATTCGACGGCCGACATCCGCCCCGTGCGCGGCTACACCGTCACCGCCAAATTCAAGGCGATCGACGGCGTGCGCCTGGGCACCGACATCAAGATCTCCGGCATCAAAGTCGGCACGGTCGTGGCCCAGCGCCTCGATCCCGATAGCTTCGAAGCGGTGCTGACCTTCGCGATCGACGCTTCCGTGAAGCTGCCGACCGACAGCTCGGCCCAGGTCACCAGCGAAGGGCTGCTCGGCGGCACCTACATCGCGCTGCAGCCGGGGGCCGACGACCGCAACCTCGCCAATGGCGGCGAGATCAAATTCACCCAGTCGCCCGTGAACATCGTGCAGATGCTCGGCCGCTTCATCTTCAATTCGGCCGAGGGCGCGGGCCAGCCGGCCAAGAACTGACGGGCGCGATGGATGCGGTACTCCGCCCGGTCGGTCGCGATCTGCGGCTCGATTTCTTCCGCGGCTTGGGGCTGCTGTTCATCTTCATCGACCATGTGCCGGACAACGCGTTTTCGTATCTGACGCTGGCCAATTTCGTTTTCTGCGACGCGGCCGAAATCTTCGTGTTTTTGTCGGGCTATGCGGCGGTGCTGGTGTTCGGTCGCCAGATCGCCGCCGAGGGCACGCTCTATGCGTCCGTCCAGGTGCTCAAGCGCTGCTGGACGCTCTACGTGGCGCACATCTTCCTGTTCGTGGTCTACACCGCCCAGGTGAGCTGGACCGCCCAGCGCTTCGAAAATCCGCTGTTCGTCGAGGAAATGCAGGTCGCGGCCTTTCTCGAGGAACCGCACGTCGCGATTCTGCAGGCGATGCTGCTCGCCCATCAGCCGCTGCTGATGAACATCTTGCCGCTCTATATCGTGCTGCTCGCAGGCCTCGCCTTCGCGATGCCGTTTCTGAAGCAATTCGGCAGGGTCCTTCTCGTCGTGTCGGCAGCCACATATCTCGCCGTGCCGCTCGTCGGGTTCAACCTGCCGGGCTATCCCGAAGGCAAGTGGTTCTTCAACCCGTTCGCCTGGCAGTTCCTGTTCGTGCTGGGGGCGGCCTGCGGTTGGCGCGCGGGCGTGCTGGGCAAGCCCATTGCGATCCCCCGCTTCGCCGTTTCGATCGCCGCCGCCTTTTTGTGCGTCGTCGTTCCGGTGCGCGCCTGGATCAGCATCGGCTATTTTTTCGACGGCGTGCCGCCGGCCTTCGCCGAAATCACCTATCTGTTCGCAAACAAGACCGATCTCGGGCCCCTGCGCCTGCTGAGTTTCCTGGCCCTCGCTCTGGTCGTGGTGCGCGTCGTGCCGCGCGACGCAGGCTGGCTGCAGGGGGCGGTCGCCCGCGCGATTACCTTATGCGGCCAGAACTCTTTGCCTATTTTTTGTATCGGGATTTTCCTTTCGGTCGCTGGACATTCGCTGCTGATCGAACTTGGCCGCGATCTGGCAACCCAGGCCGCGGTAACCGGCAGCGGTTGCCTCTTGCTCCTGGGAATGGCCCGGGTATTGTCGTGGTCGAAGACGCGCAAACGCGCCGGATCGGCGCGCAGCGGGCAGGACGAATGATGCGGGACAGGGGCTACAGCGTCCGGCGGATTTTTGCGGCGGCGGCACTGGCATTGGTGCTGCCGTGCCTTGCGTTCGCGCAGACGCCGATCAGTCCGCTGCCGGGCGAGATGCCGGCCCAATGCAGCGTGCCGCGGGCCCTCTATGTCGACGACACCACGTTGCCCAAAGCGGCCAAAAAGCTGGCGCACGGCAAGCTCACGATCGTGGCGCTGGGGTCGTCGAGCACGCTCGGTGTGGGCGCTTCGTCGAGCGCGGCGGCGTGGCCTGCACGCCTCGAGGCCGAACTGCGCCGCCGTCTGCCGCAGGCCGACATTACGGTCGCCAATCGCGGCAAGCTGCGCGACCCCGCCGTGGCGATGGTCAAGCGCATGGCCGCCGACGCGCTTGCAGCCAAACCCGACCTTGTGATCTGGGAAACCGGCACTGCCGAGGCCGTGCGCAACATGGGGGCCGAGCACTTTGCCGCCGCCCTCGAAGAAGGGGCTGAGCGGATCCTCGCAGCGGATGCTGAGCTCGTGCTGATGACGCCGCAATTTTCGCGCGAGACGGCGCGGCTGATCGGCTACCAGCCCTATATCGAGGTGATGGGCAATCTTTCGGTGCGCGCAGACGTGCTGATTTTCCCGCGCTACGACGTGATGCGCCATCTCGTGGAGTCGAACCAGTTGCAGCTCGAAGGGCTCAGCCCCGCCCAGGCGGCCGCCACGGCCGACCGGGTCTATGACTGCATCGCCCGGCAGGTGGCGCGCGTGCTGCTGCGCGCCATGGCCATGGCGCCGCGCTGACGCGCCCGGCATGCGATATTTCGTCCGCTTTGTGCCGCTGCTGGCCGCTTTGTCGGCCGCACCCGCTTTTGCGCAATCGACGGCCCCGCTGGCCGTGGCCGGAAGCATCGGCGTGTTGCAGACGCTGGACAAGGTGACGGGGCGCGTGCGCGTGCTCGAAGCGCCCGTTGGCGAGCCCGTGCAGTTCGGGCCGCTCACCATAATCGTGCGCGCCTGCCGCAAGCGCGCCCCGGAAGAGCCGCCCGAGACGGCGGCCTTCCTCGAAATCGTCGAGCGCAAGACGGGCGAGATGGCGGTCGATCTGTTCAAAGGCTGGATGTTCGCCTCGAGCCCGGCCGTGTCGGCGCTCGAGCATCCGGTCTACGACGTCTGGGTCAACGACTGCAAAGCCGCCAGAACGGCTGGTTCCGGCGTGCGGTAGAAGGTGGCGTCGCTGCCGAGGGCGGCGGCGAGCTGCCGCCGATAGTCGCGGCGCGGAATTTCGACCGCGCCGAACTGCAGCATGTGGTCGGTCACCATCTGCGTGTCGAGCAGCGCAAAGCCGCCCGCGCGCAAGCGCGCCACCAGATGCACGAACGCGACTTTCGAGGCGTCGGAGCGCCGCGCAAACATGCTCTCGCCGAAGAATGCGGCTTTGAGATGCACGCCGTAGAGCCCGCCCGCAAGCTCGCCGTCGCACCAGCTTTCGATCGAATGGGCAAAGCCCAACTCGAACAGTTCGAAATAGGCGCGTTTGATGTCGGAATTGATCCAGGTCGAGCTGCGGTCGGCGCAGCCCGCCATCGTCTCGGCGAACGCCGTGTCGATGCGGATCTCGAACCGACCCCGGCGCAGCGTGCGTTTGAGCGAGCGCGGCACATGCACCGCCTCGAGCGGCACCACGCCGCGCGGATCGGGATCGAACCATTCGATTTTCGACGATTGCGCGGAAGGCGCCATCGGAAACACGCCGTTGGCGTAAGCCCAGACGAGCTGCTGTGCGCTCAGTGCCGCCATGGCACGCGCGTGCGGCTAGCTGCTTGCGCGCAGCCCGCCGAACGCGACCGGGACCGTCGCCATCGGCAAGGCGCCCACAAGAAAGCCGCAGACGGGGCCGTTCGGATCGGCGGCAAGCGGCAGCGTGAGGCGCGCCCAACTGTCCTGGCGGCCGTCATGCGCGGGGGCGCTGTGCAGCAGGAAGATCGCTTTGCGGCGCGCCGCCGCCGCCGCCAATACGGCGCGCAGCAGCAGGCCAAGCTCGAGGCCGTTGCGCGCGGCATCCGTGCCGCCCGCTGCCGCAAGCCGCGTACCGATGCGCCGGTAGCCGTATTGGAATTCGCCTTCCGCGGGCTCCGCCCACGCGACGTCGCCGGCGGCTGTGCCCAAATCGAGATGTTCGAATTGCGCGGCCGTCGGCATGTCGCACGCCGCGCGCGCGATATCCCACAGGCGGCGGAGCGAGGCGAGGACGGGAACCGGCAGCAGATCGGCGTCGGGGTTCCACACGAAGCCCGGCTGCGGCAGGTTGGCTTCGCGCAGCAGCTTTTTGGCGCTTTCGCGGCGCGTGTTTGCGATGTCGTCGGCCAAGTCGCGCACGCGGGCAGCCTCGTCGTGCGGGACTTGGGCGCCGGTCATTTCTTGAGGCCCATCCAGCGCTCGAGCCAATGGATGTCGTAGCGCCCGTCGATGAATTCGGGCGTCTGCACGAGCTTGCGGTGCAAGGGCAGCGTCGTCTTGATGCCGCCGATCACGTATTCGTCGAGGGCGCGGCGCAGGCGCATCAGGCATTCGTTGCGGCTCGTCCCGTGCACGATGAGCTTGGCCACCATGCTGTCGTAGTTCGAAGGCACCTTGTAGCCCGAATAGAGCGCGCTATCGACGCGCACGCCCAAGCCGCCGGGCGGGTGATATTCGGCAACGCGGCCGGGTGCGGGCGAAAATGTCTCGGGGTCTTCGGCATTGATGCGGCATTCGATCGCGTGGCCCTGCAGGCGCACGTCTTCCTGCGTGAATGCAAGGGGTGCTCCTGCCGCGATGCGGATCTGCTCGCGCACCAGATCGAGCCCGCAGATCATCTCGGTGACCGGGTGCTCGACCTGCAGGCGCGTGTTCATTTCGATGAAGTAGAAATTGCCGTCTTGGTAAAGGAATTCGAGCGTGCCCGCATTGCGGTAGCCCAGCTTCTTGAGCGCGTTCGTCACGATCTCGCCCATCTTGGCGCGCTGGTCGAGATTGAGCGCGGGCGACGGGCTTTCTTCGAGCACTTTCTGGTGCTTGCGCTGCAGCGAGCAGTCGCGCTCGCCCAGATGCACGACGTTGCCGTGCGCGTCGGCCAGAATCTGGAACTCGATATGGCGCGGATGGCCGAGATATTTTTCGATATAGACGACGTCGTTGCCGAAATTTGCCCCCGCTTCGCTGCGCGCACTGCGATAGGCCTCGGCCAGCTCGTCGGCGTTGTTGGCAACGCGCATGCCTTTGCCGCCGCCGCCGCCCGCCGCCTTGATCAGCACCGGATAGCCGATTTCGGCGCCGAGCTTCAGCGCGGTTTCGACGTCGGCGACCGGCCCGTCCGAGCCTGGCACGCACGGCACCTTGAGCTCGATCATCGCGCGCTTGGCTTCGATCTTGTCGCCCATCATCGAGATATGGTCGGGGCTCGGGCCGATGAACACGATGCCGTGCTCTTCGACCATGCGCGCGAAGTCGGCGTTCTCGGAAAGGAAGCCGTAGCCCGGATGGATCGCGTCGGCCCCGGTGATCACGGCGGCCGAGATGATCGCGGCCTTGTTGAGATAGCTGTCGCGCGCGGGCGGCGGGCCGATGCACACGGCTTCGTCGGCCAGGCGCACATGCATGGCGTCGGCATCGGCCGTCGAATGCACGGCCACGGTCTGGATGCCGAGCTCCTTGCAGGCCCGGTGGATGCGCAGTGCGATTTCGCCGCGATTGGCGATCAGAACTTTCTCGAACATCGCGTCGGTCACGGAGAGACGACGATCAGCGGCTCGCCATATTCGACGGGCGAACCGTTCTCGACGAGGATCCGCGCGACCGTGCCCGCGCGCGGGCTGCGGATCGGGTTCATGACCTTCATCGCTTCGATGATGACGAGCGTCTGGCCTTCCTTGACGCGGTCGCCCGGCTTCACGAAAGCGGGCGCACCCGGCTCCGGCGACAGGTAGCACGTGCCGACCATCGGCGAGGTGACGGCGCCTTCCGGCGTGCCGCCCGCATCGGCGGCGGCTGCCGGTGCGGCAGGTGCGGCTGCGGCCGCAACGGGTGCCGCGTTCGCGGCAGCAGCGACGACACCGCGCCCCAGGCGCAGGCGCTGCTTGCCGTCTTCGAATTCGAGTTCGGTCAAGCCCTCTTCGGCCATCAGCTTGGCCAGGCGCCGCACTGTGGCGAGGTTGGGCGAAAACTCGGGCGTTTTGTTTGTCGGCATGGCGGGTCTTGATCTCGCGTGGGGGAACGAAACGGAATGGAAGAGAGGCGTCAGCGCGGTTCGGCGTCGGCCAACCGCGCGAGCGCTTCGATGGCGAACAGATAGCCTTGCGGGCCGAAGCCGCAGATCACGCCGCGCGCGATGCCGCTCACGAAAGAGCGATGGCGGAATTCTTCGCGCGCGTGGATGTTGGAAAGATGGATTTCCACGACCGGCAGGTCGCTTGCCACAAGCGCGTCGCGCAAGGCGACCGACGTGTGCGTGAGCCCGCCCGGATTGATGCCGATCGCGTCGGCCGTCTGGCGGGCCTCCTGGATCCAGTCGATGAGCTGGCCTTCGTGGTTCGACTGGCGGAAATCGAGCGTGCAGCCGAGCTCGTCGGCGCGCGCGCGGCAATCGGCCTCGATGTCGGCCAGCGACGTGCGGCCGTAGATCTCCGGCTGGCGCACGCCCAGCAGATTGAGATTGGGGCCGTTCAAGACCAGCAAGGTTGGCTTCGAATCCACAGGGCGAATCTCGCAAAAAGGGCGATGTCCGGGCCGTTATAGCACGCAATTTCGGGCGCGCAATCGACCCCGGCGGGGCTAGAGGCGGGCCGTGAGCAGGCGCACGCCCGCATAGGCGAAAAACACCGCAAAACCCGCCTCGACCCAGCGCCGGATGCGGGCATAGAGGGCCGCCATCGCCGCACTCGAAAACACCAGAACGTAGCTCGCGAACACGGCACAGCCGATGGCAAAACACACGCCCAAGATCGCGGCGAGCGGGGCGGCGTCTTCGCCCACGCGCAAGCCCATCGCCATCGTCGCGACCCAGCCCAAAATCGCCTTCGGGTTCGACACGTGCATGAGATAGCCGCGCACGAACAGGCGCATTCCCTCGCGTCGGTCGAGCGCGGTCGATTCCGGTGCGGGCGTCTGCGCACGGCACGCCGATTTGGCCGCACGCCAGGCGAGGTAGAAAAAATAGAGCGCGCCGCCGATTTTCAGAAACGTTAGCGCGCCGGCGTAAGCCTGCAGCACGGCCGCAACGCCGACAGCGGCGAGCCCCGCCCAGGTGAAGGAGCCCGCAATCACGCCGGCGGCCAGTGCGAAACCGGCTCTGCGCCCGCGTTCCATCGACAGCGCCATGACGGCCATGTTGCTGGGCCCCGGGCTTGCCACATTCGCGAAATAGATCGCGCAGACGAGCCCGAGCCCCGACAGGCGGGCGATCCAATCTTCCATGGCGCGCTCCTTGTTGCGCAATCACGATAGCTGCACTGCGCGCCGCGCACAACGCGGCCTCTGGTGCAGCGGGCGGCGATGGCGCACAGTCTGCTCCGCATGTCGTCGCCCCGTTTGCTTCCGGTTTTTGCCGCCGCCCTGTCCAGCATTCTGGGCGGCTCCTCGGCCGTCGCGATCCGCTATGTGATCGATGACTCCGATCCGATCTCGATCGCATTCCTGCGCTGCGGCGGTGCCGGTATCGCGATGGCGGTTGTGATGTTCGCGGCCACGAAGGCGCGCGTGCTGCGGCGCGATCTTGCCCCCGTCGCGGCCTTGGGCGTGCTGATGTTCGGCGGCTTCGGCTATCTGTTTTCGGCCGGGCTTGCCTATGTGCCGGCGGCACGCGGCGCCCTCGTCGTCGCAGCGATGCCGATCCTGGTGCTCGTGCTGGCAACCGCGATGGGCCGCGAGCGCATGACGCTCGCCAAGGCCGTGGGGGCGGCGTTGGGCTTTGCCGGCGTGTTCATTGCTTTGGGCGACCGCGCAAGTGCGGGCCCCGAGGCGTGGCGCGGCGATCTGCTGCTGCTGGGGGCTGCCCTTGCTGGCACGTTCCACGCTGTCCTCTCGGTGCCGTATCTGCGCCGCAATGCGGCCTTGCCGGTCATGGTCGTGCAGCTCCTTGCGGGCAGCGTGGCACTTGTTGCGGTCCTCGTCGTGCGCGGCGATCCGTTGGCCGGGCTGGTGCAGTTTTCGCCGAACCAATGGTTCGTCGTGTTCTGGATCATGTTCGTGGGCGGCATGGCGTCCTTTTATATGTGGTTCTGGGCGCTCGAGCGCGTACCCGCCTCGGCCGTCGCACTGACGATTTCGTTCAATCCGGTCGCGGCCGCCGTGGGCGGGGCGATGCTGCTGAGCGAGCCCGTTACGCTCAATCTGCTGCTGGGGCTGGTCGCGATTGCTGTTGGCCTTGCCGTCGCCGCGCGCGCGCGGGCCTCTGCGTGACGACCGGCGCCAAAGCCGGCTTCGTCTATTTCGGCATCGTCTATGCGGCCGGCTTTGCGCTCGGCACGCTGCGCGTGCTCGTCGTCGCACCCACCCTCGGGGAATTTGCGGCTGTGCTCGTCGAACTGCCGATCATGTTGGCGCTGTCGTGGATTGCCTGCGGCTTCGTGCTGCGCCGCTTGGCCGTGCCGCCGGCCGCACGCGCAACGATGGCGGCGACGTCGCTGGTGCTGCTGGTGTTGGCCGAAATTGGTACGGGCGTAGTCGCGTTCGGCCAGACGCTCGATGCGGTCCTTGCCCGCATGATTGCTCCCGGGAACTGGCTCGGCCTCGCGGGCCAGCTATTCTTCGCTGCTTTGCCGCTGCTGCGCCAGCGTGGCCGCGTGGGCGGCTAGCTTGTCGAGCAGGGCCGACAGGTCTTTGCGTTCGGATGGCGTGAGGGCGGCCAGCAGTTCGGCTTCGGCCGCCTGGGCAAGCGGCACGATGCGCGCATAGACGCGCGCGCCCGACGCCGACAGTGCCAGTTTCGAGCGCCGCCGGTCCTGCCGGTCGGTCGCCTGCAGGGCAAAACCTTTCTGCAGCAGCGACGCGACCGCGCGGCTGACCTGGACCTTGTCCATGGCCGTGCGCGCGGCCACGTCGCGCGCCGACAACGGCGCAAAACTGCCCAAAACGGCCATGCAGCGCCATTCCGGGACCGTGAGGCCGAAACGCTTGCGGTAGAGGCCCGCGATCGCGTCCGACACGGTGTTCGACAGCACCGAAAGCCGGTAGGGCACGAAACGGTCGAGCGCGAAGGGCGTTGCAATTGGTTTCATATGAAACTAATATCGCGCAAACGCCGCTTCGACAAGACCCCAAAACCGGGAGGCATGCCATGCCCCGCAAAGCCGCCGCCGACATCAATCCGATGGGAACCGACGGATTCGAATTCGTCGAATACACCGCCCCCGACGTGAAGGGGCTCGAGACTCTGTTCGTCTCGCTCGGCTTTGCCGCCGTCGCCAAACACCGCTCGAAGAACGTCACGCTCTACCGCCAGGGCGACGTCAATTTCATCGTCAATGCCGAGCCCGACAGTTTCGCGCAGGCCTTCGCGCGCGTGCACGGGCCGTCGGCCTGCGCCATGGCGTTTCGCGTGGCCGATGCGCCCGCCGCTTTCAAGCGCGCGGTTTCCTTGGGCGCCAAGCCCTTTGCGGGCAAGGTCGGGCCGATGGAGCTCAACATCCCGGCCATCGAAGGCATCGGCGGTTCGCTGATCTATTTCGTCGACCGCTACGGCGCCAAAGGCTCGATCTACGATGTCGACTTCAAGCCGATCAAGGGTGCGCCCGCCAACCCGGTCGGGGCGGGCCTGAGCTATATCGACCATCTCACGCACAATGTGCATCGCGGCCGCATGGATCTATGGGCCGATTTCTACACGCGCCTCTTCAATTTCCGCGAGATCCGCTATTTCGACATCGAGGGCAAGCTCACCGGCCTCAAATCGAAGGCGATGACGAGCCCGTGCGGCAAGATCCGCATACCGATCAACGAATCTTCCGACGACAAGTCGCAGATCGCCGAATATCTCGCGGCCTACAACGGCGAAGGCATCCAGCACATCGCACTCGGAGCCGACGACATCTACGCGACGGTCGAGACGTTGCGCAAAAAGAAGGTCAAGTTCCTGAAGACGCCGGCGACCTATTACGAACTCCTCGACCGCCGCCTGCCGGGCCACGGCGAAAACGTGGCGCGGCTCAAGAAAAACCACATCCTGCTCGACGGCGCACCCACCAAAGAAGGCGGGCGGCTGCTGCAGATATTCACCGAAACCGCGATCGGCCCGATCTTTTTCGAGATCATCCAGCGCAAGGGCGACGACGGTTTCGGCGAGGGCAATTTCAAGGCGCTGTTCGAATCGATGGAACTCGACCAGATTCGCCGCGGCGCGCTCAAGAGCGCTTGAGGAGAAGACCCATGAAAAACTGGATCGGCTTTCCGCTGTCGCAAGGCGTGTCCTCGCGCCAGGCGCATTGCGACCTGCCGGCGGGTACTTACGAGCGCGAGCTCGGCAAGGAAGGGTTCTTCGGGCCTGCCGCGCACATGTACCACGCGCATCCGCCGACCGGCTGGAGCGACTTCGAGGGCGAGCTGCGCCCGCGCGCCTTCGACTATCGCAAGCTCAACGCGGCGAGCGCCAGCCCTTGGGACGCCACGCTGCTGATGTCGAACGCGGCGATGAAGTTCCGCCAATGGCGCGTGTCGGGCGCCATGTCCCATCTCGCGCGCAATGCGGACGGCGACGAATTGCTGTTCGTGCATGAGGGGGCGGGCGATCTGTTCTGCGATTGGGGCCATCTCGAATACCGCGACGGCGACTATATTCTGATTCCGCGTTCGGCCATGTGGCGGGTCGTTCCCCGCGAGGCCACAACCTTGCTGCTGATCGAGGCCACCAACGATTCCTTCCGCTTGCCCGAGAAGGGCATCGTCGGCCGCCACGCGATTTTCGATGCGGGCTGCCTCGACACGCCCAAGCTCGACGACGCGTTCGCGGCGCAGAAGTCCGAACAGCCGACGCGCGTTGCGATCAAGCGCGGCGGGCGCATCTCGACGATGACCTATCCCTACAATCCGCTCGATGCGGTGGGCTGGCACGGCGATCTCGCACCCGTGCGCGTCAATTGGCGCGATTTCCGGCCGCTGATGAGCCATCGCTACCATCTGCCGCCGTCGGCGCACACGACGTTCGTCGCCAATCGTTTTGTCGTTTGCACCTTTGCGCCGCGCCCGGCCGAAAGCGATCCGGGGGCCCTCAAAGTGCCGTTTTTCCATTCCAACGACGATTACGACGAGATCATCTTCTACCATCGCGGCAAGTTCTTCAGCCGCGACAATATCCATCCCGGCATGGCGAGCCTGCACCCGTGCGGCTTCGCGCACGGGCCCCATCCCAAGGCCTTTGCGCTCGCGGCCAAGAACCCGCAGGGCGGCCAGATGCTCGACGAAGTCGCCGTGATGATCGACACGCGCGACGCGGTCGAAGTTGCACCCCAGCCCGAGGGCGTGGAGTGGACGGGCTATGTCGATTCCTGGAAAATCAAACCGGCAGCGGCGGAGTAGGGACTTTGAAACTTGCGACTCTGAACGAAGGCGGGCGCGACGGCACGTTGGTCGTGGTCTCGCGCGACCTTACGCGTTGCGTGAAAGCGCCGCGCGTGGCGGCGACCTTGCGCGCGGCCCTCGACGATTGGGGCAAGGCTTCGCGCGAGCTTGCGCTGATCTCCGAACTGCTCGACAAGGGCCGCGACAACATCAACGCCGCCGCCGTCGCGAAATTCGATGCGACGGCTTGCATGGCGCCCTTGCCGCGCGCCGCACAATGGATCGACGGTTCGGCCTATCTCAACCATGTCGAACTGGTGCGCAAGGCGCGCAAGGCCGAGATGCCGCCCGAGTTCTACCGCGATCCTTTGATGTACCAGGGCGGGTCCGACACGATGCTGGGGCCGTGCGAGCCGATCCTCGCGTCGAGCGAAGCGCACGGCATCGATTTCGAAGCCGAGGTCGCGGTCGTGACCGACGACGTGCCGATGGGCATCGATGCGGCCGCGGCCCGCAAGCACATCCAGCTCGTGATGCTCGTCAACGACGTGTCGCTGCGCAATCTCATTCCGGCCGAACTGGCCAAGGGTTTCGGCTTTTTCCAGTCGAAGCCGTCTTCGGCTTTTGCACCCGTGGCGGTCACGCCCGACGAACTCGGGGCGGCTTGGGACGGGGCCAAGCTGCATCTGCCGTTGCGCGTGGCGCTGAACGGCCAATGGTTCGGCCATCCCAACGCGGGCACGGACATGAATTTCGACTTCGGCCAGCTTTTGGCGCACGCGGCTTTCACGCGCGCGCTCGGGGCAGGCACGATCCTCGGCTCGGGCACGGTCTCGAACCGCGATCCCGCAGTCGGCTCGTGCTGCTTGGCCGAAAAGCGCATGATCGAGATCATCGCGAGCGGGGCGGCTTCCACGCCGTTCCTCAAATTCGGCGACCGCGTGCGCATCGATATGACCGACGAAAACGGCCGTTCGATCTTCGGCGCCATCGACCAGATCGTCGAAGCCTACAAGGGACCGCACACATGAAACTCTGGGGCTATTTCCGGTCGTCGGCGGCGTTTCGCGTGCGCATCGCCCTTGCTTTGAAAGGGCTGCCGGTCGAACACGCGTTTGTGCATCTGCGCCGCAACGAGCAGCGCGCACCCGACTATCTTGCCAAGAACCCGCTGGGCCTGGTGCCCACGCTCGAAGACGGGCCGGTGGTGCTCACGCAGTCGCTGGCAATCTGCGACTATCTCGACGAGATGCATCTGGCCCCGCCCTTCCTGCCGGCCGATCCTGTGGGCCGTGCGCGCGTGCGCAGCATCGCCTACACGATCGCGTGCGACATCCACCCGATCAACAATCTGCGCGTGCTGCGCTATCTCTTGAAGCCGCTCGGGCTCGACAAGGCCGCGCACGATGCCTGGTACCGGCATTGGATCGCCGTCGGCTTCGAAGCGCTCGAAAAGCTGCTGTCCGACGGCAAGGCCGGGCCCTATTGCCACGGTGCCGTGCCGGGGCTTGCCGATATTTGCCTGGTGCCGCAGGTCTTCAACGCCAAGCGCTTCTATTCGGACGCCGAGCTCGCAGCCTATCCCACGCTTATGGCCGTGTTCGCGGCTTGCATGGCGCATCCGGCGTTCCAGACGGCAGCACCTGAAAACCAGCCGGACTTCGACCCGGCCCCTTGAACTTCAGGGTTTGGCGCGTGCCTCGGCGATGAGGCTGCGCATCGTCGCAAGATCGACCGCACCGGGCACGAGCGTATCGCCGATCGCGAAAGCCGGCGTGCCGTTGATCTGCAGGGCTTGCGCAAGACCCGCGATTTTCTGCAGTCGCTGGCCGATTTCGGGCGCTTCCATGTCGCGGCGCAGGCGCGCCACGTCGAGTCCGACCTCGCCCGCGATGCGGAAGATCGCTGCTTCGTCGAGGGACCCGCGGAAGCCCATCATCGCGTCGTGGAAGGCCGGGTATCTGTTCTGCGCGCGCGACGCGAGGGCTGCCCGCGCGGCCACGACCGAGGCGGGGCCGAGTACGGGCAAATCCTTGCGCACGATGCGCAGATCCGGATCGGCCGCGAGCAGCGCCTTGAGCGGCTGGTCCATCTGTTTGCAGTAGGGGCAGCGATAGTCGAAGAACTCGACCAGCACGGTGCGCGCCTGCGGGTTGCCCACGCTGGGATCGCCCGCATCCTCGAAGATCTCGCGGCGCCGTTCGGCGAGCGCGCGTTTTGCTGCCGCACGCTGCGCGTCTTCCTGGCGTTGCTCGAGGCTCTGCAGCGCTTCGAGCACGAGTTCGGGCTGGCTGCGCAGCGTCTCGACGATGATGGCGCGGATCGCGTCGCGCTGGGCCGGGGTGAAGGCTTCTTGCGCCTGCGCAGAGCCGATCGCGGCTGGGCCGATCGACGCCGCCGCCAGCATCGCCGCCAGCGCTTTGGCGCGCAGCCTCACCGCGAGATCGAAATCTCGGCGACGTAGCCGATGGCAATGCCGGCTTCCGGCGGCACGCGGCCCGAGAAGCCGCCGGCGGCGATGATCGCGATCTGCACGTCTTCGAGCGATTCGCCGGGCCAGAAATAGCGGTAGACTTCGCTGAGATCGATCGCTTCGACATGCCAAGCACCCGCCTGGCCCGTGCGCGGCGGGCGCAGCTCGAGCCGGCGGCCGGCATTGTCGACCGCCCATTTGCTTTGCGTAGCGCCGTCGCTGCGCCCCGCCCCGAAGCCGCCGAACGCGATCTCGACGCTGCGGTCCCATTCCTCGGATCCCATGCCGAGGAAGGCGAGATAGCCGCTGCTGGCCGAGCGGTTCGGCGTGCGGAAATAGATCGTCACGCGCATGCCGCGCTCCACACCCGTGCCCGGGCCGCCGCCGAACACGGCAGGTTCGAGATACCAGGTCCAGCGCAGATAGGGCGTCGCGGTTAAAGCCGTGCTGAGGCGGCGGCCCATCTGCATGCCGCCGGGCGCATCGGCGCGCAACGCGATCGAGCCCTGCAGATCGACGAGCGCCAAGTCGCCGGCCCCGTTGGGGCGCGAGGTCCACCATTGGCGCTGGTCGGCATTGCCGTGCACGCCTGGCACGCCGTCGGCAAAAAGCCGCAAGCCGCCATCGACGATGCTGCCGCGCGGCGGTGCGGAGCCCGCACAGCCGCCGAGCACGGCCAGGCACAGCAGGAGCGGAACGGCGAAGCGGCGTAGCGAGACGGTCATCGTGTTTGGGGCCCCAGGTTTTCGGCGGCGTTTTTGATGTCTTGGATTCGCAGGATATGGGGGGAACCGGCCGGGAGCAACCGCTCTGCGCGTTCGGCAAAGCCGCGCGCGTCCACGCGCCGCCCGAGCACCAGCGCCTGTTCGGCCTGTGCGAGGGCCGACATGCCGAGCTGCCCGTCGCGCCCGTACGCGACCGACAATTGGCGCCACAACTCGGCCGAGTTGGCCTCGTAGCCGCGCGCGGTCTCGAGATGCTCGATCGCTTTGGGCAGCAGCGTGCGGTCGTCGGTCGCCAGCATGGCGCTCGCCAGGCCCAGGCGCAGCAGCGCGTTGTTCGGCACCGACGCCACGGCCTTTTCGTAGTAGGGCAGCGACCCGCGCGGATTGCCGCCCTCGTAGGTGAACTGGCCGCGCGTCTCGTTGTAGTAGGGGTCGTCGGGCGCTTCGGCCAGCAGGCTGTCGGCGAGGGCGATCGCGCGCTGCATCTCGCCGCGCCGGTAGAAGGCGAAGGCGCGCGCATAGCGCCCTTCGGACGATTTTTCGCCTTCGCGATATTGGACGAGGGCGCGCGACGGATCGGTATAGCCGAGAAGCTTCGCGCGCATGCGCTTGTGCAATTCGGCATAGCCGGGCGGCGACGGCATGTTGGACATGCGCGAATTGGCGACCCATTGGCGCACGAATTCGACGCGCTCGGCCGTGATCGGGTGCGAGCGCACGTACGGGTCCTGGCGGTCGATGACCATCAGTTCCTGGTCGGCCAGAACCTGCAGAAACTCCATGAGCCCGCGCGAGGATTGCTGCGCGCGGTCGAGGAACGTGACGCCGGCCTGGTCGGCCGAGGCCTCGAGCGTGCGCGTGTAGCGCAGCAATTGGCGCTCGGCGATCTGCTGGCCCGCCAGGACCGACGCCACGGCCGCATTGCCGTTGCCGGCGACGGCGGCGGCGGCGGCGCCCAGCAGCGAGATGATCATCGTGTCCCACGAGGCGCGCATCGCATCGGGCAGACGGGCCAAATGGCCGCCGGCAATATGGCCCGTTTCGTGCGCGATCACGCCGACCAGCTGGTTTGGGCTGTCGACCCGCAGCAGCAGGCCGGTATGGAAAAACATGTTGAGTCCGCCCGCCACGAACGCGTTCAGCGACCGGTCGTTGACGATATGGACCGAAATGTCGTCCGGATTGAGGCCGGCGGCCCGGAACACTGGTGTCGCGTAGATGCGGATGGTAGTTTCGATTTCGGCGTCGCGGATGAAGCTGATACGCTGCGCCAAAGACGGAGACGCCGACGCGCAAACCAATGCCCCCGCCAACGCCAGCGCACAGCCGAGCACGCGCGCGCCTGCGGACGGCCGCGACCGACCGGCCGCCGCTCTGCCGCGCATCAACCCAAACGGCCACATTTTGAACGCAAATTTTCCAAACACTGTGCGGATCGATTCCATTGCCGAATTGGCCGCCAAAGGCTCGAGACAAGCTATGCCGACCACCACCCGAAATCAATCGCGGGCCCGCCGACACATTGTTGCCGCATGTATCGGTGCCGCGGCGTTTCTGAACGGTTGCAGCACGCTGGGACTCGGCGGCAGCAAGGACGAAGGTGTTCCCGGCGTCGTCGGTTCGGTGCGCGGGTTCCTGGGCGGGGCCGCCGCCGACGAGCCGCGCGCCGCCCTGGTTGCGCGCGACATTCTGTCGGCCGGCGGTTCGGCCGCCGATGCGGCAGCCGCAGCCGCGTTGACGCTGACCGTCACCTATCCCGGGCAGTTGCCGCTCGGCGGCGGCGGTATGTGTCTGGTCGCGTCAGGCACGGGTCGCGTGCGCACCGTCGAGACCGTGTCGTTCCCGGCCGTGGCCGCGCGCCCCGATTCGACGGTGGCGACGCCCGGACTGCCGCGCGGCCTGTTCGCCATGCAGGCGCGCTACGGGCGCCTGCGCTGGGAGCAGGTCGTGGCTCCCGCCGAGAATCTCGCGCGCGGCGGCACCACCGCCACGCGCGCGCTTGCGATCGATCTTGCGCGCAACTGGAACGTCGTGTCGGCCGATCCGGCACTCGCCGCGATCTTCAGCCGCGACGGCCAGCCTTTGACCGAAGGCCAGCCGTTGGCGCAGCCATTGATGGGCGCAGTCATCGGCGCCTTGCGCCAGCGCGGTCCCGGCGAACTGCACCAGGGCATTACCGGCCAGCAATTGGCGCTGGCCGCCCAAGCCGCAGGCATCGATCTGCGCTTCGAGGATCTCGCCGCCGGCGTGCCGCAGATTCTGCCGGCGTTCAACGCGGGCGGCACGTTCGACTTTTTCGTCGCGGCCGCACCCGCCGTCGGCAGTCTTGCGACGGCACAGCTCTACGGCGCGCTCGAAAGAAGCTGGCGCGCAACGCCGGCCGACCTGCGCGCAGGCCTGATGCTGGCAACGGCGGCGGCGGCCTCGCGCGACCGCGCGCAATGGCTCGGTCCCGATCTTTCCAATCGCGTGGCGCTCGGCGATGCGCTTGCCCCCGCACGGCTGCGCGCGCTTGCGGGCGGCGGCGGGCAGTGGGCGGCCGAACCCGACACGCAAGCCGGCACGGCGCTCAGCGTCATCGACCGCAACGGCATGGCGGTGGCGTGCAGCTTCACCGGTGTGCAGCCCTTCGGCATTGCCCGGTTGCCGCAGGGGATCGGCTTTCTGCTCGCACCTGCACCGACGGCCGAAAACTCGGCCACGCGCTGGCTTACGGCTGCGATCGCTTTGCGCGACCGCCAAACCGTGATCTTCGCCGGGGCTGCGTCGGGCGGCATTGCGGCCCCGTATGCCTTGTCGCAGACCGTCCTCGGCGTGCTCGCCGATCAGCTCACGCTCGACCGCGCGCTCGACCAGGCGCGGGCAGCCCCCTTGCCCGACGGCCGCATCGGCGTCGACGGGCCCGGTCTCGTGCCGGCCCTGGCTGCGCGCGGCTATCGCGCGGCCGAGGTTGCGGGCGGCATTGGCCGCGTGCAGGCGGTCTATTGCGCCGAAGGGGCAACGGAAAGGTCCGAAACTTGCCGCATCGAAACCGACCGGCGCGGCGCTGGTTTCGCCACCGGCTCGCAATAGCGGCGGGGGCGTCTGCAATGGCGTTGAAGGTCGCACGGCGCGCCGGCATTTCGCCGTTCATCGTGATGGACGTGATGCGCGCCGCCAATCGGCGCGACGAAGCGGCGGCAAATGCGAGCGAACGCGCCGTGCATCTCGAAGTGGGACAGCCCGGCACGCCGGCACCGATTCCGGTGCGCGACGCGGCCAAAGCCGCCCTCGACAGCGACAAGCTCGGCTACACCGACGCGATGGGCGTGCCCGCACTGCGCGCGCGCATCGCGCGCCACTATGCCGACACGTACGGCGTGGCGCTCGACCCTGCGCGCATTTGCGTTACGACCGGTTCGTCGGGCGGGTTTCTGCTGGCGTTTCTGGCGGCGTTCGATGCGGGCGACCGCGTGGCGCTGGCCGATCCGGGGTACCCCGCCTATCGCAACATCCTGAAGGCGCTCGATTGCGAGCCTGTCGGCCTTGCCGCCACCGCCGCCACGCGCTTCCAGCCCACGCCGGACTTGCTGGCGCAAAGCGGGAAGAATCTCGCGGGCCTCATCGTCGCGAGCCCCGCCAATCCGACGGGCTCGATGCTGTCGCCCGACGAATTGGGGGCGCTGTGCCGCTGGTGCTCGGCGAGCGGCGTGCGCCTCGTGTCCGACGAAATCTACCACGGCATCGTGTTCGAGGGCCGGGCTGCGACGGCGCTTTCGTTCGGCGACGACGCGTTCGTGGTCAACAGTTTCTCCAAATATTATTCGATGACCGGCTGGCGCTTGGGCTGGCTCGTGGTGCCGCCCGATCTGGTGCGCGCGGTCGAGCGGCTCGCGCAGAATCTGTTCATCTCGCCGCCGACATTGGCCCAGTTGGCCGCGATCGCGGCGTTCGACGCGCACGCCGAATGCGAAGCGCATGTCGCAACCTACCGTGCGAACCGCGACTATCTATTGGCGGCTTTGCCCAAGGCCGGGTTCCGCGATTTCGCGCCGCCGGACGGCGCCTTCTATCTCTATGCGGACGTGGCGCACATGACCAACGACAGTGCCGAATTCTGCCGCCGCATGCTCGGCGAGGCAGGGGTCGCCGCAACGCCGGGGCTCGATTTCGACCCGGCGCGCGGCAATCGTTTTGTGCGTTTTTCGTTTGCCGGCACGCTTGCCGACATGGAAGAGGCCGCCAGACGCTTGATCGCCTGGCGGCGCTAGGTCTTCAGCCCGTCAGGCGATTCCACCAGCCGCGCTTTTTCGGGCGATTCGGATCGTCCTCGGGCGGCGGCGGGGTGGTCGCTTCGGCTGGAGAAGCTGCAACCGGTGCGGGCTGCGGCGCCACGACGATGGGCTCGGCCGGTGCCGCGATTTGCGGCGGCATTGCCGGGGTGGTTGCCGGTGCGGCGGCAGGTGCCGAAGCTTCTTCGCCGCGGCGATTCCACGGCCAATCATGCGCGTCGCCGGGCCCCTGCACGCGCCCCATCGGCGGCGGCGCATAGGCATCGCTCGGCGCTGCAAGGGCAGGGGCCTCTTGCATTGGAGAATCGGCAACCGGCATCTCGCCATTGCTTCCGTTCGCCGTCTGCGGCTGTTCGGCGCCGTTCTCGCCTTCCGGACGCCGACCGCGACGACGGCCGCCGCGCCGACCGCGCCGGCGCCGACGGCGGCTGGCTTCGTCGCCGCCCGCCTCGTCGCCAGCGGTTGCGGCGTCAACGCCGTCCGTCGGGCCGGCGGCATCGCCGGTTTCGTCGCGCATCGGGGCCGCTTGTGCGGCTTCGCCGTCCTGGCGCGGCGCTTCGGTGCGGTTTTCAGGACGTCCGTCCGCACGCCCATCCTGGCGATTGCGCCCGCGTCCGCGACGCCGACGGCGGCGGATGCTGCCGTCTTCGTTGCGTTCTTCGGCCGCACGCGGTGCGGCAGGCGTTTCGCCCGCGATATCGTCGTCGTCGTCGTCGCGCACCATTTCGGCGGCGGCCGAGTATTCGCCGCGCGGCTCGGGCGTGCTGGGCGCGAAATCTTCGATCTGCCGGATCGGGGCCGAGCTGGGTGCGTCGACCGCCTTGGCCTTGCCGCGTTCGATGCGGAAAGCCGGCGGAATGAGGCTGTCGTCGGAATGGAACTGCAGATGGAAGCCGTAGCGGCTTTCGATGCCCGCGATCGCCGCGCGCTTGTTGTTGAACAAGTAGAGAGCAACCGAGGTCGCGACATAGACCAGCACTTCGGCCGCGCGCAGTTTCACACCCTCTTCCTCGATGGCGCGCAGCACGTGCAAGGCGGCCGATTCGGTCGAGCGCAGACGGCCCGTCCCCTGGCAGTGCGGGCAGACCTCGAAGCTGATTTCCGAAATCGACGGGCGCAGGCGCTGGCGCGACAGCTCGAGCAAGCCGAAGGCCGAGATGCGGCCGATCTGGATGCGCGCGCGGTCGGACTTCATCGCCTCTTTGAGGCGCCGTTCGACCGCCGCCTGGTGGCGATGGTCGTCCATGTCGATGAAGTCGATGACGATGAGGCCCGCGAGATCGCGCAGGCGCAATTGGCGCGCCACTTCGTCGGCGGCTTCGAGATTGGTCTTGTAGGCGGTCTCGTCGATGTTGCGCTCGCGCGTCGAGCGGCCCGAGTTCACGTCGATCGCGACGAGCGCTTCGGTCGAGTTGATGACGATGTAGCCGCCCGAGCGCAGACGCACGGTCGGCAGATGCATTTCGTCGAGTTCGGTTTCGACCTGGAAGCGCTGGAACAGCGGCACTTGCGCGTCGTCGTAGCGGCGGATGCGCGCAACGTCGCTCGGCATCAGCATGCCCATGAAGTGGCGCGCGGCGTCGTAGCCGTGTTCGCCCGCAACCAGGATTTCGTCGACGCCGGAGCTGTACATGTCGCGGATGGCGCGCTTGACGATGCTGCCTTCCTCGTAGATCAGCGCAGGCGCCGAGCTGCGCAGGGTGAGATCGCGGATCTCTTCCCACAGCCGCATCAGATATTCGTAGTCGCGGCGGATGTCGGCGGTCTCGCGCTCCATGCCGGCGGTGCGCAGGATCACGGCCATGCCGTCGGGCAGGTCGAGCTCCTCGATCAGATTCTTGAGGCGCTTGCGGTCCTGCTGCGAGGTGATGCGCCGCGAAATGCCGCCGCCGCGGTCGGTGTTGGGCATCAGCACGCAATAGCGGCCTGCGAGCGACAGATAGGTGGTGAGAGCCGCCCCCTTGTTGCCGCGCTCTTCCTTGACGACCTGGACGAGCAGCACCTGGCGGCGCTTCAGCACTTCCTGGATTTTGTACTGGCGCGTGGGGCGCGCGCGGCGCCGCGTTTCGTGCGCGTCGTCGACCGTGTCGCCGCCGACCGATTCGACGATGTGCTGGCGCGGCTCGCTCGGCTCTTCGCCGGGCAGCGTCTCGTGCGGAACAGCTTCGTGCGGGGCGTCGAGCGGTGCTCCTTCCGGCGGGGCTGCATCTAGCGATGTGGCTGCGACCGGTGCTGCGTCCGCACTCGGGGCTTCACTCGGGGCCGCGTCGGGCGTGGGGGCGGGCAAATCGAGCTGCGCCTGCGCCGGCGCCGATGGTTCGCCGGACGGGGCTGTTTCGGCAAACGGGGCGGCGTCGGCGACCGGCGTCGGGGTCAGATCGACCGGACCGGCGGCGGCATCCTGCGGCAAGGCGATGACCGGGGCGGGGTCGTGCGATTCTTCGCGGCTGCTGCGGCGCGGGCGCTCGTCTTCCTCTTCCGCTTCCGCCATCAGCGCCTGCCGGTCGGAAACCGGGATGCGGTAATAGTCGGGATGGATTTCGTTGAAGGCGAGGAAGCCGTGGCGGTTGCCGCCGAATTCCACGAACGCGGCCTGCAAGGACGGCTCGACGCGCGTGACGCGCGCCAGATAGATGTTCCCTTTGAGCTGCTTTTTACTGGCGGTTTCGAAATCGAACTCTTCGAGCCGGTTTCCGTCGAGCACGACCACGCGGGTTTCTTCCGGGTGGGTCGAGTCGATCAACATACGTTTTGTCATTTCGATACTTTCTCTCCGATGCGCCGCGCGCCGCCCGTTCGTTTCTTTTGCAGCGCGACGCACGCGGCGAAAACGCCGCGGACGCGCGCAAAACGAGCGCGCACGAATAAATTTTGACCGGATCGTCGTGGCGCACATGCCGCCGGGCCCGTGGACCCGTTGGCGTTGCGGTCGCGCGCGGGTTCCTTGGGCCCGTGCCGCGGTCTTGACCATCGCAAAGGGGATCCGCCCGCTTGGGATCGCTCCCGGAATCGCCGGGAGCGGGGGCGGACCCGCCGCATGCGCGGGTCCTTTTTGGGCGTGCGCCGTTCGGATCGGCCGCCCTGATGCGTTCGCCGCGGTATCTTCGGGAGGGTTGAAGCTGCGCGAACCGAAATCCGGACGCGGGTGCTGCAATTCCCCTGGGACCCGCACGGAAAGGGCGCTCCGGTCTGGGGCGCTCGCTTTCCAGCGAACAACGAACAGTATGCGACAAGCACAATACAGACCAACCGGCCCCCCCACAATTGGTAAATTGGCCGTGCTTCGTGCTTGCCGTCGATTCGCGCCGCAGGATATATGTCGCGGTGATGCGCGGGCGCTTTCTCAACATCTTGTGGATTGCGGGTTGCTTGGCAGCCTTCGGCCTCGCTGCGCCCGCCGCCGACGCCCAAACGCCGCAGCGCGCCGCCCCGAGCGCGCCCTTAAACCCCGGAACAAGCGGGGAAATAATCGTTACAGGCGTGTCGCTGGGCGAAACCGCCGGATCCACCCGCCTCATCCTCACGCTCAACCGGCGCATCGACCATCGGGTGTTCTTCCTGAACGAACCGATGCGCGCCGTGATCGATTTACCCAGTGTGCAGTGGCGAATAGCCGGCGGCGAGGTGGCCCCGTCGGGGCTCGTGTCGGGCCTGCGCTACGGGGCCTTCGACGCCGCCACGGGGCGCCTCGTGCTGGATCTGGCGCAGCCCGCCAAATTGCGCGAGGCGCGTTTCGACCTTGCCCCCAGCGGGCGCGGCCAGCGCCTGGTGCTGGATTTCGAACGCTCGACACCTGAGGCTTTTGCGCAAAACGTCCAGCCCTGGTCGGCGTCGGGCGTGCTGCGCGCCATGCAGGCCAATGCGCCGCAACTGCAAACCCAGACGCCGCCATCCCCGCAAGCGCAGCCGCAGCCGGCCCCGCCGACCCAATTTGCGCAAACCGCCGCGCCGCGCGTCGCCGCCCCCGTCGCTCCGACCGCGCCCACGAATGTGGCAGCCCCTGCGGCCGTCGCAAGCCCGCGCCCGCCGCAAGTTCCGAACGCACAAGGCGGCGCACCTGCGCGCCCGACCGGGCGCCCGATGATCATGCTCGATCCCGGCCATGGCGGCGTCGATCCCGGGGCGATCGGCGTGTCGGGCACGCACGAAAAAGAGATCACGCTCGCTATGGCGCGCGAAATCCGCCGCCAGCTCGAACAGACCGGCCGCTACCGTATCGCGATGACGCGCGACGACGACGTGTTCATCCGCCTGCGCGACCGCATTGCGCTCGCCCGCCAGCAATCGGCCGACCTGTTCATCTCGATCCATGCGGACTCGATGGGCAGCGGCAACACCGCCACGCGCGGGGCGTCGATCTACACGCTTTCGGAAAACGCGTCGGACAACGAGGCGGCCGCTTTGGCCGCGCGCGAAAACCGCGCGGACATCATCGCGGGCGTGGATCTCACGCGCGAGAACCGCGACGTGACCTCGATCCTGATCGATCTCGCGCAGCGCGAGACGATGAACCGCTCGATCGTGTTCGCGCGCCATCTCGTGTCGGAAATGGGGCGCGAGGTGCTGCTGCTGCCGCAGAACCCGCATCGCTTCGCGGGCTTTGCCGTGCTGCGGGCACCCGACACGCCCTCGGTGCTGATCGAGATGGGCTATCTCTCGAACGCGCAGGACGAATTGCTGCTCAATCGCCCGCACCATCGCACGAAGGTCGCCGCCGGCATCCTGCGCGCGATCGACGCGTATTTCGCGAGCAACCCGGCGCGGCGCGGCTGAAGTCGGCGGTCCTTTTTTGTTCGGCACCTTTGGCTGAAACCGATTGGCCCGAAGGAGCGTCTACTTATGCCGACCATCCGAACTCTTTCGCCGCGTCGCGCGTTTTTGTCGGCTGCGGCCGCTGCCGCCGCGTTGGCCGCCGCGATCGCCTCGGGCGCCCAGACCGTTTCGACGGAGTGGCAGGGGCAAGAGTTGACGCCCGCCTGAATGCGAAAGCAGCGTTGCGCCGCGGCGATCCGGCAGGACCGGATCGCCGTCATTGGCTCGGTTCCGCAAATCGTCGCCCGCGCAGCCGTTCGGCCCAACGCCGTTCCCTGAATTGCTGGGCCGAAATACGGCTCGGCGTACTTGCATGTTTCTTCGTGTTTTGTTCGCGTGGGGCGCAATCGTCACGGCCGACATCGAGGAGCCGACGGCATTCCAGTGATGTCGGAGCCGAATTCTGCTGGTCTTTAAGTTCGATCATATGCATGATGTTCTCCTTAAAGTCATTTACAAAATTTAAACCTAAGTAAGAAAAACATTCAATAAAGTTGCAGCGCTGCATCGGCTGGGTTTGGCGGATCGCCCGAGCGCTGGCGCAGTCTTGCGGATCGTGCACGGGCGCGACAGCGCCCCGGCACTGCGCTATACCAGCACCTCGCAATCGAACCCGGATGGCTCCGTCCCCCTATGCGTCGCGCGATCGTCACGCTTGTCGTTCTGCTGGTGTTGGCGCTGGTCGGCGGCAGCGGCGCCGTGCTGGCCGGGCTCTGGTATTTCGGGCGCGGCCTGCCGGACCACGGCGCGCTTGCAGCGTACCAGCCGTCGGTCACCACGCGCGTGCACGCGGCCGACGGGCGCATCCTTGCGGAGTTCGCGATCGAGCGGCGCATCTTCGTGCCGTACGACGCGATCCCGCGCCAGGTCGTGGGCGCGTTCCTCGCGGCCGAAGACAAGAATTTCTATTCGCATCCCGGTGTGAGCCTGCCCGACATCGCGCGCGCGGCCGTGCAGAACCTCGCCAATCTGGGGGCCCGCCGGCCGGTGGGGGCGTCGACGATCACGCAGCAGGTCGCCAAGAACATGCTGCTGACCAACGAAGTGTCGATCGAGCGCAAGGTCAAGGAGGCGATCCTCGCCTTGCGCATCGAGGAAACGCTGTCCAAACGCCGCATCCTCGAGCTCTATCTGAACGAGATCTATCTCGGCTACGGCGCATACGGTGTCGCGTCGGCGGCGATGAATTATTTCGACCGGTCGCTGGCCGAGCTCACGCTGGCCGAAGCGGCGTTCCTGGCCGTGTTGCCCAAGGCGCCCAACAACTACAACCCCGCGCGCTTCATGGACCGTGCGGTCGAGCGGCGCGATTGGGTGCTGGGCCGCATGCTCGAAGACGGGCAGATCTCGCAGGCCGAGTACGAGGCCGCGCGCCGCACGCCCATCGTCACGCGCAATCGCGGCCCCGAGGATACGGTGCGCGCCGACTATTTCGCTGAAGAAGTGCGCCGCGAGCTGTTCGCGCGCTTCGGCGAACGCGAATTGTTCCGCGGCGGCCTTAGCGTGCGCACGACGATGGATCCTGCATTGCAGGCGGCGGCCGAAGCGGCCCTTCTGCGCGGCATGCTCGCCTACGACCGCCGCCACGGCTATCGCGGCGCGGTCGCGCGCATCGACACAAGCGGCGATTGGCGCCGGCGCTTGCAGGGTGTGCCGCGCCCGCCCGGCATGCTGCCCGAATGGTCGCTCGCCCTGGTGCGCGGCATCGGCACCGACGCGGCCGAATTGGGCCTGCCCGACGGCGCGCGCGCCACGCTCGCACTCGAAGATCTGCGCTGGGCGCGCAAGACCGAGCGCGAGCAGCGCCTCGGATCGCCCGTGCGCGCGCCCGCCGACGTGCTGGCGGTCGGCGACGTGGTGATCGTCGAGAAGCGCGCCGACGACGCTTCGCCGCTCAACCGCCACGCGCTGCGCCAGATCCCGAATGTGGGCGGCGCCATCGTGGCGATGGACCCGCACACGGGGCGCGTGCGCGCGATGGTCGGCGGCTGGAGCTTCGAGATGAGCCAGTTCAACCGCGCCACGCAAGCCCAGCGCCAGCCCGGTTCGTCCTTCAAGCCGTTTGTGTATCTGCCGGCGCTCGACAACGGGTTTTCGCCCGCCAGCCTGATCCTCGACGCGCCCATCGTCGTCGACCAAGGGCCGGGCCAGCCGCCGTGGCGGCCGGCCAACTATTCGCGCAATTTCTACGGTCCTTCGCCGATGCGCGTGGGCATGGAGCAGTCGCGCAATCTCATGACCATTCGTTTGGCGCAGGCGATCGGCATGGACAAGGTCGCCGCCGTCGCGGAAGGTTTGGGCGTGGTCGAAAAACTGCAGCCGAGCCTCGCGATGGCGCTGGGGGCGGGCGAGACCACGCTGATGCGCCAGACCACGGCCTACGCGATGTTTGTCAACGGCGGCAAGCGCATCCAGGCGACACTCATCGACCGCGTGCAGGACCGCGAAGGCCGCACGATCTATCGCCACGACACGCGCGCCTGCGAAGATTGCCGCAGCGACCTGTGGTTGCCGGGCTCCGAACCGCCCGAACTGCCCGACGCGCGCGCGCAGGCGATCGACGCGGCGACCGCCTACCAGATGACCTCGATGCTGCAGGGCGTGGTCGAGCGCGGCACCGGGCGGCGTTTGCGCGAGCTCAACCGCGCCATCGGCGGCAAGACCGGCACCACGAACGATTCGTTCGACACGTGGTTCATCGGCTTCTCGCCCGATTTGGCCGTCGGCGTATGGGTCGGCTTCGACAATCCGCGCACGCTGGGGCCCAACGAGACCGGCTCGTCGGTCGCCGTCCCCATCTTCCGCGACGTGATGGCCGAAGCGCTGAAGGGCACGCCCAACGTGCCGTTCCGCATTCCGCCCGGCATCCGCCTGGTGCGCATCAATCCGCAGACGGGCGCCCCTGCGCGTCCCGGCGAGCGCGACAGCATCCTCGAAGCCTTCAAGCCCGGCACGGAACTGCGCGCCGACGGCCCCGTGCTCGACGGCGGCGGGCGCTTCGCCGATCCGAGCCTCACCATCTCGATCCCCGGCAGCGAAGGCGGCGACGGGATCTATTGAGCCGGATCTACTGCGCGGGGCGGGGTGGCGTTGTCGGAAGTTCGGCGGCGCGCGCGGTGGCGCGGGCTTTGGTCGCGGCATCGAACCCGTCGGCGAGCCGGTCGCGCGCGCCCGTTGCCGCCGCAACGCCGCGCCGATGCGCAAGATCGAGAAACGCAAAAGCCTCGACCGCGTCGGCCGCACCGCCTTCGCCGCCGCGCAGCATGTCGCCGAGCGCGCGCGGTGCTTGGTTGTGGCCGAGCTCGCTTGCTGCGCGCAGCCGCGTGCGCGCCGCTGCCGCATCGGCCGCAATCCCCTGGCCCGTGCGCAGCGCAAGGCCGATGCGGAACGTTGCCTCGGGATTGTTTTTTGCGGCCGCGAGCTGCCAGAACCGCACCGCTTCCGCCTGGTCGATCGCCACGTAATGGCCGAACGAATAGGCGTTGCCGAGCTGCATCTGGATGTAGGGTTCTGCGAGGCTGCGCAAGCGTTCGACCTGCGCGTCCATGAACGGTCGCGCCAGATGGTCGGCCGACGCCCCCGCCGCGACGATCCCGAGCTCGCCCGCAAGATAGGCGCGCGCCGCAACGAGGGCCGGCAGATGGTAGGTGCCCGACGCGATGTTCGCGCGATAGAGCGTGCGCAGAACGAGCTTGTCGAGTTCGGTGAAGCTGCGGTCGCCGCCGCGCCGCGTGTAGCTCAGCACCGTGTCGAGGTCGTGCGGATGGCCGGGGAAGCCGAGCGCATGCATGAGTTCGTGCGCGGTGCAGCTGCTGAAGGTCATGCGCACATGGATCGTCGCGTCGCGCGGGTTGGTCGGCGTGGCGCGCGTCTGCGTCACGCAGCCCGCCGACGGAATTCCGGGCGGCGCCATGTACTCCTGGAAGAAATTGAATTTGAGATTGGCCTTGTCGGCGCTGTCGACGAATTCGAGGGCGAGCCCCGCGATCGCGGCGGCTTCGCGCGTGTGGCGTTCGGCCACTTCGCGCACCGTGCTGGTCGTGGCGCCGCCGACATGCACGCGCAAGCCCGTGTTGAAGCGAAAGACGCCGCCGGTCGCGAACAGCGTGCCGCCGCCCGGCAGCCCGCCGTCGCGCCACAAGGCGGCCTCGTTGAAAAGCGCCAGCGCCGCTTCCAGCTTCGCGACGTCGGCGCTGGCGGGCGTCGCGAACATCGCCGCGGCGAGACCTGCAGCCCAGCGCAATGCCCGAAAGATTCGCGCCATCTCCGCCTCCATAAAAATGCGCGTCAAGATAGCATGAACCCGGCACGCGCTTCAAGGCGAAGCGGCGCGGGGCCGGGCGTCGCGCTCAGCGGGCCGGTGCTGGGCTTGCGGCGGGGGCGGGCGGCACGGTCGGAAACTGGCGCGCCTGGGTTTGGGCGCGCGTGCGCGTGGCGGCATCGAAGTTTGCGAACAGCGCGTCGCGAGCAGCAGCTGCGGGGGCGACGTTGCGGCGCGCCGCGAGATCGAAAAACGCATAGGCTTCGACCGCGTTGGGCCAGCCGCCGCGCCCGTCGCGATAGGCTTGGGCGAGCACAAACGCGGCCGGCCCATGGCCGAGTGCGCTCGCCTCGCGCAAGCGCCGGCGGGCGGCGGCTTCGTCTTGCGTCGTGCCCTTGCCCTGCTGCAAGGCGAGGCCGAGCCGGAACAGGCCTTCGGCATCGCGCTGGCCTGCCGCCAATTCCCAGAAGCGCACCGCTTCGATTGGATCGACCGCAACGTAGTGGCCGACCTCGTAGGCGAAACCGAGCTGCAGATAGACGGTGCGCGCGCCATCGGTGGCTGCGGCGCGCAAGCGCACGACGGCCGCATCGAGCACGGGGCGCGCAAGCTGTGCGGTGTTGCCGCCTCTGGCGACGAGGCCCAATTCCTCGGCCATGAATTGGCGCGCAACAAGCAGCGCCGGCAGATGGAAAGTGCCGGGCGTGATGCCGGCCTGGTAGAGCGTGCGCAGCGCGAGCCGGTCGAGCTCGGTGTAGGCCTCGCGTGCGTTGGGCGCGCGCTTGTAGCTCAGCAGCGTATCGAAGTCGTGCGGATGGCCGAGCAGCCCGAGCCCGTGCAGGATCTCGTGCGCCACGCAATTGGGCTGGATCGCGCGGATATGCAGCGTGCTGACGAGGGCGGTGCCCTGCACGCGCGTGCCCGTGCCGCATCCCTGCTGCGGCGGCACGCCGGGCGGGACCGCGTTCTCGGCGAAAAAATCGAAACGGAAATTGGCGTCGACCGAGTTCTCGACGAGCACCACCGGCAGGCCCGCGATCGCGGCCGCTTCGCGTGTTTTGGCTTCCGCGAAGCCCGCGATCGAATTGCTGGTCGTGCGGCCGAGATGCAGGCGCAGCGGCGCTTCGATCCGCACGATGCCGCTGATCGGGCGCGGCGTGTTGTCGCCGTGCGCCGTATTGTCGCGCCACAACGCCGCCTCGTAGAACATCGCAAGAGCGGTTTCGAGTTTGGCTTCGCTCGCGGCACCGGGGCCGCCGAGCAGCAGACAAAGAACGCCGACGAGGAAAAGGCGAAAGCGAGCCTGCATGGCAAACGCCCTCCGCCGACAGGGTTCTAGCCGAATGCCTTGAACGTGATCAGCGTGAACGTGTCCTTGACGCCGGGCAGGCGCTGGATCGTCATCACGAAATGCCCGATATCGGCGTCGTCGGGCAGGTAGCATTTGAGATGCAGGTCGTACTGGCCCGAGATCGAAAAGACCTCCGAGACCTGTTCGGTTTCCATCGCGGCTTCGGCCACGTCGTAGGCGCGGCCGAGCTCGCATTTCACCATGATGAAAATCGTCTGCATCTCAACCCTCGGCGCCGAAATTTGCGTCGATGGAACGCTAGCCCGCCGCGCGCTTGCCGCGCAACAGGAACGCAGGCACCTGGTCGTCGTCGAAGCCGCGCCCTTGCGGATCGGCGAGCGGCGTGGGGCGCTGTTCGCGCGCGCGCTCGGGCGCTGCTGCGCGCGGGGCATGGCGTTCGCGTTCGCGCTTGGGCGCCGGTGCTGCGGCGACTGCGACCGGTGCGGCCGCAACCGGCGCCTGGGCGACAATTTCGACCGGGGCTGCGACAGGCGTCAGTGCTTCGACCGCGACCGTTTCGCTGGCTGCGGGCGCATCGTTGCCCGGGCCCCAACCGGAACCAGCGCTCGAAGCGGCGGCAACATCGTCCGTGCCGCTGCTGCGATGGCGCGGCCGGCTCGACCCGGATTTCGCACCGCCGCGCCCGCCGCGCGAAGACCCGTGCGAGGATCCGCGGTCGCGTCCGCCGCGCGGTTTGGCGGCGGCGTCGGCGGCTTCTTCTTCGGGCGTGGAGACGGGGGCGACGAAACCTTCGAGGTCGATCGGCGGGATCTTCTTGCCGATCAGCTTTTCGATGGCCGAAATGAACTTGTAGTCGTCGCGGCTGGCGATCGTGTAGGCCACGCCGCTGCGTCCCGCGCGGCCGGTGCGGCCGATGCGGTGTACATAGTCTTCGGCGTTGATCGGAACGTCGAAATTGAACACGTGCGACAGGCCGCCGATATCGAGGCCGCGCGCGGCGACGTCCGAGCAGACGAGGATCTGCACTTCGTCTTTCTTGAAGCCTTCGAGCGTTTCGCTGCGCGTCCCCTGGTCCATGTCGCCGTGCAAGGCGCCGGCACTGAAGCCGTGGCGCTTCAGCGACTTCCACAGAATGTCCACGTCGCGTTTGCGGTTGCAGAACACGAGCGCATTTTTGATCTGGGCCGCGCGAACGAGGCGGCGCAGCGTTTCGCGTTTCTCGCGCTCGGCCACCTGGACGATGCCCTGCGTGACCGTGTCGGCCGTGGCGGCCGGCGCCGAGACCGAGACTTCCTTCGGATTGGACAGGAAGCGGTCGGCGAGCTTGCGGATTTCGGGCGCCATCGTGGCGGAGAAGAACAGCGTCTGGCGCAAAGGCGGCAGGAGCGAGACGATGCGCTCGACGTCCGGGATGAAGCCCATGTCGAGCATGCGGTCGGCTTCGTCGATCACGAGGATCTTCACGTCGTGCAGCAGAATGCGGCCGCGGTCGAACAGATCCATGAGGCGACCCGGGGTCGCGATCAGCACGTCCACGCCGCGGTCGAGCGCTTTTTCCTGGTCGTCCATCGAAACGCCGCCGATCAGCAGCGCCTTCGTGAGCTTCAGATACTTGCCGTACTTGTCGAAGTTTTCGGCGACTTGGGCGGCGAGTTCGCGCGTGGGCTCGAGGATCAGCGAGCGCGGCATGCGCGCTTTGGCGCGGCCCTGGCTGAGTGCATCGATCATCGGCAGGGTGAAGCCGGCGGTCTTGCCGGTTCCGGTCTGCGCGCAGCCGAGCACGTCGCGGCCCATCTGAACGTAAGGAATGGCTTTTTCCTGGATCGGCGTCGGCGTGGTGTAGCCGGCATCCGCGATGGCCTGGAGCACAGGCTCCGACAGGCCCAAATCGGCAAAATTCATCTTCAGTGTCTTCTTTCGGTTGGCGCCGCTTTTGTCTTCGGCAGCGCGTCGTGTGCATTTTTGCCCACGACCGGTCCCCCGAAGGGGGAACCACGGACATATGCCGAAGCGGCGGTTTTGCGACCGCAAAAGGCCTCAACGACGCTGGGAAACTAGGCTTTTCCGGCGAAAAGTCAAGGTTTCTTGGGCGCCGCCAGCTGCCACATGCCGTTGAACGCGTCGCCCAGTGCTTTGCCGAAGGAAGCTGCGTGCCCAAGATCGCTGGCGGAAAGCCGGGCACGCAGGCTGGCTCGCAAAGCCGCCAGCGCCGCGACATCGGACGCCGCAGCCACCGCGCGCGCGACATACCCAGGCACGTCGTCGACGACCCAATCGCCGAGACCGGCGGCGCCCAGGATCGAATCGCCGAAGCGCCCGAGCGGAATGCGGTCGCGCTTCGAGACGACCGGCACGCCGAGCCACAGAGCTTCGAACGTCGTGGCCCCGGCATTGTGCGGGAACGGGTCGAGGGCGATATCGATCTGGCCGTAAGCATCCCACACGGCCGATTGCGGCGTGGTGTAGCCGATCTCGAGCTGGTCGTGCCGCGCGCCGAAGCCGCACAGGCGCCGCGCGAAATCCGCGCGCGTGGCTTCGTCGACGAAGGGCAATGAATCGAGCTTGAGGCGGCTGCGCGGCAAGGAAGCGAGGATCTGGCCCCATGCGGCGAGCGTGCGGTCGTTCAAGCGGATCGTGCGCGAGAAACAGCCGAACGTGACGGCTCCGTTTTGGGTCGCGGGCAGCGGGGCCACATCCGGCATGCCCGCGGGCGGAGCGTAGCAATAGGCGGACGGCAATCGCCACACGCGCTCGACGAAATGCCGCTCTCCGCCGGGCGGGACAAGCCGCGCATCGCCCAAGAACCAGTCGATTGCGGATATGCCCGTCGTCGTGCCGTAGGCCAGCCACGTCGCCTGCAAGGGGGCCGGTTTGCGCGCGAACACGCCGAGCCGATTGCCCGCCGTATGGCCCGAAGCGTCGACCAGAATGTCGATGCCGTCGGCAGCGATCAAAACGGCGGCTTCGTCGTCGCCGATCCCGTCGAGGCTCGTGAATTTCGCGGCCAGGGCGCGATAGCGCGCCGTTACCGCATCGCTTTTGCCGGTGGCCGAATAGAGAAACAGCTCGATGCGCGAAGGTTCGAGATGCGCCAAGGCCGGCAGCAGGAAATGCTGCATCGAGTGGCGGCGCAAATCGCACGACACGAAGCCCACGCGCAGGCGTTCTTTGGGGGCGTGCGCCGATGCGGCAAGCTGCATGCGCGGCGCATTCGCATAGCGCGCACCCCAGCCGCGATAGGCGGCGGCGAGCTGTTCGGCCGACACGTCGGGATCGTAGTTCAGCGCGAACAGCCAGCCATGTTCGGCGCCGGCTTTGGCATAGAGATCGAGCGCTTCGCGAAAGCGCGTCTGGTCGGCGCGCAGATTGGCAAGATTGTTGAGTGCCCGCGCTTCGTTCGGCTGCAAAGCGAGAGCCGCGAGGAAACCTGCTTCGGCCGCGCTCAAGCGCCCGGCATGCTGCAGCGCGTTGGCGCGCGCGAGCACCGCATCGAACCAGCCGGGCCGCAAGACAAGCGCGCGGTCGAAGGCGGCGATCGCGTCGTCGAGATCGCCCAGCATGTGGCTCGCCGTGCCGTGGCCGAGCGCTGCGTCGGCATCGGCGGGCGCAAGCGCCTCGGCTTTCGCGAACCAGTCGCGCGCTTCGGCGTTGCGGTAGAGATTAAGGCACGCCGCGCCGCAATTGCGCGCCGCGGCCGCCGATTGCGGCCGGGCTGCCGCCACGCGCGCGAACAGGGCCAGTGCTTCTTCCATGCGCCCGCCGCGCGCATGGGCAAGCGCTTCAGCTTCGAGCTCGGCAAGGGCGGCGGGATTTTCCATGGAATCGGCTCTTCGACGTTAAGGGCGAAGCAGGCGGAAGTCGAGCAAGGGGTTGGCAAAAGCGGCGCGCGCCTTGTAGGGTCGCAAGCATCATGATCCTCGACGCTTCGCGTTCGCTTCTGCTCGTCGTCGATATCCAAGAGCGGCTCTTGCCGGCGATGGAAGAGGGCCCGCGCGTCGTTGCGGCGGCGGCAAAGCTCATGCAGGCGGCCGCACGGCTCGGCGTGCCCGTGCTTGTGTCCGAGCAATATCCCAAAGGGATCGGCAACACGGTGCCCGAGCTTGCCGCCCTCGCACCCGCCGGCAGCGTGCATACGAAAATGACGTTCTCCTGTGCTGCGACGCCGGCGATCGCCGATGCGGTGGCGGCATCCGGGCGCACGCAGCTCGTGCTGTGCGGCATCGAGGCGCATGTGTGCGTGCTGCAGACCGCACTTGGGTTTGCGGCAACCGGGCGCGATGTGGCGGTTGCGTGGGACGCCACGTCCTCGCGCCGCGAAAGCGACCGCGCTCTGGCGGCCGACCGGCTGCGTCAGGCGGGCGTCGTGCTTGTGAGTTCCGAGATGGTGCTGTTCGAATGGCTGGGGCGGGCCGGCACGCCCGAATTCAAAGACATGTTGGCGCTGATCAAATGACCCGCCTGCCGCTCGTTTTTCTTCCCGGCCTGCTGTGCGATGCGGCTTTGTGGCGCGCGCAGCTCGAGGGGTTGCGCGACGTCGCCGACATGCAGGTGGCCGATCTCACGCAAGCCGACAATTTCGCCGACATGGCCGCCCATGTGCTGGGCCGCGCCCCCGCGCGCTTCGCACTCGCCGGGCTCTCGATGGGCGGCTATCTCGCGTTCGAATTGCTGCGCCAGGCGCCCACGCGCATCGCGCGCATGGCGCTCATCGACACCTCGGCGCGCGCCGACACGCCCGAACAGCAGCGCCGTCGTCAGCTGTTCGTGAACCACGCCAAGCGCGGCAAGTTCAAAGGTGTCACGCCGCAGCTGATCCACAATTGGGTCAGCCCCAAATCGACCGCGCGCGACCCGAGCCTCATCGACACGGTCGAAGCGATGACGAACCGCGTGGGTGCCGACGCGTTCTGCCGCCAGCAGAACGCCATCATGGGCAGGCCCGACAGCCGCGACTTGCTGGCGCAGATCGCGTGCCCCACGCTCGTGCTGTGCGGGCGCGAAGACCAGGCAACGCCGCTGGCCTTGAGCCAGGAAATGGCCGCCGACATTCCGGGCTCGCAGTTGCGCGTGCTCGACGATTGCGGCCATTTGGCCACGCTCGAAAAACCAGCGGAAACCAACGACGCGCTGCGCCGCTGGCTGCTCGCCTAAGCGATCACACGAGCGGCTGCATCACGATTTTGACGAAGGCTTTGCGGCTCTGCAGGCGCTCGTACCACGCCTGCAGGTTTGGCGTCGGCGCGCGGTCGGGCACCAAGGTCACGTAGCGCCACACCCATTGGCCGACCGCGATGTCGGCGATCGTGAACGCGTCGCCTGCCAGATAGGCGCGGCCCGCCAAGGCGTCGTCGAGGATATTGACCTTCGCGCGGATGTCGGCGGCTGTCGCGGCGATCAGCTTGGCGTCGCGCTGCTCGGGCGGCGTGCGCACGAGCTGGCGCAGCATGATCGCCATCAAGGGCGCCATCACGGTCGCCTGCCAATCCATCCAGCGGTCGCCGTCGGCGCGCACGCGCAAGTCGGAAGCGAACAATGTGCCGTTGGCGTGCTTGGCGGCGAGATAGCGCAGGATCGCGTTCGACTCCCACAATACGAAGCCGTCCTCGTCGATCGCCGGGATGAGGCCGTTGGGATTGAGCTTCAGATAGGCGTCGCTGTCCTTGGCCGTGCCCGGTGCGACCGAATGGGCGCTTGTGTAGGGCAGGCCCAGCTCCTCGCACAGCCAGAGCACTTTTTGCACATTGGACGAGCTGTTGCGGCCGTAGATCGTGAGCATGCGTGGGGCCTCTCCCTCAGGCGGCAATGCGTGCGCGCAAAGGGCGCAGCGCTTTGATTTCAACGCGGCCGTTTTCGGCGATCAGCAGCGAATTTTCTTCGACCGCCGTCCAATGGCCTTTTTCGGTGTCGAGCGGTTCGGACAGCACCAGAAGCGAGTCCGAGCCGCCGTCGAATTCCGAACATTCGCCGCCGGCGGCCGCGCGCACGCCCTTGCCGCAGCCATAGAACAAAGTCGGCGACTGGCCGTCGGTCGAATAGCGCGCGGCGTAGATGCGCCTGCCGTCGGTGAAGGCGGCGGTGAAGCGGAACGGTTCTTCGACCTTGGCGGCGGCGAGCGTGTCGACGATCTTGCCGAGCGCTTGCGCGGCCGCATGTTCGGGGTCGCGCTCGAGACCGTAGGTCAGCATCAAGAGGAAGATCGTTTCGCTGTCGGTGGTGCCGCGGCGCATGCGGTAATGGTCGGGGGCGATCGCGAAATCGAGTTCGCGCGCCACGCGGTCGAAGCCGCCGATCTGGCCGTTGTGCATGAACATCCAGCGCCCGTGCTGGAACGGATGGCAGTTGGCGCGGCTGATCGACGTGCCCGTCGAGGCGCGCACATGGGCGAAAAAATGGCCGGTGCGGATCTGCTCGGCGATCGAGCGCAGATTTTCGTCGTTCCAGGCGGGCCTGATGTCGCGGAACAGGCCGGGTTCCTGGCGGTCGCCGTACCAGCCCACGCCGAACCCGTCGCCGTTGGTCGCGACATGGCCTTTGCGGGCATGGAGCGACTGGTTGATCAGCGAATTTTCCGGCTTGAACAGGAAATCTTCGAGATAGAGCGGACGGCCGGTATAGGCCAACCAACGGCACATGGACGCTTCTCCGGGGACGGCAGGCGAGGGCGCGCTTCTGGTTTCGGATATAATGGCGCATCGTAACGTTTCTGTCGCGGGTCGAATTCCACGCCGCCTGCGAAACCTTTTCGCAAATGCGGTCGAATCGGGGGCCATGAAACATCGCTTTGTCGCAATTGGATTGGCTCTGGCGGCGACGCTCGCGGCTGCGTGCACGCAAGGCGGCAGCGGCAGACAAAGTGCCGCCGTCGAAGCCTGCCGGGTCGAGCGTTTGCGTCTGCAGCCGGCCGCTGCAAGCGACATCGGCAGCCTCGGCACGCCGCCCGACCATTTGACGCCGACGGAGGTTGCCGCAACGGCTGCGTGCCTCGCCCCCGCCCTCGATGCGGTGCTGGCCTCGGCGCAGGATCCGGTGTTGCGCGGCGCCGAAACATGGGCGCCGATGTCGCGCGCCTATCGCGGCTCCGAGCACGGCATGTTCTTGCAGGTCTACGCGAACGAAGCGGCCGCCGCCTCGTATCGCCGCTACGAGCAGGGTGCTGCGATCCCGCTCGGCGGCACGGTGCTCAAACGCAGCTTCCGCGTTGCCGCCGACGGCAAGGCCGAGCCTTACGCTTTGTTTGTGATGGAGCGCATGCCGCAAGGGTTTTCGCCCGACACAAACGATTGGCGTTTTGCGCTGATCGGCCCCGACGGCCGCCTGGTGGGGGCGACCAACGGCCCCGACGACGCCAAGGTGCGCTATTGTGCTTCTTGCCACGCGACGGCGCGGCGCCAGGATTTCCTGCTGTTCGTGCCGCCCGGCCTGCGCCTTTAGGCGCCAAGGAGCAGCATCCATGAACGCGATCCCAAAGCTCGATCAAGCCGACCTCACGCTGCTGCACGAATTGCGCGGCCATCGCCGCCGCCATCGTGCTGCGGCCAAACCCGCCGCAGAGATCGCGGCTGCACAAACCGCACCGCCGACCCCGACGCTGGGGGCAAAGGCCGCCGACTGGATCACCGCGCGCGTCGGCTCGTGGCGATTCATTCTCTGGCAGAGCGGCCTGCTGGTGCTGTGGCTGTCGGCGAACGTGTTCGCCTGGGTGCAGGCCTGGGACCCGTACCCATTCATCCTGCTCAATCTCGTGCTGTCGTTCCAGGCGGCCTATACGGCCCCGATCATCATGATGAGCCAGAACCGCATGGGCGACATCGACCGCGCGCGGGCGCAGGACGACTACAACATCAACCTCAAAGCCGAGCTCGAGATCGAAACGCTGCACCAGAAAATCGACCTGCTGCGCGAAACAGAAATCGCAAAACTCGTCGCACTCGTCGAAAAACTCGAGGCGCGGCTCGACGCCAAAGCCTAGATGTCGAGCTCGCCCACGGCCGTGGCGTGTTCCTGGATGAAGGCCAGGCGCAGCTCGGGCTTGCGGCCCATCAGGCTTTCGACGAGGTTTTGCGTTTCCTCGAACGCCTCGCGATGGTCGCGGTCGGGGACCACCACGCGCAGCAGCGTGCGCTTCTTGGGGTCCATCGTGGTTTCCTTGAGCTGTGCGGGCGGCATTTCGCCGAGGCCTTTAAAGCGGCTCACCTCGACCTTGCGATTCTTGAACTTGGTCTTCATGAGCTCGTCCTTGTGCGCGTCGTCGCGCGCATAGACGACGTCGCCGCCCGCCGCAATGCGATAGAGCGGCGGCAGCGCCAAAAACAGATGCCCGCTCTCGATGAGCTTGGGCATCTCGCGATAGAAGAACGTGATCAACAGCGACGCGATGTGAGCACCGTCCACGTCGGCGTCGGTCATGATGATCACGCGCTCGTAGCGCAGCTTGGCTTCGTCGAAGCTTTCGCCCGTCCCGCAGCCGAGCGCTTGCACGAGATCGGCGAGCTCCTGGTTGCCGCGCAATTTGTCGGCCGAGGCCGAGGCCACGTTCAGGATCTTGCCGCGCAGGGGCAGGATCGCCTGGCGCTCGCGCGAGCGCGCTTGTTTGGCCGAGCCGCCGGCGGAATCGCCTTCGACCAGGAAAATCTCGGTGTCTTCCGACGACGACGAGGAGCAATCCGCAAGCTTGCCCGGCAGGCGCAGGCGGCGCGTGGCGGTCTTGCGGTCCATTTCCTTCTGCGCCCGCCGGCGCGCGCGCTCGTCCGCGCGCTCGACCGCACGTTCGAGCAATTGTTTGGCCGCCGCAGGGTCGGCCGCGAGCCAATGGTCGAACTGGTCTTTGAGCGCGCCGTCGACGAGCTTCTGCGCTTCGGGCATGCCGAGCCGGTCTTTGGTCTGGCCCTGGAATTGCGGCTCGCGAATGAACAGCGACAGGAACACGATGGCGCCGTCGCACACGTCTTCGCCCGCGATCTGCGCCGCCTTCTTGTTGCCGGTCATGTCGCCGTAGCCGCGCAACGCGCGCGTCAATGCCGCGCGCAAGCCCAGCTCGTGGCTGCCGCCCTGCGGCGTGGGCACCGTGTTCACATACGAATGCACTTCGGCGTCTTCGTCGCCGGGCCAAGCGACCGCCCATTCCAGACGCCCGCCCTGGTTGTCGAGCTTCACGTCGCCCACGAAGGGCTTCGGCGTGTAGCAGGGCCGCTTGCCGAGCGCTTCGGCCAGCGAGTCCGAAAGCCCGCCGGGGAAATGCAGGCTCTGCTCGGGCGGAATGCCCCATTCGGGCTTCAAGAGATCGGCAGCGCATTTCCAGCGGATCTCCACGCCCTTGAACAGGAACGCCTTGGCGCGCGCCATCTTGTAGATGGTCTGCGGCTTGAAATGCATGTTCTTGCCGAAGATCTGCGGATCGGGATGGAACATGACCGACGTGCCGCGGCGATTCTGCGTCGGCCCCACCTTTTTGAGCGGGCCCAGCGGCACGCCGCGCGAATAGCTCTGCGCGTAGATCGTCTTGTCGCGCGCGACCTCGACCTCGAACACGTCCGAGAGCGCGTTCACGACCGACACGCCGACGCCGTGCAGACCGCCCGACGTCGCGTAGGCCTTGTTCGAAAACTTGCCGCCCGAATGCAGCGTCGTCAGGATCACCTCGAGTGCCGATTTCTTGGGAAAGCGCGGATGCGGGTCGACCGGAATGCCGCGCCCATTGTCGCGGATCGTCACCGTGTCGTCGGCGGCGACTTCGATCTCGATCCAGTCGGCATGGCCCGCCACCGCCTCGTCCATCGAATTGTCGAGCACTTCGGCGATCAGATGGTGCAAGGCCCGCTCGTCCGTGCCGCCGATATACATGCCCGGCCGCCGGCGCACGGGCTCCAGCCCTTCGAGCACCTCGATGTCTTTGGCGGTGTAGGAGTCGGCGTTTTTGCCGGAATTCGAGAACAGATCGGCCATGGGGTCAAATACGCTATGGTTGGGGTGAAAGGCTCTTTCAGCGCCGGAGACTAAGCGCCATGGTCGATTCGATGCAAACCCCCGATTCCCGCCCCGATTCGCAAGCCCCCGAGCCCAAACCCGACGGTGAGCCCGTTCTGCGCGCCATCGCCATGCCGGCCGACACGAACCCGAACGGCGACATTTTCGGCGGCTGGCTGCTGGCGCAGATGGATTTGGCCGGCGGCAGCCTTGCAAGCCAGCGCTCGAAGGGCCGCGTGGCGACCGTCGCGATCAACGCGATGACGTTCCATCTGCCGGTCCATGTCGGCGACGAGGTGAGCTGCTATTGCCGCATCGAGCGCGTGGGCCGCACCTCGATCACGATCGCGGTCGAAACCTGGACGCGCGCGCGCGAGGCGAGCCGCCGCGTCAAGGTCACGCAAGGCGTGTTCACCTATGTGGCGATCGGCCTCGACCGCCGCCCGCGCCCGGTGGACGACGAAACCGAAGGAGCGCCCGTATGACCGGGACGGACAAACCGACGCAAGCCGATTGGGGCTTCCTCGACGAACACGGCATCGCCGCGAAGGACGATGCGAGCCAAGCCGCCATCGTCGCCGCGCGCGAAGCAGCCGCAGCCGCGTGGGAGGCCAAAAGCCCGCGTGAAGGGGCAGCGCAAGCCACGGCCGCCTTGGCGATCAGCGCCTATTGCCCGTCTTCCCTCGTGCTGCTGTCGCTGTTCTTGTCGCGCGATTTGGCCACGCGCGAGGCGTTCCTGCGCCTGGCGCTCAAAACGCATGCCATCGCCCAGGCGGCCGACGACAGCGACGCGCAGCGCCTGGCCGGGCTCGAAGCCAAGCAGCATCTGGCAAGCGTGCTGTCGGTCAAGGGCGAGCGCGACGCCGCGTTTGCGCAATGGCGCGAGGTGCTGGACGCCGACCAAGCCGACCCCAGCGAATGCCGCCACGATTTCATCGATGCGTTGCTCGATGGCGGCCACACGACGGAAGCAAGCGCCGTCGCCGACCGGTTCCCCGACGACACGAGTGCGCGGCTCGCCTACGCGCGTGCCCTGATCGCATTCCGTGTCGGCGGGGCAGGGGCGGAGGCCGACGCGGCGCGCATGGCGGCGGTGAAGGCAAACGGCTTCGTGCCCGCCTATCTCGTCGGCGACCGCAAACCGCCGAAGGCCGCCCCGACAAGCATCGAGCCTGCGAGCCGCGACGAAGCCGTGGTGATCGCCGTCAACACTGTGCGCGCGTGGACGCACACGCCGGGCGCGCTGGCGTGGATCAAGGCGGCGAAGCGGGGTGGGTAGGGGGAAGCAAAATAGAAGCAAAGAATTGCTGATCCTTGAAGATCAGTTTCTGATTAATTGAGATTTTTGGGAGCAAGTAATGATTTATCGTTGAACCGCGGTTACAAAAACCCTTAGATACACAAACTAGAACGTGCAAACGGAGACGGCAATGAAGTTTGATGCGGGATCAGTTCAGGAGCTTTTCGGAAGTTTCGCCGCTGAACATGAGTCTCCCGAGCGCTTTAAAGATTATTTTGTAACGAATAAGTTTTTCGAATCCTTTAACGCCGACTTCCCGCTTCGTATCGTAGTGGGAAACAAAGGTAGTGGTAAGAGTGCGTTGCTTCGCGCGGCTGGAGATCATGATTCAAGTGTTCCAGATCGAATTAGAATTCCACTAACTGTGACCGAGCTGGTCGAGTTGATTGGTGTTCTCCCAAATGATCCGCTTCAGGCAATAAACAGGTGGAAGCGGGTGCTGGCGACAAAAGCTGCTGCTGCGCTGGTTGTTGGTAAGATTTCTGAAACGTTAGCAGATGAGCTTTCGGGGGCTTTAACGACAGTCAGCAACTTTGTCGGCCATGTAGTTTTGGCGTTGTCAAACAAAGCCAAAGTAGGCTCAGATATCGCAGTTCAAGCTGGGTTGGAGTTAAACCAAGTAAAGAGTTTTGTGTTCTATTTTGACGATTTAGATAAAGGCTGGGACGGTCAGCTGAAGGGATTGGTATTTGTTGAGTCACTGTTGAACGCTTGTTTCGAGTTAAGCGGGCGTGAGCGGAATTTTAAGTTTAAGATTGCTTTGAGATGGGATCTTTGGATTGCTCTCTCGGCCAGAATGGCTGATATCGATAAAATTCGACAAAGTGTTGTATTTCTTAAGTGGAATAAGCACGAGATTTTGTTAGTACAGGCCAATATTGTTTCAAAGGCACTAAAAATTGATTTCGACTATAAGAGGTATTTAGAGGGGAGTGATAATCAAGATCAAATTTTTAAGGTGTTTGATGGAGTTATTGAGCCAGTTTTTAGAGGGGCGGGCCATTGGTCGAATGCGCCAATGCGCCGCGTAATTCTTTCTATGGTTAGGAATCGTCCGAGAGATTTGATTGTTTTGCTCTCGCTTGCTGCTGAGCAAGCCAACATGAGGAACCATGAGATCATCCAAACTGACGATTTAGAGGCGATATTCCGTCGTTATTCTGAAGAGCGTTTGAATGATTTGAATACTGAATTTGGGACTCGGATGAGCGGTTTGCAGACGTTGCTTCTGAGTTTTCGTCCTTCAAATGCTGCCGGAAAAGCTGCAGATAAGTTTCGCTATTCAAATGATCGTATTGCTAAACACGTGAAAGATCTTTTGCTTAAGCATAGAAATGCAATAAAGTTTACTGGTGAAACTACAATTCTTGATTACACAAGAGTGGTGGACTTCCTCTACCGTATTGATTTTCTGCAGGCTTGGCATTTGAACGATAATGGAGTGCGCCAGCGTGTAAATTTTGAAGACAGGCAACTCATGCTCACTAAAGATGCCGATTTTGGATATTCATGGGAGGTACTCCCAACCTATAGATGGGCTCTTCAGCCAAACGACATTGCCTCTATATTCAACAGCATTGAATTCTCAGACTAGGGCTACTTTCGAACTCTCCCTTACGCCCCCTTCGCCAAGCCCGGCGGGCGGTAGGAGCGTTCGCGGAATCCGGCCGAGTTGTTGGTGGTGAAGGTCACACCGGCCGCTTTGATCGCGTCGTCGTCCACCTTGTCGAGCTTCGTGTAGCCCGGGTGGTGGTGCGCCATGAACGGGTTGTTGCTGGCCGCGTTGTAGCAGAACAGCACGGTCCAGCGCCGGTCCGGGCTGCGGTTTTGGTCGCTGCGATGCATGACGTTGCAGTGGAAGAACAGCGCATCGCCCGGCTCGAGTTCGACATAGACGAGCTCGTAGCGCTTTTTCATCTGCTCGATGCGCTCGGCATTGGCCCCCACCTGTTCGCCCGGCAGCACGCCGTGTTCGACGCGGCCGGCCTTGTGCGAGCCGCGCAGCACCTGCAGGCAGCCATTGGCTTTCGTCGCTTTGTCCAGCGCCACCATCACGCTCGCCATGTCGGGCGTGAGGCAGCCGTTGTGGTACCAATAGCCGTAATCCTGGTGCCATTCCCACGCCCCGCCCTCGTACGGGTCTTTGGCCGTGAGTTTGGAATGGTAGTGGTAGATTTCGCCGCCGAGCATTTCTTCGACCGTGTCGACCACGCGGCGGCTGCGGGCGGCAAGCCCGTACACGCTGTCGCCGGGATGGTTCCACAGCGCCATTTTCGTGGCTTTGCCGTCGGCGTCTTTGCGGTCGTAGAAATTGGCGGCGAGGGCCGGATCCTTTTCGATCGCCTCGCGCAGGATCGCGGCTTCCTCGGCATCGAACAGGCCGCGCACGATCACGTAGCCGTCGCGTTCGTAGTCGCGTCGTTGCGCGTCGGTGAAAGTCGATGCCATGGCGCGGTTCCCCCTTTTGATGCGGCGTTGGGCCGCTTGCCGCCATCGTGGCCTTGGCGGCCCGGCGACGCAAGCGTGCCGGATTGGCGCTTGACAATAGTTCAACGTCGAACGATATTGTTCATCGTTGAACGAATAAACGAAGCGTTCGACGCAAATCTCCCTCCCGTCGCTGCCAAGTAAGGAGAAACAGCCATGCTTTCGCGCCGCAAATTTTTTGCCGGGGTCGGCGGCCTCGTCGCCCTCGAAACTTTGGGCGGCCTCAGCGTGCTGCGCGCTGCGAGTGCGCAGACGGCCGATCCCGCGGCACCCTGGCGTGCGGCACCGGCCGCCACGCATGCCGATTGGCGCGTGCGTGCTTTCGGTTGGGCGATCCTCGCCCCCAATCCGCACAATCGGCAGCCCTGGGAAATCGTGCTCGACGCCGACGGCAATGCGACGTTGCGCTGTGCGCCCGATCGCCTGTTGCCGGCGACCGATCCGAAAAGCCGGCAAATCACGATCGGGCTTGGCTGCTTTGCCGAGTTGTTCGTGCTCGCGGCGGCCGAGATGGGCGTGCGCGTGGATGTCGTTCCCTTCCCGATGGGCCAAACCGGTGCGCCGACGGCAGCGCCGGTCGCGCGCTTCGTGCGGCGCATCGGGGCCGCCCCGCGCGATCCGTTGTTTGCGCATGTGCTTGGCCGGCGCAGCGAGAAGCGGCCTTTCGATGCCGCACGCCCCGTGCCCGAAGCGGCGTTTGCCGAAATCGCCAAAGCGGCGGGTGCGGGTTTCTTCGGCACGTCGCAGGCCGACCGCGTCGCCGATTTGCGCGACATTGCGTGGCGCGCGTGGAACGTCGAATTCGAGACGCAGGCCGCGCACATGGAAAGCGTCGCTCTGATGCGGCTCGGCATCGCGGAAGTCGCGGCCAATCCCGACGGGATCAGCATCTACGGCCCTGGCCTCGAACCGCTTGTGCAGAGCGGGGCCTTGTCGCGCGCGGCCTTCGCCACATCGGGCTCGCAAGCGCAGCAAGTGATGGTCGAGCGCTATCGCACGGCCTTGACGCTGGCAACCGCGAGCTTCGTGTGGACCGTCAGCGACGGCGACACGGCTGCCGATGCGTTTGCGGCCGGGCGCCAATGGATGCGGCTCGCGCTGGCGGCGGTCGGGCAGGGGCTTGCCGTGCATCCGGTGAGCCAGGCGCTGCAGGAATATCCCGAGATGGCGCCGTCCTATGCGGCCTTGCACGAAGCTGTGGGCGTTGCGGCACCCAAGCGCATCCAGATGCTCGCGCGCATCGGCTATCTGCCCGGGGGCGCAAACGCCTCGCCGCCCACGCCGCGCTGGCCGGTCGAATCGCGTATAGTGGGGGCGTGAGAAGACCGACGAAAAACAAGCGCCCGGCGCCAAACAAACCGGCTGCGGCGGATCGCCGCGAGGATCCGCCGTTGTTCGCGTTGCTGAACGAGATCGGCATCATCGAGCAGCTGATGCGCAACCGTTTCGAAGCGCTGCGCCCGGCCGGTTTGCGTTTGGCGCATTTCGTGCTGCTCAACCATCTCGCGCGCACCGGCGACGGCAAAAACCCCGTGTCGATCGCGCGCGCGCTGCAGCTCGCCAAGGGGGCCATCACCAACACGCTGCAGCGGCTGGAAGAGCGCGGGCTTGTTTCCGTCCTTCCCGATCCGGCGGACGCGCGCGGCAAGCGCGTGTGGCTCACGCAAGAAGGGCGCGCGGCGCGCGACGCGGTGGTGGTGGAAATCGCCACGCGCTTCGCGGACGTGGCGCAAGCCATGCCGCCCGAACGCTGCCAAGCCGTGCTGCCGGATCTGCAGCATCTGCGCCGCCATCTCGACCGGTTCCGCAAGCCGGGCGATGCGGACGAGACTTGAGAAAAATATAGGAATATGTTTTTATATGCACAATGCCGCATGCGGCGTGCGCTGTTTGAAAAGTGAAGATCGAGAAGGCCCGGCCGGCCCCTGTCGCCGATTTCGGCGACATTGAAGATTGTGGTTACATTTGTTGTTTTTCAAAGGTTTAAATAGGCGACGGTCGCCTATTGTCGCCGGATGTCGCGTGCCTCAATTCGCCAGATCGACGCGGGCGGGGGCCTGGTGGTGCGCCGTCAGGAATCTGATCAGATCGACGGGCGCAATGCTGGTCGTCGCATCGTTGGCGAGCGGATGGCAGTTGAGGCGCGGCTCGCCCATCATCCACGCATCGAGCACCACGCGCACGCGGCGCGCGGTGTCGTTGATGGGGGCGAACGGCGTCACGGCACCCGGGATCACGCCGAGCGTTTCCATCAGCAGTGCGGGATTGCCGAAGGAGAGGCGCTTCGCGCCGATCTTGGCGGGCAGCGCTTTCAGATCGATCTGCCGCTCGAACGGAGCCGCGACGAGCCACAGCTGGCCTTTGGCGTCTTTGAGGAACAGGTTTTTGACGTTCACGCCCGGCGGCAACGCGCCGTGCGCGAGGGTCAGCGCCTCGGCAACCGTGAAGGCCGGCGTGTGGCGCACGGTCGTCGTGGCGATGCCCATCGCATCGAGCAAAGCGAGCAGCGTTTCCGGCGTGTGGTGCGGCATTCGGCCCTAGTTGTAGACGAGGTCCCGCAGGGCGAGCGAAATCGCCGGCACGTAGGTGATCACCATCAGGCACGCGAAGATCACCGCGATGAAGACCATCAGGTACGGAATCATGCGGTGGATGCCGATTTTGGCGACTTGGGCGGCCGCGAACAGGTTCACGCCGAAGGGCGGGGTGATCATGCCGAGGGCCAAGTTCACCACCATGATCGTGCCGAAATGCACGGGGTCGATGCCGAATTGCTGGGCGGGGGCCGCAAGGATCGGGGCGAGCACGATGATCGAGGCCGAGGTTTCGACGAACATGCCGACCACGAACAAAAACAAATTCACGCCGAGCAGATAGAGATTGCCGGTGTCGAACGCATCGACGAGCCAGGCGGCGATCGCGTCGGGCACGCCCTGGCGATTGAGGAGCCAGCTGAACAGGCCCGCCACCGCGATGATGAACATGATCGAAGCGGCGGACAGCACCGACTTCGCGAACACGCCGTAGAGCTGGGCGGGCTTGATCTCCTTGTAGACGAACAGGCCCACGACCAGCGCATAGACCACGGCCACGACCGAGGCTTCCGTCGGCGTGAACACGCCGCCGTAAATACCGCCCAAAATCACGACCGGCATCATCAGCGCCCACAGGGCCTGGCGCGTGGCGGGCCAAAATTTGAGGCGGCCTTCGCCGTCGTTTTTGCCCCAGCCTGTGATCCGGCACCACACGAGCACGGTCGCCATCAGCGCAAGGCCGATCAGCAGGCCGGGGCCGAAGCCCGAGATGAAAAGTTCCGGGATCGAGGTTTGCGTCGCCACCCCGTAGAGAATCATCGGGATCGAGGGCGGGATGATCACGCCGAGTTCGGCGGCCGTCGCCTGCAAGGCGGCCGCGAACGGCACCGGGTAGCCGTGTTTGACGAGGGCCGGGATCATGATCGTGCCGATCGCGAAGGTCGTGGCGACCGACGAGCCCGAGATTGCGGCGAAGATCATGCAGGTGAGGATGCAGGTGCAGGCAAGCCCGCCCTGCACGCCGCCGACGATCGATTTGGCGAACTCGACCAGGCGCCGCGAAATGCCGCCCACATCCATGAGATTGCCCGCGAGGATGAAAAACGGGATCGCGGCGAGCGGAAAGGAATCGAGCCGCACATACATCTGCTGGGCGGCCACGAGCAGCGGAAAGCGCGTGTGGAATTCGAGGCCCGCGAGTGCCGCAATGCCGATCGCCACGGCGATCGGCACCGATGCCGCGAACAGCACGCACATCGCGATCATCATCGTGGAGGTCAAACGGCGTTCTCCAGCTCTTCGTTGCGGCGGGCGGGATCGAAATAGTGGGCGAGCACGCCCACGACGCTGAAGGCCGAGCCGACGGGAATCGCGGCGTAGCCCCAGGCGATCGAGATGTCGAGGCCGGCGAGATTCTGGCGCGCCACGCGCTCGGCCATCGCCCAGCCGTACCAGATCAGAACGCCGAGCAGCACCAGCGAAGCCGCCAGCGCCAAGGTTTCGAGCGCCCGGCGCACGTGGCCGTGCGTGAGGCGGTGGGCAAGGTCGATCGAGACCAGCGCCCCGTGCCGGAAGCAGCCCGCGAGGCCCAGGAACGCCATCCAGATCAGCGAAACGCGCACGAGCGCTTCGGACCAGGTCGCGGGCTCGTGCAGCAGGAAGCGGCTGAAGACCTGCCAGAAGCCGGCCGCCACCGCAACGACAAGGGCCGCCACGGCAAGCGCCATGGCGGCCCCGGTCGTGTAGCGGTCGAGTGCGAGAAGCCCGTTTGCGATCGGCTTCAAGCTTTCGGCCTCAGTTCGCGCGCCAATTGCGGATGCGCTCGATGTTCGCGGCGCCGAACTCGCGGCCCCAGCCTTCCATCGCCGGCTGCAAGGCGGCCTGGAAGCCCGACATGTCGACGCCCGTCGACACGGTCATGCCGCGGCGGCGCAATTCGTCCACGCCCGATTCTTCGTCGGCCGAAACGCGCGCGCGGTTCGCGGCCTGGGCGGCCTTCGCCGCTTCGCGGAACACGGCTTTGTCCGCGTCGTTGAGGCGGTTCCACACGGCGGGCGAAACGATCAGCACGGCCGGCGAATAGACGTGGCGCGTGAGCGAGAGGAACTTCTGCACCTGGTTGAGGTTGTTGGCCACGATCACGGGGATCGGGTTTTCCTGGCCGTCGACCGTGCCCTGCTGCAGGGCGGGGACGAGCTCCGAGAACGCCATCGGCGTGGGCAGCGAGCCCAGCGTGCGGAAGGCCTGCATATGGACCTGGTTTTCCATCGTGCGGATCTTCATGCCCTTGATGTCGTCGGGCTTCGAGACTTCGCGCCGGCTGTTGGTGAGATTGCGGAAGCCGTTTTCGAGCCAGGCAAGGCCGACAAGATTGGCCGCCGGGAAGCGGCCCAGCACGTCCTGGCCGACCTGGCTGTCGAGCACGCCGCGCGCGTGCGCGTAGTCGCGGAACAGGAACGGGATGTCGAAGATTTTCGACTCGGCCACGAAATTGCCGACCGGGCCCGTCGAAGTCACGGTCACGTCGCCGGTGCCGATCTGCAGCGCTTCGATGTTCTCGCGTTCGTTGTCCGAGCGCTGGATGTTGAAGCGGATGCGGTTGTTGGTGCGCTTTTCGATCTCGTCCTTGAACGCGACCGCACCCGCACCGTAGTGCGAATTCAGCGGCAGCGGATGCGTGATCGTGAATTGCTGGGCGGCGACGGGGAAGGCCAAAGCGCTGAGTGCCGCGATGGCCGCAAGGCGTGCGAAAAACATTGGGGGGCTCTCCCTTGGATCGGTCGGGCCCTGGCGACGGTCTGCCGCTGGCGCCCTTGTTGAAACGCCACACTAGATCGGGAAGCCTTGGAACCTCAAGGGCCTCAATTGAGCTTGCGGATGCCGGTGAGGTCCATGCCTTCGGTCGTCGCGTCGACGAAACTCGCGCGCGTGATGTCGGCCCCGCGCAGCACCGCACCGGTCAGGTTCGCCTTGTCGAACTTGGCGTGGCTCAAAATCGCATTGCTGAGATTGGCCGGAAATTTGCGGCCCGACGAATTGCCGGACGCGTCTTTGAGATCGACGGCCGTGAGGCGTGCTTGCGTGAGATCAGCGCGGCGCAGCACGGCGCCGGTCAGCACCGCGCCCGCCATGTCGGCCAAGGTGAGGTTCGCGTCGGTGAGGTTCGCCTGCACGAGGCTTGTGAGGCGCAGGAGCGCGCGCGAAAGATCGCTACGCGCCAGATTGGCGCGGTTCAGCGAGGCCGCACTGAGATCGAGGCCGCGCAGATCCATGCCGCTCAAATCGCGGTCGTCGAGCACGGCGCGCTGGCCCTGGGCGCCGTTCGTCGCGATCCAGGCCTTGTGCTGGGCCAGCACCGCGCGCACGTCGATCTGCGGGGCCGGCGGCACCAGCGGCGGATCGAAATTCGCGCCCTCGAGATTGGCGGTCTTGAGATCGAGCCCGTCGAGGATCACGCCGCGCATGCGCGCCCCGCGCAGATCGCAGCCGAGCAGCACGGCGCCCTGCAGCTTGGCGCCGTCGAGGATCGCGTCTTTGAGTTTGGCGCCTTCGAGATTGGCGCCCGTTAGGTCGGCGTTGGCGAGCACGCAAGCGCCCATCTCGGCGTCGGCGAGTTTGGTGCCGCGCAGCGAAGCGCCCGTCAGATCCGCCTTTTCGAGATTGGCGCCCTTGAGTTCGGCGTTGTCGAGATTGGCGTCGCGGAAACTCGCCGTGCGTTCGTTGTTGCCTTTGCTCGAGCCGTCGGACCATTGCACGGTCTGGCCCGGGCGGAAATCGGCGCCGCGCAGATCGGCGTCGCGCAGCAAGGCGCCGTCGAAACGGCCGCCGCGCGCATCGACGCGGCGCATGTTGCTGCCGCTCAAGTCGGAAAAGCTGAAATCGGCCGCGAACAGATCGGCCATCGACAGATCGCAATCCTGCATCACAGCGCCGATCAGATTGGCGCCCGACAGCACGGCCGCCGACAGATTGCGCCCGCGCCCGTCGACCGCGCCGAACTCCTCGTTGCGCGCGTCCATGCGCTTGCCGCCGGGCTTGCCCATCAGGTAGGCGAGATGCACCGTCATTGCGGCTTCGAAATTCAATTGCTGCGCGGTTTTGCTCATTGTTGGGTCAGACTACATTTTGCGTCGTTGGCCGACCAGCAAGATTTGCGGAATGACACAAAAGCAAAATGGCCCCGGATTTCTCCGGGGCCATTCGCATCGATTTTAGATAAATCAGACCGAGTAGTACATTTCGAACTCGATCGGGTGCGGCGTGTGTTCGAAGGCGTAGACTTCTTCCATCTTGAGCTCGATGTAGCTGTCGATGAAGTCGTCCGTGAACACGCCGCCGGCCTTCAGGAAGGCGCGGCCCTTGTCGAGATTCTGCAGCGCTTCGCGAAGCGAACCGCAGACCGTCGGCACCTTCTTGAGTTCGTTGGGCGGCAGGTCGTACAGGTTCTTGTCCATGGCTTCGCCGGGATGGATCTTGTTCTTGATGCCGTCGAGGCCTGCCATCAGCATTGCCGAGAAGCCGAGATAGGGGTTCGCGGTCGGGTCGGGGAAGCGGACTTCGACGCGCTTGGCCTTCGGGCCGATGCCGAACGGAATGCGGCACGAAGCCGAGCGGTTGCGCGCCGAGTAGGCGAGCAGCACGGGCGCTTCGAAGCCCGGGATCAGGCGCTTGTACGAGTTCGTCGAAGCGTTCGTGAACGCGTTGATCGCCTTGGCGTGCTTGATGATGCCGCCGATGTAGAACAGCGCCGTTTCCGAAAGATCGGCGTAGCCGTTGCCGGCGAAGAGCGGCTTGCCCTTCTTCCAGATCGACTGGTGCACGTGCATGCCCGAGCCGTTGTCGCCCTTGATGGGCTTCGGCATGAAGGTGGCCGTCTTGCCGTACTGCTGGGCCACGTTGTGGACGACGTACTTGTAGATCTGGCAGCCGTCGGCGGCCTTCACCATCGTCGCGAACTTGGCGCCGAGCTCGTGCTGCGAGGGCGCCACTTCATGGTGGTGCTTCTCGATGTCGAGGCCCATGTCCTTCATGATCGTCAGCATCTCGGCGCGCAGATCGGCACCCTGGTCGATCGGCGGAACCGGGAAATAGCCGCCCTTGATGCGCGGGCGATGGCCGAGATTGCCGTCCGGGTAGACCTTGTCGGTCACGTAGGGGCCTTCTTCGGAGTCGATTTCGACCGAGGTCTTGTTCATCGACACTTTGAAGCGCACGTCGTCGAACACGAAGAATTCGATTTCGGGGCCGAAGAACGCCGTGTCGCCGATGCCGGTTTCCTTGACATAGGCTTCGGCCTTCTTGGCGATGCCGCGCGGATCGCGGTTGTAGGGCTGGCCCGTGCCCGGCTCGTAGATGTCGCACAGGATCGTCATCGACGGCTGCGCCGCGAACGGATCCATCACGGCCGTCGCCGGGTCGAGCATCAGCGTCATGTCGGATTCGTTGATGGCTTTCCAGCCGGCGATCGACGAGCCGTCGAACATCAGGCCCTCGGCGAAGGTCTCTTCGGTGATCGTCTCGACCGCATGGGCGAGGTGCTGCATCTTGCCGCGCGGATCGGTGAAGCGCAGATCGACGTACTTGCAGCCGTTTTCCTTGATCTTCTTGAGGACGGTCTTGGGATCCGACATAGGCTTTTTCCTGTGGTTGGCCGGCACGACTGGCCGGCAGGTTGAATGGAGAAGGTTTCTAGACCGCTTCGGCGCCGCGCTCGCCCGTGCGAATGCGGATGGCTTCCTCGATCGCCGAAACGAAAATCTTGCCGTCGCCGATGCGGCCGGTCTGGGCGGCCCGCTGGATCGCCTCGATGGCGCGCTCGAGGAGCGCGTCTTCGATCACGACCTCGAGCTTCACCTTGGGCAGGAAATCGACCACGTATTCGGCGCCCCGATAGAGCTCGGTATGGCCCTTCTGGCGGCCGAAGCCTTTGGCCTCGACGACCGTGATGCCTTTGATGCCGATTTCGTTCAGCGCATCCTTCACCTCGTCGAGCTTGAAGGGCTTGATGATCGCTTCGATCTTTTTCATGGCTCGATTTCGCAAAAAGGGCGGCAGGCGCACGCTGCTTCGAAGCGGGTTAAAGCACGCCCCATGCCAGACAAACCAAGGACCAGCATGCCGCACCGGGCGAACGCTGGCACCCGGTTTTGCCGCCCGTACCCACCTAAATTTGGCGCTTTATTGTGCATTGTGATCAAAAGTCAGGCGGTTTTGGCGGCCGGATGGGCTGCCAGCGTGGTCCGGATGCGCTGCATGGCAAGGCGGATATTGTCGACCGAATTGGCGTAGGAGAAGCGCAGATAGCCGTCGCCGAACTGCCCGAAGGCTGTTCCCGACAGCACGGCCACGCCGGCCTGTTCGAGCAGCAAGGTTTCGAGCGCACGGCTCGAATAGCCCGTCCCTTCGATGTTCGGGAAGGCGTAGAACGCCCCGCCCGGCTCGACGCAGCGGAACCCCGGAATGGCGTTGAGCTCGTCCACGATCACGCGCCGGCGCTCGGCGAACGCCGCCACCATGGTCGCGACCGCATCCTGCGGCCCGTCGAGCGCGGCGAGCCCCGCAAACTGCGCCGATGCGTTCACGCACGAATGGCTGTTGATGGCCAGCCGTTCGGCATGCGCAATCATCGATTTGGGCCACACCGAATAGCCCAGACGCCAGCCGGTCATCGCGTAGGTCTTGGACCAGCCGTCGAGCAGGATCAGCCGGTCGGCGAGCTCGGGATAGTTCAAGAGCGACACGTGTTCGCGACCGTCGTAGGTCATCTGGCCGTAGATTTCGTCCGACATCACCGCGACTTTGGGGAACCGCCGCAGGCCTGCGACGAGCTTGTCGACCTGGTCCTTCGGCGTGACCCCGCCGGTCGGGTTCGCGGGCGAATTGAGAATCACGAGCCGCGTGCGCTCGGTGAGGCGCGACAGAATGTCGTCGGCCTCGAAGGCAAAGCCGTTTTTCTCGAGCAAGGGCAGCGCAACGGGCGTGGCGCCCGAAAACTTGATCACGCTCTCGTAGATCGGAAAACCGGGGTTCGGATAGACGATCTCGGCTCCGGGCTCGCCCGTCATCAGAATGGCGAAAAACATCGTGACCTTGCCGCCCGGCACGATCAGCACCTGCTCGGGCGACACGGTGGCGCCCAGACGGCGATGCAGGTCGCGCGCGACCGCTTCGCGCAGCGGCAGGATGCCGTTGGCGGGCGTGTAGCCGTGATGGCCGTCGCGCAGCGCCTTGATGCCGGCTTCGACGATGTGCTCGGGCGTGCGGAAATCGGGCTGGCCGATGCTCAAGGAAACGATCGATTTGCCCTTGGCTTCGAGCGCTTTGGCGCGTGCGAGCACCTCGAATGCGGTCTCGGTGCCAAGGCGGCCCATGCGTTCGGCCAGAATCGGATCCATCGACGCTTCTCCCGTTCCGTTTTTTGAGGGGGCAGGACCTAGCATGCCTGCACCGCCCGAGGCAAACGCCGCGCGCTTGCAGGGCGGCGGCAAGGCGTGTAAATACCCGGCCTGCTGTGGCGGCCGTAGCTCAGTTGGTAGAGCACCTGGTTGTGGTCCTGGTTGTCGCGGGTTCGAGCCCCGTCGGTCGCCCCAGCCTCCCTCGATCGTCGCGCGCGTGTGGCCGAACTTCTGCGTTCGCCCCCGTCGGCTTTGTCTATACTGGGGGCGATGCCGCCCAAACCGCAGACCTATCCGAAACTCTCGCAGCTCGATCTTTCCAAGGCGATCGAGGCCCACGGCCGCATGCTTGCCAAGCAAGCCAACGGCAAGCGCCTGGCCCTGCCGTTCCACACCCTCGAGCGCCTCACCTTCGGCGCCAAGCCGCTCGCCGAGATCGAACTCGTGGGGGCTCGCATCGCGGAAGCGGATTTTGCCGGCGCCAATCTCGCGCGCGCCAATTTTTTCGGCGCCGATCTCACGCGCGCCAACATGAGGGGCTGCGACCTCACGCGGGCGGACATGCGCGGCGTGCTGCTGCGCGGCGCCAATCTCGAGGGCGCCCACATGCCGCAGGTCGATCTGCGCGACGGCTTTCTGATCGTGCCCGACGAAAACGGCGATTTCGATTTCGCCAAGGCCACGCAGCGCGCCGCGAATATCGACGACGCCTCGTTCGCGCGCGCGAACATGACGGACGCCAAAATCGCGCGCGCCTTCGGCCGCCGCACGGATCTCACGAACTGCATCCTGCGCAACGCCAATCTCGCGGGCGCCGACTTTTCCTATTCGGATCTCTCGGGCGTGGTGCTGAGCGGCGCCGATTTGACCGACGCCAACCTCTCGCACTGCTTGCTGCAGGGGGCGGTGCTGGCAGGTGCGCTTCTCCACAACACCAATCTCGAGGGGGCCGACCTTACGGCCGCGCAGTTCACCAAAAAGGATTTCGAGCGCACCGACGTCTCCAAGGCGATCCTGCCGCGCGGCCTCGACACGCTCGATCTGCCGGTGCGCGAAATCGTCGAGCGGCATTTCCTGTGGCTGCAGAGCGGCGGGCAGAAGGGTGCGCAGGCGGTGCTGGATGCAGTCGATCTGTCGGGCTTCGACGCACCCGGCGTCAATTTCTCGGCCGCCCGCTTCAAGCGCGCCACGCTGATCGACGCCAATCTCGCGGGCGCCAAATTCCAGATGGCGGATCTGACGGGGGCCAATCTTGCGGGCGCCAATCTCGCCAATGCCGATCTGCGCGGGGCAACGCTCGACCGCTGCATCCTGAACGGCGCCGATCTGTCGAACGCCGATCTGGGGCCGATGCCGCTGCCGACGACGGCGACCGGGCGCTGGCCGGCGCGCATGCGCGGGGCCCAGCTGCGGCGCGCCGATCTGCGCGGCGCAAAGCTGGTCGAGGCCGATCTGTCCGAGTCGATGTTCCAGCGCGCCGATTTCCGCGACGCCGATCTCTCGAGCGCCAAATTCGTCGATACCGACCTCACGGGGGCCGATCTGCGCGACGCCAAAATCGACGACGCCGATTTTCGCGGCGCGGTCGGGCGCAAATAGCGCCAAGCGCCTCAGGCGCCCAAGTCACCCTACGAGGTCGCGCACGATCGCCTCGAACGCGCGCGCCATGCGCGACGCATCGGTCGCCGACTTCGCGCGCAGGCGTGCGGGCTCGTCGCGGCGCAGACGCGCAAGTTCCTCCGGTGCCGCGGCAAGCCGCACGGCTTCGGCGACGAAGCTTTCGTCGCTCGTGTGCGCAAGGCCCTGGCGGCCGGTTGCGGCTTCGAGCCACAGCCCGATGCGCCCGAGGCTCGTGCGGCCGACCGGGCTCAAGACCGGCATGCCCAGATGGAGCGCTTCGAACATCGTGGTGCCGCCCGCGACCGGGCAGGTGCCGAGCACGATGTCGATGCGCCGGTAGCCCACGAGATACTCCGGCCAGCCAAAATGGTAGCGGATGTCGATGCGCGCCGGGTCGATGCCTTCGCGCGCGAACAGGCGGTGGAGCCGCGCCAATGCCAGCGGCTCGGCCGCCATCTCGTTGCCGAGATAGAGCCGCGCGTTGGGCACGGCGCGCAACACCTTGGCCCACAAGGCAACGCACGCGTCGCTGATTTTGTAGACGTTCGACAACGAGCCGAAGGTCGGGTAGCCGTTTGCAAGCATCGGCGGCGGGCCGGCATCCGGATATGCAATACCTTGCGCCGCCCACGCTTCGGGCTCGAACACGTAGAGATCGCCCGGCAGGCGCGCGAGCCTGCGGCCGAAGGAAGCGTCGAGCGCGTGCGGATAGAGCGTGTCGGGCCCGATCGCCGCATCGAAACACGGATCGAGGCTCGGCCCCGTCATGTTGAACCAGGTCGCCTGCACGCGGGCAGGCCGCTCGACGACGCAGGCCGGCGAATGCGGGGCGAGCGATTCGTCGAGATCGATCAGCAGATCGAGATTCTGCGCGCGCAAAGCCGTATTGGCCTTGCGCCAGATGTCGGGCCGGTCGGCGGCGTCGGGCGGCAGCACGTCAAGTTCGCGCACGGCGACGCTGTCGGGCAGCACGGCGCGCACATGGTCGAGATTGCGCCGGACAAGCGACAGCAGTTCGACGTCGAGGGGGCCGTTGGCCAATTCGCGCAGCATAGGCAGCATCAGGCTCGTATAGTTGCGGTGGCCGAAAAACGCGCTGACGAGGCCGACGCGCGGGCGTGCGCCGGACACACGCGGCGGCAGCGCGGGCAGCGGCGGCGACGGATCGGCCGCCAGCAACTTGCGGATATTGCGCAGATTCACTTCTTTGGCCGCCGCCACGCTGCGGTCGTCGGCGTCCATCGCATAGAGTTCGTGCGCGAGGATCTGGCACGCGACGCTTTGCGGCATGTCGCCCTCGAAACGCAGCGTGCGCAGCATGGCGAGCGCCGCGTCCGCGTCGCCGATGCGGAACAACGTCGTCACGGCATGCATGCCGGCCCAGAGTATGGCGCGCGCGTCGCTGGCGTTGCGCATTGCTGCTTCGATCGCGGCAAGGCCCTTTGCATCGGGGAGGTCGCAAAGCGCGCGCAGAATGTCGGCCAGCAGTTCGCCGTCGTTGGGGTTCGCCGCCAGGATCGCCAGCAGCGTGTCGCTTAGGCCGCGGCGGCCGTGCTTCGGTTTGGCGCGCAAGGCGCGCAGCAGATCGGCGCGCAGCGCCGCATCGTGCGGCGCTTCTGCGAATGCGAGTGCGGCGGCTGCCAGGCGCGGCGGGCTTGGCGCCAAGCGCTCGCGGAAAAAGCCCTGCAATGCTTCGTGCGCCGCAGCCGGCGCTTCTTTCAGCACGAGATGGCCCGCCTGCGGCAGCCGCACGAAGAAGAGGTCGCCGAGCCCGCAGGCCGCGATCTCGGCTTCGTCGGCGGCCGAGACCAAGGCGGCGGGGGCGCCCAGCGTGTCGTCGTCGAACCGTCCGCCCGCGAGGATCAGCACGCTTGTGGCGGCACCCGCTATGCGCAAGCGGTCGAGATACGCAGCCGGATCGGCGTCGCGCACGATGCCGGCGCCGTCGATGTAGGAATCGAGGAAGGGCGTGCGCGGCAGGCCGGCGCGCTGCAGGTAGGCGCGCACGCGCAGCTGGGCCGCATAGGTCAAAGGCGGATCGACAAGGGCAATGCCGCACACGCGCGCAAGGCCGAGTTGGGCGGCCGCCTCCAGCGCCACCGGACCGCCGAAGGATTCGCCGAGCAGCAGCAATTCGCGCCCGGCCAGTTCGGTGCCGACGAGATCGGCGACATGGCGCGCGAAACTTTCGATGCTGGCCGACACGGCCGGTCCGGTGCCGTTCATGCCGGGCATGTCGACGAGCAGCACGTCGAACTCGGCGCAGAGGGCGAGCACGGCCGGGAACAGCAGCGAGGATTCGCGGAACGCGCCCGCAATGCCGACGATCGCGGGCCGTGCGCGCCCGGCTTCGCTTGTGACGAGAAAGCCGAAGGTCCGCCGCCCGTCGCACGCGGCCGCGACCGGCTGGATCCGGGCAGGCCCGAACGGCACCGGGGCCATCCGGGGGGCAAGCGGGCGCGGTGCGGAAGGCGGGAAGGGCGGGGACTGCAAGCGGCTCTTCTTTCCGGCGACAGGGGCCTCCGATCCGGACGCCGCGACTCGCGCGAAGAAGGACAAGTATAGAAGCCGCACGGCGCAACGAAACGCCGGAAATGCCGAGGCCAGCGCCTAGGCGACCAGCTTGATCTCGCGCACGAGCTTGTCGCGGATCGCTTCGCGGAAATCGCGATAGTCGCGTGCGGGCACGCAGAAGGCGCCGGGGCCGCCGATCACAAAGGCGCGGTAGAAGGCTTCGAGGTCCGGCTCCTCGTTGAGGATCGGCAGGCCGTTGATCGCAATGCCGGCGACCAGCGCGTCGGCGCGCGCATCGCGCACGTCGCGGCCGGCGTTCGAAGCGCCGTCGCCCGACACGTCGATCACGCGGCGCGCGGCCGCGAACGGGCACGCATCGAGCGCGTCGTGCGCGAAATCGATCGCGTCGCCGATCGCGGTCGTCCCGCCCACGACAAGGCGCGGGGCGCCCTCGAGCTCTTTGGCGAAAGCCTCGAGATCGTCGCGCGTGGCCAAGCGCCGCCAATCGAGATTGACGAGATGGGTTTTGGCGTTGGCGAATTCGAAGAAATGGACGGCGACAGCGCCGAGCCGGCCGCTGCCGATCGCCTCAGCAAGCGACGGATGGCGCAAGGCCGCCGCATAGCCCTCCATCTGCAGATAGAATTCGTCCATGTCGACCGACGAGGACGAATCGACCGCCAGCACGATCGCGGCATCGACCGCATCGGTCTGGGCGGCGAGCGTGCGCGGCACCAGGGCCGAGGCGGCTGCCGTCGCCAGCAGGGTGCGCCGGGCAAGGGGCTTCGGGGCGAGGGGGGATGGTTCGGACATGCGCTCTCTCTATTGCCCGTCCAATATGGCATCATTGCGGACATGGCGACCGAAATCGAAGCGCTTTTGACTTGTGCCGAGATGGCGGCAGCCGACAAGGCTGCGATCGCGTCCGGCGTTGCCGGCACTTCGCTGATGGAAGCGGCAGGGGCGGCCGTTGCGCGCCATGTCGCGGCCCGCTTCAAGCGCCAGCACACGCTCGTGCTCTGCGGACCCGGCAACAATGGCGGCGACGGCTATGTGGTGGCCCGCCATCTCGCCGCGGCAGGGTGGCCCGTGAATGTGGCCGAATTGTCGCCGCCGCGCGCCGGCAGCGACGCCGAACATATGGCAACGCTCTGGACCGGGCCGACCGAAGCGGCCGAGCCTGCCGCCCTCGCGCGCGCGACGTTGTTCGTCGATGCTTTGTTCGGGGCCGGCTTGTCGCGCCCGCTCGACGGGCGTGCGGCCGAACTCGTCGCGGCTCTGGTCGGCCGCAAGATCGTCGCGATCGACGTGCCGAGCGGGGTTGCGGGCGATACGGGCGACGTTCTCGGCATCGCCGCCGCCGCTGCCCTCACGGTCACCTTCTTCCGGCGCAAGCCTGGGCATCTGCTCTATCCGGGCCGCGCGCTGTGCGGCGAAACGGTCGTGGCCGATATCGGCATGCCGGCAACCGTGCTGGACACGATCGTGCCGACGGCTTTCCGCAATGCACCTTCTTTATGGGCCGAGGTTTTTCCCGTTCCGTCTGCGGACGCCAACAAATACACGCGCGGTCAAGTGCTCGTCGTCGGCGGTGCCGCGATGACGGGCGCGGCCCGGTTGGCGGCGCGTGCGGCGGCGCGTATCGGGGCGGGGCTCGTCACGCTTGCAAGCCCGACCGCGGCGTTGCCGATCTATGCCGCGGACTTCGCCGCCCTCATCGTGCGGCCGATGGACGGTCTTGGCGAGTTCTCGGCGTTGCTGGCCGATCGACGGCGCAATTGCGTGCTGCTCGGGCCCGGCAACGGGGCCGATGCCGCGTGCCGCGCGCGCGTCGGAGCTTCGCTCGCGGCCGGCAAAAAATGCGTGCTCGATGCCGATGCGCTGACCGTGTTCGCCGATGCGCCCGGCGCTTTGTTCGCACGTCTGACGCCGGAGGCCGTGCTGACGCCGCACGACGGCGAATTCAAGCGACTGTTCCCCGATCTCGTCGGCAACCGATTGCAGCGCGCACGGGCGGCGGCGGCGCGCGCCAACGCGGTGGTGCTGCTGAAGGGAGCCGACACGGTCGTGGCCCACCCCGACGGGCGCGCGTCCATCTGCGACACGGCACCGCCGTTTCTTGCGACCGCAGGGGCCGGCGACGTGCTCGCGGGGCTCGTGGCAGGGCTCCTGGCGCAAGGCATGCCGAGCTTCGAAGCGACGTCGGCGGCGGTGTATTTGCACGCGGCGTGTGCGCTTACCGCCGGCCCGGGCCTCGTTGCGGATGACCTTGCTGCATGCCTGCCCCGCGTCTTGGCCGAACTTGCTGCGAAAACGCATCTTGGTACCGCGAAACCGACAGATTCCTTCGACTTTCCCTCAGAATCTGGCAGCGCTTGAAAATTCGCTCTTGTGTGCAACTGCACGCGGCCCCACCTGTAGAAAGACCGGCGCAACGCGCTTGGCGGACCGTGAAGGACGAAGCTTGGACCATCCGCTTCTCAAAGCTGCCGAGACCGTTTTGGGCGACCAGCATGTCGCCTGCCGCGCGCTTGCGCGCGCGGTCGGGTCCGATGATGCCAGCGATTGGCGTGCGGCCAAAGAGATCCTGTCCGATCTGCCCGAGCACGATTGGAACGAGATCAAGCGCGTGCTGCGCGCCGACGTGGCCGACCCCGCCGCACGTCTCAATTGATCCCTCCGAACTGAAGCCTTCATCGTTCGACACTTGCAGGCCGCAAGCCGGCAAGCGACACTGCACTTCATGACCGATGTCCGCACGCCGCAGCGTTTTGTTGCCCGCCTCAAACAGGCGTGGCGCGGCCTGTCGACCGGCGCCATGGCGGCGGTCGGCGCCCCGCGCATCGCGAGCCCCGATCTTGTCGATGCCGACCTGCCGCAGCTGCGCGCGCGCCTGCTCGATTGCCTGGTCGGGCGCGGCGGCGAGGCCAGTGCGCGCGCGCGCGCGGCCGAACTCGGTCAAACCTATCTCGGCCTGTCGGTCGCGGGCCGCAAGCGCTTCATGCAGCTGCTGGCCAGCGATTTCGACATCGACCGCGCGGCTGCGGCCGATGCGGCCGCCCACGCGCTGAAGGCTTGGCAAAGCGGCGAAGCCAAGTCCGTGCGCAAGGCAGAGGCGGCGCTTCGCGCAGCACTCGAGCCGCCGCGCGCGCGCCTGCTTGCGCAGTTCACGGCGATGGGCGAGGGCGTCAAATTCCTCGTCGATCGGCGCGCCGAACTGGCGGAATGGGCCAAGGAGGATCCGGCCTTCGCGGCGCTTGCAAGCGACCTGCACGAGCTGTTCGCCGCCTGGTTCGATTTGGGCTTCCTCGAATTGCGGCGCATCACCTGGGAGAGCCCGGCGGCCCTGCTCGAGCGTCTGGCCGCCTACGAGGCCGTGCATGCGGTGCGCGATTGGGCCGATCTCAAAAACCGGCTCGACAGCGACCGCCGCTATTTTGCGTTCTTCCATCCGCGCATGCCGCTCGAGCCTTTGATCTTCGTCGAGGTCGCGCTGGTGAAGGGGCTTGCCGGCAACGTGCACGATCTGCTCGACGACAAAGCCCCGCTCGGCGACCCCAAAGCCGCCGACACGGCGATCTTCTATTCGATCACCAATGCCCAGCGCGGCCTTGCCGGCATCAGTTTCGGCGGGTTCTTGATCAAGCGCGTGGTCGAAACGCTGAAGGCCGAATTCCCCAATCTCAAGACCTTCGCCACGCTGTCGCCGATCCCGGGTTTCCGCAGCTGGCTCGAAGCGCGCATCGCCGAAGGCATGCCGCGTCTGCTGCTGGCCGAGGAGCGCAAGGCGCTGGCCGCGGCCCTCGCCGGGCCGGGCGAAAAGCCGGCCTCGGCCAACAAGGGCACGTTGAAGCGCGCCCTTGCCGACGCGAGCTGGATCGACAAGCCCGCCTTGCGCGCGGCCCTGCAGGCGCCGCTGTCGCGCGCCTGCGCGCAGTATCTGCTCGAGGCCAAACGCAGCGACGGCAACGCGCTCGACCCAGTCGCACACTTCCACCTGTCGAACGGCGCGCGCGTCGAGCGTCTGAACTGGTGCGCCGACCGATCGGCCAAGGGCCTCAAGCAATCGGCCGGCCTGATGGTCAACTACCTCTATCGCCTGTCCGACATCGAAGCCAACCACGAAGCCTATGCAAGCGAAGGCACGGTTGCCGTCGCTTCTGGCGTGCGCGGGCTCCTGTAGGCGCCATGTCCGCTCCCGCGTCGCGCCTTCTCAAAACCATCCGCCTGCTTGCCGTGGGTTCGATCCTCGGGCTTGGTGCCGCGTGGGCCGTGCATCTGTGGGCGCCTGCCGACATGGGCAGCCAAGTGGCGAGTGCGGCGATCGGCGGTCCGTTCGAGCTCGTGGACCAGAACGGCCGCACGCGCACGCAAGCCGATCTGCGCGGCAAATTCGCGCTTATCTATTTCGGCTACACGTTCTGCCCCGACGCGTGCCCGACCGCATTGGTGGCGATGGCCGAAGCGCTCGATCAGATCGGTCCGTTGGCGGCCCGCGTGCAGCCGGTTTTTGTGACCGTCGATCCCGAGCGCGACACGGTCGCCCAGGTCGCGGCCTATGTGGCGGCCGTCGACGAGCGGCTCTGGGGCCTCACGGGCAGTGCCGCCCAAGTGGCCCAGGCGGCCAAGGCCTATCGCGTGTTCTACCGCAAGGCCACGCCGCAGGGCGGGGGCGAATATCTCGTGGACCACACGTCGCTTGTTTATTTGATGGGTCCCGACGGCACGTACCGGGCGCATTTCACGCACGAAACCAGCCCTGAGCGCATGGCCGAGATCTTGCGCAAAACAATCGGCGGCTGACGGCGCATATTTACAGATTGTTAATCTTATCGCGTTTACAGTCGGGAATAATCTCGTTTTGCATTGCAATATGCAAAGCGCGCAATCTCAAGCCCGCCGGAGTGTGCTATGAAAAATTCCATTTTCTCCAGGTTCAATCCGCTGCGTTTTCTCGCACGACTTTCGATTGGAACCCGTTTGTCGATGCTCGCGACTCTGTGCGCGGCTGTGGCGCTGGCCGCGACGGTGGCGGCGACGATGCGCGACGCCGACCGCGAACTGCATCGCCAGGGCCTCAAACAGCTCGACGCGAACATGCGCGTCGCGTGGGAATTGCTGGCCGGCGGCGCCGGCAGCGCCTTTTCGGTCGATGGCGAGCGCCTGCTTGTTGGCGATCGGGCTCTGAACGGCGACACAGCGGCCGTCGACCGCATCAAGGCGGCCGTCGGCGGCGTGGCGACCGTGTTCTTGGGCGATCTGCGTATTACGACGAACATCCAGCGGCCCGACGGCACGCGCGCCATCGGCACCAAACTTGCGCCCGGCGCGGTTTACGACACGGTGCTGCGCGACGGCCGGCCCTTCCGCGGCCCCAACATCATTCTGGGCCAGCCCTATTTCACGGCCTACGATCCGATCAAGGACGCGGCGGGCAAAACGATCGGCATCCTGTTCGTGGGCATCCCGGAGTCGGATTTCACCGCTGCGATCAACCGTATCGTCGAGCTCGCAACACTGACCGGCGTGGTGGCGCTTGCGCTGACGGGTTTGCTGATCTGGATCGCCGTGCGCGTCTCGTTCCGGCCGCTCGTGGCGATGGAAGGGGCGATGGCCGAGATCTCCGCCGGCAATGCCAATGCCGCAATCCCGGGGCTCGGGCGCGGCGACGAGGTCGGGCGCATGGCGGCGGCTTTGGCCGTGTTCCGCGACCGCATGGAGGAAAACGCGCGCATCGCGGCCGAGCGTGCGGCACTCGAAGCGCGCACGGCCGACGAGCGCCGCGTCCAGCGTGCGACCCTCGCCGAGGAACTCGACCGTGCGGTGCGCGACGTGATCGCCAGTCTGGCGCGCTCGGCGCACGATCTCTCGGGTACCGCCACCGACCTTACGCGTACGGCCGACGGCACGCGCGCGCGGGCGCAAGACGTCGCGAACGCGGCCGGCGAAACCACGCAGAACGTGCAGACCGTCGCCGCAGCGACCGAAGAGCTGGCGTCTTCGACGCGCGAAATCGCGCGCCGCGTGGGCGATAGCGCCGCCGCTGCGAGCGCTGCCGTAACGCAGGCCGAAGCGACGAACGCGACGGTCGCCACGCTCGCCGAAGCGGCCGGCAAAATCGGCGACGTGGTCAAGCTCATCAACAACATCGCCGGCCAAACCAATCTTCTGGCGCTCAACGCCACGATCGAGGCCGCGCGTGCGGGCGATGCCGGCAAGGGTTTTGCCGTCGTCGCTTCGGAGGTCAAAAACCTCGCCACGCAGACCGCCAAAGCGACCGAAGACATCTCGCGGCAGATCGGCGAGATCCAGGCGGCGACGCAGCAGGCGGTGGGCGACATCCGCGCGATCGGCGATGCGATCCGCGCGATCCACGGCACGGCTGCGGAAATCGCGACGGCGGTCGAGCAGCAGGGCGCTGCCACGGCCGAGATTTCGCGCAACGTGCAGGAAGCCGCGCGCGGCTCGCAGGTGGTTTCGAGCTCGATCGCGCATGTGACCGATGCGGCCGAGGCGACGGGAACCGCGGTTCAGTCGCTTGGCGCCGCCACGCAGACCGTGTCGAGCCAGTCCGACCGCCTCAAAGCCGAAGTCGAGGAATTCGTCTCGCGCCTGCGCGCGAGCTGATCGCTCGGCGCGCGCGTTCAATCTTTGCGCGGAAGGTTGCGAAACCTAGGTGTAGAGATCGACGCGCGAGCCGCGCGGCTGCACGGCCAAACGCGACGTGTTGGCGTCGAGCGCGTTGGCGGTCGTGTCGTTGGCCGCAGCCGTATCCGTGCCGCTGCGCGCCTCGCGTGCGGCATCCACGCGGCCCGTGGCTTGCGGGGCCTGCAGGGTCTGGGTCTGCTGGGCCGGCGCCGTGCGCTGGGCCGCCACAGCCGAAGCCAGCACCGATTGCTGCTGCGGCGTGGGGGCTGTCGGCTGCTGCGAATTGGCGATCTGCGCTTGCAGCGCTGCCGAGCGGCCAATGCCATAGGTCTGAGCGTAAACGCCAAGTTCCATTTCTCTACTATAAGCTTTTCTTGTGGGCTAAACAAGGTCCCTGGCCAGGGCGCGCGCGCGGCTGGCCAACCGCGCAACCTGATCCAGAAAGTCCATTGATTTTGCTTCGATTTCTTCGAGCGTGACCCATCTAGCGGCAGCCGCATCGTCGGCGGCGACGGCCGTACCCGACACGTAGCGGCAGGCCACCGCCACCAACACATAATGATGGCCAGGGCTGCCCGGGCCGTCGGGTTTGAGCACGTCCACGCAATCAAAGGCGCCGAGCGCTTGCGCGAGGATGCCGGTTTCCTCGGCCAGTTCGCGCACCGCGGCTTGGGCGGCCGTCTCGCCCCATTCGATCTTGCCGCCCGGGAAGCCCCAGCGGCCCGGATCGGGCGGGTTGGCGCGGCGCACGAGCAGGAATCTGCCGGCGTGTTCGAGCACGGCGATCGCGGCGGGGCGGGGGATGCGGGTGTTCAATGTCGCCTCTGGCCTCGAACCGGCGGGATCGCTAAACAGGACGCCCCAATCTAGCCGAAGAACCGGAACGCTGCCTATGACCGAGCCTAAAAACGAGCTGCCGCCGCTGCGCGAATTCACGCTGGGCGCCTATGTGAGCGGTGTGGCCTTCACGCGCGACGGCGAGATCCTGGCGGCCGCCACGGGGGCCGGCGAAGTGCGCCTCATCGGCGTGATGCAGGAAAGCGACACGAAAGCCCAGCCGCACAAGGGCGCCATCCTGTCTTTCGCGGCGCACCCGGATGGCAATTCGTTTTTGAGCGGCGGCGACGACGGCCGCATCGTGCGCACGGCGCGCGATGGTACTGTGCAGGAAATCGGCGCCATCAAAGGCCGCTGGATCGACGTGCTCGCGTCGCACAAATCGGGCGCCTTTGCGGCGGCCGCGGGCAAAGAGGTGCATCTGTGGATGCCGGGCCAGGCCGCACCCGCGATTTTGGGCCCGCATCCGAGCACGGTGGCGGCCTTGGATTTCAGCCCCGACGGCAGCCGCCTCGTGGCAGCGCACTACAACGGCGTGTCGATCTGGCAATGCAAGCGCCCGGCCGAAAAGCCGCGCACGCTCGTCTGGAAGGGCAGCCACATCCAGGTGCGCTATGCGCCGAACGGCAAGTTCCTGGCGACGACGACGCAGGACAACGCGATCCATGTCTGGCGCCTGTCGACGGGCCAGGACATGCAGATGGCGGGCTATCGCGTGAAAGTGCGCCAGCTTGTGTTCACGGCGAACGGGCGCTGGCTCTTGTCGGATGCGGCCGATTGTTTCGTGGCGTGGGATTTCTCGGGCAAGGGCCCCGAGGGCCAACCGCCGCTCGAATTCGGCTTCGGCGACGGGGCGACGATGACGGGCATTGCCGTCCACCCCGACGCGCCCTTCCTGTTGGGCGGTTACGAAAACGGCGCCATCCGCCTGGGCGATCTCGAAGGCAAACGCGAACTCACGCTGCGGCAGCCGAGCGAAACCGCAAAACCGATCCGCAATCTCGCGTTTTCGAGCGATGGCTGGCACGCCGCCGGCGGCGGCGAAGACGGCGCGCTCGCGATGTTCTCGCTGAAGCCGAAGGCGTGAGGCGCGGACGCGGGGCGTTTCTATCCCATCGGCGCGCGCATACAGGGGATTGCACTACTTTTCAGCTTCGTCGCCGCGCAGGAGACGAACGAGCATATGGCGGATAAGATCCTGGCCGCCGAAAAAGATCGCGAGGATCCGAACGCGCTTTGCCGCCGGATCGACTTCGAACCAGTAGATGGCGCGATCGATGGTGATATGCCGCGCACCGGGAAGAACGTCGTCGCGAAGCGTGCCGCGCATCGGCGACACGGCGAGTGCTGCGGCCGCGTTTCGGATCGCCGCGATCCGCTGGCACGCGTGGTTTAGCGCTTGTTCGGTGCTTTCGCCGAAGCCGACATAGTTTTCGAAAAGATGGTCGAAGATCGCCTCGAAGTCGCGCGCGCAGTCGGCCGAAAACTCAATCTTGAACGCCATGTTCCCGACGCTTGCTGGCGAAAAGTCGAGACAGTTGGTCATCCATCTTTTTGCCGGACACGAATTTGCCCGCACGGCGCCGGGTCAGCAGTTCGGCGAGGGCGGCGCGCTCCATATCGTCGGTTTCCATCTGCCGACGCAGGAGCTCGACGCCCTGCTGGAGAACCGCACTCACACTCTGGAAGCGACCGGCTTTGACAAGGTGCTTGGCGAAGGAATGCTGTTCGTCGGTCAGGGAAATCGAAGATTTTACGGTCATGGGCATTCCCTCGGGAAAACTCAGACTGCAAAGGTACCACCCAGTAGTACCATGAGCAAGGTCTCGCTCAACGTTGGTACAACGACGTGTTCGAAAATTCTTGTTTTGTTCGCGTTCTCTTGATAGTGTATTGCTAAGTCGGAAACACGCTCCGGCGGTGCTGTTTGAAATTGTGAATAAGGATTTTGACCGCGCGGACGCGCTACGATTTTTTCCGTGCGAGTGTCGCGCAGGCTGATTTTTGGGTCTTGGAGAATCAAGCGCTTAGCGACGCATCTTCAGAAAAATGTCGCGTAGGACGGCCAAAAAGGTTGCGTCTATGTCGCGTGGATGTTGCGCACTTGTCGCGTCGATGTCGCGCAGGTGTTGCGCGGGACGGCTCACTCGGCGGCTTTGCTGTTGGGCCGTGCAAACGCGGCTTCCATCTCGCGGCGGATTTTGACCGCATGGTCGGTCGCGTCGTAGACGACGTCTTCCCAGCCGATTTGTTCGCCCTCGGCGATGTCGCGTTTCAGCGTCACGTGGCTTGCGAGGCCGAGGGGGAGAAAACCCTTCTCGAGCGAACGCGTGGCGGGCACTTGTTTGCCCCACACGCAATAGCCGCCTTCGCCGTCCAGCACTTCGCCCGCTTTAAGCGCGCGTTTGGCCGTCGCGGCAACGTCCGAATGGAAGGCGAGCGGGGCACCGGTCGGTTCGTTGCGCAGGGCCGCACTTGCAACCGAGATGCCGATCTCGAGCCCGATCATATGGATCGGCCGGTAGAGCGCCATGTGCTCGCAGGTTTCGTCGGGCAGCATGCAATATTCGGCCGCACATCTGCGGACGTACTCATGGTCGGCGGCGACGACCACATACGTACCCCATTGCAGATGGTTGGGCACGGGCGTCTTGTCGCGATAGAGCGAGGAGACGACTTCGACCGTGCCGGCTTTGTCGAGCACGCCGCCCTTGGACTTCGGTTTGCAGAATTTGGCAAGGTCCGGGGCCGGGACGGGCGGGAAGGCGAGGCCGTCTTCTTGGGCGAGCAAGCCCGTGGCGTTCGACACGGCCGTCATCTCGATGCCGGATTTCGAGCCGTCGATGAAGCTGTTGAACATCTTCGGATTCATGCCGCCTTTGCGGGCCATCTCGTCGGAAAAACCGAAATTGGCCCACACATTGTCGGGCGTCGAGCGGTGGAAATCGGGATGGTAGCGCGTGCCCTTGCCGGCCGACACGACCTCGAAGCCGCAGGCCCGCGCCCAATCGACCTGTTCGCAGATGAGGGCGGGCTGGTCGCCGTAGGCGAGCGAATACACGACCCCTTGCGCGCGCGCTTTGGCGGCAAGGAGCGGGCCCGCCACCACGTCGGCTTCGACATTGACCATCACGATATGTTTGCCGGCCGCGATCGCGTTCAAGCAAAAGCGAATGCCCGCCCGCGGATCGCCGGTCGCTTCGACGATGACCTCGATGCCGGGATGGTCGATCACCGCATCGGCATTGTCGGTGACGTAAGTGGTGCCCTTGTCGATCGCCTGGCCCAGCGACGTTGCTTCCGTGCGTTCTTGCGTCCAGCCGCAGCTCGCGAGGGCCGCCCGGGCGCGCGGCGGCGACAGGTCGGCGATGCCCACAATGTGGAGACCGACCGTCTTGCGCGCCTGGGCCAGAAACATCGTGCCGAATTTGCCGGCGCCGATGAGTCCGACGGTCACGGGGCTGCCGGCCGCCGCGCGGGCGGCGAGTTTGGCGGCGAGATTCATCGGGCGGCTCCTCCGGGTTCGTTCGGTTTTGCCGTCAGCGAAGCACGAAGTCGCCGCCCTTGCAAAGAATCCGGCGAGTTCGTATAGCCAAGGCCTGTTCGAACGGAGTCCCCCATGCGTGCCGAAATCGCCGCCGTCGCCGAAGAAATCCAGCAGTCGCTGACCTTGCTGCGGAGGTTTCTTTGACTGGGATCGCGCCCTAAAACGCCTCGACGAGCTCAACGCGCTCGCCGAAGACCCCACGCTGTGGGACAGCCCCAAAAAAGCCCAGGCGCTGTTGCGCGAACGCAAGCAGCTTGAAGCGGCCGTCGGTGCTGTCAAGGACATGACGGCCAAGCTCGACGATGCGGTGGGTTTGATCGAATTGGCCGAGGCCGAGAACGATGCGGGCGTGGTGGCCGACGCCGAAAACCAGCTCGTGGCCCTCAAGAAAGAAGCCGAACATCGCGGCCTGCAGGCGCTGCTGTCGGGCGAGGCGGACGGCAACGACGCTTTCGTCGAAATCCATGCCGGGGCCGGCGGCACCGAGGCGCAGGATTGGGGCGAGATGCTCGTGCGCATGTATCTGCGCTGGGCCGAGAAGCGCGGCTTCAAGTCCGAGTATCTCGAAGAGAGCCCCGGCGAAGAGGCAGGCATCAAATCGGCCACTTTGCGCATATCGGGCGAAAACGCCTATGGCTGGCTCAAGACGGAATCGGGTGTGCACCGGCTCGTGCGCATCTCGCCCTACGATTCGAACGCCCGCCGGCAGACGAGCTTCGCTTCGGCCTGGGTGTTCCCGGCCATCGAAGACGACATCGAAATCGACATCAACGAGGCCGACGTTCGCGTCGACGTGTATCGCTCGTCGGGGGCAGGCGGCCAGCACGTCAACAAGACCGAGAGTGCGGTTCGCTTGACGCACATCCCGACCAACACGGTCGTCGCCTGCCAGACCGAGCGTTCGCAGCACAAGAACCGCGACCGCGCCTGGAAGATGCTGCGGGCCCGTCTCTACGAAGCCGAATTGCGCAAGCGCGAAGCGGCGGCCCTCGCGACGCACGAAGCCAAAAGCGACATCGGCTGGGGCCACCAGATCCGCTCCTACGTGCTGCAGCCCTACCAGATGGTCAAGGATCTGCGCACGGGCGAGGAGACGTCGGACACGCAAGGTGTCTTGAACGGCGACATCGACCGTTTCCTCGAAGCCTCGCTCGCTTCGCGTCTCAAAGGCGGAACGGCTCCGGTCGAGGATCTGAACTAAGAGAACATCGCGTCCTCGGCCGCGCTGCGCACGACGCGGGTCAGGTTCTCGCGCAGATCGGCGACGTTGCGGTTCGCATTTTGGAGCGTGCTGCGGATGTCGGCCACGCCGCCGCCGACCGCCTCGGCCGCCCGGCTGATGCCGCCGATCTTGGTCGAGACTTCGCGTACCGCCTCGATCGTTTCGCCGACATTGCGGGTGATCTCCTCGGTCGAGGCGTTCTGCACTTCGACCGCGTGGGCGATCGCGTCGGCGACTTTGCTGATGTCGTCGATGCGGTTGCCGATTTCGGCCACCGCCGCCACGGCTGCGTCGGTTTCTGCGCGGATCGAGGCGATCTGACGGTCGATGTCTTCGGTCGATCGCCCGGTCTGGTTGGCGAGGTTCTTGACCTCCGAGGCGACCACGGCAAACCCCTTGCCGGCATCGCCCGCGCGGGCCGCTTCGATCGTCGCGTTGAGGGCGAGCAGATTGGTCTGGCCGGCAATCTGACCGATCAGTTTGGCGACCTCGGAAATTTTCGAGACCGCCTCCGACAGAGCGCGGATCGTGGTCTGCGCTTTGTGGCCGCTATCGACCGCGCTCTTGGTGAGCGTGGCCGCCCGCGCTACCTCGGCGGCGATGTCGCGGATCGAGGTCGTCATGCCTTCGGCCGCAGTGCCGACCGCCTGGACGTTGTGGAGCGCCTGCTCCGACGACGCGACGACGCTGAGACTGTCGCTCGACACGCCGTTGGCGCGCTGCAAGAGTTCGCCCGCCGTGCCGTCGGCCTTCTCGGCGGTCGCCGCCACGGCATCGACCGCACGGTGGGTTTCGCGTTCGATCGCGTTCGCCATTTCCTGCAGCGCCTTCTTGCGCGACGCGCGCGCCTCCGCCTCGAGGGCGGCTTGCGCGTCCTTGAGGCGGCGGTTCTATTGGGAGTTCTCCTGGAAGACCAGAACCGAACGCGCCATGTCGCCGATCTCGTCGCGCCGGACGGCTTCTGGCAAAGCGACGTCGATATCGTCGGCCGCCAGACGCTTCATGCCTTCGTTGAGCTGCACAATCGGCGTGGCAAGCGCCCGGTGGATCGCAAACGCGCCGAGCGTCAGCAGCAAGAGCGCAATCGCCGCGCTGATCGCCATGCGCCGGGGAAATGCTGCCGCGAGCTGCGCGCCGCGGTCGCGTTCGGCGTCGGCAAACTCGACGAATTGCCCGCTGACTTTCTCGAGCGATTCGGCCAGATCCTCGAAGGCGGCGTTGAACGCCTCCTCGCTGTTTTGGGCGCGCTGCGGATCGGTGAGGGCGGCCACGACCATGTCGCGCGCCATCGCGATATAGCGCTTGAGTTTCGGATCGACCGCATCGACCTGCGCAAGAATGTCGGGTTCGAGCGGCAGGGCGCGGACCTCGCGCATCGAATCGAGCAAGCGCGTGGCGTTGGCTTGCGTGTCGTCGGTGACTTCTTTTTTCTTTTCCGCGCTCGCGTCGCTCGAAAGGCGCAGGGCCACTTGCACGTTGCCGGCGAGCGCGTCGTGCATCATGTCGCCGGTCATGAGGTGCCGCGTACCGACTGTTGTGGTGCCTACCCGATCGAGGCTTTCCGCCAATTCTTGCGCGGTGCGGTATCCTTCCCAGGCCAAAACGCCGACGCCGAGTGCGGCCAGAAGAATGAGCAGCGACAGCTTGCCGCGGATCGAGATATTCGTAAGGGGACCCATCGCAATCTCCAAGATTTCTACCGTTGCGAAGTTAGCATGTTTGTACTGTCGAATATGCGAATTGCAAATCGGGAATCGTCGCGGCGTTTGAAATGTTTGACACAGAATCCCGGCTTGTTACCCTCGCAGGCAGTGTCGATTCGGAGTTGCTGATGCGTATTCTGTATTTTGCCGGAAGCCTCGCGTTGGCCCTTTCGGTCGCCGACATGTCAGGTGCGCAAGCCCAGCACGCCCATGGCGACGGCGCGCATGTCGATGCCGACGTCACGCTCAAGCTCGGCGTGGACCGGAATTACCGTTCCAGCAACGCGCGCTCGGTATTGACCGACGCCTACGGCGAGGCCGAGGCGGTCGCGAAGCTGTTTTTCAAACAGAATTTCTTCGTGCAGACCAAGCTGCATTGGGAGCGGATCAAGTTTCCGACCGAGAGCCGCATCTTCGGCGGCCACGGCATGTATATCGAAAATCTGTCGGCCAATCTCGATGTCGATGCAGCGCGGCTCTATGCTGGCAAATTCAATCCTGCATTCGGCATGGGCTGGGACGACGCCAAGCTGCCGGGCTTCTACGCCAACGAATTCGCCAAAGACTACCAGATGAAAGAGGCGATCGGGGCCGGTGCGGGCTACGCCCTCGATCTGGCCGCCTACGGCAAGCACAAGATCGACGTCGCGAGTTTCTTCTTCGACAATTCGTTCCTGTCGCGCGCGGCCTTCAACAATCCGGCCTACGGTCCCGGCCAAGGCCCGCTGTCGACGACGCAGCGTCTGGGCCAGAACCGTCTCGTCTATGGCGGCCCCGGCAACACGAATGCGCCGCAGTCGGTCGCCCTCCAATACGAGCTCGCCGACCCCGCCAATCTCGAAGGGCTCACAGTGGGGGCCGGCTATCGCTATCTTCGGGCGGGCACACGCCAGCCCTTGACGCTTCAGGCCGGCAACGGTCCGGTCGCCAGCCGCGATTCGCACGGCTATGTCGCCGGTGCGCGCTACGAGTTCGGCTTGCCGCTCGACGTGGTCGTAACGCCCTTCGTCGAGTGGGCGCGTTTCACCGACGTGTTCAATGCCGATCCCAACATGGGCAACCAGTTCAAGGATCGCACGTACCTGACGACGGCCGCGATTCTCACTTGGCAGGATTTCACCTTCGTCGCCAGTCGCATGACGCGTCGCTTCGACGACGCCAACAGTGCGGCGGCAACCGGCGCGTTCTTCAACCAGGAAGACCGGCAGCTTGCCGCCAATCTGCTCTACAAGCTGCTCGAGAATCTGACCTTGGGTGTGGGCTACCGCAAGACGCGCGCGGTTCCTGCCTTCGGCGACGTGACAAGGCAGGCGACCACGCACAGCTACGGCGCGCAGGCGGTCTACACGCTCGAGTTCTAGACCCTAGAGCGCTTTGACCGCTTCCAGCACCTCTTCCACGTGGCCGGTGACCGAGACCGGACGCCAGACATTGCGGATGGTGCCGGTTTTGTCGATCAGATAGGTCGAGCGTTCCATGCCCATGTATTTGCGGCCGTACATGCTCTTCTCCACCCAGGTGTCGTAGGCGGTCGAGGTCTTGCCGTCCTCGTCGGAGGCGAGATGGAATTTGAGGCCGTATTTGACCGCGAACTTGTCGTGGCTCTTCATCGCGTCGCGCGATACGCCGACGATTTCGGCGTCGAGCTTCTTGAACTGCATCAGCATGTCGTTGAAGCCGCAGGCCTGCTTGGTGCAGCCCGGCGTGTCGTCCTTCGGGTAGAAATAGAGCACGACCGTCTTGCCTTTGAGCTTGGCAAGCGAGACGTCGCCGCCGCCCACGACCGGCATCGCAAAAGCGGGCGCCTTGCTCCCTGCTTTGGGTCCGCGCGCGGGGGCAGCAGCGGGGGCGGCTTTTTTCGCGGCGGTTTTCTTCTTTGCGGCCATGGCGGACTCCTCGAAAATTTCAGATGGCACCCGGCAGACGCTTGGCGATGAGCGCCCGCACGGCTTGGGTGGTTTGAGACAGCTTGGCTTCCAACGCGGAAAAGTCAACCGTGCCCGCCGCTTTCGCGAGCAGCGTCTTGAGCGCGGCGGGGGCGTTCGCCGCGTCGATATCGTCGTCGAGCGTGAGGCGCAGCACGGCTTGGATTTCGGCATAGAGCGCTTGGGCGCTTTGCAGCAGATCGGCGTCGGCCGCCGTCAGCAGCTTTTTGCGTTTGAGATTGGCGATGGCGGTCGGCAGATGCGGATCGGCGGAATCGGGCGCTTTTGCAGTACCGGCGAGCAGCGCATGCTGGACCAGAAACTCGACATCGACGAGCCCGCCGCGCCAGTCCTTGATCTGCCAGACCGTTTCGGCCCGCCGTTCGTTCGCCATGCGCAGGCGCATGTCGGCGATTTCGGCGGCAAGTTTGGCGGGCGCCATCTTGCGGTTGGCGCGGGCGGCAGCAATGCTTGCGAGGGCGCGTGCCCCCAGGGCTGCATCGCCGCACACGAAGCGCGCGCGCGTGAGCGCCATGTGCTCCCAGGTCCAGGCTTCGCCGGCGACATAGTCGGAAAAGCCGCCGATCTCGGAGGCAAGCGGTCCTTTGGCGCCTTGCGGGCGCAAACGCAGATCGATCTCGTAGAGCGCACCTTCGGCCGTCGCCACGCTGAGGGCCGAGACGAACCGGCTTGCGAGCCGCGCGAAATAGTGGGACGGCGACAGCGGCTTGGCGCCGTCGGACTCCGCGAGTTTGGCGGGGTGCGCATAGACGAGCACGAGATCGAGATCCGACGTTGCGGTCAGCGCCCGCCCGCCGAGTTTGCCCAAGCCCAACACGGCGAAGCTCGCCCCTTTGAGACGGCCATGCAGCCGTGCGAATTCGGCCTGGCAGTCGGCGAGCAGGCTTGCGAGCGTGCAGTCGGCAAGATCACTCAAGGCCGCACCGGCCGCCTCGGCATCGAGCGTGCGCTTGAGCAATTGGACGCAGATCTGGAACTGCAGCTCGTGCTGCCAGCGGCGCGCGATGTCGAGCCGGTCCTGGAAGTCGCGGGCCTGGGCGTTGGCGGCGGCGAGGCTCGCGGCAAGGGCTGCCGTGCCGGGCGGGGGTGCGAAAAAGCCGGGGTTCAGCACCGCATCGAGCAGATGCACGTGCGTGGCGACGGCTTCGGCAAGGCGCGGGGCCGTGCCCATGATCTCGGCGGCAAGATCGATCAGCGACGGGTTGGCTTGGAACAGCGAAAACAGCTGCACGCCGGCCGGCAGCTTTTCGAGAAAGCGGTCGAAGCGCACGAAGCCTGCGTCCGGCTGCGGCGTGCGCGCAAAGGCTTCGACGATGCGGGAGGCGAGTTCGACCAGCAGATCGCGGGCGCGCGGCGTGCGCGTGCAGCGATAGCGCCCGGCATGCCAGCCGCGAACGGCGTTGGCGATCTTTGCGGCTTCGCGATAGCCGAGCTTTTCAAGTGCGGCAAGCGTGGCCGGATCGTCCTCCGGGCCGCCGAACATGAGGCTCGGGGCGGGTTCGTTTGCGGCGGCCTCCGGTTCTTCGAACAGGTTCGAATAGGCGACGGCCACGCTGTCGAGCGTGCGCTTGAGCCGGTCGGCAAACGCCGCCTCGTCGGCAAAGCCCATGAAGACCGACAGCCGCCGCCATTCGGCGTCGGTCGTCGGCAGCTTCTGCGTCTGCTCGTCGTCGAGCATCTGCAGGCGATGTTCGAGCGTGCGCAGGAAGACGTAGCATTCCGTCATTTCTTCGCGGACGGTTTGCGGGATGCGGCCGGATGCTGCGAGTGCGGCAAGGGCCGGGACGGTGGCCGGCACGCGAAACGCCGGATCGCGCCCGCCCCAGACGAGCTGCTGGGTCTGCGCGAAAAACTCGATCTCGCGAATGCCGCCGCGGCCGGTCTTGATGTCGTGGCCGTGCAGGGCCACGGTCTCGCCGCCGCGATAGGCCTGGATCTGGCGCTTGATCTGGTGGATGTCGGCAAGGGCCGCGAAGTCGAGATGCTTGCGCCACACGAAGGGGCGGATCGTGGCGAGGAAGCGGTCCCCGGCGACGGCATCGCCCGCCGCCGCGCGGGCTTTGATCATCGCTGCCCGTTCCCAGTTGAGGCCGATGCTTTCGTAGTAGGTTTCGGCCGCCAAGGTGGAGAGGGCGAGCGGCGTTGCCGCCGGATCCGGGCGCAGCCGTAGGTCGGTGCGGAAGACGTAGCCGTCGGCGGTGCGCGCTTCCATGATCTTCACGAGATTGCGCGCGAGCCGCACGAACACGGCCTGCAACTCGTCCGGGTCCGGGCCTTTGGCGCGATCGGCGTCGTAGAGCAGGATGAGATCGATGTCGGACGAGTAGTTGAGCTCGCCCGCGCCCAGCTTGCCCATCGCCAGCACCACGAGGCCGCTGCCGCTTTCCGGGTCCGCCGGATCGGGCAGCGCGAGCCCGTCGCGGCGGGCGGCTTCGCGCAGCAGGAAGCGGCAGGCCAGTTTCAGCGCGGTGTCGGCGACGGTCGAGATCGCGGCCGTGATCTGGGCAAGCGGCCACACGCCCGCAATGTCGGCCGCCGCGATCGCCAAGGCGGCCTGCTTCTTGAACCGGCGCAACCCCGCCATCAGCACGACCATATCGCCCGCGTTGGCAAGATCGCGACGGGCAAGATCGCAAGCGGCGGCGAAGGCGGCATCGGGGCCTTTGGCAAACAGCCGGACAGCGAATTCCGGATCGCCCAAAACGAGCCCGGCCAGATGCGGCGAGTTGCCGAACATGGCCGAAAAGGCCGCACGGCCGGGCGGCTTGGCGGCAAGGGCGAGGGCCGCGCGCTTGGCGGTTTTGTCGGCGATGTCCTCGCACGCCTCGTCCCACCGCTCGAAGGCGCGGGCGGCGGCTTCCGCATCGGATGCAAGCGGCCATTTCGCTGCCGCAAATCCGGGGTACACTGACGCCATGCGGCGAATCCGTCCTGACCTGTGGCGGCGCAAAGCCATTCTTGCGCCCGGCGTTACGTTGGCCCGACGTCCGTCGCGGGGTCAAGCAGCACCATGAGCCATCCGATCCGCCTGTTCCTCGAACTGGTCGGCACGCTCGCGGCGCTGCTGCTGATCGCGACCGGCGTGCTGCTGTGGCGCCTCTCGGTGGGGCCGATCACCGTGCCGTTCGTGACGCCGTTGCTGGAAGCCGCGCTGCGGGACAGCGCGAACGGCATGTCGATCGACGTGGGCGACACCTCGCTCGACTGGTCGGCCAGCAGCCGGTCGATCCAGCTGCGCGTCTTGGACACGCGCGTGCTGGCAAGCGACGGCGCCGAGATCGTGCACATCCCCCAGGCCTGGCTGTCGCTGTCGATCAACCGGCTGCTGCACGGCGAGATCCAGCCCGAGGCTTTGCGCGTGCAGGGCCTGCGCTTGAACCTGGCGCGCAATGCCGAAGGCACGCTGCAGTTGCAAGACGAACTCCCGGCCGCCGATGCCGCCGCGACGGCCGGTGCGGCCCCGGCCGAAGGCGGCAGCCGCTTCGTTTCCTTCCTGATCGCCGAGCTTGCCGCTCCCGCCGATCCGCGCCGGCCGCTGGGCCTGCTGGCCGAGGCGGTGTTCGCCGACACGACGATCGCGATCGACGATGCGGCAAGCGGCCTGCGCTTCGGCGTCGAGGGTGCGAATGTGGCGCTGCGCCGCTACGGCGGCGGCATCGCGCTGCAGGCCGCTTTGCCGGCCGTGCTGGGCGCGCAGCGGCTGCGCTTCGATGTCGATGCGCTTTACCGCGTCGCCGATGCCGCGATCGCGTTTTCGGCCGTCGCCGGTGCGATCAATGTGGCCGCACTCGCCGATCTCGATCCGCGGCTTGCAGCCTTGCGCAACATCGACGCGACGGCCCGGCTCGAGCTGCGGTCCACGCTGGCGCTCGACGGCACGCTCGGCCCCGTGGCGCTGGCGCTGGACGCCGACGGGCTGCAGTTGCGCGACCGCAGCTGGTACGCGCAGGCCGTTACGCTCGACCGGGCGGGCTTGCGCGCCACGCTTGCGGGCGACCTGTCCCGCGTCGATCTCGACGCTCTCACCTTGCGCATCGGGGAAACCGAGATCCGTGCGACGGCCGAAATTCCGGCTCCGCTCCAGCGCGCCCAGCTCGACGCGAAAATCGACATCGCCGGCCTCACGACCGACGAACTCAAACGCCTGTGGCCGCTGTTCGCGAGCCCCAATGCGCGCAGCTGGATCGCCGAGAACATCGCCGGCGGGCGCATCCCCGCGGCCAAGGCCGAACTTTCCTTGCGCGAACCCAAGGGCGATTGGGCCAACGCCGCCGTCGAGAAATTGCGCTTCGATTTTTCGGTCGAAGGGGCGGCCGTGACCTTCATCGACGGGCTGCCGCCGGTGCGCGGCGTGGCCGCCACGGCCACGATGGACGCCAAGCGCCTCGAGATGCGCACGCGCGGCGGCACGGTCGGCTCGCTGCAGGTCGGCAACGGCACTGTGGCGCTGGCCGGGCTCGACCAGGCCTTGCAGACGGCCGCGATCGACGTGCCCATCGTCGGCCCCGCACGCGACGCGCTGCAGCTCGTCGATCTGCCGCCGCTCGGCTTCTTGAAGCGCATCGGCGAGCAGCCCGAAAATTTCGGCGGCGCCGCCGACATGCGCATCGTCGCGCGCTTCCCGCTGCTGGCGGCCTTGAAGCTCGACGACATCGCTGTCGTGGCGAGCGGCCGGGTCGCGAATTTCACCCAGCGCAACGCGATCCTCGGCAACGACATCGAGAACGGCACGCTCGCTTTCCGCGTCGACGCCAAGGGCCTCGATATTCGCGGGCCCGTGCGGCTGGCAGGCGCCGACGCCGAGATCGTCTATCGCCGCGAGTTCGAAGCGACGAACGGCCCGGTCGAAACCGCGACCGCGCGCGCCGCAGCCGTTTCGACGCGCAGCGTGAACCGGCTCGGCTTCGATTTCGCCCCCTATGCCGTCGGCCCCGTGGGCCTCGCCATGACGACGAGGGCCTTTCGCGACGGCACGCGCGACATCGGCCTCGAGCTCGACTTGGCCGCCGTCGATTTCGCCGTGCCCGAAATCGACTGGACGCGTGCACCCACGGCCGGCACCAAGCTGGCGATGACTCTGCGCCTCGAGCGCGACGTGCTGCGCGCGATCGAACGGCTCGATCTGGCGGGGGCGGGCATTGCCGCCAAGGGCCGCGTCGAGTTCGAACCGGACGGCCGCACCTTCAAGGCGGCCGATCTGCAGCGCCTGCTGCTGGCCGGCCGCATCGATCTCGACACTGCCGCGATCAAGCGCGAAGCGCCGGCGCGCCCGGGCGGGCTCATGTACAATTCGTTCGAAGGCAAGGGCGCTTTCTTCGATGCCCAGCCCTTTTTGGCCGACAAGACGCCGCCCGTGCCCGGCCGCCCCGGCCTGCGTTTGGGGCTCGACGTGGCGCGCGTGGCGCTGGGCGAGGGGCGCGACCTGTTCGAATTTTCGCTGCACGGCCATCGCGACGATGTGCGCTGGCTGCAGCTCGAGATATCGGCCAAGACGATGGACCGCGTGCGCGCGGCGCTGGGCGGCGAGCTTGCCGTGTCGATCGTGCCGGGTGCCGACGGGCTGTTGACGCTGAAGGCGGCGGCGGGCGATGCGGGCGCCTTGCTGGCCGCGCTCGACATCACGCCCAACGTGGTCGGCGGCACGCTGCGGGTGGACGGCAAGGAAGACCCCGCGCGCGCCGACCGCGCCATCGTGGGCAAGATCGCGATCGAAGAATTCCGCCTCGTCAACGCGCCGGGCTTCGCCAAGCTGCTGTCGGTTGCGTTGCTCACGGGCGTGCTCGACTCGTTGCGCGGCGACGGCATCGGCTTCCGGCGCCTGGATGCCGACATTGCGTGGGCCGATCCCAAGATCGAAATCAAAGACGGCCGCATGCACGGGGCGGCCCTCGGCATCACCGCGCGCGGCCAGGTCGATCTGGCGGCCGACACGCTGGACCTCGAAGGTACCTTGGTGCCGGCCTATGCGCTCAACTCGATCCTCGGCAACATTCCGCTGATCGGCCAGCTCCTGGTGGGCGAGCGCGGCTCGGGCGTGTTCGCGGCCAACTACCGCGCCTCGGGGGCGATGGCCGACGTGCAGACCAGCATCAACCCGCTCTCCACACTCACGCCCGGCTTCCTGCGCCGCCTGTTCGGCGTGTTTTCGGGCAGCGGCGGGGCCACCAATGCGCCCGCCGACGGCACCCCGGTCGATCCCTACATCACCAACGACAATATGCGCTGAGGCATCGGCGGCAGGATGTTGCCGCAAAGTTTCGCGCGACATCTGCGCGACATTCACGCGACATAGATGCGCCGTTCGCGCGACCTGGACGCGACATTTGCGCGACAGTTTTTCAGTCAAGATATTGTAATTAAACACTTTACGTCGCAAATCCCACTGAATCTCGCGGCCGCGCCGGTTGCGTCCTGAATTTGCAGTCTCCAGTCGGTCGGTTTGAATAGTCTCCATGAAGGTAATATAGCTTAAATAGGTAAATAAAGATAGTACGTTACGGCTGTGAGGGATCGTCGCCTTGCGAAGTTCGCGCGGCCCCGACCATGTTGAACTCATGGACGATCATTGAAGATTGAGGACGAGACCATGCTGATACCTGCCGCACATCCGGGCGAAGTGCTCAAAGAAGGGTTGGAAACGTTGGGCGTTTCTCCAACAGCCTTGGCGCGCCAGATTGCGGTGCCTGCCAATCGCGTGGGCCAGATCATTGCAGGCAAGCGCACCGTGACGGGCGACACCGCGTTGCACCTGGGCCATTGGTTCGGCACCGATCCGCAGTTCTGGCTTAGCCTGCAGAGCGCTTGCGAAAATGGTATATCGATTTCAAAAGGTGCTTGGAATCTGCAAACGCTTCAAAGGTAGTCCACGAGCAAGATGCAGCAATTACATTCGGCTTCATTAGGCCTGTGGAAGTTTTCCGCACTTCCAGCTCGTTTGCCTACCAGTCTAAATATTTGGCCATGAGTACAGGACATCCGTGCGTTGACGAATTACTTAAAAATGATAACATCTAACCGGCGCCGTAGTGTAACGGCAGCACGCCCGCCTATAAGGGGTAACCATGTTGAAAGCGGGTAGCGCGGGTTCAAATCCCGACGGCGCCACCATTAAGAACAAAGCGTCCGTAGCCTTAAAGACGCTTTTGAACGACATTGGTAACGCTTCGTTTAACCTTAATACTATTGTTGTTGGTCTGGACGCGGTCGAGCATGGTCACCGCAAACCCAACGGCCTAAACGTTTCTTGGGACCCGAAGGAACCGGTCGGTGCTGCTCGGACGGCCCGAAAGTTTGCGGTAGAGTCATCCATTGTAACGGCGGCCGAGGTATTGAAAGCCTATGTCTCGGCTATTGCAGTTTTCCCACGCTTTGAAGCGATCCGGTCAGAATGGCGTCATGATACTGGTTCGGCGAAGAAACTTTACGACATAGGCTCCAATGTCCTTGGAAAAGATGAGTATCTCGTCGCCGGTGGTATGCTCTTAATCTCTTGGCGCAACAGGATCATTCATAATGGTGACTTTAAATTTAACAAAACCCCAGAAAAAGGTTTATTGATGCAGCGTGAAGCCGAAATCGCAGCCAGTTATGGGGGCCTAAGCGTAGATCGAATGATCTGCCATGTTTTGGAAGATCGCCCTACCCTTAAGGATGTCTCTTCACTGATTGCAATGTCCATCAATCTTGCGCGGAGACTGGACGAGAAAATCTATACCAGCTTGACTAAAGAAGAGGTAATCGCCTGGATTAAGTATTATCGCCTAGCTCCGATGTTGAAGAAAGTTGAGGCTAATACTTCACCGGAGCGCCTGCCGGCCTCTATCGAGCATCTTTTTCGCACTCATGCATCAGGCCTTTACAGTGATTACAAAAGGCTATTTGGGGACACGGTCCCGGAGATCAATTAGATGCTCTGTCTTAGTAATGCGAAAGTCACATCTTAGTTTGATCCTGCTAGAGCAGTAGTTAGATTGTGTCAAAAAAGTCGAGCATGCGCGATGAACTCCCGGACAACATTTAAACGGGATATCCTCGTAAGTATCCGACCGGCATACGCAGCTAAAATACTTAGCGGCCACAAGACCGTCGAGCTGCGCCGAAAGTTCCCAGAGGCTTCGGCAATAGGCACTACGGCTTTGATCTACTCGACTAGTCCTGTGCAGGCCATAGTTGGTTATGCCCGTATTAATAATGTTCTACGGCTCCCGGTAGAGCAGATTTGGCGTAACCATGGAGATGCTGCGTGTATCGAACTTAGCGACTTTAATGCCTATTTTACCGGGCTCAAGTATGGCTTTGCGATTCTGTTGGACAGAGTAAAGACGCTAAAGCGTCGATTGAACGCCCTGGAACTCAAGGATGAGTTTGGGTTTGTGCCGCCGCAATCATTCCGTTATCTTGATGAAGGCTACACCTCTTTGTTGAGAAATGAACGGCTTCAAACTCCTAATCGATACCAACATCGTTATCGGGCTTGAGGATGCTCAGCCAGTCCAGGCGTCGCTCGCCGAACTCGTCAGGCTGAGCCAAGAAAACACCGTTCGCCTTTTCGTTGATGGCGCCAATTACGATGACGTTGCGCGAGACAGAGACGCCGCCCGGCGAAATGTAACGCTAAGCAAGCTCGCGAAGTTTCCTCAGTTGCGTGGCGTTCCTCTGCCCCCAGAAGCCGACCTGATTGCGAGGTTCGGCGAGTTAAGGCACGATAACGACCGCTGCGACGTTCGGCTGTTGGCTGCGCTTGATTTCAAGGCTGTAGACTTTCTCGTCAGCCAGGATTTTGGACTCCATCGGCGGGCGGACCGAGCAGGGATCGGCGCGAGGGTATTAACGGTTGAAGAAGCGCTTGAGTGGCTGCGTCAAACATTCCACAGCAAGTCTGTTCGTTTGCCTTTTGTCGTGGAACGGAAGGCCTACGAGATTGACCCGGATGACCCTATACTAGAAAGTATAAGAAAAGACTATCCTAAGTTTGATAAGTGGTTTGACAGGTGTAGGCAGCAGCACCGAGATTGCTGGGTGTTGGAGATTGACGGCGAAATCGCAGGTATCGTAATTCGCAAAGACGAGAGTCATGCCGAGGCCGGTACTGTTAACATTGGTCCTAAGATTCTAAAGGTTTGTACATTTAAGGTTCGTGACGAGTTTCGCGGTGAGAAGTTCGGCGAACTGCTATTGAAACAAGTGCTCTGGTTTTCACAGAGAAATGGATATGACCTTGTCTACTTGACGGCTTTTCCCAAGCACGAGTTTCTCATTGAGCTACTCCGATCATATGGATTTGCGGTCACCATCGAGCGAGACAGCGGCGAATTGGTTTTGGAAAAGGTAATGCTTAAGGGCGCACTCCCAGCACCGAAGGCGTCTATCTTTGAAGAAGACCTCAACTTCTATCCCCGCTTTCATGATGGAGTGGCGGTGCGAAAATTTTGTATACCCATTCAACCCGACTACCATAGGCGTCTATTTCCGGAGATTGCGGAGGGCAAAGTACTTCCACTGTTTCCTGGCGAAATCTGCATGCTCGATCACCGCCGTGATAGGACACCTGGCAACACTATCCGTAAGGTTTATCTATGTCGGGCGAACATCACGAAACTGCGGCGAGGCGATCTAGTTTTTTTCTACATGTCTAAGGGTGAGGCCTATAGCTTTTCACAGTCCATCACTACCGTCGGCATCATCGAGCATGTGAACCATGCAACGACCACCGATAATCTCATACGTCTAACAGCGAAACGCTCAGTCTTCACTGAGAGGGAGTTAGATGGGTGGTGGGCCTCGCCGGACCAGCCAGTTATGGTAATCGACTTTTTGTTGGCTGGCCATCTCTCGCCTCCCGTCACGCTGAGCAGCCTTCTCAGTTCTGGAGTTTTCAATGGGAATCCACCCCAATCGATCGCTGAACTTGGAGCTGCGCAGTACGCGGCGCTACGTCCCAACATCAAAGTGGGTTTCGATCTATAAGCGAAATGGCAGCGTTATGGGGTGCGTGGTCTGCGGCCGCAAAATCACATGATTGGTTGTAGATGCTGTCTTGATATGTGCAGTGCCGCGGCGATATTGGGTACCGTACTCGAGTTGACTGTGTTGCCGAGTTTGAGCACTGAGTTGAATTACTGATGACTACCCAACCTTCACCAGCGCATGCCGCTTCTTGCCGGCGGTCAGTTTCAGCGTGCCGTCTTGCGAGAGCGCAGCTTCGGTCACGCGCAAGGCTTCGTCTTCGACCGTTGCGTCGTTGAGTTTGGCGCCCTTGCCTTGCACGAGGCGGCGGGCTTCGCCTTTCGAGGCGGCGAGGCCGGCGCGCACCAGCAAGTCCGCGATCGCGATACCCGCCGCAAGTTCGGCCTGGGGAACTTCGACCGTCGGCAGGCCTTCGGCCGAGCCGCCTTGTTCGAAGGTCTGGCGCGCGGTCTCGGCGGCTTGGGTGGCCGCATCGCCGCCGTGGCAGAGCTTGGTCGTTTCGAACGCCAGGATCTTCTTGGCTTCGTTGATCTCCGCACCCGCCAATTTTTCGAGCTTCGCGATTTCGGCGAGCGGCAGGTCGGTGAAGAGTTTGAGGAAGCGCGCCACGTCGGCGTCTTCGGTGTTGCGCCAATATTGGTAGTAGTGGAACGGCGACAGGCGCTCTTTGTTGAGCCACACGGCCCCGTCGGCGGTCTTGCCCATCTTGCCGCCCGAGGCGGTCGTCAGCAGCGGCGTGGTAAGGCCGAACAGATCGAGCCCCGCCATGCGGCGGCCGAGCTCGGCGCCCATCACGATGTTGCCCCACTGGTCCGAGCCGCCCATCTGCAGGGCGACGCCGTAGCGCTTGGCGAGCTCGACGAAATCGTAGCTCTGCAGCACCATGTAGTTGAATTCGAGAAACGACAGCGGCTGGTCGCGCTCGAGGCGCGTCTTGACCGAGTCCATCGTCAGCATGCGGTTGACCGAGAAATGCCGGCCGACGTCGCGCAAGAGCGGGATGTACGCGAGCGTGTCGAGCCATTCGGCATTGTCGGCCGAGATCGCCTGCGTGGCGCCGAAGACGAGGAATTTGTCGAAGATGCGGCGGATGCCGACGATGTTGGCCGCGATGTCGGCCTCGGTCAGCAATTTGCGCGCGGTGTCTTTGCCCGAGGGGTCGCCGATCTTCGTGGTGCCGCCGCCCATCAGCACCAGCGGGCGATGGCCCGTGCGCTGGAACAGGCGCAGCAGCATGATCTGCACGAGGCTGCCCGCATGCAGGCTGTCGGCCGTCGCGTCGAAGCCGATATAGGCGACCTGCGGCACGCCGCTCGCCAGCCGCGCATCGAGGGCGGCCTCGTCGGTGATCTGGTGCACGAAGCCGCGGGCCTTGGCCTCGCGCAGGAATTCGGATTTGGGCTCTGTCATGGCGGGTGCGGGCTTAGCACGCGCGCAGGCCCCCGAGAAAGGGGCACGGCGCGGCGCTGCGTTCGGGGCCGAGGCGCTATTTCTTGCCGGGTTTTTTCGCGCCCGGTTTGGCCTGCAGCGGTTTGGTCTTTGCCGGTGCCGGTTTGGCGGCAGGCTTGGCCGATGTTTTGGCGGCCAGCACTTTGGCTTCGACCGGCGGGCGCTTGGCCTCGGCCTTGGCGGCGGCGGCATTGCGCGCGGTCGTGCGCGCCGATATCTGCGTCGGCGGCAGGGGCGAGGGCAGTTTCTTGTCCACCTGCACCGGCGGCGGCGGCGGCGGCGGGGGCGGGGGCGGGATCGGCACGGGCTCGCTCGAATATTCGTTCACCATCGCCTCGAGCTTGTCGAGCCGGTCGGTGAAGAAGTGGTTGGCCCCTTTGATCACGCGGTAATCGACGCGGATGTCGCGCTGCTTGGCGAGCTTGTCCACGAGTTTGACGACCGATTCCTCGGGCACCACCTCGTCCTTGTCGCCCTGCACGATCAGGCCCGAGGACGGGCACGGCGCTAGGAACGTGAAATCGAACACGTTGGCGGGCGGGGCCACGGCGATGAAACGGTCGATCTCGGGCCGGCGCATCAGCAATTGCATGCCGATCCAAGCACCGAACGAAAAGCCCGCCACCCAGCAGCTCGCGGCATTGGGGTTGGTCTGCTGCAGCCAATCGAGGGCCGAGGCCGCGTCCTGCAATTCGCCTTCGCCGCGGCCATACACACCCTGGCTGCGGCCTACGCCGCGGAAATTGAAGCGCATCGTCGAAAAGCCGCCCTTGAGAAACGCCTGGTTCAGCGTGTAGACGACCTTGTTGTGCATGGTGCCGCCATGCTGGGGATGCGGATGCAGCAGCAGCGCGATCGGCGCGCGCTCGCTCGGCCCCTGGACGAAGCGGCCTTCCAAGCGGCCGTCGGCCCCGTTGATGATGACGTCGGGCATCCTTCCTCCAGATACACCGAAAACCCGTGCAGGGTACTCGGGTATATTCGTGCCGCTTGCGGCGATTGAACAAAAAGATACTTGATCGGACTAGTCGGGTAACCTAAATTCTTGAGCGATGGCGTAGGACATTGTCGGGGGCCGCAGATGCTTGGCCCCCCCTCAGCCGCAGATTAGGCAGTCAACCCGATGAGTTTCAAGGCTATTCGCTCCGACTTGGACGCCGTTCTGGCGCGCGACCCCGCCGCGCGTTCGCGTCTGGAAGTGATTTTGAGCTATCCGGGCTTCCATGCCGTCCTCCTGCATCGGCTCGCGCATCGCGCTTGGAAAGCCGATTTCAAGCTGCTCGGGCGGCTGATTTCCGGCCTTGCGCGGTTTTTGACCGGCATCGAGATCCACCCGGCCGCCCAGATCGGGCCGCGCTTTTTCGTCGACCACGGCATGGGCGTGGTGATCGGCGAAACGGCCGAAATCGGCGCGGACGTAACGCTTTACCAGGGGGTTACGCTCGGCGGCACGTCGCTCGATCACGGCAAGCGCCATCCCACGCTCGAAGACGGCGTGATCGTCGGCGCCGGCGCCAAGATCCTGGGGCCGTTCACGGTCGCCAAGGGGGCCCGCGTGGGTTCCAACGCCGTCGTGCTCGAGGCCGTTCCGGCCGGGGCCACGGTCGTGGGCATTCCGGCGCGCGTGGTCGGCCGGCCGAAGAACGACGATTTTTGCGCCTACGGGGCGACCGGCGAGATCGCCGACCCGGTGGCGCGTGCGCTCGACCGCATGGAAGGCGAAATGGGCGCCTTGCGCGCGCGCATCGCCGAGCTCGAAGGCCGCGTGGCGGCCCAGCGCGACGAGCTGGATGCGCGGGATCTCGAATCTGCCCAATCAAAATTCGATCGATAGACCCAAGGAATCGCAAGCATGAAACTCAGCACCAAAGGGCGCTATGCGGTGATGGCGATGGTCGATCTGGCCAATGCCAGCAAGGGCCAGCCCGTCGCCCTTGCCGACATTGCCGAGCGGCAGGAAATCTCGCTGTCCTATCTCGAGCAGCTGTTCGCCAAGCTGCGGCGCGGCGGGCTTGTGCGCTCGGTGCGCGGGCCGGGCGGGGGTTATCTGCTGGCGCATGCGAGCGAAGCCACGCGGGTTGCCGACATCATCATGGCCGTCGACGAGCCGATCCGCGCCACGCGCTGCGCCTCGCACTCGCCGGTCGGCTGCCGCACCGACAAAAGCCGGTGCCTGACCCACGATCTGTGGGAAGAGCTCGGCAACCAGATCCACCATTATCTGTCGCGCGTGAGCTTGGCCGATGTGTGCGCGCGCCGCGTGGGCGGCACGGTCGGCAATGCGCCGACGCCCGCACAGGCTTGCGGCGAGATGGCTGCCGCCGAATGACCGTGCCCGTCTATCTCGATTGGAATGCGACGACGCCGCTTGCACCGGCCGCCCACGACGCGATGCTCGCGGCGCTGGCCGAAGTCGGCAATCCGTCGTCGGTGCATGGTGCGGGCCGGGCCGCACGCCGCCGCGTCGAGACCGCGCGCGCCCAGCTCGGCGACGCACTCAATGCGGGGCCCGCGCGCATCGTGTTCACCGGCAGCGGCACGGAAGCCAACGCCGCCGCCTTGCACGGCTTCCCGCCCGAGGCGTGCCTCGTGTCGGCGATCGAGCATGATTGTGTTTTCGCACCGCTCAACGGTGCCGAGACGATCCCGGTCGATCGCGACGGTGTGGTCGATCTTGCCGCCCTTGAAAATCTGATCGCCGCTAAGCGCCCGCGCCTGGTGGCGGTGATGCTGGCCAACAACGAGACCGGTGTCGTGCAGCCGATCGCCGACGTGGCGCGCCTGTGCCGCGCGGCCGGCGTGCGGCTGCATTGCGACGCGGTGCAGGGCCTCGGCAAGATCGCCGTCGATTTTGCCGCCCTCGGCGTGGATACGCTCGCGCTTTCGGCGCACAAACTCGGCGGCCCGCAAGGCGTGGGCGCGCTCGTGGTGCGCGACGGTGTGGCGATCAATCCGTTGCTGCGCGGCGGCGGCCAGGAGCTTGGCTTGCGCGCGGGCACGCACAATGTGGCCGGCATTGCGGGCTTCGGGGCTGCTGCTGCGGCCGCAGAACCGCTCGCGGCCGATTTGCGCGACCGTTTGGAAACGAAGCTGCGCGCAGCCTGGCCGAGCGTGCAGATCCACGGCGCTGCCGCCCCGCGTTTGCCGAATACAAGTTCGATCGGCCTTGCCGGCGTGGCCGCCGAGACCCAAGTCATGGCTCTCGACCTTGCGGGTTTCGCCGTATCGGCGGGGGCTGCGTGCTCGTCGGGCAAGGTCAAGACAAGCCGCGTGCTTGCCGCCATGGGGGCAGGGACGGGTGCAGGCGACGCCATTCGCGTGTCGCTGGGGCCGACCACGACGCCCGACCAAATCGATGCTTTCGCCGCAGCCTGGGTGGCCCTCGCCACGCGCCTCGGCCGCGCTCAACCGCAACAAGCCGCCTGACCGAACTGGAGCCAGCGACACATGAACACCGCCGTAAAGACCGCCGCTTCCGATGATCGCCCGAATGCGCCGCGCCGCGCGGTCTATCTCGACTATCAGGCGACGACGCCGATGGATCCGCGCGTGCTCGAAGCGATGATGCCGTATTTCACCGAGAAATTCGGCAATCCGCACAGCCGCAACCACGAATACGGCTGGGAAGCCGAAGAGGGCGTCGAAAAAGCGCGCCAGCAGATCGCCGACCTCATCTGCGGCGACGAGCGCGAGATCGTGTTCACGTCGGGGGCGACCGAGTCCAACAATCTCGCGATCGGCGGCGTGGCGCGCTTCTACAAGGACCAGCGCGACCATATCGTCACACTCGTGACCGAGCACAAATGCGTGCTCGACACGTGCCGCCATCTCGAACAGGAAGGCTTCAAGGTCACGTATCTGCCCGTCCTGCAGAACGGCCTCGTCGATCTCGCGGCCCTCGAGGCCGCGATCACCGAGCGCACGGTCATCGTCTCGATCATGGCGGCCAACAACGAAATCGGCGTGATCCAGCCGCTCGCCGAAATCGGCGCCTTGTGCCGCAAGAAGGGTGCCTTCTTCCACACCGACTGCGCGCAGGCTTTCGGCAAGATCCCGCTCGACGTGGAAGCGATGAAGATCGATCTCATGTCGATCTCGGGCCACAAGATCTACGGGCCCAAGGGGATTGGCGCTCTGTTCGTGCGCCGCCGTCCGCGCGTGCGCCTGCAGGCGATGATCCATGGCGGCGGCCAGGAGCGCGGCATGCGCTCCGGCACTTTGCCCACGCCCTTGTGCGTCGGCCTCGGCAAAGCCGCCGAGCTCGCCAAAAACGAAATGGCGGCCGAAGCCGTGCGCATGAAAGCGCTGCGCGATCGCTTCCTTGCCACGATCAACGCCAAGCTGCCCGAAGTGTTCCTGAACGGCGATCTCGAAAACCGCCTGCCGAGCAACCTCAACCTCTCCTTCGCTTATGTGGAAGGCGAGGGGCTGATGATGGGCATCAAGGATCTGTCGGTGTCGTCGGGCTCGGCCTGCACGTCGGCGTCGCTCGAGCCCAGCTACGTGCTGCGGGCGCTCGGCGTCGAGGAAGAGCTTGCGCATACGAGCCTGCGCATCGGTTTCGGGCGTTTCACGACGGAAGCCGAGGTCGACTATGCGGCCGAGCGCATCATACAGGCGGTGTCGAAGCTGCGCGCCATGAGCCCCTTGTGGGAGATGGCGCAGGACGGCATCGACATCAAATCCATCCAATGGGCTGCACACTGACACGGCATCCCGAACCCGCTATAACCCCCTCGAACCAGGAGACTCCGCCATGGCCTACAGCGAAAAACTGATCGATCATTTCGAAAATCCGCGCAATGTCGGCGCCTTCGACAAGGGCGACGACAGCGTGGGTACGGGCCTTGTGGGTGCCCCCGCCTGCGGCGACGTGATGAAGCTGCAGATCAAGGTCGGTCCCGACGGCATCATCGAAGACGCCAAGTTCAAGACCTTCGGCTGCGGCTCGGCCATCGCGTCGTCCTCGCTCGTGACCGAATGGGTCAAGGGCAAGACGGTCGAGGAAGCCGCGACGATCAAGAACACCGACATCGCCAAGCATCTCGCTTTGCCGCCGGTGAAGATCCACTGCTCGGTTCTGGCCGAAGACGCGATCAAGGCCGCGATCGAAGATTACCGCAAGAAGCACGCCTGACCTGAACAAGGACGTTCTGCCATGAGCGAACCCACCGCCGCCCCCGTTGCCGGTGCCGCACCGCCCAAGCGAGTCCCGCGCGTGCGCCCGCCGCCGATCACGGTCACCGAGGCGGCCGTCGAACGCGTGCGCGCGTTGCTGGACAAGCGCGGCAAGCCGTCTTTCGGCGTGCGCGTGGGCGTGCGCACGCGCGGCTGTTCGGGCATGACCTACACGCTCGAATATGCCGACGAAAAAGGCCCTGCCGACGAGGTGGTGGAGCCCGCCCAGGACGTGAAAATCCTGATCGATCCGAAGGCCTCGATGTTCGTGTTCGGCACCGAGATGGATTTCGTCGAAGAAAAGCTGCAGTCGGGTTTCGTGTTCCGCAATCCGAACGAAAAAGGCCGCTGCGGCTGCGGCGAGAGTTTCCACATCTAAGCCCGCACCGTTCCGGCACGCCGACAGCAAAAATGCAGATCACGCCGCTCGCAACCGATGCCGATTCCGCTCGGCCCGCCGCCGCCTTTGGCGCCTGCTGGTCGTGCCGCGGGCCTGTGGCGGCGGCAGCTTTGTTCTGCGCCACCTGCAAGGCGATCCAGCCGCCGCAGCCGCTCGACCATTTTGCGCGGCTCGGTCTCGCACCCGGCTTCGACATCCAAGTGCCGGTGCTCGACCAGCTCTATTTCGGTTTCCAGCGCCAGCTGCATCCGGACCGCTTCGCCAACGCGGCCCCGCGCGCGCGCCAGATCTCGCAAAGCCAGGCTGTTGCCTTCAACGACGCGTACGAGACGCTGAAAAGCCCGCTGGCGCGAGCGACATATCTGCTGGCCTTGCGCGGGCTTCCCATCGACGGCGAGGGCAGCCACACGATCCGCGACATGGAACTGCTCGACGACCAGCTCGAGCGGCGCGAAAAGCTGCACGAAGCGCCCGACGCCGCCGCCGTCGAAAAACTCGCCGTTGCCGCGCGCAGCGATGCGGCCGCGTGCTTGGGCGAAATCTCGGCGGCGTTTGCGGCGGGCAACCTGGCGGCAGCCCGGCTCGCTACGCTGCGCCTCAAATATTTGGACAAATTCGCCGACGAGGCGCGCAATCGGCGCGCCTTGCTCGCCCTCAAATCGGAACCGGCCTGATGCTCTTGCAAATCTACGAGCCCGGCCAGACGCCGCTGCCGCACGAAAACGAACAGGGGCTGGCGGTCGGCATCGATCTCGGCACCACGAACACGGTCGTGGCGCTGGCGCGCGACCAGAAGGCCGAGATCGTGCGCGATGCGCGCGGCTCGGGCCTGGTGCCCTCGGTCGTGGCCTATATCGACGGGGCCGATCCGCTGGTCGGCGAAATGGCGCGCCGCCAATTGCTCGACCGGCCCGAGATCGTCGTCTCGTCGATCAAGCGCCTGATGGGCCGCGGGGCGGCCGACTTGGCACGCCTTGGCGGCCAGCTCCCTTACGAGCTGGGTGCGGCGGCCGAAGGCGGCATGGCGCGCCTCAAAATCGGCGCGCGCTTGCTCACGCCCGTCGAGATCAGTGCGGATATCTTGCGCGCCGTCAAAGAACGCGCGGAACTCGCATTGGGCCGCAATGTCGACCGCGCGGTCGTGACGGTGCCCGCCTATTTCGACGATGCGGCGCGCACGGCCACACGCGATGCCGCCCGCCTAGCCGGGCTTGAAGTGCTGCGCTTGGTGGCCGAGCCCACGGCGGCAGCCCTTGCCTACGGGCTCGACAGCAAATCCGAGGGCGTTTTCGCCATCTATGATCTCGGCGGCGGTACGTTCGATTTTTCGCTGCTGCGCCTGGAAAAAGGCGTGTTCCAGGTGCTGGCCACGGGCGGCGACGCGGCCCTCGGCGGCGACGATTTCGACCATGCGGTGGCGGCGAAGTTCCTGGCCGAACGCGGCGGCGAATTCAGCCGCGACGAGGTCAAACAGGCGCTGGCGACAGCGCGCCTTGCCAAGGAATGCGTGAGCAGCCAAGACCCCTGGGAAGGCGAACTGATGCTGGATGCCGGCGACAGCAGCCACAGCCTTACGCGCGCCGAGCTCGAAAAGCTGATCGAGCCCTTGGTCGCGCGCACGCTGAAGATCGCAGCGGGCGTGCTCGAAGATGCCGGCGTGAAGCCCGAGGCGATCGACGGCACGGTCCTGGTGGGCGGCTCGACGCGTGTGCCGCTGGTGCGCGCAAAGGTCGAAGAATTTTTCGGAAAAAAGCCGCTTGCCGACATCAACCCCGACGAGGTCGTTGCCGTGGGCGCTGCGCTGCAGGCCGAGGCGCTGACCGCGGGGTCCGACACGCTGCTGCTCGACGTGCTGCCGCTGTCGCTGGGCTTGGAGACGATGGGCGGCATCGTCGAAAAGATCGTCGAGCGCAACACGCCGATCCCGGTCGCGCGCGGCCAGGATTTCACCACCTACCAGGACGGCCAGACGGCCATGTCGTTCCACGTGGTGCAGGGCGAGCGCGAAATGGCCGACCAGACGCGCAGCTTGGCGCGCTTCGAACTCGACGGCATTCCGCCGATGGTGGCGGGGGCGGCGCGCATCCGCGTGCGCTTTGCGGTCGACGCCGACGGGTTGCTGTCGGTTTCGGCCGAGGAATCGACGACCGGCCGCCAGGCGCGCGTCGAGGTGAAGCCGTCCTACGGCCTCACCGAAGACGAAATGGCCGACATGCTGCGCGCCTCGATCGACAATGCCGAAGCCGACATGGAACGCCGCTTGCTGACCGAAGCGCGTGTGGAAGCGCGCCGTGCCATCAACGCGCTCGAAGCGGCCCTCGCGGTCGATGCCGATCTTTTGAGCGAGGCCGAGCGTGCGACGATTGCCGCGGCACAAGAAACGCTCGAGCGCGCCATGTCGAAAAGCGACCGGGCTTCCATCCAGGGGGCCGCCGAGGCTTTGGAGCAGGGCACCAAGTTTTTCGCCGAACGGCGCATGGATCGCGGCATTCGCAAAGCGCTTGCGGGCCGCAACGTCGCCGAAATCGGCGGCTGATTTTCGAAGAACCCCATAACCTCAACACAGAAAGCACGACGACCATGCCGAAGATGACCTTCATCCTGAACGACGGCACGCGCAAGGAAGTGGACGCACCCGTGGGCCTCTCGGTGCTCGAGATCGCGCACCGCAACGACGTGCCGCTCGAAGGGGCGTGCGAAGGGTCTCTCGCCTGCTCGACCTGCCACATCGTCGTCGACAAGGACGATTACGAGCGCCTGCCGGAAGCCAGCGAAGACGAAGAAGACATGCTCGACCTCGCCTTCGGCCTCACGCACACCTCGCGCCTGGGTTGCCAGATCACGATCACGGACGAGCTCGACGGGCTCACCGTGTCGCTGCCCACTGCCACGCGCAACATGATGGTCGACAAGGCCTGAAGGACCCGCTCCGATGAAGCTGCGCTGGACCGACGTTGCCGACATCGCGATCGAGCTCGAGGAAGCGCATCCCGAGGCCGACGTCGAAAATCTGCGCTTCACCGATCTGTGGAAATGGGTGCAAGCGCTGCCGAACTTCGCCGACGATCCGAACAAATCGAACGAGAAGATCCTCGAAGCGATCCAGATGGCGTGGCTCAAGGAACGCGAATGAGCGGCACCTTGTGGCATGACGGCGGGCTGTTTGCGCGGCTGCGCGAAGCGGCAGCACCCGCCTGGCAGGCCTATGTCGCGCACGATTTCGTGAAGCAACTCGGTGCCGGCACGCTGCCCAAACAGGCCTTCCGTCACTATCTGCAGCAGGACTATCTTTTCTTGATCCACTACGCGCGCGCCTGGGCGCTGGCCACGGCCAAGGCGTCGAGCCTTGCGGAAATGCGCAGCGCCAACGCATCCGTCAAAGCGATTCTCGACGTCGAGATGGGCCTGCACGTGGCGTTCTGCCGCGACTGGGGCATCGACGAAAAAACGCTCGAAGCGACGCAAGAAGGCGAAGCCACGCTCGGCTACACGCGCTACGTGCTCGCGCGCGGGCTCGACGGCGATCTCTTGGATCTCGTGGTGGCGTTGAGCCCGTGCGCGCTCGGCTATGCCGAGATCGGCCAAGCACTCGCTGCACACGCAACGCCCGCAAATCCCTACGCGGCGTGGATTGCGATGTATGCCGGCGACGAATTTGCCGGCATTGCGCGCGGCGTGGCCGACGAGGTGGATCGTTTGGGCGTCGCGCGCGGCGGTGCGGCGCGCTTCGACGATCTGGTAAAGACCTTTGCGCAAGCCTGCCGCCTCGAGGCCGATTTTTGGCGCCAAGGATTGGCTGCCGCATGAGCGACATGTCCGAAATCGCACCGCAGGATATCGACCTCGCGCCGGGTGCGCGCGTGGTCGTGGCGATGTCGGGCGGGGTCGACTCCTCGGTCGTTGCGGCCTTGCTCAAAGAGCAGGGCTACGACGTGGTCGGCGTCACGCTGCAGCTCTACGACCAGGGCGAGCTTGCCAAGAAGAAGGGCGCGTGCTGTGCGGGCCAGGACATTTACGACGCGCGCAACGTCGCCGACCGCATCGGCATTGCGCATTACGTGCTCGACTACGAAAGCCGTTTCAAAGACGCCGTGATCGAGGACTTCGCCGACAGCTACGCGCGCGGCGAGACGCCGGTGCCGTGCGTGCAGTGCAACCGCACCGTCAAATTCCGCGACCTGCTCGCCGTGGCGCGCGATCTGGGCGCTTCGGCGCTTGCGACCGGCCATTATGCGCGGCGACTGGCCTCCCCCAGCGGGGCCGAGCTGCATGTGGCGGCCGATCCCACCCGCGACCAGAGCTATTTCCTGTTCGCGACCACGCAAGAACAGCTCGACTTTCTGCGCTTTCCGCTGGGCGGTTTGCCCAAGACCGCCGTGCGCGATGCCGCTGCACGCTTGGCCTTGCCGGTCGCAAGCAAGCCCGACAGCCAGGACATCTGCTTCGTGCCCGGCGGCGACTATCGCGAGATCGTGGCGCGGCTGCGGCCCGAAGCGGCAAGGCCCGGCGACATCGTCGACCAGGCCGGCACCGTGCTTGGCCGCCACGACGGCACGATCGGCTTCACGGTCGGCCAGCGCCGCGGCCTCAATATCGGTGCACGCGATGCTTCGGCCGAACCGCTTTACGTGCTGGCGGTCGATGCCGATGCCGCGCGCGTGACGGTGGGGCCGCGCGCGGCCTTGGCGCGCCGCGACATCGCCCTCAAGCGTACCAATTGGTTGGGCGGGCAGGCGCAAGCCGGGGCAGCGCTCGCAAAGATCCGTTCGACGACCGCACCCAAGCCCGCGACATTCGCGGTCGGACCCGGCGAAACGGCGACGGTGACGCTCGAAGATCCCGAATTCGGCGTTGCGGCCGGGCAGGCTTGCGTTCTTTACGACGGTGCCCGCGTGCTCGGCGGCGGCTGGATCTCGCGCGCCTAGCAATTCGAAATTCCGTCGCCGGCTTTTGCTTCATGTGTACGCGCCGAAATCGTCGGCAGCCTGCTTTTTGCGGCCTGTCGCGTTCGCGGGGCAAGCCGCTGGGATCGGCGCGCGTCGGGCTTCTTGACAGGCCCTGCAACTGGCCTTAAACGGTCCGCTCTTTGGCGGCGTAGCTCAGTGGTAGAGCAGGGGAATCATAATCCCTTGGTCGGGGGTTCAAATCCCTCCGCCGCTACCATTCACCCCCACGCAAACCGGCCTTCGGGCGGCCCCTGTGCGGGCAATCAAGCTCCTTGAATAAGTCCGAATTTCGAGTTCCTGGCAGGGTGCCAGGCGGCTATGCCGTGGATCTTGCGATTCGGGCGCGTGCCGATCACAGCGCATTTCAAGCCGACGGTTTCCGTCCTCCGCCAGCTCCTCATCCGCTCATTCGACGACGTTGGCTGCAAGGTATTCGCGATTCATTTCGATGCCGAGCCCCGGCGCCTTGTTGAGTTTGAGGCTGCCGTTGGAGTTGTCGAGGGGCTTGTCGATCAGCGGATCGTACTTCGACAAATTCCACTCCGACGTTTCGAGCTTGTAGAAATTCGGCACGGTCATCATGACCTGTGCGCCAGCGACCACGTTGATCGGCCCAGCCGCGTCGTGCGGCGACACGGGGATGTAGAACGCTTCGCAGAGCGTCGAGATCTTCTTGAGCTCGCTGATTCCGCCGGTCCAGGTGACGTCGGGCATGATGTAGTCGGCCAGCCTGTTCTCGAGAATCGGGACGAAGTCCCATTTTGTGTGTCCGCGCTCGCCCCACGAGATCGGCACGTTGACCTTCTCGCGCACTTGCTTGAGCGCGTCGACGCTTTCGGGCGGGCACGGCTCCTCGAACCAGTCGATCTTGCCGGCCTCTTCAAGCGAGCGGCACAGCCGGATCGCCGTCGGCACGTCGAAGCGGCCATGCGCGTCGATGAGTATTTCGATGTCGGGCCCTGCGGTTTCGCGGATAAGTGCGGTCAACTCCGCAGCTTTGCGCTGATCTTGGCGCGTCATGCTGCCGTCGAGATAGCCCTCGCGCTGTTCGCGCGCCCTTCCATCGAGATACGGCCCCTGCTGCGGAAACGGATCGAATTTGAGCGCGGTATGGCCCGATTTCACGATGTCGCGGATTTCGGCGACGACGCCTTCCTTGCTGGTGAATTTCCGCTGGTCGGGATGCGTGTAAAGCGCGATTTCGTCGCGAACGGGGCCGCCGAGGAGCTCGTAGATCGGTTTGCCGAGCGTTTTGCCGCGAATGTCCCAGAGTGCAATGTCGATAGCACTGACGCATTCGACCGCCGCCCCCCGGCTTCCCATATAGGTAAAGCTGCGAAAAAGTTTGTGCCAAAGGCGTTCGATATGCGCCGGGTCTTCGCCGACCATCATGTCGCCGATCCGCCGCAGCATCGCCGTAAGCGCGCGGTTCGCGATCTTCGTGGTCGTGGTGATCTCGCCCCAGCCGGTGACGCCTTCATCCGTGCGGACTTCGACGAACAGGAATTCGCCCCAGTAGGAAGCCGCCGACTTGATGAGCCACGGTTCGATTTTCGTGATCTTCATTTTTCTTGTTCCTCCCCGACGACGGTTTCTTTTTTTGATGCCGGCGGCCAGTCTACCTGGCTTTTCCGACCGTGATTGCCCGCGCGTTTTCGTGTCCCACGTTTCGCGGAACGCGCGATACGGCGAAATACGATTCTAAAAAGGCAGGCCCCGTCGGAATCCTCCATCGGGTCAATCAACCCGCACATGACGGCCTTGCTGTTGTGCAGCAATTTAAATCGAGCTTCTTCGGGCCGGATGAAACGAACGCAGGCGAACAGATATACGATACTCCAAAATTGACTCGCAAGATCACATCTGCAATTGTTGTGGCAACGGAGCCGAAAAACATGAGCTCCAGAGCAACGAAGAAATAAACAGCGCCAACGTCAAGGGGGCGGCGGCGAAAGGGGAGGAAACGGAACAATGTCGAAGATTCATCTCGGCTGCGCGGTTCGGCGTGGCGTTTCGACGGCTTCCATCGCGGCAGCGCTTGCCGTTTGGTGGCCGGCATCGGCGCAATCACCTGTCGATCTGACCAAGTGGTCGCCCGAGTATGTGCGCTCCATCGCCGGCACCCAGGAATTCGATACGGCTGCCGATTGCGGCAAAGTTACGCCGCTGAATTACAGAGGGCGGGTCAGCTTCTGGTACCAGGGCGCGTTCGAGGGCGATCCGGATCTGCTGCGCCAGTACTACAGGGATTTCTTTGCGACGTTCCGGAAGACCTACCCGAACATCCAGCTCGAGGATCAGGCGCTCACCTACAACGATTTGCTCGACAAGTTCCGCACGGCGCTGCTCGGCACGGCGGGACCGATGGTGGTGCGGCTGCAGATCCTGGGCGGCGTCGAGTTCGCTTCGAAGGGTTATCTCCAGGAGCTTAAGCCCGAAGACATCGGCTATACGGCCCAGGATTTCTGGCCCGGCGCCATGAAGTCGAACATGTGGAAGGGCAAGACCTACGGCATTCCGACGAACAACGAGACGATGGCGTTGATCTGGAATGCCGACCTCTTCAAGCGTGCCGGTCTCGATCCGGACAAGCCGCCGGCGACCTGGGACGATGTCGTCAGGTATTCCAAGCAGATCAAGGAAAAGACCGGTATCGCGGGTTACGGCTTGGTCGCCCGCAAGAACGCCGGCAATACGCCCTACCGCTTCATGCCGCAGCTCTGGGCCTATGGCGGCGGCGTGTTCGACGAAGCCTCCGCGTCGCCGAACTACGCGCAGATCCAGCTCAACACCGCGGCGAGCAAGCGCGCCTTGCAAGCGTCGTACGACATGTATGTCCGCGACAAGTCGGTGCCGGTTTCGGCGCTTACCAACCAGCAGGCCGACAATCAGCCGCTGTTCCTGGCCGGCCAGCTCGCGATGATGATTTCGCACCCGTCCGACTACGACGTGATGCTGGATCTCAAGAAGAAAGCGACCGGCAGCGACGCCCAAACGGCGCAGAACGTCATCGACAATATGCGCTATGGTCTGATCCCGACCGGCCCGGACGGCAAGCGCGCCGTCGTGTTCGGCGGCTCCAACATGCACATTCTGAAGCCCGAATACGTCGACGGCGGCAAGGTCGACCAGCCGGCCGCGAAGGCGCTCGTCTGCTTCTGGACCAGCCCCGAATGGTCGCTGAAGATGGCCTATGCCGGCTCGAACCCCGGGAACCTCAACGGCTTCAAGACCAAGTGGATGAAGGAGCGGCTCGAGAACATCAAATTCCTCGACGTCACGACCGCGATGCTTCCCTACGGCATTCCGTTTCCGACGATCCCGGAAACGCCGGAAATCATGAACATCATCGTGCCCGACATGCTGCAGAACGCCCTCACCGGCACGATGTCGGTCGATCAGGCCGCCGAAGACGCGGCGCGGAAAATCAGGAACGTCATGAGCGGCGGCAAGCTCTAGCAGGGATCGCCGACGGGACCGGCGGCGATAGCCGCCGGTCTCTCGTCCGGCGAAACAAGACCGGCATCGCAACCATGACGATACGTCCGACCGAAGTTCCAGCTCGAGCGACGGCGCGGCCTGCCGGCGTCTTTCGTCGGGCCTGGATCCACCGCGCCGATTATCTCTACGTCCTGCCCGCGATCGTGGTGATGCTGATCGTCATCGCGTATCCGGTCTACTACACAATCGAGCTATCGTTCTACAACACGCCGCCCAGCCTGCAGCTGCGCGACAAGATATTCGTCGGGTTCGACAATTACGCGATCATCCTCGGCAGCGACGTGTTCTGGCAGGTGACGCTGAACACGTTCATTTGGACGATCGTTTCGACTGGCTGCGCCTACATTCTGGGGTTGGGATGCGCGCTTTGCCTGCATCGCGCCTTTCCCGGCCGGGCGGTCATGCGCGCCATTCTGATCATCCCCTGGGTCATCAGCGCGGTCGCCGCCGCCTATATCTGGAAATGGATCTACCATTCGAATTTCGGCGTCATCGGCGCCCTCTTGGTCGAGCTCGGGTTCGCGGGGCGCCCACCCAACTTCATCGACAGCGTCAATTCGGTTCTGCCGTCGTTGATCGTCGTCAACGTGTGGCGCGAGTTCCCGTTCGCGATGATCATGCTGGCGGCGGGCCTCCAGACCGTGCCGGACCAGCTGCTCCGGGCGGCGAAGGTCGACGGCGCCGGCGCTTGGCACAGCTTCTGGCACGTTACCTTCCCGCACCTTAGGGGCGTGTCCATCGCCACGATTCTGCTGCTTGCGGTGGCGAACTTCAATTCCTTCATCGTCACCTGGATCATGACCGGCGGCGGCCCCGCCAACGCGTCGCATATCTGGATAACCCATATCTACGAGATCGCTTTCGGGCGCCAGCGCTGGGGTATTGCGGCGGCCTATTCCGTCATCTTGTTCCTGATCGTTATGTCGCTCGGCTATTTCTACGTGCGCGGTCTCGGCGGTGCGGAAAAGGAGGGCGGCGCATCATGACCGTCGCCTCGAAACCCGCCCCCCGCGCGACGATCGACCTCTGGCGCTGGGCTGGACGCGCATTCCTCGCGGTGATGATGCTGTTTACCCTGCTGCCGATGGTCTGGATGCTGCTGACGTCGATCAAATCGGGCTTCGCCGCACTGCAGTTCCCGCCGCAATGGTGGCCGAACGAGCCGACGCTGGCGAGCTACAAGAAGTTGCTCGATCCCACGAGCAGCGTGGGGGAAGACTTCCTGCGCTTCTTCTGGAACAGCCTCTTTGTGTCGACAATGTCGACCATTCTGTCGGTCATCGTCGCTGTGCCGGCCGCCTATGCGTTCTCGCGATTCGATTTTCCGGGCCGCAAATTTCTGTTTTTCTCGGTGCTGCTGCGCAACATGTTCCCGGCGGTCGTCTTCCTCGTCCCGCTCTTCATCTTGATGCGCTTTCTCGGCCTCATGAACACGCACGGGTCGCTGATCCTGACCTACCTGACGTTCGGCCTGCCGCTCGCGATCTGGCTGCTCAAAGGTTTCTACGACAACATCCCCTACCAGCTCGAGCAGGCTGCGCGCATCGACGGCGCGTCGCGTTTCCAGGCGTTCCTGCTGATCATCATGCCGCTTTCGGTGCCCGGAATCATCGCGACGGCGATCTACTCCTTCATCGGCGCTTGGAACGAGTACATCTTCGCCTACACGTTCATCAACCGGAACGACCGGCTGACTCTGCCGATCGGCATCCAGCGATTCTTCTCCGAGAGCTCGTCCGATTTTCCGGGCTTGATGGCGGCGAGTTTCATGATGAGCGTGCCGGTCGTGGTCCTTTTCCTCATGCTCCAGCGCTATTTCGTTCGCGCCCTCACCGAAGGTGCGGTCAAACACTAGAAGGTTCGCCGTATGGCCCATGTGGTTCTGAAGAATCTCATCAAGACTTACGGCGGCTACAATGCCGTCAACGACGTCTCCCTGACGATCAACGACGGCGAGTTCGTGGCGCTCGTCGGCCCCTCGGGCTGCGGCAAGACGACGACGCTCAATCTCGTCGCGGGGCTGACCTCGCTCACTTCGGGCGAGATCCTCATTGGCGAGCGTCTGGTCAACGACGTGGACCCAAAGAATCGCGACATCGCGATGGTTTTCCAGAACTACGCGCTCTATCCCCAGAAAACCGTCTATGCCAACCTCGCGTTCCCGTTGCAGATGCGCAAGCTTCCGCGCGACGAAATCGACCGCAAGGTCAAGCAAGCTGCGCAGATGCTCGACATGACCCACCTGCTCGAGCGAAAGCCGCGCGAACTTTCGGGCGGACAACAGCAGCGCGTCGCTCTCGGCCGCGCGTTGGTGCGCGATCCGGCCGTCTTCCTGATGGACGAGCCGCTTTCCAACCTCGACGCCAAGCTGCGCGTGCAGATGCGGTCCGAGATCAAGCGCTTCCACCAGGATCTCAAGGCCACGATCATCTACGTCACGCACGACCAGCTCGAGGCCGTCACGATGGCCGACAAGTTGGCAGTGATGAGCGGCGGCAATCTCCAGCAATACGATTCGCCGGCCAAAGTCTTCGCCAATCCGGTCAATATGTTCGTTGCGAGCTTCATCGGCAGCCCGGCGATGAGCCTGGTTCCGCTGACGGCATCGACGGTGGATGGCCGCGCCGTGCTGGCGGGTGCCGAAGGTTGGACGCTCGCGCTCTCGCCCCTCAACGCGCGCAAGGTGCAGCGCGCAACCTCAAGCAAGGTCGTGCTCGGTGCACGCCATTCGACGATCAAGCTGACGACCTCCGCTGTCCCCGGCGCCATTCCGGCGAAGGCCTATACCGTCGAGCCGACCGGCGACGTGACCTTCGTCCAGGCCATGCTTTCCGGCGCCATCGTCAATATCAGCGTGCCGCCGGATGTCGCGGTCGAAGCGGACCAGCCGATCTGGCTCGCATTCGACCAAGATCGCATGCATCTATTCGACGGCGCCACCGAATTGGCGCTCAAAGCGGACTGAGACCGTCCGGTTCGATCCGGTTTAGGGGTGCGTATGACTGCGAAACTCAAGATAACAGCGATCAAACCCTATCCCGTGTGGGTGGGAATCCGGAATCAGATGCTGGTCAAGGTCGAGACCGACCAGGGCGTTTTCGGCTGGGGGGAAAGCGGCCTGAGTGGGCGCGAAAAGGCCGTTACGGGTGCCATCGAGCATTATCGCGAATTCCTCATCGGCCAAAACCCGATGCAGATCGGTCGAATCTGGCAAGAGACTTATCGCAGCCAGTATTTCGAAGGCGGGCGGGTACTGCAGGCGGCGATTTCCGCGATCGACATCGCGCTCCACGACATCAAAGGTAAGGTGTTGGGCGTGCCTGTCTACGAACTTTTGGGCGGCAAGCAGCGCGACTGCGTTCCGACCTTCGCCTCGACCGGCGACGAGGCGGAAGGCGATGCCGCCATCGACCGCGCCCGCCAATTGGCCGCGCAGGGCTGGCAGGCAATCCGGTTCTTCCCCGTCGGCCAGCGGAGCCGGGACATCTTCGAGCCGCGGGAATCGATCGGCCCGACCGCGCGGATGCTCAACAAGGCGCGTAAGGAATTGGGCGACGATCTTGTTCTCGGAATCGACTACCATCACCGGCTGTCGGTGGCCGAAGCGGCGAGCTTCTGTGCGAAACTCGACCGGGGCGTGCTCGACTTCCTCGAGGAGCCGATCCGCGACGAAACGCCCGAAGCCTACGAATCGCTGCGCAAGATGACGGACGTGCCGTTCGCGATCGGCGAGGAATTCGCCAGCAAGTGGCAGTTCCTGCCTTATATCGAGCGCGGCATCCATCAGTTCAACCGGCTCGACGTCTGCAATGTCGGCGGGCTCACCGAGGCGATGAAGGTCGCCGGGTGGAGCGAAGCCCACTATGTCGATCTGATGCCGCATAATCCGCTTGGTCCCATCTGCACGGCAGCGACCGTGCATCTAGCCGCGGCGATCGCGAACTTCGCGTGGCTCGAAACGCGCGTTCCGGAAGCCAAGGGCTTCGACAGCGCCGAGTATTTTCCCGTGCAGCCGCGGCTCGACGGCGCCGACTATCCCGTCGGCGATCTGCCCGGGCTCGGCGTCGAAGTCAACGAACCGGCCATCCAGGCGCAGAGTCTGCGCTTCTGGGAAGCGCCGCATCTGCGGCGGCGCGACGGTTCAGTCACCAACTGGTAGTCAAAGCATCAGAGGTCAAAATGACGCGTACATCGGACATCGTGCGCCCGCCCAAGGAATTGATCGAAGGGCTGCGGGACATCGGGGCTGCGACCGTCGCCGGCACGCTCGGGCATATGGGGTACAAGAACCCGCATATGGTGGGGCCGGTCGCGCAGAACGCCGGTAAATCGATCGTCGGACCGGCGTTGACTCTTCAGTTCATGCCCCAGCGGCCGGATCTTTTCAGCGAAGGCGAATATGCCGACCCTGAGACTCAGCTGCATCGACACGTGCTCTATCACGTCCAGGAAGGCGACGTGGTCGTCGTTGACGCGCGCGGCGACATGAGCTCCGGCGTCTTCGGCGACATGATGTCGACGTATTTCAAGGGGCGGGGCGGGGCAGGCATCGTCATCGACGGGTGCATGCGCGACCGGCCGAACGTCAAACAACTCGACATTCCTCTGTGGTTGCGCGGCTGGACGCCGAACTACCATGTGCAGACCACGATCTTTCCCATGGCCGTCAACGTCCCCATCGCTTGCGGCGGCGTCACAGTGATCCCGGGCGACATCATCGTGGCGGACGACGACGGGGTCGTGGTGGTGCCCGTGTCGATGGCAAAAGCCGTCATCGACGAGGCCAACAAGCATCATGATTGGGAGGAGTTCTCGCGCATGAAGCTTATGCAAGGAGAACCTCTGCAGCGTTACTATCCGCTGCATCCGGACGCAAATGGCGAGTATCAGGCTTGGCGCGCGGCAAACCCGAAGCGTTGATCGGGGATTTGTGATTCCGAGCTTTGTTTTGGATCGACCTGTATTTGAATCGAGTCCCGCCGCGCCGACCGTTGAAGAAGCCCGCCGTCGGGAAACCGGTCGGCGGGCTTTGTTGCGTCGGCGATCGCGAGACATTTTGGTCGAAGTCCGACCTGGGGCACCAAGGTTTCCGCGAGAAATAGCGCATTGCCGTGCGCGTCCGTCGCGACGGCGGCGAATCCGCTAGAGAATATTGTCGCGCACGAAGATGTCGATCCGGATCGTCTCCTGATCGCTCAGTATTTTGCCGCCGCCGCAATGCGCGAGCAGCACGCGACCGGCCGAGCGCGCCTCGTGGCCCGCGTTCTGGCTGATGACGGTGTCGAGGATGCCGCCGACGAGGAAGCGCCGCGTGTGCGGCGTGAGCTCGTGGGCGATCCAGACGATGTCGCGCGCGCGCCCCGATTCGTCGAGTGCCGCGGCGATGCCGCGGTTGCCGGCACCGACATTGTAGAGCCCGATCAGGTCGGGATTCTCGGCCAGCAGCCGCGCCGCCATTGGGCGCGTTTGCGCGCTGTCGTCGCGGCCTTCGATGGCGGGCAGCACTCGCAGATTCGGATGCTCGCCCGCCAGGACTTGGTTGAAGCCGAATTGGCGCTCGGCGTGGTCGCGCAGTGCAAGCGACCCCGCAACGACGCCGATCTTGCCCGTGCGGCCGCGCAGATATTTGCCCATCAGCGTCCCGGCGGTGCGGCCGGCGGCGGGATTGTCGATGCCGACATAGTGCAACCGCCGCGATCCCGGAACGTCCGACACGAGCGTGACGACGGCCACACCGCGCGCCGCCAAATCGTCGATCGCGATCCGCACGCGCGGATGGTCGAGCGCAACGACCGCCACGCCTTCATAGACCGGCGGCAGGCTTTCGAGCGCCCGCCCGATCGCCTCGGGATCGAACACGTCGACATGGTGCACGTCGACGAATGCGCGCTGGGCTGCGAGCCAGGTCGTGGTGTGGCGCACCTGTTCCGTCAGCTCGGCCATGAACGTGTTGTCGCCGGTCGGAAGAATGAACGCGAAGCGGAAGCTGCGGTTGCGCGCGAGCTGGGCCGCCGCGAGATCCGGCCGGTAGCCGAGTTTGGCGACCGCAGTCTCGACGCGCGCGACGGTTTTGTCGCGCACGCCGGGCCGCTTGTTCACCACGCGATCGGCGGTCGCGAGGGACACGCCGGCCTCGCGCGCGACGTCTTCCAGTGTTGCGCGCGCCGTCGGGCCCGCAGCCAGTCTCACGCCCGCGCCGCCCATGCCATCCCGCGCGTCATGATCTGCTTCATTTCCGGAAGGTCGAGTTCATAGGCGCGATGGCCGAGCGTGCAATAGAACACGCGGCCCTGGCCGAAGCGCTTTTTCCAAACGACCGGCATCACCACGCCTTCGACCCAGGGTGCGTGCTCGCCCGAGAACGTCGTGGTGGCGAGCACCTCGATCGCGGGGTCGACATGCATGTAGTAATGCTCCGACCGGTAGTCGAAATCGGAAAGGCCGCGCATCACCGGATCGTCGGGCTGGGTCACGTTCACCCGGAAATCGATGATGTTGCCGGGATGCGCCACCCACTGGCCGCCGCACATGAACTGGTACTCGACCGAATCGCGGAACGCGTCGCACATGCCGCCATGGTGCCCGGCGAGGCCGACGCCGCCCTGGACGGCGGCGCACAGATTCAGCGCCTCGGCCTTTTCGATTTTCGACATCGTATAGATCGGCACGATCAGCGACAGATCGTGGATCGCCGGATCGGCGAATGCCGCGGTCGTCGTTTCGACGCGCACGTCGTAGCCCGCCGCGGTCAGCCAAGTGTTGTAGATCGAAGCGCACAGATCCGGGTCGTGGCCGTTCCAGCCGCCCCACACGATCATCGCCGTCGGTTTCTTGTTCGCCATGTCCGTCACTCCAAGTTTCCGCCGGACTGGCCGGCTGCCAGCGGTGCTGGCCGTTCGACTGTGCTTTCGATCTCAACCCGGCGGCCTTCGTCCGAGGATTTCTGGAACGCTTCCATAACCTCGAGAACGTGGAACGCCAAGGCCCCATTCGCGCGATGCGGTCGGCGCTTGCGCAGGCCTGTCGCCATGTCGGCAAGGCCGATCGATCGGAATTCGCCCTCCGAATAGCCGTGGGTCAGGGGTTTGGCTTCCCATTCGCCGCCGGTGAGCGCCACCGAAACTTCGCCGCCGAAGCGGTTGGGGTCGGGAACCAGCATGGCGCCCTTGTCGCCGTAGATTTCGATCGGCGTGTGCCGGTGCTTGGGCACGTCGAAACTCATCGCGATCGAGATGACGGCACCGCTGCGGAACTCCAGCATGCCGGCCACGTGGGTCGCGACCTCGACCGGCATCATCGTGCCCTTCAGCGGTTCGCTCGTGATCATCCGTTGCTCGCGCGGCCGCGCGGTCGAGCCCATCACGCTCGCGACCGGGCCCAGCAGCTGGACGAGGTCGGTGATGTAGTAGGGGCCCATGTCGAGCATCGGCCCGCCGCCGCGCAGATAGTAGAAGCCGGGGGCCGGATGCCAGCGCTCGTGGCCCGGGCACATGAAAAACGCGCTGCCGGCGACCGGCTTGCCGATGGCGCCGGCGTCGAGCAGCGTGCGCGCCGTCTGGTGCCCGCCGCCCAGGAACGTGTCGGGTGCGCAGCCGAGGCGGAGTCCTTTTTCGTTCGCAAGATCCACCACTTTTTTGGCCTCGACGAGATTCACGCCGAGCGGCTTTTCCGAATAGACGTGTTTTCCGGCTTTGAGGGCAACCAGATCCACGTCGGTATGTGCCAGCGGCACCGTCAGGTTCAGCACGATGTCGATATCGTCGCGTTTGAGCATCGCGTCGATGCGCATTGCCTCGATGCCGAACTCAGCACCCCGCTTTTCGGCGGCCTCGGTCCGCATGTCCGCCACACCCCGCAATTCGAGGATCGGGAAGTTCCGCGAGGCTTTGATGTACGCCGCACTGATTACGCCGCATCCGATGATGCCGATACCGACTTTTTCCACGGTCCCGCTCCGTCGCTTGGGCAATGCCCGGTTAACCTTTCACCGCGCCGGCGGTCAGGCCGGCCACGATGTGTTTTTGCGCAAAAACAAACAGAATGAAGGTCGGCAGGATCGTTAGCGTGATGAACGCGAGAATCAGATGCCAGTCGGCGGTGTATTCGCCCTGGTAGACCATGATACCCAGCGGCCAAGGATACATCGCGTCGCTGTTGAGCATGATGAGCGGAACGAGATAGGCGTTCCAACTGTGGACGAACGTGATCGTGCCCACGGTCGCAAGGATCGGGCGCGACAGAGGCAGCGTGACGAAGCGGAAAAATTTGGGATAGGAGCAGCCATCGACGAGGGCGGCTTCGACGAGCTCGACCGGCAGATCCTTGAAGAAGCGCCGGAACAGCAGGATGCTCATCGCCAGCGCGAAGGCCACCTGCGGCAGCACGACGCCGAAGTAGGTGTCGAGAAGGCCGAGGTCGCGCACCTTGATGAACAGCGGCAGGATCGCCGTCGCGGCGGGAAACAGCAGCCCCATCGTGAAATAGTTCAGCAGCATCCGGCTGCCGAAGAAGCGGATATGGGCGAACACGAACGCCGCCATCGACGCGACGACGAGGGCGAGGATCGTCGTCAGCGTCGAAATCGCGAACGAGTTGCCGAGCAGCTGCCAATAGCGCCGGGACGCGAGGATGCCGGCGTAGTTCTGCCATTCCCAGACGGACGGAAGGCCGAACGGGTTCGTGCGCAACTCGCCCAACGACTTGAAGCCGCCCAAAACCGTCGCCAGCAGCGGCACGGCGACGAACGCCGCAACGAACGCCAGAAATAGAGTCCGGTAGAGGACGGCGAGGTCGGGCGGGCGGCGGGCGGGTGCGGAAGCCTCATTCATCGCGCATGAACCAGCGTTTGTAGGTGATCGCGAAGGTCGCGCAGATTACGAACAGGATCACGCCGATGGCGCTGCCGTAGCCGACGCGCATGCGCGTGACGCCGTGCGAATAGAGGAAACTCACCATCGTTTGCGACGAATCCGCCGGCCCGCCGCGCGTCAGCGGCATGACGAGATCGAAAAGCTGGAGCGAGCCCACGACCGCGAAGAAAATCGACAGCCGGATCGTCGGGTAGAGCAGCGGGATCGACACGAAGCGGATTGTCTGCCAGCGCGAGGCGCCGTCGATCCGGGACGCCTCGATCAGGTTGCGGTCCTGTCCCTGCAGGGCGGCGATGAACAGCATCATGTGGAAGCCGAAATACTTCCATACGACGACGATCAGAATCGCCAGCATCGACGTCTGGGTGCTGGCGAGCAGATGCGGCGCTTCGGCGCCGAAGAACCGGTAGATCGACGCCAGCAGACCGTAGTCGCCGTCGTAGACGAAGCTGAAAATCAGCCCGGTCGCGACTTCGGCGAGCACGTAGGGCAGAAAAAACAGCATGCGCAGCGCCACCGCGCCGCGGAATTTTTCGGCCAGTATCAGCGCCAGGGCCAACGCCAGCGGCAGCTGGATCGCCAGCGAAACGACGATGACGAGCAGGTTGTTGCGCAGCGCGAGGCCGAAGGCGCGCGTTTCGAAGACCATCCGGTAGTTGTCGAACCCGACCCAATTCTTCGGCGATCCGAAACCGTTCCAGTTGTAGCCGCCGTACCAGGCGGCTTCGACCACGGGCATCACGACGAACAGCGTGAAAAGCAGAAGTGCCGGCGGCAGGAAGAGAATGACGGCCGTCATCCGCCCCGCCCCCCGCTGGCGGGCTGTCGTCGACGCTAGCATCGCGATACTCCGCCGGCTGCGGCGGGAAGGTGCCTTGCCATGGGGCGCCTGCCCGCCGCGTCGGCCCGGTTTTTCAGTTGCCCTGCTTCCAAGCGTCCTGAACCGCTTTGGAAACCTGGCGCGGCGTCATGCTGCCGCCGGCGAGTTCGGCGGTCGCGTCGTTGACAACGCGGCCAACCGAGGGCCCGAGGTCTTGATCGTAGAAGTTCTGGTGGTAGTTCGAGCGCGCGAGGTTCTGCGCGATGTTGCGCATGAAGGCGTTGTTGATCGCCGCATCCGCACCCTTGACGACCGGGACGAGAAAGTTGCCGGCCGCAAGGCGCGATTGCACGTCTTTCGAGACGAAGAATTTGACGAACTCGACCGCTTCCTTCGGCGCGCCGCGCGTGACGAGCCAGCCGTTGATGCCGCCCAGCGTGTCCGCCGCTTCGCCCTTGCCGCCCGGAATCGTCGGAAAGTCGAACCAGCCGAGCTTGTCGTCCGGGATGCCGACCTTGTCGGCTGCCAGCGCTTTCTGCTGGTGGTAGACGGTGCTGATCACCAGAGTCATCGCCGCCTTGCCGTCGCCGAAATAACCGGTCGATTGCGGGTTCTTGAAGCCGAGAAAGCCGTTCTGAAAGGGCTGCAGATCGACCAGCTGCTTCATCAGGTCGCCGGCCTTTTGGAAGGTTTCGCCTTCGAAGCCGCCGCTTTCGCCGCGCAGGGCCGCTTGGAACGCCGCTTTTCCGCCGATCCGGACGGCGAGATGGGTCCAATAGAAATGGAGCGGCCATTTGTCGCCGCCGCCGACCGTGAGCGGCGTCACGCCTGCGGCCTTCAGCGCTTTGACCGCCGCCAGCAGGTCGTCCCATGTTTTGATCTTCGTGCCGTCGACGTTGGCTTTGGCCATCAGATCTTTGTTGTAGAGGAACCCGACTTGCGATTGCGCGAAGGGCAGCCCGTAGACTTTGCCGTCTTGGGTGAAGGCGGCCAGTGCCGCTGGCGAAATCTCGGGGGCGATATCCTTGATCGATCCCGCGACGTCCTGGAGGACGCCGGCTTCGATCTGCGCCTTGAGCACGCCGCCTGCCCACGAATAGATGATGTGGGGACGGTCGTTCGACTGCAGCAGTGTCGGCAGTTTCGCCTTGTACGATTCGTTTTCGAGGAACTGCATCTCGATCTTGGTGCCCGGATGTGCAGCTTCGAAACTGCGGGCGACCTCTTCCCAAATCTTCAGCTGGTTCGGGTTGACCTCGAGATGGAGCCATTTGACGGTCGTCTGCGCCATTGCGCCGCCGGCCGAAAGCGCCAATGACGCCGCCGCCAGCAATGATCTGATCAATGCGTTCATTCGATCCTCCCCAAAGCCGGCTCTGAGCGGCCGGACATGCAGAAACACTGCACAGAATTTAAGAGGGGCGCAACTCAAATTTTGATATATACCCGTCATTCGAACATCGATGCACGGGGAGGGGCGCAATATGGGTGCCGTCTATTCAGATTTGGCTGGGAAAGTCGTGCTGGTAACCGGCGGCGCGTCGGGAATCGGGGAAGCGATCGTCCGCCGGTTCGCCGAACAAAAATCCTTCGTGGTTTTCTTCGATATCAAGGCGGCCGAAGGTGCCGCGTTGGCGCGCGAGATCGTCGATGGCGGCGGCAAAGCCCAGTTTGTCGCGGTCGATCTTACGCATACCGCAAAGATGCAGGCGGCGATCGCCGAAATAGCCCGAACGGCCGGGCCGGTCCAAGTCCTGATCAACAATGCGGCACACGACGAACGGCACGCCACGGAAACCGTGACGCCGGAATACTGGGACGAACGGATCGCCTTGAATCTGAAGCACCAGTTCTTCGCCGCGCAAGCGGTTCTGCCCGGCATGAAAGCGGGCGGCGGCGGTGCGATCGTCAATTTCGGTTCGACGTCGTGGATGGTCGGGCAGGGTGGGATGGCCGCCTATACGGCCAGCAAATCGGCCGTGCTCGGGCTGACGCGCTCGCTGGCCCGCGATTACGGGCCTTTCAATATCCGCGTGAATGCGGTCGCACCGGGCTGGATCATGACCGAGCGTCAGATCCAAAAATGGCTGACGCCAGAATCCGAAGCCGAACTGATGTCACGCCAATGCCTCAAGCGGCGGCTGCAGCCCGACGAAATCGCCCGCTTCACGCTGTTCCTGGCCTCGGACGAGGCGTCGGCTTGTACCAACCAGCACTACATCGTCGACGGCGGCTGGGTGTGACGCAACGAACTCTGCCGCCGATTTCAAAGGCCGCTCCCGCAATGGGGGCACGTCAGCGACGGTCAATGTTGCTTTGAATCCGGTTTGGGCGCCGGGTTCGATCACGATATCGACGTTGCTGCCGTTCTAAGGCTGGATCAGCCGCGACATGGGCCGTCATTTCGATGTGCCAACAGACCCCGAAAGTCCGCGGCGTCGAACATCTGACGCGCGAGGGCGCGCCGCCTAATCGCGCCGCGCCTGCTCGACCAATGCATGCCACGTTCGGTCCCAGCAGCATGTATGCGTGTAGCCGTCGACGGGCACCACGCGCGCGTTGGCGCCGGGCCCGAGGCGCCGCACGAAATCGGCGGCGAGGGTAGGGGGCACCACTTTGTCGTCGCGGCCGACAAGATGGCGCTGGCGGATATCGGAAAGGCGCGCCAGATACGATGTGGGATTGAGAGAGCCGGACAGCGCGCTGACGTTCATCGCGCGCGTCCATGCCGCATGGTCGAGCGGAGCAACGACAGTGACGATGTTCGCCACGTCCGTGCGCCGGGCGGCGACCAGCAGCGCCAAGGTGCCGCCGCCGGAATACCCCACCAGCGAAATCCGCTGGGCACCTGCCTGCCTTTTGAGGGCGGCGATTGCGGCATCGGTCGCGGCAACGACCTCCTCGGCAAAGCGCGCCGATGTCCAATAGCTGTCGGCGCACCGGCGCAGCTGTTCGGGCGCGAGGAACTGGCACGGGCGCGCCAGATACGCAACCGATGCGGCCCTGTCGATTGTCGCCAGTCGCAGCACCAAAGGCTCGGTCGGGGTCGGGTCGGGCGAGCGCGTGGTGCGGTCGATCCACGCGCGGCCGTCGCTTTCGAGATAGACGACGAGTTCGTCGGCCCCCGGCCGCAGGCGCGCATAGCTCAGAAGCTCGAAACTGCCCGCGCGCACGGACTGGCGCGCGAAGCCGGCCTGGGCGGCGAGCTTGTCGGACTCGCCGCGCGCGTCGGAAAACAAGGCCGATTGGCAGCCGGCCAACGCAAGTGCAGCAGCAAGAAGCAAAGCCCCGCGTTTCATCGCACTATCATCTCGGCGCGCTTCAGCGGCGCAGGGCGGCCAAGGCCTGCGCGAAACCGGCCAGCGATAGATTGATCGTGATCGCGCGCCGCTCGCCGGAATTGTCGACGAACGTAATGTTTGCCTGTTTGCCGGCTTGCATGCGCGGCAAGATCCCGGCGTCGAGATTGAGGCTTACTTGGCATCCTTCGGCGACGCAGGTGGTGAGCGGCGCTGCAAGCGGGTTCTGCCCGTCGATGGCGATTTGGATGCCCGCCGGCAGAAAAAGTCCCAACGGCAAGGTCAGCGTGCCGACCGGCGTCGGTTGGCCGGGGACGACCACAACGGCGAAATTCGCGAGTCGCTGGTTGGTGTCGGGCAGAAGAATCTCGATGAACGCGACGCATTGTTCCGGCTGGTTTGCCGCCGTTCGCAGGCAGCGATAGCGCCAATCCTGAAACGCCTGCTCGCGCACGGTCGGCGCCTGCTCGGCCGGCGGTCGGCCGGGGCCAGCGGCGGGCGGGCGCTGCTGCGCCGCCGCGTCGTGCATGCCTGCCGCAAGAGCGACAAGAAAAACGATAGCCGCAGCCGCACGGTTGGGACGTCGGATGAAATCTGCAAAGCCGATCATTATTTCTCCCCTGATGGTCCGAAAACTGGGCCGCTTCGCGCGCGCCGCGTCAATTAACCTTGAAAATCCAGTGCCGACAACGTTAATGAGCTTAGGCACAGCGTGAGGAACAGAATGTCAGATAGCACGAATGGACAGTCCCCGGCCGAAAATTCGGTCGTTTGCCAAACGCCTGCCGAACCCGCGCCCGGCGGCCAGCAAGTCGAATTTTCGACGTCCAAATGCATCGACCTGCTCCAAGCGAAGGAATGGGATGCGCTGTCCAAATATCTGCTGGACGGGCTCATCGGCCTGTCCCAATTCGACTTCGATCTGAGCAACGAGCACCATCGGCACTACGCCGACATCTTCGTGCAGACGCTTATGTTCTGCTTCTGCCATTCCGAGTACCAGATTCCCGAAAAATACGCGGAAGTCTTCATTCGCCAGAACGAAACGCTGTCGAACATCGCCTATTTTTCGTCGTTCGGCACGACCGATCCCGCGCTCAAGATCGTGCTCCGCTATCCCGACAACATCGTCAAAGTGCTGACGCTCTATTCGGCGCGCAGCAAGGTTTCGATCAATCGCGACGCCATCATGTCGACCAACCTGCATCTGGCCTCGATCTGGTACTTCGCCTTCGTGGGCGACGATTTCGGCAAGCTCGCCTCGCCGGTGGCGCTCGAGAATCTGCGCGAGCATTTCCGGCATCTGGACACGCAGGTGAAGCTGGCCACGCCCGAGCTCAACCATGCCTATTTCATGGTGACCTACGCGGCACCGGACGCCGAGGCGCACGTCAAGCGCACGATCAACCGCATCATCCAGCGCGAAAGCCCGCCGGACCTGCCGCAGTCGCCGAAGCTGCGCCGCGACCGCATCGTCGTCATCACCTCGTTCTGGTATCCCGCCCACGCGGTCTACCGCACGATTTCGAAATTCGCCAAGGCGCTCAAGGGCAAATACAAGATGACGCTCGTCGTGCTCGACGGCGTCAAGGACGTCGACATGGATCTGTTCGACGAGCGCATCGACGTCGCGATCGTCAACGGCAACATCGACACGAGTGCGGTCTACAATGTCGGGGCCATGGTCGCGTTCTATCCCGATGTCGGCATGTCCGCCTCGAGCGTCATTCTCGCCAACCAGCGCCTGGCGCCGATCCAGATCATGGCCTGCGGCCATCCGGTCAGCACGTTCGGCTCGAAGATCGACTATTTCCTGAGCGGGCGCGACATCGAGACCGAGGAACGCGCGCGGCGCAACTACTCCGAAAGACTCGTGCTGATCCCGGGGCGGGGCGCCACGCCGAACAAGATCGAGTGGCCGCGCAAATACCCCGTCAAATCGCAGGAGCCCGTCATTGTCTTCTGCCCGTGGTCGGCGCCGAAGACCAATGCCGACATTCTGCGCGTCCTCAAGAAGATCAGCGACCGCTCGAAGAAGCACGTGGTCTTCCATTTCTCGCCGGGCGGCGGACTGCGCCGCAACGGCTACACGCCCTACGTGATGGCAATCCATGAAATCCTCGGGCCCGAGCATGTCGTGATCCATCCGCCGATGGCGACGCAGGACTATCTCGAGCGTTTCGAGCAGGCGCATCTGTGCCTCGACGCCTTTCCGTTCGGCGGGCTCAACACGATCGTCGATCCGCTTTATCTCGGCATCCCGCCGATCGCCTACGAGGGCACGCGCAGCTTCAACCAGTACGCGGCGCATCTGCTGCGCAAGCTCGGCTTCGCCGAACTCATTGCCGGCAGCGACGAGGACTACATCGCCAAAGCGCTGCGCCTGATCGAAGACACGGAATACCGCGAAGAGATAACCCGGCGCGTGGCGAAGATCGATTTCGCGCGCGACGTGTTCGGCGAGGGCGAGCATGTGGCGCCGTATTTCGCCAAAGCGGTCGAGTATCTGATTGAGCACCACGACGATCTGTCGCGCGACGGCTCGAACGGGCCCATCTACGTCGATTGAGCGCGCGTTAGGGCTGAAGGCGCTGCGTCAGATAGAGATTGGGCAGGGCCGTTTCCGCGGTCAGGCGCCGCAGATACCGCAGCGACAGGTCGGACGCGGGGCCGCGCTGCCGGTCGAGCGCGAGCAGGAGATAGTTGACGAGGTCGTATGACAGGTAGACTTCGTGCAGAACCGTTGCGGCCTTCAGGATCTGCATTTGGGGCCAGTTCGCAACGCCGCGCACGTCGCGCACGAAGACGGCATCGGCCCATAGAATCTGGCTGATCGGTTCGAACGGATTGGGCGCGTTCATCGGCCGGTAGCTGCGCCCCGCCACTTCGATCAGCTTGTGCACCATGAAGCCTTGCGACTGAAGGAAGGCCTGGATTTCGCCGAACAGCGGCTGGCCCTTGTAGAGCGGCAGAAATTCGACTTCGCATTCGAGCACCATCGTGCCGCCGAGGGTGCGGGCACCGTTTTCGAGCACCATCAACTCGGCGCCCTGAACGTCGATCTTCACGTAGTCGGGCGCGCGCAGTTCTTCGATGTCGTCGAGCCGCGTGGTTTCGACGCGGTGCGTTTCGACCGTGCGGAAATTGTCGCCGTCTTCCGTCGCGCCGATGGTCGAGAACATGTCGATGATCGCCGGATCGGGCGCGAACAGCGACGAGCAGCCCGGATACCGCGCGATACGCAGCGTATGCGCGTTGCCGTCGCCGAGAAATTTCGGGATGTAGCTGTAAGGATGGCCGCGCCGCGACAGTCTTTCGTATTCGGCAGGATTCGGCTCGAACCCCGTGATTCGGGCCTGGCCGAGATCGACAAGGCGCTGATAGCGGTCGGTCCCTTCGGAAAGGGCCCCAATATCGAGAATCTCGATCTCGGCAAGCGTTTCGAGGCCAAGAATCTCGTGCAATGATTCCATTTTTTGGGGTTCCACGACGCGCTGAAATGAAATTGCGCGCCTGGAATACGCTGCCGAGTCGCCCTTGGCTAGTCGGATTCGGGCACAGTTTCTGGGGCACGGTATTTCAAATCCGCGGCATTAGGGCGGAAACCCCCGTCGGGCGCGCTTCGCGCGACAAAAAACGGAAACATTCGAAATGCGCCGCGCGAATCGACACAAAAGTCGAAACTAGCTTATTAATTTCAGATAGTTATTAAGATTTCAGGCAAAAACAGCAACGATTTAGGGTGTGGCGCATTTGGGTTCAATGCCGGGCGGTCAATGGCCGAGCTGTGCGTAACGCGGTCGCGCGGACGCAGCGTGGAATCGCATCGAAAACAGATCTAATGTTATGTTAAATATAGAGTTTCTGGTTGCTTAACAAACGTTCAAGGGCGTTGCAGATGGGCCACAGCCAGAAAAACACAGAGCCTGACTGGCGGTATTGAGTTGCAAACTCTTTCGAGCCGCTGCTAGAAATCCCTTAGAGAAGGTTCAAAAGGGCCGTCTCGCGAAATTTCGTGTGCCGTTCCGGCGTCATTGCTTGAATAAAAAAGGACCGAATTAATGAACCCCAAGGCAAATGTCGGCTTCGCTGCAGCTTCCATGAATCGCCAAGCGTCGAATTCTCGGGTCCTTCTTGGCGGTGTATCGCTTGCTGCCATCTTGGTTGCGGTCCCGGTCGCGGTTGTGCCGACGGTCGACATCGCCACGGGCGAGCGCACCGGTTGGACGGTTTCGCTGATCAAGCAAGCCCAAGCGCAGGTGAACTTGACCGGCACGACGAACAACACGAGCCAGACGGGCGCAACCGATCCAGTCGCCTTCACGACTGCCGCGACGCAGACCCTGGGCAACGGCACGGCCGCTTCGATTGTCGCAAACGGCACGAATGTCGCGTTGAACATCAACGGCACGACCGGCCAGAACGTCACGATCAGCAATCTCTACAACATCACGGCCGCGAACGCGTCCGCGATCGCGCTTTCCGCACCGAACGCGACGCTCAGCATCAACTCGACGATCAACAACAACGGCACGGGCGGTGCCACGATCGCGGTGACCGGCAACCAATCGGCCGGCGTGGGCATCACGCTGCTGGGTTCGGCCAACGTGTCGAACGCCAACACGTCTGGGTTCGCGTTCTCGTACGTTGCGGCAGCGGACGGCGAAGCCGCCGTGTTGAACACGTCGGGCACGATCGGCGGCAGCATCAACATGGCCAACGCCAACCTGACCTTGAACGCTAGCGGCGGCAACATCACCGGCAACATCACGACGAACCAGGCGACCAACACCGTTGGCGTTGTGAACCTGTCGGGCAACGTGACGATCACGGGCAACGTCGGCACGAACGCGGCGCGCCTGCTGCACTTCAACCAAACGAACGCCACGAACAACGTTGCCACGGTCAACGGCAGCATCTTCGTTGGTAACTCGACGATCAACGGCACGCTGAACCTGACCGGCACGGCCAACGTCACCACGAACCTGACGATCAACCAGAACGGCAATCTCACGGTCGGTGGCAACATCACGGCCGGCAACATTGCGGGCAACGGCACGATCAACGCGAATGCGACGCAGACCTTCACGGCGACCACGATCGGCGTTACGGGCACGCGTATCGGACTGTTGTCGGTTGGTTCCAGCGGCGTTGTGTCTCTGAACTCGACGGATACGTTCGCGACGGCCGTCAACGTGGCTGCGAACGGTTCGTTGACGCAGAATTTCGGCGCCAACGGCACCTATGGGGTCAACACAACCACGTTGCTGTCGAACTCGACCTTGACGGTTGCCGGCAACTTCGTTGCTACGCTCTCGGGCAACATCACGGGCTCGAGCGGTACCGGTACGTTGGTCATCAATACCGGCAACACAGCGACGGTCGCTGCGACCTCGGCGCTCGGTATCAACGCCTCGACGGCGCTCGCCACGGTTAACGTTACCGGCAACAGCACGCTCAATACGTTGGCCAACAACGCCAACATCACGGCGACGCGCATCATCGTCGGCAACGGTTCGACCCTTGCGGCGAATGGCACCGGCACGATGAATGCCACCACCTTGAACGTGACCGGCACGGCGAACATCGCCAACACGACGCTTTCGACCGGCTTGAACTTCGTGAACGCCACGGGCGCGGCGCTGACGGTCAATGTGAACGGGACCGGCAACGCTTCGTTGGCGGCGATCACGACGGACTCCAACAATACCGGTACGCTCAATGTGAGCACGGCATCGACCGTGACCGCGACCACGATCGGCAACTCGACCGCCAGCATCGCCAACCTCAACGTTGCGGCGGGCACGGTCAACGTGTCGGGCGCCATCTTCGCGACCGCCATCAACATCTCGGGCGGCACCACCAACGCCGGCGGTGCGATCACGGGTGCCACCACCTTCACCGCGAACGGTACGTTGAATCTGTCGGCCAACCACACCGGCACGATCTCGGCCGGCACCGACGACCGCGGCAACCTGCTGATCTCGGGTTCCAACGTGACGACGTCCGGCGCGATCGGCACGGCGGCCAACAAGCTGGCAAACATCAACGTAACGGGCACGTGGCGTCCGGGTGCCAACTTCTCGGCATCGACCGTCAACTTGGCTAGCGGCAGCTCGACCTTCATTTCGTCGAACGTTACGATTACGGGTACGACGGCATTCACATCGGCCGGTGATTTGACGATCACGGGTGCGGTTGTGACCCTCAACGTCGCCGCGACGGCAAACGGGCTGGCCTCGACCGGCCTCGTGACCTTCAAGCCGACGAGCACGACCAACAACTTAACGGGTCTCGTCGCGAACCAGACCTTGACGGCAAATACGAGCTTCCGCGTCGCGGTCGATATGTCGGGGGTCACGCTCGCCACTGGCAGCACCTTGGTGATCAACACCACCAACATCAACCTCGCGTCGACGAACATGACGACGGCGAACACGTCGTTCCTGACTTTCACCCGTAACGCTGCGAACATTACGGTTTCGACGGTGTCGGGCGGCTATACGACGGCCATCGCGAGTGCGACCACGGCGCCGGGTTCGGCATCGCTCGGCACGGCCCTCAACACGGCTTCGTCGGCAACGACGGTTGGCTCGGACGTGACGACCATTCTGCAGCGTATCCAGACCCTCAGCGGCACGAGCCTCGCGGCAGCGGTCGAGTCGCTGCAGCCCGACAACACGGGCGGCGGCGCCACATCGACGGCAGCGGCTTCGGCTGGTACCGCCGTCGCAGGCCCGGTCACGAGCCGCACCAGTGCGGTGCGCACGGCCAATGCCGGCGGTGAAGCGCTCGAGACTGGCTTCTCGGCCGGTATCGGCGGTCGCCCGTCGGGCGCTTGGTTCCAGGGCTTCGGCTCAATGGCCGACAAGGGCACCAAGTCCGGCTTTACCGGCTACGACGGCAAGACTTGGGGTGTTGCTGCGGGCCTCGACAGCCAGGTGACCGACTCGTTCCTGATCGGCGTGTTCGGCGCCTACTCGTCGACCAATACGAAGCCCAAGGGCAGCACGACGAGCAACAACGACATCAATTCGTATACCGGCGGCCTCTATGTGAACTACGACATCACCAACGCGTGGTATGTCGAAGGTCTTGCTGCCGGCACCTACCACGAGAACGAAAGCCGTCGCAGCACGGCTGCCGCCGGCGGCGGTTTGGTGACTGGCAAGTGGAACGGGAACCAGTACACGGGGCGCGTCGGCACGGGCTACGCTGTACCGATCGATGCGACCTGGACGGTCACGCCCAACGCGTTCGGCCAGTACTCGACGCTGAAGCAAAAGACCTACACCGAAAGCGGCGTTGGTGCGTTGACGGTTGCGCAGAAGGACATCAAGACGACCACGGCGGGCATCGGTGCCCGCTTCACGGGGACTTACCGCATGGCCGATGGCTGGCGCTTGGTGCCGGAAGCCCGCATCGGCGTGCAGCAGGATTTTGGCTCGACGACGCCGTCCTCCAGCAGCTTCTTCACCACCACGCCGACGGCGACCTTCACGACCGACGGCCAGTCGATGAGCAAGACGGCGGGCACGTACGGCGCAGGCCTCACCTACCGTTCGCCGGCCGGCTTCGACGTTTCGGGCAACTACGATGGCGAAGCGCGCACCAGCTTCATCTCGCACACCTTCCTGGCTCGTATCCGCCAGACCTTCTAGTCCAACGCCGGACGAAAGAGCGGGGGGCAGCCGAAAGGCTGCCCCTTTTTCTTTATGGATCGAGCCCGTATCGAAGCAGCGCAAAGGGCAAACGACGCGTTGGGCAAGGGGGCCTATCGCGTGGCGGCCGACGGTTTTGCCCGCATCGTCGCGGCCGATCCCTACGACCATATCGCGTTCCAGGGGCTTGCGATCGCCTGCTTGTGTTTGGGCGAATACGCGCAAGCGCTCGACGCCATAACGCGCGCGCTGATCCTGGATCCGACCTGCGTCGAGTATCTGATCGTGCGCGCCGAAGCCCACCGCAAGTCGAACGATCTCGATCGGGCGCGGGCAGATCTGCAGCGCGCGCTCGAATTGGCGCCAAGTGCGTTTGCCGCCTACAACAATCTCGGCGTCGTCGAAAAGGCCGCCGGAAACTATGCCGCGGCGGACGGCCTGTTTCGCCGGGCGATCGGGCTCAAGCCAGACTATGTCGACGCGATCTACAATCTGGCCCGTCTGTCGGCGCAAACGGGCGAGATGGCGGCGGCTGAGAAATGCCTTGCCGAAGCGCGTCGGCTGCAGCCCGCTGATCCGCGCTTCCATGTGCCCGTCGCGAGCCTCGTCGAAGCGGCGCCGACCGTGCCGGCGGTCGCGCGGGCGGTCGAAGCGCCGGTCGATGCCGGCGCGGACCGCAGGCTGCTCGCGGCGCTCGCAGCACAGCTTGAGGCGGGACGCGTGCGGCTCGATCTCGACGTGGCGAAACTGAGCGCTCCCAAAAGCCCGGTCCATCGCGCCAGCGATTCGAACCAAGCTTTCGCCGTGGTTTTCGCGCTGATGGCGCTGGCGGCCTGGCTCGCACCTTTGGTCGCGTCGATTCCGCTCGCTCTGGCGTTGCTCGCGGGCTACCAGTTGCTGTTGCCGCGTTACCTGCGACTGCGCCTGGAAAAGCGCATCCGCACCCAAAGTGCGGCCGACCTCGACGAATGGCAGAAGCTTTGGCACTTTGGCGGCGTCGCGCTTGCGATGGCAGGCGATCCGCCGCGCAATTCCGATATCAGGCAGGATTGGCGCAGGTTTGCCGAACCTGCCGGCACCTGACCGTCCGAATCACCTTTCGAAAGGCCCGCGCTCGCAATGCCGCCCTCGATCCCCTCGCTGCTGCAGGACGCCGCCGCAGCCCTCGGCGACAAGAACTTTCTCGAGGCGCAGCGCTGCAGCCATGCGGTGCTGCAGATCGACCGCGAGAACCCGGCGGCGACCGAGGTTCTGGCGGTCGTCGCGCTCAACACCGGCAACGCCTATCTCGCGGCCGAACTGTTCGAGAAGCTGGTCAGGCGCGGGTTCGCGGCGCCCGATCTTTTCAACAATCTCGGCGAAGCCTTTCGCCTGCTCGGCGACAACCCGGGTGCCGAACGCCATTACAAAAAAGCGCTCGCGCTCAAGAAAGACCACGTGCCGGCGCTCAACAATCTCGGCACCGTGCAGCTGGCCATGGGCCAGATCGGCGCGGCGCAGGCGTCTTTCCGCAAGGTGCTGCGCGCCGTACCGGCCCATCTCGATGCCACGAACAATCTCGGCAACGTGTTTCTGGCGAAAAAGGCCTTTGAGGAGGCCCGCAAATGCTACCAGCGCTGCCTCGCGCTTTCGCCCGCCTTCGTGCCGGCGATGAACAATCTCGGCGTCGTCGAGATGCAGCTCGGAAACCTGGAAGCGGCGCGACACCATTTTTCGAAAGCGCTGCAGATCGATCCCAAGTTCGCCGATGCGCTGAAAAACCTTCAAACGCTGCGCGATGCTTCGCCTGCCTTGCGGATCAACCGCTGAGGATGGCCGCCGAGGGCTGGCGAGGGTTTGTTCTGCCGGTGCGTGGGCGCAAAGTTTGCCTGATGCGCAAAATCGGAAAATTGTCTCTAATTCGGATCGGGTGATGTCGCCAATCCCCCTAAAAATTTAACGCCAACTCTTTTCTTTCGCAGCCGTCGGCACCAGTTCAATTGATCGTGAAGCTCGCAAACCCGTTCGCAGACTGGTAAAGTTCTCCTATGACGCAAGCCATTCGTTCGTCCGCCCCCGATTTCGCGCCCAAAATCCTGCCGACGATGCTCGAGCAGTTCCACCGGTCGATCACGCTGGTGATCCCGCCGTCGTCGTTCCTGCTGGACGAGCGCGTGTTCGTGAGCCTTGGTGTTCTCAAAGTGGCGGCGGCGCTGGAG
>JADCGL010000006.1 GCA_020248985.1 Telmatospirillum sp. | reverse complement strand
TCCAGCACCCAGATTGAGCGTTGCCGAATTCGTGGCAGCACCCAACGTCACCGTGTCGGCCGAGATCCCGCCGACAATGTTCTCGACATTTGCGACCGTCACATTGTTTGCTGTGTTGGCAAGAACCAGGCGGTCGTTGCCGTCGCCCAAATCCACCATCCCACCCGCAAGAGCCGTAACGAACGTCACCGTGTCGGCCAAGCTGCCGCCGGTCAGCGTTTCGACGTTGGAAACCGTCAGCGTATTGCCGAAGCCCGCGAGCGTAAGCGCGTCGCTGCCGGCGGCCAGATCGACGAAACCGGCCGTCAATGCGGTGCCGAGCGTGAGCGTGTCGGCGCCGGCATTGCCGATCACCGTTTCGACGTTCGATACCGTCGCGGTGTTGTCGAAATTCCCGAGATTGAGACGGTCCGTGCCGGCCCCGAGATCGACGCCGCCGCCGACATAGGCCGTGCCGAGCGTCACGACGTCGCTTGCCGCACCGCCGACGATCGATTCGACGTTCGACGCGGTCGCGGTGTTGCTGGTGTTGGACAGTACGAGTGTATCGGCTGTGCCGCCGCCGAGATCGATCGAAACAGCAGCGCCGCCGGTCGTGAACACGATCGTATCGTTGCCGTTGCCGCCGACGACCGATTCCACGCTGTTAACGGTGACCGTATTGCCGCCATTGGCCAGAACAAGCGCGTCGTTGCCGGCCGCGAGACTGACCACGACGTCGCTGACCGAAGCTGCCAGCGTGACCGTGTCGGCGGAGCCGCCGCCGACGATGTTTTCGGCGTTCGTGACGGTGAGATTGTTGGCGAAGGCGCCAAGCACGAGACGGTCGTTGCCCGCCCCGAGATCGATCATGCTGCCGCTCTGAGCGGAGCCCAAAGTGACCGTATCTGCACCACTGCCGCCGGTCAGCGTTTCGACATTCGCAACCGTCAACGTGTTGTCGAAATTGCCAAGCGCAAGCGCGTCGTTGCCCGCCGCGAGATCGACAAGCCCGGCCGTCAGCGCTGTCGCAAGCGTTACCGTGTCGGCTGCGGCGTTACCGCTCACCGTTTCGACATTGGCGACCGTTGCCGTGTTCGCGAAATTGCCGAGATTGAGACGGTCCGCACCCGCACCCAAATCGATGGCGCTGCCGACATAGGCCGTGCCGAGCGTTACGGTGTCGGCCATGCCGCCGCCGACGACGATCTCGACATTGACGGCCGTGATATTGTTGGCGGCCGTCGTGAGCGTCAGCGCATCGGCCGTACCCGCCCCCAGATCGACGACCACGCCCGCAGCCGCGGCACCGAATGCGACGCTGTCGTTGCCGCTGCCGCCGACGATCGTTTCGGCAAGCGAAACAGTGAGGTTGTTGCCGCCATCCGCCAGCGTCAGACGGTCATTGCCCGCCCCCAAATTAACCGACCCCGCATTCATCGTCGTCGTGAGAACGACCGTGTCGGCAAGCCCGCCGCCGACGATCGTCTCGGCATTGGCGATGCTGAGCGTGTTCGCGAAATTGCCGAGATTGAGGCGGTCATTGCCCGACCCCAAATCGACGCTCGTGCCGACGGAAGTCGTCGATAGCGTGACTGTGTCGGCTGCAGTGCCGCCGACGAGGGTCTCGACATTGCCGACCGTAAGCGTGTTGTCGAAATTGCCGAGCGACAGCACGTCGCTGCCGCCGCCGAGATCGACGAGGCCGACGGTCTGTGCGGCACCCAGCGTCAGCGTATCGGCACCGGAACCGCCCATGACCGTCTCGATATTCGAGGCCGTCAGCGCGTTGCCGGCATTGCCGAGATTGAGGCGGTCGAGGCCAGCACCCAAATCGATGGCGCCGAGCGTGAAGCTCGTCGCGAGCGTGACGGTATCGCTCGCCGAACCGCCACTCAGCGATTCGACATTGACCAAAGTCACCACGTTTGCGGCGTTGGCGAGTGCAAGACTGTCGTTGCCGTTTCCAAGATCGATGGTGCCGCCCGCGAAACCGGTCGTCAGCACGATCGTGTCGCCGTTGGTGCCAGCCACGATGTTCTCGACGTTGCCGACCGAAAGCACATTTGCGCCATTGGCAAGAACCAACGTGTCGCTGCCCGCCCCCAGATCGACCAGACCACCGGTCATGGCGGAGGTCATAACAACGGTATCGACCGCGGCGCGGCCAATCAAAGTCTCGACATTCGCAATTGTGACATTGTTGGCGAAATTGCCGAGGGTGAGGCTGTCGCTGCCCGCACCGAGATCGACAGAGCCGCCCACCAGCGCTGCCGACAGCGTGACCGTATCGGCAGCAGAACCGCCGATCAGCGTTTCGACATTGGCGACGGTCAGCGTGTTGGCGAAATTGCCGAGCGACAGCGCGTCGCCGCCAGCTGCAAGATCGACGAGACCCGACGTCGCCGCAGCAGCCAGCACGACCGTGTCCGCATTCGCGTTGCCGACGATCGTCTCGGCATTGGCGACAGTCACAGTGTTGGCGAAGTTGGCGAGTGCGAGGCGGTCGTTGCCGGCCGCGAGATCGATCTGTGCGCCCAACGAAGCCGTCGTCAGCGTCACCGTATCGCTGCCGGTCCCGCCCGCGATCGTCTCGACATTCGCGACCGTCACGCTGTTCGAGATGCCGCCCAGTGTCAAAGCGTCGTTGCCGTCGCCGAGATCGACGCTGCCGCCATTGACCCCCGGCGCAAGCGTGATCAGATCGGCACCAACCGCACCAGTCAGGACCTCGACATTCGCGAGTGTGGCGACGTTGCCGCCGGCGGCCAATGTTACGACGTCGCGCCCGCCGCCCAGATCGACGAGGCTGCCCGCGCCCAGCGTTGTCGTCAGCACGACATTGTCGATCGCCGTGCCGCCGATCAGCGTCTCGACATTCGCGAGGGTAACGCTGTTGGCGAAGTTCGCGAGCGTCAGACGGTCGTTGCCGGCCCCAAGATCCACAAGGCCCGAAGTCTGCGCTGCACCCAATGTCACCGTGTCGCTCGCACTGCCGGCGAGGATCGTCTCGACGTTGCTGACCGTGAAATTGTTGTCGCCCGCATCGGAAAGAGTCAGGCGGTCGGCACCGGTGCCGAGATTGACGAGGCCCGCCGTCAGCGCTGCACCAAGCGCGATCGTATCGGCATTGCTGCCGCCGACGATCGTTTCGACGTTGCTCACATTCAGCGTGTTGTTGGCGTTGGCAAGCACCAGCCGGTCGGCACCCTGCGCCAGATCGATCGAGCCTGCCGTGGCCGCGACGGCAAAGGTGACCGTGTCCATGTCGCTGCCGCCAAGGACGGTTTCGACATTGAGGATCGTGACCGTATTGATGCTGGAGGAGAGTGCCAGCGCGTCGCTGCCGTCTCCGAGATCGACGCGGACCGCGATCGTGGCGCTGCCGAGCGCCACCGTATCGTTGCCGCTGTTGCCGGTCACCGTTTCGACATTGAGCGCCGTGATGTTGTTCGCACCAGCTGCCAGCGTAAGCGCGTCGCGCCCGCCGCCGAGATCGACCGTGAGGCCTGCGGCCGTCGCATTGCCGAGCGTCACGATGTCGGCCGCACCGCCGCCGACCAGCGTTTCGACGTTCGAAACCGTCAGCGTGTTCGCGAAATTGCCGAGCGTGAGCGCGTCGCTGCCGCCGCCGAGATCGACGAAGCCGGCGCTGAGCGCCGCCGACAATTGCACCGTATCTGCGCCGCCTGCACCCGAAATCGTTTCGGCATTGGCGACCGTCAGCGTGTTGCCGCCATCGGCCAGAACCAACCTGTCGCCGCCCAAGCCAAGATCGACGAGACCGCCGGTGCGGGCGTTGCCCAAGGCCACTGTGTCGGCACCCGTCGAGCCGACGAGTGTGCCCGCATCGCCGAGGATCGAAACATTGTTGCCTGTCGTGCCGGCAAGCACGAGGCGATCGCTTGCGACCGAGCCCGTGACGGTTTCAACATTCGCGATCGTGACAGTCGTTGCGACCGTGTTGCCAAGCACGAGGCGATCAGCGCCGTCGCCGAGATCGACGAGGCGTGCCCCGGCTGCGCCAAGCGTGATGTCGTCGCTGCCCGTACCGCCGACGACAGTTTCGAAGTTAAGGACCGTCAGCGTGTTGCCGCCGTTGGCGAGCGCAAGGCGGTCGTTGCCGAGCCCGCCTTCGATCGAAACGCCGTCGCTGAGCAGGAAATCGGCCGCCGAAAGCGGTGCCGTGACGCCCGTCAAAGTTAGCGAATTGCCGCCGCCGAAATCGATGACCGTGTCGTTGCCGACGACCGTCGCGCGCGCGGCCAAATCGGCCAGCGAATTCAACGTCCAGAACGCGCGCAAATCGATACGGTCGCTGCCCGAGACGAAATCGGAAATCGTATCGGCACCGGCGCGCACGACGAACATGTCGCCGCCAGCACCGCCGGTCATAAGATCGCTGCCGCTACCGCCGACCAGCGTGTCGTTGCCGCCGCCGGCCACGAGCGTGTCGTTGCCCGCGCCGCCGTCAAGCTGCGCATTCTGCGTGCCCGTCACCGTGATCGCATCGGCCGCCGCACTGCCGACGACCGTTTCGACATTGGCCAGCGTCACGTTGTTGGCGCCCGAGACCAGCTGCACGGCATCGTTGCCGGCACCGAGGTCGATCGAACCCGAGCTCTGGGCTGCGCCGAACGTGACCGTGTCGGCACCGCTGCCGCCGACCAAGGTTTCAACGTTGGCGACCGTCACGCTGTTGCCGGCCGCCGACAGCACAAGCCTGTCGTTGCCCGCACCCAGATCCACCGCGCCGCCCGCGATCGCGGTCAAAATCGTCACGGTGTCGGCGGCCGTGCCGCCGATGAGATTTTCGACATTGCCGGCCGCCACCGTGTTGGCGAAGTTGCCGAGCACCAGACGATCGCTGCCCGCACCGAGATCGATCGTCGCGCCGACCTGCGAAGTGCCCATGAAAAAGGTGTCGTTGCCGGTGCTGCCGACCACCGTCGTTGCCAAGGCCGCACTCGTGGGGTTGGCGCCCGAACCACCATTCGCCGGAGCTACGCCGATGCCAAGTGCGATCGTGCCGGTGGAAACACCGCCGCGCCCGTCCGACACGCGATAGGTGAAGCTGTCGGTGCCTTGGTAGTTGTTGTTCGGGACATAGCTGTAGCTGCCGTCCGGATTGATCGTGAGCGTGCCGCGCGCGGGCGCACCGTTCTGCGCGATCGAGAAAGTAAGCCGATCGCTGTCGGCGTCCGAGGCCGAAAGCTGGCCGTTGATCGTCGCATTGACCGTCGAAGCAACGCTGCCGCCTGGTGTCGCCGGCGCATCGTTGCGCACGTCGGCAAGCGTGACGCCCGTGACGGTCGTCGAGGTTGCACCCGAGCCGTTGTCGACCGTTGCCGTCACATTCACGGAAACCTGGCCGCTATAGCCGGGCGGCGTGACGATCGTGAGCCCTGCAAGCTGGGCCGAATTCAGCGAATAGACGCCGTTGGCCCCCGCCGTGAGCGCATTGCCGGACGCGTCGCGCAGCACCGATCCAGTCGGCAACCCTGCAACCTGGATTGCAGCAGGCGAACCGTCGGCGTTGGGGGCCGGCGCCGCGATGGTCAGCGGGATGCCGACGGTGCCGTTGTTGTTCGACGCCCAGCTAGTCGTGACATTGACGTCGTTGAAGTCGCCGTCGCCGCCAACCGCAATGTCTTCCCAATTCTGGTCGCCGGTTTCGCGGGTCCAGTCGAACTCGAGGCGGCGGTTGCCGGGATTGAGATTGGGTTTGTCGAAAATGACGTTCGCCCCGCCGGAACCGGCGAAGCGATTGCCGTCCGCGTCGATCGCTGTCCACGCACCCTGCGCGCTGCGCTCGAAGCGCACCGTCTCGCCGCTCGCGATGCGGCTGCCGTTTTGGCTCGCACCGTCGGGTATCAGGAAGAAGCCGGTCGTTGCGGGATCGAGGCCGGAAAGCGTCGAAGTCTGGTTCGCGTTCTTGACGTTGGCCCACACGATCTTGCCGGTCGTCGGCAGACCGTCGGCGCCGATCGTATAGACGCCGTAGCTGCTGTTGTAGCCGGCCGAACCGCCCAGGAACGTCATCGAGACCGTGCTCGTCCCCATGCTCGCAACGGTCGGCGTGCCGAGTGCCACCGACAATCCTGTCGGAGACGCCATCGGGGCAACCGACGCAGGGTCGCTCGCGTACGGAACGGCACCGACATTGTAGTTCGTCGCCAGCGTGACGTTGTCATTGCCCGAGCCGCCCACGAGCGTCTCGACATTCGCGACCGTCAGCGTATTGGCGAAGTTGCCGAGATTGAGCGTGTCCCCGCCTTGGGCAAGATCGATGGAACCGCTCGTCACGGCAGCGCCAAGCGTGATCGCATCGCGACCCGATCCTGCGACTAGCGTCTCGACATTGACCATCGTGAAGCTGTTGTCGGTGCCGGACGCGACGATCAGCGTGTCGTTGCCCGCACCCAAATTGATCATGCCGCCGACTTGGGCCACACCGAGCGTTACCCTGTCGGCGCCCGTGCCGCCCAAGATCGTCTCGACGCCCGTCGCCGTCAGCGCGTTGTCGACGTTGGCCAAGGTCAGCCTGTCGGCGCCCGCGCCGAGATCGACGGCGCCGACCGTTTGGGCAGCACCGAGCACGATTGTGTCCGTACCCGAATTGCCGACGAGCGTTTCGACATTCGCCACCGTCAGCGCGTTGTTGCCTGCAGCGAGTACGAGCCGGTCGTTGCCGGCCCCGAGATCGATGGCGCCCAGCGTCTGCGCTCCGGCGAGCGTGACAGTATCGGCCGCGATACCGCCGGACACGCGCTCGGCATTGGCGACCGTGACCGTATTGCCGCCGTCGCCAAGCGCAAGGCGGTCGTTGCCGATACCCAAATCGACGAATTGGCCGCCCTGGAAGCCGGCATCCAACGTCACGCTATCCGCACCGCTCCCACCAAGCACGGTTTCGGCATTGGCGACCGTCAGCGTGTTCGCGAAATTGCCTAGCACCAGCGTGTCATTGCCGCCCGCAAGGTCGATGGAACCCGACGTATACGCCGCACCCAGCGCAATCGTATCGTTGCCGGCGCTTGCGACGAGCGTTTCGACATTGCTCATCGTGAAGCTGTTGTCGGTCCCCGCCGCCAAAACCAGGCGGTCATTGCCGGCACCGAGATTGATCGTACCGCCGACCTGCGCTTCGCCGAGCGCCACTTGGTCGGCACCGGTGCCGCCGAGGAGCGTCTCGACGCCGGTTGCGGTAACAGAATTGTCGCTGTTGGAGAGGACGAGACGGTCGGCGCCCGCACCAAGCCCCACCACCCCGGCCGTTTGTGCGGCATTAAGGGTGATCGTATCCGCACCGGATCCGCCGACGATCGTCTCGACGTTGCCCACCGTGAGCGCGTTGGCGCCGTCGGCTAGCACGAGCCTGTCGTTACCCGCCCCCAGATCGATCGTGCCGAGCGTCTGTGCTGCCGCAAGAACGACCGTATCGGCCGCACCGCCGCCGAACACACGCTCGACATTGGCAGCCGTGATCGTGTTGCCGCCGTCGCCAAGGGCGAGACGGTCGTTGCCCGCCCCGAGATCGACAAATTGGCCGGATTGGTACCCGGTGCCCAGCGTCACGCTATCCGCACCCGTCCCGCCTAATACAGTCTCGGCATTGGCTACCGTCAGCGTGTTGGCGAAATTGCCGAGCACCAAGGCGTCATTGCCGCCTGCAAGATCGATCGAGCCCGCCGTATAGGCGTTGCCGAGAGAAATCGTATCGTTGCCTGAGCTTGCGACAAGCGTTTCGACATTGCTCATCGTGAAGCTGTTGTCGGTACCGGTCGCCAAGACCAAGCGATCGTTGCCAGCTCCGAGATTGATCGACCCGGCCGTCTGCGCACCCGCAAACACGATCGTGTCACTGCCCGTCCCGGCAACGATCGTCTCCGCATTCGCGACGGTCATCGCATTGTCGAAATTCGCAAGATTGAGTCGATCGCTGCCGCCGCCGAGATCGACGAAGCCCGCGGTCTGTGCAGCCGTGATCGAAAGCGTATCGCTGCCGGAGCTCGCCACGATCGACTCGATGCCCGAAACATTGACGCGGTTGTCTCCGGTCGTCAGAATCAGTTGGTCGTCGCCGCCACCCAAATTGATCGCACCCGCAGTCACCGGACCGGTGAACACGACCGTATCGTTGCCCGCCCCACCGTTAATCGTAACGTTGGACGACGAGAACGAGTTCAATCCGCCCGATGCGCTCAGCGATATGGTGATAGCACCAACTCCTTAACTCGGTAGAACGGCAGTCAAGTAGAACGGCTGATCAGCTTGGCATTAACAATAATTATCTAAAATTAGCACTTTGCATCTCAAAATGACAAGACCAATCGACAGAAAACGCTGCATTTTTGTCGCATATCACAGTGTTCTGCCCAGATTTGAGGCATGTTCGATCTATTACATTCGCAAATCATAAATTCGCCAATTAATGCTTTAAGATCAGCAATATAAAGAATTTGATTAAAATCAAAATATAGATCAAAATCATTGAATTAGAAAATCTAATTGTAAAGCCCAACATTTTCCTGTGTATAACTAATGAACTCGCAGCACTGCGATACCGCAACAGCCCAAGACGGGACCGAATCGCCCCCCCCAACGCATCGACACGCACTAGAGGGTCTCTGTTACTTTTTTGAGATGCGGCGGATTGTCTGGATCGAAACCGGCTTGCCATGCGGCCTGCTCAATCAATCGATAGGAAGGAATAAGCATCGCGATCGCATCGACAGCCGGATGATCGTCGCCGATCCAAGCAAGGTCGCTGTCTATGCCGCCGCACACATAGACCGCCTGCCCCGTCGCACGGAGCGCTTCCACCGTCGCATCGACCGAATCTGCTGTCTCGTCGTACAACCGCAAAGCGACCACCGGCATTCTTGCACCCAAAGCCGCGCGTGGCCCGTGCAGCAACTCAGCCGCACTGTAGGCAAAAGCCGGCAAGCGCAGGGTTTCGGAAAACTTCAGAGCAATCTCGCACGCAACGCCGAGACCGAAGCCGCGCGCGGTCACAAACGCGCATTGCGCATTGCCTAGCGGTGTCAGCAAAGCGCGCCAATCGAGCAACAATGCCGAGGCCAGCCGATCCGGCAATCGGTCGAGCGCATGGTCGAGGGCGGCATCTTGCGCTTGCGCCGCAACGAGGCTCGCCCCAAGCGCCATCGATCCGACGACTGATTTGGTGGCCGCGACCGACGTTTCGAGGCCGGCCTCAAGCGGCAGCACGAATTCGGCTGCAGCGGCGACGGGCGAGTTTGCATCGTTTACGATCGCAACGGTGTACGCGCCGCAGGCACGCGCTTTTTGCGTCGCGACGACAAGATCGGGACTGCGGCCGGATTGCGAGATCACGAAAAAGGGCGCGCCGTCGAGCTGCATATCACTTTTGAATGCCGAGAACACCGACGGTGCGACGCTCGATACCGGCAGTCCAAGTCGCGTTTCAATCAGATAGCGTAGATGCACGCCCGCATGCCCGGAACTGCCGCGTCCGCAAACAAGCGCAAGTTTGGCCTTGCCGAAATCGAGGCGGCGCGCAACCGCCGCAATCTCCCCGCGGCGTGCGCGAATGCTGCGCACGACATGCGCGCATTCGGCGATTTCGTTCGCCATCGCCGACATCAGCCTTTGCTTTCGCGCTTGAGCTCGCTCACGTCGGCGATGAAATCGTAACGGTCGCCGCGATAGGCCGAGCGCGTGAATTCGACCGGCGTGCCGTTGGCAAGGAACGAGCGCCGTTCGATGCGCAGGATCGCGGCACCCGCAGGGATACCGAGCAATGTTGCTTCGCTTGGCGACGCAAGCGACGCCTGCAGGCGCTGCAAACCGCGCACGGGCCGATAGCCGCGATGCTCGAGTGCCACATAGAGCGACGAGTCCTGCGGCGCATAGTGCGGCAGAAACGTGGTCGGGATCGCAGCACGCTCGATCGCCAGCGGCTCGCCGTCGGCCGTGCGCACGCGCGCCAGGCGCCGCACCGTCGCACCGATCCCCAAGCCCAACGCGAGCGCTTCTTCGGGTGTGGGTGCCCCCACCAGATGTTCGATCAGCTGCGAGCCCGGTTTCATGCCGCGGCTCGCCATGTCGGCCGAAAAGCCCGCGAGCAATGCCGCCGGCTGTTCGATGCGCGGCGCGATGTACGTGCCCGAGCCGTGGCGGCGCGACAAAAGCCCCTCGCGGAACAGCGCATCGATCGCCTTGCGCACGGTCACGCGCGAAATGCCGCTCGATTGGCTGAGTTCGCGCTCGGAGGGCAACGCGTCGCCCGTGCGAATGCGCCCCTCCGCGATCAGATTGCGGATGCTTTCGGCCAGTTGCAGATAAAGCGGCGTCGGGCTCTTCGGATCGAGCCGGATTTCGCCGAGAGCTGCACTCACCGCTCGGCTCCGATTTCGGCCAGCGCCGTGCGCAAGCGCCCATCATGGCGTTTGAGCAAGACGCGCGCCTTTGCAAGACCAAGGCCTGCGCGCAACAGCACGGCAAGTTTGATGTCGCCTTTGGCGGCATCCAACGCACGCGCCGCTTCCTCAAGGCTGCAATGGCCGAGCTTGGCGACCATCGCTTCGGCGCGCCGCCGCAGCTTGGCGTTGGTCGGCCGCATATTGACCATGAGCCCGCGATAGACGCGACCCAGCCGCAGCATGATGCCGGTCGACAGAAGATTGAGCACGATCTTTTGCGCCGTGCCCGCCTTCATGCGCGTGGAACCGGCGATCGCTTCGCTGCCGGTTTCGACCAGAATCGGAAAAGCGGCGGCCGACAGCAGCGGCGTTTTTGGGTTGCTCGCCAGCGCGATCGTCACGGCTTTTTGCCGACGTGCCGCGCGCAAAGCCGCCACGGTGAAAGGCGTGGTGCCGCTTGCGGCAACGCCGATCACCACGTCGCCCGCTTTCACGCGCAGACGGCGCATGGTTTTGGCACCAGCTTCGGCATCGTCCTCGGCACCTTCCACGCTGCGCAAGAAAGCGCGCGGACCGCCCGCCATCGCAAACACGACGCGCCGCTCGGGCCAGTCGAAGGTCGGCGGCAATTCCGAGCCGTCCTGCACTGCCACGCGGCCCGATGTGCCGGCGCCGACATAGACGAGGCGTCCGCGTGTGCCGAGCGCTTTGGCGGCAGCCTCGACGGCGGCGGCGACGGAAGGCAAGGCAGGGCGAATTGCGGCAACCGCACGCACCTGCCCTTGCCACATGGCCGCAAGCGCTTCGGCCAAAGGCCACGCGTCCAAATCGACAAAACGTTTGTCGACATTCTCAGTGGTCATTGCATTGTCTCGAAAAACATAATACCACTATATGACCTTTACGGCCGAGTGGCAATACCACTTTGCCGCAATCGGCCGCTGCCACTTCCGCGTCGCAAGGATCGTCGATGTCGATTGAAACGCGCATGTTTGCCCTTGCGATCGGCGGCATCGCGTTGCTCACGGTGATGGACGCGATCGCCAAAGCGCTCGCTTCCGACTACGGCACATTCCAGATCGTCTTTGCGCGCTTCGCGTTCTCGGCGCTGTGGATCGGGGCCGCTGCACTTGTCGTGCGGCACGGCTGGCCGAGGCGCGATCGGTTGTCGGCGCACGGGCTTCGCGCCCTGCTGATGATCGCGACGACGTCGGCATTCTTCTATGCGCTCGGACATCTGCCGTTGGCCGAAGTGTTTGTGCTGACCTACACGGCCCCGATTTTCGTGGCGCTGTTCGGCGCTTTGTTGATCGGCGAGAAAGTCGATCGGATTACGGTTGCAGCGATCGCGTGCGGCTTTGCGGGCGTCGTTTGGGTGGCGCTTGGCGACGCGCATGCGGGCGACGGCGCGCCGCGCCCGTGGTTCGCACTTGCCTGCGCCATCGCCTCGCCCGTCACCTATGCGCTCGGCAATGTGCTGCTGCGCGCACAAACGGCGCACGAACCCGTCTTGACGATCGTACTGACCCAATCGCTGATCGTGTCGGCGCTGCTGCTGCCGGTGGCGGTGTACGATTTCGCAGTGCCGACGCTGCAAGACAGCTTGCTGTTTGCGGCACTCGGCCTGTTCGGGGCCGGCGGCTATCTTGCGTTTGCAAGTGCGATCGCCAAACTGCCGGCCGCCCGCGTCGCGGTTGCCGACTATTCCGGGCTGATCTGGGCGGCATTGCTCGGCTACGTGCTGTTCGCCGAAGTGCCGAAACCGAGCCTGTGGGCCGGTGCCGTCCTCATTCTCGGCGGCTCGCTGCTGATGCTGCGCGCGAAAAAACCGAAGCCGGCCTAAAGCGCACGGGCAAGCGCGATGGCGCCCGACATTGCGTCGCCAAGCGGCGGCGACAGGCGGCGGCGCACGTCGGGTGCGAGCCACGCTTCCATCGCACTCGCAAGCCCGCCCAGCAACGCGACACGCGGCGCCCCGCGCTCGAGCAAAGCGCGCACGAGCCCGTCGATCTGTTCGGCGGCGTTCTGTACGATCCGCCGACCCACTGGATCGCCCAAATCGGCATGGCGCATCACGAGCGGTGCGAGCGTCGCATAGTCGGTGGCGGTCGCATGGTCCATCCACGCGACCGCATCGACCGGATCGTCGGCAAAGCGCGCCATCACCGCGCGCAGCAGCGGACCCGCCTCGTGGCGGCCGTCATGCGCGCGCAAGGCGAGGCGCACGGCCTGCAGGCCCAAATCGGCGCCGCTGCCTTCGTCCGAAATCGGGAACCCGTAGCCGCCGACGCGCAGTTCCGAACCGCCGACGCGCGCAATGCCGATCGAGCCCGTGCCGATGATCACAATGCCGCCATCCGCACCGCCATGGGCCCCTACGCACGCCGCAATCGCGTCGCTTGTATAGACAGCGCGCGCGAACGGATGGGCCACGGCCTGCAGCTGTTCGGCAAAACCTTTGCGGCCGTAACCCGCAATGCCAATGCCTGCACGCATCGACGCAATCTCGGCCGCCGACAAATCGGCTTCGGCGATCGCACCGCGGAACGCGGTCTCGAGTGACTGCCAGAGTTTTTCGAGCCCGAGCCGCGAGGTCGCAGGGCCGGCAAGCCCAAGCCCGAGCACGTTGCCCGCATCGTCTTCGATGCGCGCGCGACAGCCCGTGCCGCCGCCGTCGATGCCGATGAAAAGCGTGCGCGCCATCGCCCGCCCTATTCCGGCACGCGGCGGATGGCGGCCCCGCAGCGTACAAGTTTGCGCGCGAGATCCTCGTAGCCGCGATCGAGATGGTAGACGCGCGATACGGTCGTCTGACCTTCAGCTGCGAGACCTGCGAGCACAAGACACACGGACGCGCGCAAATCGGTCGCCATAACGGGTGCGCCGACGAGCTTGGTCCGCCCGCGCACCAAAGCGGTCGAGCCGCGCAGCGAAATGTCGGCCCCCATGCGCACAAGTTCCGGCACATGCATGAAGCGATTTTCGAAGATTGTCTCGCGAATGGCGCAGGCCCCGTCGGCCACGGCCATCAACGCCATGTACTGCGCCTGCAAATCGGTCGGAAAACCGGGATAGGGTTCGGTCGAGATGTCGGCCGCTGCAACGCGCCCGTCGCACGCGACCATCAGGCCGCGGTCGGTCGGCCACATGCGCGCACCAACCGTTTCGAGCATTTGCGCCAGTGCGCCCAGATGTTCGAGGCGCGCACCTGTGAGCTCCAAATGCCCGCGCGTAATTGCAGCCGCCATTGCATAGGTGCCGGCCTCGATGCGATCTGGGATCGTGTGATGGCGGGCGGCACGCCAGTTTGTCGGTCCTTGCACAGCGATGCGATGCGTGCCCGCCCCTTCGATGTTGGCCCCCATCGCCGCAAGGCACGCGGCAAGGTCGGCGACTTCGGGCTCGCCTGCGGCATTGACGATCTCGGTTTCGCCGGTAGCGTAGGTGGCCGCCATCATCGCGGTTTGCGTGGCACCGACCGAGGGCGAGGCCAGCACGATGCGCGCACCGGCAAGGCCCGACAGCGCTTCGGCCACGATATAGCCGCTCTCGACGGCGACCGAGGCGCCAAGCTGCGCCAGCACCTTCATGTGCAGATCGATGGGTCGTGCGCCGATGGCGCAGCCGCCCGGCAACGACACGCGCGCGCGGCCGAAACGCGCCACAAGCGGCCCCAGCACCAGAACGGTCGCGCGCATTTTGCGCACCAGGTCGTAGGGCGCTTCGACATGATTGGCCGGGCCTGCGTTGAGTGTCGCCGTATGCGGGCCCGCGACATTCACGGCCACGCCGTGGCGGCCGACCACGCTCAGCATGTTCGCAACGTCGCCGACTTGCGGAAGATTCGTGAGCGTCAGCGCGTGCGGGCTCAAAAGCGATGCCGCGATCTGCGGCAATGCAGCGTTTTTTGCACCCGCAATGGCGATGGTGCCTTCAAGCCGCCTGCCGCCGTCGATCTGCAGCTTGTCCATCGCCGACTCCCCCAGTCAAAACCAAGTCGAGACTAAGTGGTTTTGTATTGGTATTGTCAAGTTCGGAACCCGAAAACGAATGTTTGGCCGATGAATGACGATGCGACGACCCGCGGCGAAATCGCCGTTCTTGCTGCCGACTTTCTGTTCGACGGGGCGGCCCTGCGCCGCGACCACGCGATCGTGCTGCGCGGCGGCAAAATCGCCGACATGGTGCCGCGCCAGCAACTCGCCCCTGCGCTTGCCCCAGAAGCGCCAGCACTGGGATCGCTGCTCGCACCCGGCTTCGTCGATGCGCAGGTCAATGGCGGCGGCGGCGTGCTGCTCAACGACGCGCCGACACAAGCCGGAATCGCGCAGATCGTCGCGAGCCATCAGCGACTCGGCACCACGTCGCTGCTGCCCACGCTGATTACCGACACGCCGGATGTTCTGGAAAAACTCGCCGACGCGGTATCGACGCTGGCGATGAAAGGCGTCGCAGGTTTCCATCTCGAGGGGCCGTTCATCAGCCCGGCGCGCGTCGGCATCCATCCGCCGCAAGCGGTTGCGCGCATGGATGCCGCGGGTAAAGACGCCTTGCTGCGGTTTGCGAAGATCGGGCGCAGCCTTGTGACGCTGGCCCCCGAAGAAACCCCGCCGGGCTTCATCGCCGACCTTGTTGCCGCGGGCTTGCGCGTGGCAGCCGGGCACACGGCCGCCGACGCCTCCGCCTTCCGTCGCGCGCTCGACGAAGGTTTGACCGGTGTGACGCACCTTTTCAACGCCATGACGCCGATATCGGCGCGCGCACCCGGTATTGCAGGCGTTGCGTTCGACGATGCGCGCGTCTTCGCGAGCCTGATTTGCGATGGGCTCCATGTCGATCCGCTCGTCATGCGCATGGCCTATCGCCTCATGGGGCCCGAGCGCCTGTTCTTCGTCAGCGACGCCATGCCGTCGGTCGGCTCGGACCAGACATCGTTCGATCTGCTGGGCCGCACGGTGACGCTTGCCGACGGTAAGCTGACCTCCGCCGACGGCACGCTTGCCGGCGCACATCTCGACATGGCGAGTGCATTGCGTAACGTCGTCTTGCATGTCGGCATTGCGCTTGGCGATGCGTTGACGATGGCATGCGTCACGCCTGCGAAGTTTCTGGGCCTCGAACACGGGCTCGTGCGCGGGCGCAGAGCCGATATCGTCGAACTCGACGCAGGCCTGCAGGTTCAGCGCGTCTGGATAGGCGGTGTATCGCTCGCCGCGTGATGGCACGCGACGAGACGGTCTGTTTGCATCTTCAAATCCGGAACGACGCGCGCGCAGATCTCGGTTGCGATCGGGCAACGCCGGTGGAAACGGCAGCCCGGCGGCGGATCGGCGGGATCGGGAATCTCGCCCTTCAGCACGATGCGCGACGACGCTGTCTTGGCCGCCGTCGGCGGGCGCGGAATGGCCGAGACCAGCGCTTGCGTATAAGGATGGCGGGGCTTGGCAAAGACCGCTTCGGTCGCCCCGCTCTCGACGATGCGGCCCAGATACATGACCGCGATGCGGTCGCTCACATGGCGCACGACCGACAGGTCGTGGCTGATGAACAACATCGACAGATGCAAGCGCCGCCGCAGATCGGCGATCAGATTGATGATCTGGGACTGGATCGAAACGTCGAGGGCCGATACGGGCTCGTCCGCGACGATCAGCTTCGGCCCCAACGCAAGCGCGCGCGCGATCGCGATGCGCTGGCGCTGGCCGCCCGAAAATTCGTGCGGAAAGCGCGAGGCCGCCGCTGCACCCAAGCCGACCGTTTCGAGCAATTCTGCCACGCGCTTTGCGATGTCGACGTACCCATGGATCGCCAACGGCTCACCGACGATGGTGCCGACCGTGTGGCGCGGATTGAGCGAGCCGAACGGGTCTTGGAAAATCATCTGCATTTCGCGCCGAAACGGCTTCAAACGCCGCTCGGGCAATTGCGCGATATCCGTACCCTCGAAACGGATGGCGCCGGCATCGGCCGTCATCAGGCGCAGGATCGTGCGCCCAAGCGTGGTCTTGCCGCAGCCGGACTCGCCGACAATGCCGAGCACCTCGCCTTGCGCCAGATCGAGATTGACGCCGTCAACGGCCGACACGCGCCGACCGCGCTTGTCGGTGTAGGTTTTGACGAGGTCGCGCACTTCGAGCAAAGCGGTCATGGCACGGGGTTCCAGCAAGCGACGTCGCGCCCGTCGACATGCAGCGTCGGCGGCAGCTGCGTGCGGCAGCGCGCATCGGCGGCATTGCAGCGCTCGGCAAAGGCGCAACCAGCGGCCCGAGCACCCGGCGGCGGCACGTTGCCGGGAATCGCCGGCAGCGGACGGCCCGGCACGTTCGCGGCCGGGATCGTGTCGAGAAGTGCGCGCGTATAGCGATGGCGCGGCCGCCCGAACAGCAGTTCGACCGGCCCCTGCTCGACGATGCGGCCCGCATACATGACGGCGACGCGCGCGCAGACTTCGCCGACCACGCCGAGATCGTGCGTAATCAAAAGGCAGGCAAGCCCCAAATCGCGCCGCAGCCGGTCGATAAGCTCGAGGATCTGCGCCTGCACGGTCACGTCGAGGGCCGTCGTCGGCTCGTCGGCGATCAGAAGTTTGGGCTCGCACGCCAGCGCCATTGCGATCATCACGCGCTGGCGCTGACCGCCCGACAATTGATGCGGATAGCGCTCGAGCTGGCTTGCAGCGGCCGGAATGCCGACGAGGTCGAGCAGTTCGGCCGCGCGCGCATCGCATTGCCGCCGGTCGAACCCGCGATGGATCGCCAGCACTTCGCCGATCTGGTCGCCGATCGTGAAGACGGGGTTCAGCGACGTCATCGGCTCCTGGAAGATCATACCAATCTCGCCGCCGCGCACGCGGCGCAGGGCTTGCGCATCGAGGCTCGCAAGATCGCGGCCGGCAAACAGGATGCGCCCCGCCGCAATCGACAAAGGCGGCGACGGCAGCAGGCGTTGGATCGCGAGTGCTGTGACGCTCTTGCCGCACCCGGACTCGCCGACCAGCCCCAGCGTTTCGCCCGCCGCAATCTCGAACGACAAATCCTCGACGAGAGCGAGCCCCTTGAGCGCGATCGTGAGATTGGCGACTTGGAGAACCGCCGCGCTCATGCCGCGCGTGCCAACCGTCCGCCGGTTATCGGCTGCGGCACGCCGGTGGTCGTGGGCAGGCTCAGCGGCAAGCCGCACAGCGAACGCACGGCAAGGAAAGCAAAGAGCTCGGCCTCCAAAAGATCGCCGTTCCAGCCGACCGTTTCGACCGGATCGACCGGCACGCCGAGCGCTTTGCGCAAGCCTTCCATGAAGGTCGCATTGAGCCGGCCCCCGCCCGTCACGAGCCAGCGCCGCGGCGTTTGCGGCACATGCGCATTGGCGGCAACCGTCGCCGCAACCGTGAAAGCCGCAAGGGTTGCAGCACCGTCCGCGTCGCCGAGCGCGTCGACGATTTTTGCGCGCGCATGGAAATCGTTACGGTCGAGCGACTTTGGCGGTTTGGCGGCAAAAAACGGATTGGCCATAAGCTCTGCCAGCACGGCTTCGTCGACTTTGCCCGATGCCGCAAGTGCGCCGCCGGCATCGAACGGCATGTTGCGGCGCCGACGCACAAAATCGTCGAGCAAGGCCGATGCCGGCCCTGTATCGAACGCGATCGTCGTGTCGGCATCGATGTAGGTGACGTTGCCCACCCCGCCGAGATTGAGCACCATCAACGGCTTGGCAAAATCGGCCGCAAGGGCGCGATGGTAAAGTGGCGCAAACGGCGCACCCTCGCCGCCCGCGGCCACATCCGCGTCGCGAAAGCGCGTGACGACATCGAGTTCGAGCCGCCGTGCGGCATGCACGCCGTCGGCAAGCTGGCGCGTGAAGCGCCGCTCGGGCCGGTGCCAAACCGTCTGCCCATGCATGCCGACGACATCGACCTGCTTCCGCTCGATCGAAAAATCGCGCATGAAACGCGCGATCGCCTGCACATGCGCTTCCGTGACCTTCGCCTCGAGCTGCGTCAGCGGGTCGCGCTCGGCAAGGCTCGGGTCGCGCAAAAATTCGAGCAGTTCGGCGCGCAATGCGTCAGGATAGGGATAAGATCGGCCGAGGCCCGTGCGCACAACGCGCGTGCCGTCGGTCTTGAGATACGCCACGTCGATGCCGTCCATCGAGGTGCCGCTGATGGCGCCGATCGCCGCACGCTGGGGAAAGCGGGTCATGGGATTGGACTCCAAGTGGATTGCAATTGGTATTCTAGAGGACTATATATCGGATCAGACGGATCGTCGCAATCGGCACCCGAAAACGGGCGCCAAAGGGAGGCACAGATGAAGAAGAGTTGGCAAGGCGCCTTGGTATTTGCGTGCGCCATGGCGCTTGCGATCCCGGCTGCAACGGCGCAGACGGTTGAAATGGCCGTCGACGGTTCGCCCGCTGGCCTCGACCCGCATATCGTGACCGCCTTCAATTCGACGACGATCGTCGGCGGCACGATCTACGAGGGCCTGACGGTCATCGACAAGGATCTGCGCACCGTGCCGGGCCTCGCCGAATCCTGGACGATCTCGCCGGACGGCCTCACCTATACGTTCCGCCTGCGCGCCAACCTGACCTTCCACGACGGCAAGCCCGCCGAAGCCGCCGACGTCGTTGCGAGCTTCAACCGCGTGCTGTCGGCCACCATCGCTTCGCCGCTCGCAAGCCGTCTTGCGGCCCTCGACAAGGCGACCGCCCCCGATGCGCGCACCGTGGTGCTGACGCTGAAAGAGCCCTCGGCCCCGCTGCTGACGGCGCTTGCCTCGATCGCCATCGTGCCGCGCGCCTTCGAAGCGGACAAAGACAGCCTGCAGCGTTCGCCCGTCGGCACCGGCCCGTTCAAGTTCAAAGAATGGCAGCCCAACAGCTTCATCGCGCTTGAGAAGCATGCGACGTACTGGAACGCTGGCAAGCCCGCAATCGCCGGCGTCAAATTCAACATCGTTCCGGAATCGGCGACCCGCCAGGTCGGTCTCACCAGCGGCCAGTATTCGATCCTGCCGAACATCGATGCCGCGACCGCGCTGCAATTGCGCGGCCGACCGAATGTGCGCATCGTCGATACGCTCGAAGTTGCCTATACCCTGATCGGCATGAACGTGTCGAAGCCGCCTTTCGACAACGCCAAGGTCCGCGAAGCGCTGAACTACGCGATCAACCGCGCCGAAATCGTCCAAGCCGCGTTGTTCGGTGCGGGCGTTCCAGGCGGTTCGCTGTCGCCGGCCCTTAAAGACTGGGCCGTCGATCCGGCGACCTTCCCGTGCTTCAAGCACGATCCCGCCAAAGCCCAGGCCTTGCTGCGCGAAGCGGGCATCACGACGCCGGTTGCGATCACGCTTCTGGTGCTGCCGCGCCAGGACATCCGCGACATCGCCCAAGTCGTGCAGCAGCAGCTCAACCGTGCGGGCTTCCGCGTCGAGCTGCGCATCCCGGAGATAGGCCAGTTCGTGCAGGATTGGCGCAACTCGAACTTCGACGCGTTTGCCTCGACGAACGCCGGCAGCACGGACCCGGACGACTACTACTACCGCACCTTCCGCACCGGCGGATCGACGAACGTGTTCAAATACTCGAACCCGACGCTCGACGCGCTCCTCGATGCCGGTCGGCGCGAGACGGCGATGCCCGCGCGCAAAGCCGCCTACGACCGCGCACAGGCGATCCTGGCCTGCGAGGGTCCGGCCGCGACGCTCACCTACGGCCAGCTCTTCACGGCAACGCGCACCAACGTGCAGGGCTTCGACATCATCGCCAATCGGTCGCTGATGAGCCTCATGAACGTCACGCTGGCGCGCTAACGAAAAGCGGCAGCGCCGGACGGCTTGAAACCGTCCGGCGCTGCCGACGCCGCCCCTCGAAAATGTCGCAAAGCTTCCTGCGCACACGTCTGGCCGATCTTGCAATCGTGCTGGTCGGCGTT
>JADCGL010000005.1 GCA_020248985.1 Telmatospirillum sp. | reverse complement strand
GGCGGGGGTGGCGGCGGCGGCGTGGGGCGCGGCACCGGCGGCGTGGGGGCTGGCGGCGTGGGTGTGGGCGCCGGCGGCGCTTCGACCTTCGGCGGCTCCGGGCGCGGCGGTTCGGGGCGCGGCGGCGGCGCATTCGTGATCGCCGCGATCGGCAGCACCTCGAACACCAGCGGGCGTTCTTCGACCGGCAATTCGCGCGTCAAGAGATTGGGGATGCCGAACACCGCCACCGCAAAGATCGCCGCATGCAAGATGGCCGACGCCGCAAGCCCGCGCCCCATGCCGAATGGCTCGGGTGCGGGCTCGTCGAATGCGGCGGCAGCGGGTGCGATCATCGCGCGCGGGTCCGTCAGCGTCGGGCGGGCGGCGTTGCCCCGCGCGGCACTTCGGCCACAAGAGCGACCTTGGTGTAGCCGGCCGCCGCCACCGCACCCATCACCTCGAGAACGCGGCCGTAATTGATGGCCTTGTCGCCGCGCACGAAGATGCGCGCCTCGGTATTGTTGTTGGTGATGGCGCGCAAACGCGCTATCAGCGCGTCCAATTCAAGCTCGGTGTCCATGAGATACACCTTGCCGTTCGAATTGACGCTGACGACCAAGGGCTCGTCTTGGCCGGCAGCGCGCGCGGCTTGCGTCTGCGGCAGGTCGACCGGCACGGTCGAAGTCAGCAGCGGTGCCGTGATCATGAAGATCACGAGCAAGACGAGCATCACGTCGACGAAGGGCGTCACGTTGATTTCGGCGACCATGCGCGACTGGCGCCGCCCGCCTGCCCCGCGCCTGCCGCCTTGCATCAAAGGTCCGGCCATGGCTCAGCTCTTTTCTTCGAGCTGGCGCGACAGGATGGCGCCGAACTCCGAGGAGAACGTGTCGAGGCGGCCGGCATAGCGGTTGAGCTCGGTCGAAATCTTGTTGTAGGCAATGACCGCCGGAATGGCCGCGATGAGGCCCAAGGCGGTCGCGAACAAGGCTTCGGCAAGGCCGGGTGCCACCGACGCGATCGACGTGTTCTTGGTGACGCCGATCGCGTGGAACGAACGCATGATGCCCCACACCGTGCCGAACAGGCCGATGAAGGGTGCGGTCGAGCCGACCGACGCCAAGAACGTCATCTGCTTTTCGAGCCGGTCCATCTCGCGCGACAAGGTCACGGCCATCACGCGCTCGATGCGCGCCTGCAAGCTTGCGCGCATCTGGCCCGCGGCGACGAGGCCCTTGGCGGCCGTGCGGCGCCATTCGCGCATCGCCGCCCCGAACATCGCGGTCATCGGATCGGACGGCTGCGCGCCGACGCGGTCGTAGAGATCCTCCAGCGAACCGCCGGACCAGAACTGGTCCTCGAACTGGTTGGCCGCCGCCTGCAGCTTGCGCAAGCGCAGCCACTTGTCGACGACGATCGCCCACGTCCAGAACGAGGCGAGCACCAGCACCAGAATGACGAACTGCCCGACCAGATCGGCATGCAGGAACAGCGCCCACGGCGTGAATTCCGGCATGCCGCCGCCGGCCAAAGCTGACGTTTCGACGGTACGATCCATAATGCAGTCTTCCTTCGCGTAGGGGACGTTGGCGTTTGTCTCAGTCTTTCGTGACGATAATGTGGCGTGCAAGGGCTGCGGCGACGTCGGCCGGGAAGCGCGTGGGCTTGCCGTCGGCCAGGCGCAGGCATGCCAGACGCACGCGGATTTCTGCAAGAGCGGTACCATCGGTCGCCCGGCGCACGATCTGGTCGGCCGTGGCCGAGGCCCCGCCCATCTGCACGACCGTGGTTTCGACGACAAGCGCATCGTCGAGTTTGGCGGGCGCCACATACTCGACCGCGACCGACTTCACCGCAAACGCGACCCCGTCGCGGCGCGCGACGTCGTGCTGCACGATGCCGGCGGCGCGCAGAATCTCGGTGCGCGCGCGTTCGGCGAATTTGAGATAGTTGGCGTAGTAGACGATGCCCGCGGCATCGGTGTCTTCGTAATAGACGCGGCATTCGAAACGATGTGCTGCGGTCATCGCGCTGCCTCGTCGTCATCGGCAGCGGGGTTCGCGAAATCGAGCTGCACTTGCGCACCCGCCGGCGGGTTGAGGCCCAGATGGCGCCAGCCTTTTTCGCCGAGCACGCGGCCGCGCGGCGTGCGCAGCAGGAGCCCTTCCTGCATCAGATAGGGCTCGATTACTTCTTCGATCGTGTCGCGCTGCTCGGCCAAAGCGGCGGCAAGCGTTTCCACGCCGACCGGGCCGCCGCCGTAGTTTTCGGCGAGGCCCCGCATATAGCGCCGGTCCATCGCATCGAGGCCGAGCGCGTCCACTTCGAGTTTGGCCAAGGCCGCGTCCGCCGCCGCACGGTCGATCGTTTTAAGCCCCGCAACAGCCGCAAAATCGCGCACGCGGCGCAACAGGCGCCCGGCGATTCGCGGCGTGCCGCGGCAGCGTTTGGCGATTTCGCGCGCCCCGTCGGGCGCAAGCGAACAGCCCAGCACGCCCGCCGCACGCTTGACGATCGCTTCGAGCTCGTCGGGCGTATAGAAAACGAGCCGCAGCGGAATGCCGAAGCGATCGCGCAGGGGCGTAGTCACGAGGCCCGCGCGCGTCGTGGCACCCACGAGCGTGAAAGGCGGCAGATCGATGCGCACCGAGCGTGCGGCCGGGCCCTCGCCGATGATGAGATCGAGTTGGAAATCCTCCATCGCCGGATAGAGGATTTCTTCGACCGCCGGAGCCAGGCGATGGATCTCGTCGATGAACAGCACGTCGCGCGGCTGCAGGTTGGTCAGCAACGCCGCCAGATCGCCCGCGCGCGCGATGACGGGGCCGGAGGTGGCGCGAAAGCCCGTCCCCAGTTCCTTGGCGACGATCTGCGCAAGCGTCGTCTTGCCCAGGCCCGGCGGGCCGTGCAGCAGCACATGGTCGAGCGCTTCGCCGCGCCCGCGTGCCGCTTCCACGAACACGCGCAGATTTTCGCGCACCTGGCGCTGGCCGACGAATTCGTCGAGCGACAGCGGCCGGATCTTCTGCTCGGGCGCGTCGTCGGGCAAAATCTCGCGGCTCACTTCGCGCGGCGGTTCCTCAGGGGCCTTTTTCATTGCCCGAGTTCCTGCAAGCCGGCCGGGATCAGCGCTTGCACAGCCGCGGCCGCACCCAATTTCTTGACGGCCTTGTTGACGGCCGCCACCGCCTCGGCGCGCTTGTAGCCGAGATTGACGAGGGCCGAGACCGCGTCTGCCGCCGCTTCGCTCGCCGGGGCGGCCCCCGGCAAGGCGGTGCCGCTGCCCGCTTTGGCCGCCGCGATCGCGAGGCCGAGCGACGAGACCTTGTCTTTGAGCTCGCTTGCGATGCGCATGGCGAGTTTCGGGCCGACGCCGTCGGCGCGCGTGAGCGTCGCTTTGTCGTCGGCCAGAATCGCCGCGGCAATGTCGCCGGGGGCGAGGGCCGACAGAAGTGCCAAGGCGGCCTTTGGGCCGACGCCCTGCACGCTTGTGAGCAGGCGATAGCAGTCGCGCTCTTCGGCCGCCGTAAAGCCGAACAATTCGAACGCGTCTTCGCGGATGCTGGTTTCGATCAGCAACGTGCAGGCCTCGCCTGCCCCCGGCAACGCCGCCAGCGTGCGCGAAGAGGCGCGCACGAGATAGCCGACACCGCCCACGTCGATCACGCAATTCTCGCGGTTGATTTCGTCGACGCGGCCTTTGAGCTTGGCGATCATCGTGCACCGGCCATGACGGTGCCCTTGGCCCAGGCGTTGCGGCTGGCGGCATGGTGCGCGTGGCAGATCGCGATGGCGAGCGCGTCGGCCGCATCGGGCCCGGCGAATTCCACGCCAGGCAGCAGCCGCGACACCATCATCTGGATCTGCGCCTTGTCGGCATGGCCTGCCCCCACGACGGCTTTTTTGACGGCGTTGGCCGCATATTCGGCCACGGCAAGCCCGCAGCGCGCGGGTGCGAGCAACGCGATGCCGCGCGCTTGGCCGAGTTTCAACGCCGAAGCGGGATTGGCGTTGACGAAGGTTTCTTCGACGGCGGCCTCCAGCGGCTGCCAGCGCTCGATCGCGGCCACGAGCCCGTCATAGAGGCTCGCGAGGCGTTGCGCCATCGGCAGGTCGCCGTCGCTCTGCACGCGTCCGTTGGCGACGTGGCTCAGACGATTGCCCTCGACCGCGATCACGCCCCAGCCGGTGGTGCGCAGGCCTGGATCGATCCCGATGAGCCGCACCTGCGGCATCTCACGCCGACAATTTGGCGAGCACGGCGTCGGCGACTTCGAAATTCGCCGTCACCGTCTGCACATCGTCGTTGTCTTCGAGCGCCTCGATGAGATCGAGCACGGCGCGCGCGCCCTCTTCGTCGAGCGGCACGGTCACGTTCGGCTTGAAGACCAGCGCCGCGCGCTTGGGTTCGCCGAATTTGGCTTCGAGGGCCGCGCGCACCGGCCCGAAATTTTCCACGCTCGTCGTCACGACATGCGCTTCGGCGTCGCTCTCGACGTCGTCGGCCCCGGCATCGAGGGCGGCTTCGAACATCGCGTCGGCAGCGGCCTTGTCGGCCGCGAACGCGATCTGGCCCATGCGCGCGAAATTGAAGGCGACCGAATTGGTCTCGCCCAACGCCCCTCCGTTTTTGGACAGGATGGTGCGGATGTCGGGGGCCGTGCGGTTGCGGTTCTCGGTCAGCGCCTCGATGATGAGGGCGACCCCGTTGGGCCCGTAGGCTTCGTAGCGCACTTCTTCGTAGACCACGCCGTCTTCGCCGCCCGAGCCGCGCTTGATGGCGCGATCGACCGTGTCTTTGGGCATGTTGTTTTCGCGCGCGAGAATGACGGCGGCGCGCAAACGCGGATTGGCGGCGGGGTCGGGCAGGCCCGTGCGCGCGGCAATGGTGATTTCGCGGATGATTTTGGTGAAGATCTTGCCCCGCTTGGCATCCTGCTTGCCTTTGCGGTGCATGATGTTTTTGAACTGGGAATGGCCTGCCATGGTGATAAATCCCGAAAGTCGCCGAAACCGAATCGGCTAGATATACGGAAACACGGGCAAAACCTATACCAAATCTGGCGCCCCGTCACGTTTTGTTCTGGATTTGCCGGGGCGGCGTCGGTCGCATCCGACGGCAGAATCGAGGCCCTCGAACGGCCGTCGCGCGCCTACAATCTAAGGCGGCTCAAGCTAAGGCAGCGCCGGCGCCAGCCGCCCGCCTTGGCGCACGGGGGCCACGCGCGTTGCAAGGCCGGTGTCGGCGATTTCGGCGTAGATCGCGCACAAGGTGCCCTCGCCTTCGGCCGGCGTCAGGCGTTCGCCCGGCAGTTTGCGCACGAAGCGCATCGTCGCCGGCTCCTTCTTCATGCCGATCACGGAATCGTAGTCGCCGCACATGCCGGCGTCCGTCTGGTAGCCGGTCCCGCCCGTCAGGATCTGCGCGTCGGCGGTCGGCACGTGGCTGTGCGAGCCCACCACGAGCGAGGCGCGCCCGTCGCAGAAATGGCCGAACGCGTATTTCTCGCTCGAGGCTTCGCCGTGGAGGTCGATAAGGATGGCGGCCACGCCGTTGGCGCCGAGCTTGTGTTTGTCGAGGGCGGCATCCACGGCCGCAAACGGATCGTCGAGCGGGTCCATGAAAAGCCGCGCCATCGCGTTCATCACCACGATCTGCCCGCCCTTGGGCAAGCGATAGACGCCCACCCCCTTGCCGGGCGTGTTTTTGGGGAAGTTGATCGGCCGCAGCAGCTTGGGGTCGCGGTCGATCGTCAGCATCAGCTCGCGCTGGTCCCACACATGGTTGCCGGTCGTGATGCAGTCGACGCCGGTCGCATAAAGCTCGGCGGCGATCTTGTCGGTGATGCCGAAGCCGCCGGCCGCGTTCTCGCCGTTGGCGACCACAAAATCGAGATCGAGCTGCTTGCGCAAGGTCGGCACGTAGCGGGCCGCCGCCTCGCGGCCCGAGCGGCCGACAATGTCTCCCAAAAACAGCACGCGAATCATGTCGTCCTCAAAAGCCTTTCCAGCTCATCCAATGGTCGGCGCGCGCGTCGGCCGCAAGCGGTGCCAACGCCGCACGTTCGGTCACGATCCAGTCGAGCGGCACGTCGTGCGGGGCGCGCGGCACGTTCGGCATTTCCTGCAAGGCAAAGCCGATACCCACCGCCAACACGCGGCCGCGCTTGCGCAAGGCCGCCAGCGTACGGTCGTAATAGCCGCCGCCGTAGCCCAAACGATAGCCCTGGCGGTCGAACGCCAGCAACGGAGCGACGACGATGTCGGGCACCAGTGCAGGCGCATCGCGCGGCGGCTCGGCCATGCCGAAGCGATGCTGCACCAGCGGCGTGCCCGGTTCCCACGCGCGGAACACAAGCGGTGCCGCTTTCGCCTCGACGACCGGCAAGGCGAGCGCCACGCCTTTGGCCGCCAGCGCTTCGAGCAGCGGCAACGGATCGAGCTCGCCGCCGAACGCGGCATAGGCGGCGACGACGGCGTTCTGCGGCACGTCGATCTGCGCCAAAAACCGGTCGCGCACGGCGCGGGCCGCACTCGTCGCTTCGAGCGCATGAATGCGCGCGCGGGCGGCGCGCATCTGGCCACGCAACGCGGCTTTCTCGGGGCTTTGGACAGAAGGCGGCGGGCGGGCGCTCACAGAGGGTTTCCGATCCCGGCAGGCCTGAATAGCGAAATGAAAGAGTGGACGGAGCCACAGCGGCCGTCGGCGTTGGTTTCCTCCGTGGCCCGCTATAAGCAGGTGGGAACCATATTCCGGAACCACGGTTCCGGAAGGAACAGTCCCCTAGGAGTGTGTATCGCCCCGGGGAATACGCATGCCTAACGCACCCCGCAGCCCCGTCCGTCTTCAACATAGGCTGCTGCCGCCGCCATAGCAACCCGGGATACGCAGCGCCGCTCAAACCCCTTTCGGCAGCGTCAGGCTCGCGCGCAAACCCGCGCGTGTGCCGTCGGCGTGCATGCGATTGGAGAGCACCACGTCGCCGCCTTGCGCGCGCGCAAGATTGCGCGCGATGGCAAGCCCCAGCCCGGTGCCGCCGGTCGCCCGATTGCGGCTGTCTTCGAGCCGCACGAACGGGCGGAACACCTCTTCGAGCTGCTCGTTCGCGATGCCCGGCCCGTCGTCGTCGATGTCGATGCGCACCGCATCGGGCCGATCGACGACCGATATGCGCGCGCGCGCGCCGTAAGCGACCGCGTTGTCGACGAGATTGCCGAGGACGCGGCGCAGCGCATCGGCGCGCGCCAAGACGACGAGGGGCGCATGGGGCACGCAGCGCACATCCTGGTCCATGTCGGCGCGCGCATCGGCAAGCGTTTGCAGCAGCGACGCCAGATCGACGCGGTCGGGCGGGCCGGGCGCGTCGTCGATGCGCGCGAATTCGAGCGTTTCGCGCGCGATCGCCTCGAGCGCGTCGATGTCGCGGTTCAGGGCGGCGCGCAACTCCTCGTCCTGCACGCGCTCGACGCGCAGGCGCATGCGCGTGAGCGGCGTGCGCAGATCGTGGCTGATCGCCGCGATCATCGTCGTGCGGTCGCCCACGAAGCGCGCCACGCGCCGGCGCATCTCGGCGAAACTGTCGGCGATCGTGCGGATCTCGAGCGCACCCCGGCGCGGCAAGGCTTCGTCCGAAATGCCGCGCCCGAAACGCTCGGTGGCGCGCGCGAGCAGGCCCAAAGGTGCCGCGATGCGCGCGATCGCCCACCAGCCCACCAGCGAGGCGGCGACGAGGAACGTGACCAGCCACGCCGCCAACACGATGGCCGCGCTCTGGCTGCGCCCGGGCAGGAACGGGCGCACGGCAAGGACCCAACCGTCGGGGGCGACGAACGTTGCCACGAAAAAAACGATCGACGGCGGCATCGGCGGTTCTTCGGTCGATTGCGGCGGAATGCGTTCGAGCCGCGGCGGGGCGATGGGCCCGACCGCACGCGGCCGACCGGTCGACACGTCGATGCGCGCCCAGGGGTACGTGGTTTCGGCGGCGACCATCGTCGTGAGCCACGACGAGACGCGCGCTTCCGGAGGCACCACCAAGAGCTCGGGGCGTTCGTCGAAATGGAACGCGAGCCAGCGCGCCTCGGGCTGGGATTCGAGCCACGCCGCCCGTGCGGCCGCCGGCTGCGCCATCGCACCGTCGGCCAGATGCGCCAGGCGCTCGACGAGCCAGTTCGGCTCGAAGGCCGGCACCGAGCGCGGCAGCATCAGCGCAAACACGGCGACCGAGACGATCTGCACCGCCACCAGGAGCCCGACGGTCAGCAGCGCCAATTGCGGGCCCAGGCGACTCGGCCACAGGCGCTTGATCATGCGCTTTCTTCGAGCGGCACGACTTCGGCCGTGAACACGTAGCCGCCGTTGCGCACGGTGCGGATGAAGCGCGGCTCGTCCGGGAACGGCTCGATCTTGCGGCGCAGGCGGCTGATCGACACGTCGATGCTGCGGTCGAACGCGTGCGCCGTGCGCCCGCGCACGAGGTCGAGCAGCTGGTCGCGCGACAGCACGCGCTGTGCGCGTTCGGCCAGCGCCGTCAGCAGATCGAACTCGGTGCCGGTGAGGCTCACGAGCGTGCCCTCGGCATTGCGCAGCTCGCGCCGGATAGGATCGATCTTCCAGCCGTCGAAGCCGAGGGATTTCACGCGCGGCTTGGGCGCTGCCGCGACCAGCTCGTTGGTGCGGCGCAGATGGGCGCGCACGCGCGCCACAAGCTCGCGCGGGCTGAACGGCTTCACGACATAGTCGTCGGCGCCGAGTTCGAGGCCGACCACGCGGTCGGTTTCATCGGCGCGCGCCGTCAGCATCACGATCGGCATTTTGGACACCGCGCGAAGCTTGCGGCACAGCGCAAACCCGTCTTCGCCCGGCAGCATCACGTCGAGCACGGCAAGATCGAAACTCTCGGTCGCGAGCAGACGCTGCATCGCCGCTCCGTCGGCAACCGCCGTCACGCGAAAGCCGCTGTCGCCCAAAAGCTGGCTCGTGAGGCGGCGGATGTCGGCGTCGTCGTCGACGATGAGGATGTGGGATTTTCGTGTCTGCATTTTTTCCAGCAATTTGGCTGCGGGCATTTTACGCGGATGCAAGCAGCCTCGGTAGCGGCTTCGTTGGCCTCGGGGGTCGAGCATCGTGCAGCGGTTTGCTGCGCGCAAAACACGAAGTGTCGCCCGATGTAACGAAATGTAACGGCGCGACCCGGCAGAAATCGCCGGGTGCGCAAACGCCCCGGCAAAGGCAGCCGAGCGAATTGTTTCGGGCGTAACGAAACGTTGCGGCGGCATTGCGGAAGCCTGCGAAAACTTCTCGCCGCAACACGAAGTTACGGGGCATGGCCCGTGAAATGCGCCTGTCCGCACGTTCGGCATGGTGCCGGCCGGCAAGACGACAGGAGCAGAAAATGGGCAGTTCCATTTCGAGTATGGGCGGCATGCCGTCCGCAGCGCAGATGGCGCAGATGCGCGAGAAGATGTTCAGCAAGGCGGACGCCAACAGCGACGGCTCGATCGACAAGGCCGAGTTCGCGAAGGGAGCGCCGCAAGGGGCGGACAGCAAAAAAGCCGACGAGATGTTCGCCAAGATCGACAGCGACGGCAACGGCAAGATCTCGAAGGACGAGTCGACGGCGTTCGACAAGAAGATGTCGACCGAGATGCAGTCGATGATGCTGTCGGTCCAGGGCAGCCGCTCGGCCGGCGGTCCGCCGGATTTGTCGCAGCTGTTCGGCGACAATGACGACGACGAAACGTCGTCGGTAAGCGGGTCCAATTCGACGCAGGCGAAGCAGGACGCCAAAAACCGCCTCGACGAGCTGTTCGCGAAAGCCGACGGCGACAAGGACGGCAAGCTCACGAAGGACGAGCTCAAGTCTCTGGGCGAGCAGATGCGCGCGCAGTTCAAGTCGAGTCTGCTGTCGGCGCAGGAGGAGTCGCAGACCAAGACCGGCCGCAGCGCGGAAGCGCCGCCCTTCCCGCGCTTCTTCGACAGCAGTGCGAGCGCATCGAGCGGCAGCGACGCCTTCAGCAGCTTGATGCTGAAGCAGCTGCAGGCCGTGTAGGCGGCCACGAAAAAGGCCCTGCCGAAACCGCCGGCAGGGCCTTCTCTTGGTTGGTCTCCTGGTTAGGACCGGACCAAAGGACCGGCGCTATTTTTCGCCGTCGTAGGTGAAGATATCGCGGTCCTTGGTTTCCGGCACGAACAGGAAGCCGATCACCGCGGTGCCGAGGGCAACCACGATCGGATACCAGAGGCCGTAATAGATGTCGCCCGTCTGCGCCACCATCGCGAAGGACGTGGCCGGCAGCAGACCGCCGAACCAGCCGTTGCCGATGTGGTAGGGCAGCGACATCGAGGTGTAGCGAATGCGCGTCGGGAACAATTCCACGAGCGCTGCCGCGATCGGCCCGTACACCATCGTCACGTAGATGACCAGAACGGTCAGGATCACGATGATAGTGAAAGGCTGGGCGCGGAAGATGTCGAAGAAGCCCGAAACGCGGACGCGGTTGGGGTCGTTGGCTGCCGGATAGCCTGCCGCCGTGATGGCCGCACCGGCCGCACGGTTGAAGGCCGCCGTCTTGGCCGCAGCTTCCGCCCCCGCCTTTTCCACGTCGAACGATTCGATCGAGACCGAACCGATATTGATCGTCGTGGTCGAGCCAGCCGGGGCCGCTTCGGTCGTGTAGGACACGGCGTTGCGGGCCAGGAAGGCCTTGGCGATGTCGCACGAGCTGGTGAACTTGGCCGTTCCCGTTGGATTGAACTGGAACGAGCAGTCCGCCGGATCGGCCTTCACCACCACGGGCGATTCGGTCTGCGCCTTGAAGAGCGTCGGGTCGGCATTGGCCGTCAGCGCCTTAAACAGCGGGAAGTACGTGACCGCCGCAATGACGCAGCCCGCCAGGATGATCGGCTTGCGGCCGATCTTGTCCGACAGCGAACCGAACACGATGAAGCCGCCCGTGCCCAGGATGAGCGACCAGGCGATCAGCACGTTGGCCGTGAGCAGGTCGACCTTCAGGATCGATTGCAGGAAGAACAGCGCGTAGAACTGGCCCGTGTACCACACCACCGCCTGGCCGGCCGTGAGGCCGAGCAATGCGAGCAGTGCAATCTTGGCGTTCTTCCACTGGCCGAAAGCTTCCGACAGCGGCGCTTTGGAATGCGTGCCTTCTTCCTTCATCTTCTTGAAGGCCGGGCTTTCGTTCATCTGCAGACGGATCCAGACCGAGATGCCGAGCAGGAAGACGGACAGCAGGAACGGAATGCGCCAGCCGTAGTCGGCGAAGTCCTTTTCGCCGAGATAGAGGCGGATCGACAGAATCACGAGCAGCGACAAGAGCAGGCCGATCGTGGCCGTGGTCTGGATGAAGCTCGTGAAATAGCCGCGGCGGCCCGCCGGGGCGTGTTCTGCCACGTACACGGCCGCACCGCCGTATTCACCGCCCAGCGCCAGGCCCTGGAGCATGCGAAGGGCGATCAGGATGATCGGGGCCGCGACGCCGATCGTGGCGTAGTTGGGCAGCACGCCGACGAGGAAGGTCGAAGCACCCATGATCACGATCGTGACGAGGAAGGTGTATTTGCGGCCGACCATGTCGCCGAGACGGCCGAACACGAGGGCGCCGAAGGGCCGCACGAGGAAGCCGGCCGCGAAGGCCAACAACGCAAAGATGTTGCGCTGGGCTTCGGGGAAGGCGCTGAAGAACTGCGCGCCGATCAGCGCCGCCAGCGAACCGTAGAGGTAGAAATCGTACCATTCGAAAATGGTGCCCAGAGACGAGGCAAGGATGACCTTGCGTTCCTCAGCCGTCATGGGGGCGGCCTTTTGGCCGTAAACTGCATCGCTCATCCCGGTTCCCTTTTCTTCTGGCAGGCCATAATTTTACAAGTCGGCGCTGCTATTTATCGAATCCCGCAAACTACAGCGGGCGTAAGGCAATATGCCGATACCCCTTGCGCCGTTCAACATAATTTTCCAATTGCGGAATGGTAATAAAGCGCGTGCGTCTCGCTCGTTTTTCCATTGCTGCGAGGGGTTTAGCGCTTCATGAAGCGCAGCGTGTGCCAACCTTGATGCGCTATTCGGCCGCAGAAAACCATGCCGTGCAGGCGGTAAACCGCGCGAATCCAGGTTTCCTGCTCGGCGAGCAGGCCTGACAGAACAAGCGTACCCCCGGGTGCGACAGCGCCTGCGAGCCGGGCGGCAAGCTGCGTGAGCGGGCGCGCCAGAATGTTCGCGAGCACCAGATCGTACCGCGCTTGCGTGCGGCCCAGCTTCGCAAAACCGGCAGAGGCGCGTACCTCGATACGTGCGGCAAGGCCGTTGCGCCGCACGTTTTCGCGCGCGAGGTTGGCCGAGTCGGGGTCGATGTCGCTCGCCAGCACGCGGGCAGGCCAGGCGCGCGCCGCGCCGATCGACAGGATGCCGGAGCCGCAGCCCAGATCGAGCACGCGGCGGATCTTCTTGCGCTTGGCAAGATCGGAAATCGCGCGCAAGCACCCCTTGGTTGTCGCGTGTTCGCCCGAGCCGAACGCGATCGACGCGTCGAGCGCCACCGGCCAGGCACCCGCCGGTACGGGCCGCGACACGTGGCTGCCATAGACGTAGAAGCGCGCGATTTCGAGCGGCGGGAACGAGGCGCGGTTTTCGGCAAGCCAGTCGCGCTCGGGCAGTTCTTCGACCGCGAGCGAGGGCACGCTGCGGCCCAAATCCTTCGCGGCCTTGAAGATCAGCGGTGCGAGGCGCCCGAGATCGGGCTTCGTGTCGAAAAACGCTTCGACGAGCCAGGGGCCGTTCGGCACGGTTTCGAACGCGGTCAGCGCACCCGCCTCTTCCTCGATCGCCTGCACATAGGCGGCCTGCGAAATCGCATCGGCCGGAAATGCCAGGCGCCAGATCGTGCTCATGCTTTCTCCACGAAATTTTCCATCACGTGCTTGAGGCCGCCATGTTCGAACTCGACTTCGAGCTTGCCGCTTTCGGCTGCCAGCACTTGGCCGTAGCCGAATTTCTGGTGGAATACGCGCATGCCGGCCGCGAGCCCGCCCTGGCGGCGCGTTTCCATCGCCGAAGCGCGCCCTTCGATCACGGGCGCGCGCCGGTTGCCGTAGGAAAAGCGGCGCGCAGGTTCCGCCAATTCGCCTGCGGCTTGCGAGGCGAATTGCGGCCCGTCGCCCCACAGGCCCGGCTCGCTTGCCACCAAGAGCCGTTCGGGCGGCAATTCGGCCACGAACCGCGACGGCACGCTCGACTGCCACATGCCGTGGATACGGCGGTTGGCGGCAAAGCTCACATAGGCGCGGCGGCGCGCGCGCGTGAGGCCGACATGCGCCAGACGCCGTTCTTCTTCGAGCCCCGCCTCGCCTTTTTCGTCGAGCGCGCGCGGATGCGGGAACAGGCCTTCCTCCCAGCCCGGCAGGAACACCGCGCCGAACTCAAGCCCCTTGGCGGCGTGCAATGTCATCAGGCTCGCCATATCGCCGGGGGCCGCCTCGGCGTTTTCCATGACCAGCGACACATGTTCGAGAAATGCATTGAGATCGTCGAATTCTTCGAGGGCGGCGACGAGCTCTTTGAGGTTCTCGAGCTTGCCGGGCGCTTCGGGCGATTTGTCTTCCTGCCACATGCGCGTATAGCCGCTTTCGTCGAGCACGGTCGCGGCAAGCTCGGCATGGTTGGCGCGCGGCGCTTGCGCACGCCAGCGCGCGAAATCTTCGACCAAGCGGCGGATCGCGTTGCGCGCGGCGGGCTTGAGCTCGTCCGTGCCCACCAGCATTTCGGCCGCCGCCAAAAGCGGCATGCCGCGGCCGCGCGCCAGGCGCTGCAGTGTTTGCACCGTCGCGTCGCCAATGCCGCGGCGCGGCTTGTTGACGATGCGCTCGAACGCCAGATCGTCGTCGGGCTGCACGATCACGCGCAAATAGGCGATCGCGTCGCGGATCTCTTCGCGCTCGTAGAAACGCGGGCCGCCGACGACGCGGTACGGAATGCCGAGCGTGATGAAGCGCTCTTCGAATTCGCGCGTCTGGAATCCGGCGCGCACGAGCACCGCGATGTCGCCAAGCTTTTCGCCCGCCCGCTGCAGCGCCTCGATTTCGTCGGCGACGAAGCGCGCTTCCTGCTCGCCGTCCCACACGGGGCGCACCGAAACGAGCTCGCCGCCCGAAGCCGCCGTCCACAGGGTCTTGCCGAGCCGCGCGCGGTTGTGCGCGATGAGGCCGGAAGCGGCCGCCAGGATATGCTCGCTCGAGCGGTAGTTCTGCTCGAGGCGCACGATCTTCGCGCCCGGAAAATCCTGCTCGAAACGCAGAATGTTGCCGACCTCCGCCCCGCGCCAGCCATAGATCGACTGGTCGTCGTCGCCGACGCAAGCGAGGTTGCGCGAGCCCTGCGCCAGGATGCGCAGCCACAAATACTGCGCCACGTTCGTGTCCTGGTATTCGTCGACGAGCAGATAGCGCAGCCGCTTGTGGTACTCGGCCAGAATCTCCGGCTGCTGCTGGAACAGGGTCAAATTGTGCAACAGCAGATCGCCGAAATCGCACGCATTGAGGGTGAGCAGGCGGCGCTGGTACATCGCATAGAGCTCGGCCAAGCGCCCGCCCGCCAGATCGACGACGGCGTCGGCATTGGCCTCGGCCCCCAGTTTGTCCGGGGCAAGGCCGCGATCCTTCCAGCGCTCGATCGCCGCATGCACAAGGCGCGGCGGCCATTTTTTGTCGTCGATGTTTTCGGCCTGCAGCAGTTGCTTGATGAGCCTTATCTGGTCGTCCTGGTCGAGGATCGTGAAATTGGGCTTGAGGCCGACGAGTTCGGCATGGCGGCGCAAGATGCGCGCGGCCAGCGCATGGAAGGTGCCGAGCCACATCGCGCTTGCCGAATCGCCGACCAAGGCGCCGATGCGCGCGCGCATTTCGGCCGCCGCCTTGTTCGTGAAGGTCACGGCCATGATCTGGCCCGCGAACGCTTTGCGCTGCACGAGCAGATGCACGACGCGCGTGATCAGCACGCGCGTTTTGCCGGTTCCGGCCCCGGCGAGCACCAAGAGCGGCCCTTCGGTCGAGACCACGGCCTCGCGCTGCTGCGGATTGAGCGCGCGCAGATAGGCCGGTTCGCCGGCCGATGCGGAGACAGGCACGGCCGTCGATTGCGGCGTCGATTCGGGGGTGGAGTCCATCGTCGGGCTATATAGCACTAAACCCCCTTGGCGAAACCGGCCCTGGCATGGAGAATGCTTGCATATGCCGGTGGGTTGAAATCCGGCCCCGCTCAATGGAGACGACCATGCAGCTTGCACGACTCGTCTGCGCGCTCGCCCTTGCAGCTTTTGCCGTTGCGGCATCGCCGGGTGCGGCCAATGCCCAAACGCTCGACGACGCGCTGGGCGCCGTGTTGCGCCTGAAAACCTTCGTGCCGGCCGAAGCGCGCACCGCCCCGACGCTGGGCCGCGAGCGCGAGGGCTCGGCCATTCTGATCGACGCGAGCGGGCTGCTGCTCACGGTGGGCTATCTGATGGTCGAAGCCGCCGGCGGCGAGGTGCATCTGCCCGACGGGCGTGCCGTGCCCGCCACGGTCGTGGGCTACGACCAGGATAGCGGGCTTGGCCTGATGCGCATGGCCGAAAGCCCGCGCGGGCTGAAGCCGTTGGCGCTCGGCCGGTCGCGCGACGTCAAAGACCGCGATTCGGTGGCTGTCCTCGCCTATGGCGGGCGTGCATCGGCCGCACCTGCCGTCGTCGTGTCGCGGCGCGTGTTCGCCGGCAACTGGGAATATCTGTTGGACGACGCGATCTGGACCGCACCGCCGCATCCGGCCTGGAGCGGGGCGGCCCTCGTGGATGCCGACGGCCGCTTGGTCGGCGTGGGTTCGCTCGTGGTCAACAATGCGAGCGGCACGCCCGACCCGATCCCGGGCAACGTCTTCATCCCGATCGACCTGCTGCCGCCATTGCTGGCCGATCTGATCGTGTCGGGCCAGTCGACCGCACCGGTGCGCCCGTGGCTCGGCATGACCTTGGGCGAGGTCGGCGGCGGGCGGCTCGTGGTGCTGCGCGTGACGCCGCAAGGCCCGGCGGAGGCCGCCGGCATCAAGCGCGGCGACGTCGTGGCTGCGGTCAAGAACGAACGGCCGGCAACGCTCGAAGAATTCTACCGCGCTTTGTGGGCGCAAGGGCCCGCAGGCACGGTGCTGGAATTCGAACTCGTGCAGGACGGATCCGTGCGGCGCATGAATGTGCCGTCGGTCGATCGGCGCAGCCATTTGCGGCTGCGCTCGACGCTGTAAAGGTCAGGCGAGTTCGAGATAGCGGCGCTGCAGTTTCGCCGAAGCGATACCGAGCACCGCCCAGAAAACGGCCGCCGCCGCAAGCGACGCCAGCGCAAAACGCTGTGCGAGTTCGGCCGTCATGCCGTCGTCGCCGAGCGGGCCGCTTTGGCCCATCAAAGCGACAAGTCCCATCGCCTCGCCGGGTGCACCCACCGCATGCGGCAGCGCGAGCGTCAGCAAGCCCAGCGCCCAAACGACGCCGCCGCGCGACAAAACCATCAGCGCCACGCCGACCAGCGTTGCCACGGCCGTGCCGATCCACCAGGTTTGGCGGGCCAGCAGATCGCCTTCGGCCATGCCCGGCAGCGCCGGGGCGAGCCCCAGGGCCGGGGCCAGCGAAAAAGCGGCAAAGCCGACGGCCCCAAGGCCCAGGCCCAAACGCCAATCGAGCGCCAAGCCGCGCACCGAACGCGCGAGCAGCAGGGCTGCGTTGGCAAGCAGCGCAAAGCCGATTCCGGCCAAAACGTCGAACAGCACCGAAAGACCGATGCGCCAAGCACCTTCGGGCGACCAGTCGTGCGCGTGATCGTGCCCGTGCGCGTGCATGTCGACGATCGGGGCCGCTTCGACGACCTCGAAAGTTTCGGCGATCGCGATGAGCGGCCACACGCCGACCGCCTGCAAAGCGGCGGCAACGAGGCCCGCAATCGCCCCGGCAATCAGGGCAACCCAGAACAGACGCGCGATCATCGATGCGGCCTTAGTGGCAGGGGAATGCGAAGCTGTGGCGCGAATCGTGCGCCGCATTGTGGATGACGGAAGCGCCGGCAAAGCCCACGCCCGCCAGCACGAAAATGCCGAACATCAGCGCCAAAGCGGCGGCCGAGGCGGCCTTGGCCCGCAAGGCGGGCTGGACGAAAGCAGTCTGTTGGTTCATCGACGAATCCCCCGGCTTCGAATATCCGCCGAAACTAGCGCGGTTGGGCGGCTCTGCGCAAGCCGACCGCCCGCCCGGCCCCGTCGGGGATGGGCAGGCCCGCATGGGCAGCGGCGAAACCGGCGATGCGCGCGCGGTCGTCGGGCGCGAACGGGACGGCCTGGCGCCTGCCGAGGTCGACATGCAGCGACAGCATTTCCATCGTCGCGGACAAGGTCCCGGTCGTCTTGTGGCGCAGCGCGTGGAAATAATGCAGCCGCTTGTCGTCCACCGCCAGAATCTGCGTCGCGACGCACACCTCGTCGCCGAGCGTGAGCTCGGCCAGATAGCGCACATGCGCTTCGACCGCGAAGAAACTGCGCCCGCTGCGGCGGCGCCAGGCGGCGCCGAAATCCATCGCCTCGAACAGCGCGTCGGTCGCGTTGTCGAACACGAGCACGTAATAGGCGACATTGAGGTGACCGTTGTAGTCGATCCATTCCGGGCGGATCGCTTCGACGTGGCGGTCGTAGGGGGCGGAAAAAGCGGGTTGCGGCGTGTCCATGGCTGCGAGAATGCGCCCAGGAGCCGCGATCGGGCAAGAGCCCGCAAAATCATGCTAAGGGAATTCCATGACGCCGAACCAAATGCTGAGCTGGGTCAATTCCCGCGCCTCGACCATCCTGGCTTTGTGCCTGTTCGCAGGCATGCTGGTGCCCGATCTTGCCGCCGCCGCGCGCCCCTATCTGCTGCCGGCCGTCACGATCCTGCTCGCCACGGCCATTCTGCGCATGGATTGGCGCACCCTGGCCGAGCCGCTGCGCGAACCCGTGAAGCTCGCCGCCCTGGTGGCATTGCTGATGGTGGGTGTGCCGCTCGCCGCCGTGCCGCTTGCGACGTGGCTGCTGCCCGCCCCGCTTGCCTTGTCGATCGGGATCTTCGCGACGGCCCCGATCCTCGTCTCGATGACGGCCTATGCGCGCATGCTCGGGCTCGATTCGCGCTGGGCGCTGGTGCTGCTCGTGGGTACGAGCCTCGTGGTTCCGTTCACCTTGCCCCCGCTTGCCGCAGCGTTGCTGAATCTCGACGTGGGCATCAGCGCGGGGGCCCTGCTGCTGCGGCTTGCGGCCCTTGTGGGCGGTGCGTTCGCCGCCGCTTGGATCGTGCGCAAAATCGCGGGCCCCTTGCGCCTGCAGCGCTGGGACAACGCGATCGGCGGCATCGGCGTTCTGCTGCTTGTGGTGTTCGCGTTCGGTGCGGTCGACGGGTTTGCCGACGCGATCGTAGCCGAACCCGGCAAGGTGGCGCTTTACATGGCCGCGGCGTTTGCAGCCAATTTCGGCCTGCAAGCTTTGGCCGCGGCTTTGCTGCTGCCCTTCGAAAAACCGCTCGGCCTCAAGCGCACCGAAACGCTGACCGCATGCCTGGGGGCGGGCAATCGCAATTTCGCGCTGGTGGTGGGGGCGATCGGTGTCACCAGCGACAGCGACCTCTTCCTCTATTTCACCTGCATGCAGTTCCCGATCTACATGACGCCGGCCCTGCTTGGGCCCATCTACCGGCGGGCTTTGGGTTAGGCGATAGCGACACCCCTCACGTCTCGTAGCCCAAATTCGGCCGCAGCCATTTTTCGGCCTGTTCGAGCGGCACGCCGCGGCGATGCGCGTATTCGGCGACCTGGTCTTTGCCGATGCGCGCCACGCCGAAATAGGCGGCTTTCGGGTGCGAGAAATAGAAGCCCGACACGGCGGCCGTGGGCAGCATCGCGAAGTTTTCGGTCAGGCTGATGCGCGTCTGGCGATGCGCGTCGAGCAGTCGGAAGAGCTCGCTCTTCTCGCTGTGGTCGGGGCACGCGGGATAGCCGGGAGCCGGCCGGATGCCGCGATATTTTTCGGCTACGAGATCTTCGTTCGAAAGCGTCTCGTCGGGCGCATAACCCCAGAATTCCTTGCGCACGCGCGCATGCAAGCATTCGGCGAAAGCTTCGGCCAAACGGTCGGCCAGCGCTTTCAGCAGAATGTCCGAATAGTCGTCGTGCTGCGCCTTGAAGCGTGCCAGATGCGCCTCGATTTCGTGGCCCGCCGTCACGGCGAAACCGCCGATATAGTCGGCCTCGGTCGAGATGAAGTCGGCCAGGCAGTCGTTCGCACGACCGCCGCGCTTGGCGATCTGCTGGCGCAGGAAATGGAAGCGGCCGATTTCCTTGGTGCGCTTTTCGTCGTCGTAGACGGCCACATCGTCGCCGATGCGCCGGCACGGCCACAGGCCGAACACGCCCTTGGCGACAAGCCATTTTTCGTCGACGAGGCGCTTCAGCATCTTCTGCGCGTCGGCGAACAGGTTGCGCGCGCTCTCGCCGACGATTTTGTCCTCGAGAATGGCGGGATAGGTCCCCTGCAATTCCCAGGCGCGGAAGAACGGCGTCCAGTCGATATAGGGGACGAGTTCGGCCAGCGGATAGTCGGCGAAGGTCTTGGTGCCGCGCAGTTTGGGCTCGGGCGGCACGTAGTCGAACCAGTCGAGCTTGGGCGCATTGGCACGCGCCTCGACGAGCGAGACGAGCGACTCTTTCTGGCCGCCCGCACGCTCGATGCGGATCTTCTCGTATTCGGCGCGCACGTCGGCGTTGAAGGCGTCGGCCTGCGTATCCGACAGCAGCGAAGAGCACACGCTCACCGCGCGCGAGGCGTCGAGCACATGCACGGTGGCCCCGTCGTAGCGCGGGGCGATGCGCAAGGCCGTGTGCGTTTTCGACGTGGTTGCGCCGCCGATCAGCAGCGGGATCTTCATGCCTGCGCGCTTCATTTCTTCGGCGACCGTCACCATCTCGTCGAGCGACGGCGTGATGAGGCCCGAGAGGCCGACGATGTCGGCCTTCGTTTCGGCCGCCACGCGCAGGATCTCCTGCACCGGCACCATCACGCCGAGATCGACGACGTCGAAATTGTTGCACTGGAGCACGACGCCGACGATGTTTTTGCCGATGTCGTGCACGTCGCCTTTGACCGTCGCCATGACGATCTTGCCCTTGGGCTTGGAATCGGCGGTCTTCTCGGCCTCGATATAGGGGATGAGGTGGGCCACGGCCTTTTTCATCACGCGCGCGGATTTGACGACCTGCGGCAGGAACATCTTGCCCGCCCCGAACAGGTCGCCGACCACGTTCATGCCGTCCATCAGCGGGCCTTCGATGACCTCGATGGGGCGGCCCGCTTGCTGGCGCGCTTCCTCGGCGTCTTCGACCACGTACTGGTCCATGCCTTTGACGAGCGCGTGTTCGAGCCGCTTCTTGACCGGCCAGCTGCGCCATTCGAGCTCGGCCGCGTCGGGTGCGTCCGCCCCGCTCTTCTTGAATTTGGGCGCGAGCTCCAAGAGGCGTTCGGTTGCGTCGCCACGGCGGTTGAGGATCACGTCTTCGCACGCGTCGCGCAGTTCGGGCGCGATCGTGTCGTACACGTCGAGCTGGCCCGCATTGACGATGCCCATATCCATGCCGGCCTTGATGGCATGGTAGAGAAACACCGAATGCATCGCGCGGCGCACGGCTTCGTTGCCGCGGAACGAGAAGGACAGGTTCGACACGCCGCCCGAGATCTTGGCGTGCGGGCATTCGATCTTGATGCGACGCGTCGCCTCGATGAAATCCACGCCGTAATTGTTGTGCTCTTCGATGCCCGTCGCGACCGCGAAAATGTTGGGATCGAAGATGATGTCTTCGGCCGGGAAGCCGACTTGGTCGACGAGGATGCGGTAGGCGCGCTTGCAGATCTCGACCTTGCGGTCGGCCGTGTCGGCCTGGCCCTTTTCGTCGAACGCCATCACGACGACGGCGGCCCCGTAGCGGCGCACTTTGCGCGCATGCTCGATGAACGGTGCTTCGCCTTCCTTCATCGAGATCGAATTGACGATGGGTTTGCCGGCCACGCATTTGAGGCCCGCTTCGATGACCGACCATTTCGAGCTGTCGATCATCACGGGCACGCGCGTGATGTCGGGCTCGGCCGCGATCAGCTTCAGGAACGTCTCCATCGCCTTTTCGGCGTCGAGCAAGCCCTCGTCCATATTGACGTCGATGATCTGCGCACCGGCTTCGACCTGCTGGCGTGCGACTTCGACGGCGGCGGTGTAGTCGCCGCCCAGAATGAGTTTCTTGAACGCCGCCGATCCGGTGACGTTGGTGCGCTCGCCGATATTGACGAAGGTGGCGCTCGCGCCTTGGTTGCTGGGTTCGCTCATGTCAGAAACTCACCGCTTCCATGCCCGCGAGCCGCAGCCGCGCGCCGAGTTTGGGGATTTGCCGCGGCGGCACGCCCGCCACCGCTTTGGCGATCGCCGCGATATGGCCGGGTGTCGTCCCGCAGCAGCCGCCGACCACGTTGATCCAGCCATTGCGCGCCCACACGCCCACGAGTTGCCCGGTCATTTCCGGCGGCTCGTCGTAGGCCCCCATGTCGTTGGGCAGGCCCGCATTCGGATAGACGCAGATCAGCGTGTCGGCACGGCCCTGGATGTCGCCGACATACGGATAGAGCTCGGTCGCACCGAACGAGCAGTTCATGCCCATCGTGAGCGGCTTGGCGTGGCGCACCGAATTCCAGAAGGCTTCGACCGTCTGGCCCGAGAGATTGCGCCCGGCCATGTCGGTGAGGGTGAAGGAGCACATGACCGGAATCTCTTCGCCGCGCGCTTCGCCCGCTTCCGAACACGCGACCAGCGCCGCTTTGGCGTTCAGCGAGTCGAACACGGTTTCGACCATGATGAAATCGGCGCCGCCGTCGAGCAGCCCGTCGATCTGTTCGCGGTAGATGTCGCGCATCTCGTCGAACGACACCGCGCGGTAGCCCGGATTGTTGACGTCCGGGCTGATCGATAGCGTCTTGTTCGTCGGCCCCAAGGCGCCGATCACGAACAGCGGCTTGTCCGGATTTTTGGCCATCGCCGCATCGCACGCTTTGCGGATCACTTGGGCGGCCGCCACGCTGATCTCGCGCGCCTGCGCCTGCAGCCCATAATCGGCGAGGCTGATGGCGTTGGAGTTGAAGCTGTTAGTGGCCAAGAGATCCGCACCGGCGTCGATGTACTTGTTGCAGATCTCGGCCACGATCTCGGGGCGCGTGAGATTGAGCAGGTCGTTGTTGCCCTTCTGGTCGTGGTTGTAGCTGTGCCCGTTGCGGTAGCCCGCCTCGTCGAGCTTGTAGCTCTGGATCATCGAGCCGTAGGGCCCGTCTTTCACGAGAATGCGTTCGGAAGCGACTTTGCGGAACAGCTCGGCTTTCTGGGCGCGTGTCATGGGTGCGTCTTTCAAGCGGCCGCGGCCGCGATCTTGGCGGGGCGCAGGCCCAGCACATGGCAGATCGAGTAGGCGAGGTCCGCGCGGTTGAGCGTGTAGAAATGGAAGTTCGTGACCCCGTGCGCCTGCAGCCGGCGGCACTGTTCGGCCGCCACCATTGCGGCCACGAGGCGGCGCGTTTCGGGATCGTGGTCGAGCCCGTCGAACAGGGCGGCGAGCCACGCGGGCACCGAAGCGCCGCACATTTTCGAGAATTTCTGCACTTGCGCGAAATTCGTCACCGGCAGGATGCCGGGCACGATCTCGTTGCGGATGCCGCGCGCGGCACAGCGGTCGCGGTAGCGCAGATAGACGTCGGTGTCGAAGAAATACTGCGTGATGGCGCGGTTGGCGCCCGCATCGAACTTGGCTTTGAGATAATCGATATCGGCCTCGGGCGACGGCGCATCCGGATGCGCTTCGGGATAGGCGCCGACGGAGATATCGAAATTCGCGATGCGGCGGATGCCGGCCACGAGATCGTTCGCATAGGCGTAGCCGCCGGGATGCGGCTCGTATTTCGTCTGGCCTGCCTGCGGATCGCCGCGCAAGGCCACGATATGGCGCACGCCCGCCGCCCAATAGCTGCGCACGACGTCGTCGATTTCGTCGCGCGTCGCGGCAACGCAAGTGAGGTGGGCTGCCGGCGACACGTCGCTTTCCGATGCGATGCGCTTGACGACCGCATGCGTGCGCTCGCGCGTCGACCCGCCCGCCCCGTAGGTGACGGACACGAAGCGCGGCCCCAGCGGGGCCAGGCGCTCGAACGCGGCCCACAGCTGCTTGTCCATCTCTTCGTTCTTGGGCGGGAAAAACTCGAAACTGACGGTGATCGCACCCGTGCCGGTTTCGCCGCCGAAAAGCCGTTCGTTCATGGGGGGAGGTTCCTTCTTCTCGTCACGAGGCCAATGAGGTGGGGGCGGCGTAAAGGCTTGCCGCCTTGTCGCCCGCCCACAGGCAGACAGTTAATGGTTCGCCCGGCAATTTGACCGGGGCGACGGGGACGAGACCGGCCGCGAGCAGCCAAGCGCGCATGTCGGCATCGGCAAAGCCGAGGCGCCGATGCGCGTTTTCGCTGCGCAGCGAGTCGTATGTGTGGGGCGCAAAATCGACGATCACGAGTCGGCCGCCGGGGCGCAGCACGCGCGCGGCTTCCGCCACCACGGCCGCCGGATCGTCGGCGAAATGCAGCACCTGGTGGATCGTCACCACGTCGAATTCCGGCGCGTCCCAGGCGAGACGATACATGTCGCCCTGGCGCACATACACGTTCGCAAGCCCGGCCTTGGCGATGTTGGCGCGCGCCACGCGCAGCATCTCGTGCGACTGGTCGATGCCCACGCCGCGCGCGCCGCGGGCCCCCAGCAATTCGAGCATACGGCCCGTGCCCGTGCCGATATCGAGCACGTCGAAGCCCGCGCGCGGCGGCATCAGATCGAGCAGACGCTGCTCGACCTCGCGGTCGTGCACATGCAGCGAGCGGATCCGGTCCCAGCTGGCCGCATTGGCGTCGAAATAAGCGGCCGCGCGCGCCGCGCGCGTGGCGCGCACGGCGTTGAGGCCGTCACGGTCGCGCTGCAGCTGCGCGTCGTCGGCGGGCAGCAAATCGGCAAGTTTGCGCACGAGCGCGCCCGCCGAACCGTCGGCTTGCGCGCCGGCCGCAAGCCGGTAGAAAACCCAGCTGCCCTCGGGCAGCCGGTCGAGCAGGCCCGCGTCGCACAGCAGCTTGAGGTGGCGCGACACGCGCGGCTGGCTTTGCCCCAGAATCTGCACAAGCTCGCTGACCGTGAGCTCGCCCTGCGCGCACAAGGCCAGCAGCCGCAGCCGGGTGGGCTCGGCGGCAGCGCGCAACGCGTCCAAAAGGGTGGTCAGCGACAACGACATTCTCACTCCCAAGAAACATACATATAACGATATGTTTATATCTTGCAATCGATAAATCAAACCGACTACGATTGTAGCCTCAAAAGCTGTTGTATTGGCGCAACAGGCGCGGGCGGAAGCCTGTGGGGCGATTGCCGGCCTATGGTTTTGCCGCCAAGGCGTATGATAACAATTCGTTCTTCTGATCTCGATTCGCGCCAAAAGGTTCGAATCGAGAGCGCTGGACGTGTCTGAAAATCGAGTCCTTCGTGGACAAAGATCCAAAGCTCTTCAGCGTTCGTAAACGCATTCATGCTAGCGTCTGCTTCGCTTTCGCATGGGCTGCGGGTCGCCGAAGCATATCTTGGGTCAACATCGCGTTTCGTCTCGAAGGATTCCCCTCTCCAATGTCGTTCTCGTCGAATTTGGACTTGTCGAATTTCGCTTCGGTGCGTCGCGCGTGTCTCACGGCGGTACTTGCGACCAGCCTTTTTGTCGGCGCCTCGGTCGCCCGCGCATCGGACAGCGCGGCCGCCCACACGCAGATCGCCCAGGCCAACGAAGCCGGCAGCGAAATCTGGGATCCGATCGAGCCGGTCAATCGCTATTTCTTCGAAGTGAACCGCTTTCTCGACGAAGTGATGCTGAAGCCCGCCGCCGCCTGGTACGGCCTGCTGCCGCAGGGCGTGCGCACGGGCACGGGCAATTTCCTCGGCAATCTGCGCACGCCGTGGACGGTCGCCAACGACGGCCTGCAGGGCGAGGGCGCGCGCGCGGGCACGGCCGTGGCGCGTTTCTTCATCAACACGATCATCGGCTTTTTCGGCGTCTTCGATCCGGCCAAGGAACTCGGCTTTGCGCATCACGACGAAGATGCCGGCCAGACCTTCGGCGCCTGGGGCGTGGAAGAAGGCCCCTACCTCATGCTGCCCGTGCTGGGCTCGTCGAACGGCCGCGACATCGTCGGCTTCGTGGTCGATGCCTTCCTCGATCCGTTCAACCTGCTGACGCGCGGCACGCGCCTCGACTGGACGCCCTACGCGCGCGGCGGCACCACGGCCGTGCATTATCGCGACGCCAACAAGCAGCAGATCGACGATCTGCAGCGCAGCTCGACCGATCTCTACGCGACCGTGCGCCGCGTGTCGGTCGAACGCCGCCGGGCCGAAATCCGCAATGCCGATCCGGGCGCAAGCCCGCCCTCGCCGCGCATGACCGACGGCGAAGGTCCGGGCATTTCGGGCCCGCGCGCCGAAGCCGTGCAGTGACGGGCGGACGGGGATAACGCGCATGCTGCGCCGCATCCTGCTGAGCTTCGTCGCCTTGCTCGCCTTCGCGTTGGCCGCCCCTTCTGCGCGCGCGCAGAACGCGGTTCCTGCGGCTTCCCAGTTCATCGACCGTCTGTCGCAGACGGCGATCGAGGGTCTCACCTCCAAAGACATCGACCACGACGAGCGCAAGGAGCGCTTCCGCAGGCTGTTCACGGAGGCCTTCGACGTCGCCACGATCGGGCGCTTCGCGCTCGGGTCGCCGTGGCGCACGGCCAGCGAATCCGACCGCACCGAATATCTGAAGGCGTTCGAAGACTATATCGTGGCGAGCTACGCCACGCGTTTTGCCGACTATGGCGGCGAGAAGATCGTGACCGTGGGCTCGCGCCGCGGCGACGACAACGAAGCCTTCGTGCTCTCGAACTTCATGCGCGCCCAGGGCGCACCCGTGCGCGTGACGTGGCGCGTGCGCCCGAACGGCGACAGCTGGCGCATCATCGACGTGATCATCGAAGACGTCAGCATGGCGATCACGCAGCGCGACGACTTTTCGGCGACCGTCCAGCGCAACGGCGGCCGCCTCTCGGCGCTGATCGAAGCGCTGCGCGCCAAGACGGCCGCCCCGGCCGCGGCACCTGCCGCCGCCGGGCGCAGCTAGAAGCTTTCCCGCTCAGTCCCGCGTCAGCGGCTTGTATTTGATGCGGTGCGGCTGGTCGGCGTCCGCACCCAAGCGCCGCTTCTTGTCGGCCTCGTAGTCCTGGTAGTTGCCTTCGAACCACACGACCTGGCTGTCGCCTTCGAACGACAGGATGTGCGTCGCGATGCGGTCGAGGAACCAGCGATCGTGGCTGATCACGAGCACGCAGCCCGAATAGCCCAGAAGCGCGTCTTCGAGGGCGCGCAGCGTGTCGACGTCGAGATCGTTCGTCGGTTCGTCGAGCAGCAGCACGTTGGAACCGGCTTTGAGCATCTTGGCGAGCTGCACGCGGTTGCGCTCGCCGCCCGAGAGCTGGCCGACCTTCTTCTGCTGGTCCGCCCCTTTGAAATTGAACGACGCCACATACGCGCGGCTGGGCACGTTGCGGCCGCCGATCACGATGATGTCGTCGCCCTTCGAGACTTCTTCCCACACGGTCTTGTTGGCATCGAGATCGTCGCGGCTCTGGTCCACGTAGCCGAACTGCACCGTCTCGCCGATCTCGAGCTTGCCGCTGTCGGGTTTGTCCTGGCCCACGAGCATGCGGAACAAAGTGGTTTTGCCGGCCCCGTTCGGGCCGATGATGCCGACGATGCCGCCCGCCGGCAGGCGGAAATCGAGCTTGTCGATGAGCAGCTTGTCGCCGAAGCCCTTGCTGAGCTGCTCGGCCACCACGACCGTGTTGCCGAGACGCGGGCCCGGTGCGATCTGGATCTGCATGCTGTCCGGCGCGCGGTCGCGCTCCTCGGCAACCAGCGCGTCGTAGGCCTGGATGCGCGCCTTGTTCTTGGCCTGGCGCGCGCGCGGGCTCGACTTGATCCATTCGAGCTCGCGCTCGAGCGTCTTCTGGCGGTTGGTTTCCTGCTTCTCTTCGAGTGCGAGGCGCTTCTGCTTCTGGTCGAGCCACGACGAGTAGTTGCCTTCCCAAGGGATTCCCTTGCCGCGGTCGAGCTCGAGGATCCAGCCCGCCACGTTGTCGAGGAAGTAGCGGTCGTGGGTGACGGCCACCACGCAACCCGGATAATCGTGCAAAAACCGCTCGAGCCAACCGACGGATTCGGCGTCGAGATGGTTCGTCGGCTCGTCGAGCAGCAAGAGATCGGGTTTCTGCAGCAGCAGACGGCACAGCGCCACGCGGCGGCGCTCGCCGCCCGAGAGCTTGGTCACAGCCGCATCGCCCGGCGGGCAGCGCAGCGCATCCATCGCGATTTCGATCGTGCGGTTCAAATCCCACGCGTCGGCCGCGTCGATCTTCTCCTGCAGCTCCGCCTGCTCGGCCAAAAGCGCATTCATCTCGTCGTCGTCGGTCACTTCGCCGAGCTTGTTCGACACGTCTTCGAAGCGGTCGACCATGGTTTTGAGCGACCCCAGCCCTTCCATGACGTTTTCAGCGACGGTTTTTTTGGGATCGAGATGCGGCTCCTGCTCGAGTAGACCGCAGGTCGCCCCTTCGGCCAGGAAATGCTCGCCCGAGGTGTCCGGGTCGCGCCCCGACATGATTTTGAGCAACGTCGATTTGCCCGACCCGTTGAGGCCGAGCACGCCGATCTTCGCCCCCGGCAGGAAGGACAGCCAAATATCGTCCAGCACCTTTTTCCCGCCCGGATAGACCTTGGCGAGACGCTTCATCACATAGACATATTGGTAGGCGGCCATCTTATTGATTCCGTTTGTAAAAAATTGACCTCAGCGACCTGAGCAACAACTGAGTAACACGCCTGAGTAACATTGGCGGGTTTTTGCCTGTTCTAGCCCTCATTTACGGCCAGTTTGGCAGCCTCAGCGACACTCTCATGTCATAGGGATAGACATGCCACAATTGCCGCGTCCGTCCAAGTGTGCGGCGACGCGGCTGGCACACCAAAGACCATAAATCGACATCAGTGATTCGCAATCGGATTTTTCTGTTTCTGAACGAGAGGCCTCTTTACGACGTGTCTCTGGTCCCCTTTTAAACTTGAAGGATTGCTATGCTTCGCAATCTTGCCCAACCCTCAAGGGTCGATACAAATTAAAGAGAAGCAATAGATGCATTAACCCCAGACATCATCTGAAACCGTGGGAAGCCTGATACATTTACGATAACGACTTAGATATAGTACTTGAATGGCTGAGGAGCCCCTTCGAGATTAGGCGCAGCAGTCAATATCTCACCGATTGCGTCCGCAAACTTAAGCGTCACCGGCAGTCCGTCCGAGAAGGTGCATCCGTTAAAGTTAACCTTCGTCAGAGCCAGAATATCAGCCACTACTTCAGCAATTGAAGACTTACCCCAGTCGATGTTAATCGCCAGTGGGTTTGGTACTTCAAAACCAGGATAAGTATTGAACCTTGCCACATAGCCTTTAGTCCAGAGGTAAGCCATCCGATCATTAACCTCGTAGTAGGTGCCTCTCACGGGTGGCTGTTTTGCCAACCGATATAGCTTCAGATCTTCGGTACCTCTGATTCTTATGCCTATAATTTTTGTAGAACCTGTTGCCGCATCTTTGAATCCCTCCCATTCATTTTTATCGAATCTTGTACGACCATGAATGAAGATTTCATTTGGTGCTTCCCCATGAACATTTTTGTATCCCTCAATTACGAGGGACATCAATTCATGAGCTTTCTCACGAGGAAGGTGGCACTGCTTAAGTTCCTTCGAGTACCAAGGCCCAACCGCCCCTCGAAACACTAAACCATCGCCAGACCGCAAAAACAGCTGAGCACCACAACAGGCGTTTCTTGATTCGGGATCAACGTGGTCTTTTTTGAATACAATTCCTACGTAGCAGACACCTTGCCGAATGTCTCTAATACGCCAGGGCGGCCCTGATGATTTAAAGTATGTCGTAGTGCATAGATTCCAAGCGATAGTTGCCGGGTCCTGAACAGTTCGCTCGGAGGCTCTCGCCTCAGGCCAAGTAGCCTGATCGAGCGTGCTCTCTTTAACGATTTGGACAACTGCCTTACTTAACAGCCTAGCTTTAAGCTGATTATGAAAGTTCAGGTCATATAGTTGCAACAGAGCTTCTTGATTGTCCTCTTCAAACAAAGACGGCGCCCTGAGAAAAACTTTGGCATCCCTGCCCTTCAGTTTGGCACCGCCAATAGTCCGCTCCGTCAGCGGGGGCGCTTTTTTCGGTCGCCCCCACAAGTAAACTTCAGTGGGAACAACAACGAACCAAACATCGGGCGCAACATCAGCATCCTTGTTCAGATGTGAGGCTATTGCATTGGTAAAGATATCAACTGTTTTCTTAATCGCTTCATGACGATTCCGAATTCGGATAGAATTCGCGATCTCTTTTGAATCAAGGGCGAGCTCTACAAGTGGTGCATCTGACCACTTTAAGCCAAAGGCGGCCTGAAACCCTGGAAATGCTGAATGATGAGCCACATTCTCCTTGAAGGGTGGAATGTAGCCTTGAACAGATTTTTGCCATTTAGCGAATAACCTGATCCCCTCATCAGTCGCGATAACACCATACTTGAGAATACCTCCGGCGCTCGGGGATGGAATTGGACCATAAAGAAATAGGCCATCCTTGGGATGCTCTTCGCACTGACGGTTGGCGAACTCTAACTGGGGCTCCGGGATAAACTTGAGTTTTTGATCATTCATTCCGTTTCCTCCATTTCATCGCGGAGGATGAATGCGGGATCGTTCAACCGCATATGCAACTCGTCTTGTTCATCCCTTGCTTCTTCGGCTTCTGTTGTCTCTCGCTTGACCGGATCAGATTGGATTGAAATCTGGGATTGGAACACCATTGGACGCGCTGCCAACTTCACTACTGCTTCGTTTGGTGCAGGTGATATAGGAAGGGTTATGCACTCTTGTCCATCGGCAAGCCAAGCAGAAAACCCAAGAACCAAGCCGCGCCATTTTTCGTTGAACCACATACTTGTTAGCGACCGACGGACACCATTCAGCTTAACTTTATCCTGAATTGGTGTCTTTCCATCTTCAGAAATTATCACGCGCGGTTGAAGAATAATGACTCGGAGGTCACCCAGAAACACCTTACCTGTGAACCCAAGATGCCAATAGTATTTTGGCACAGTATTGCCATCTGAAGTCAATTTCTTGCCTTTTACGCCAGTGACCGCACGCCGCCGCTGCTTACCATTAAAATCCAGATATCGAAGCTGACCATCCTCGGGCACGTTTTCCGGAAACCACCATGCGATTTTCCCATTGGCCATTTCATATCCCTGCAAATTCTTATTTTTTAGCGTTTGATCCCAGGCTCTGCGCACCAACGACGTAATTTTGTTTTGTGCATCCCGTTCTCCGAGAGGCATGAGTCCATCGGTAACGCCTCTTAGAAAGTCGTTTGTCACTAGAGTTGCCCGCAATGCAATTGGATTACCGGCCCCCAGTGCTGCCTGAAATGTATCTTGTCCAGTAAAGCAACCCAAAAGGCGGCCATGGTCGAAGCAGGGCACCAAACAAGACGCCGCGATCTCACGAGGTTCAGAAGATTTGATAGGTCGCAATATCTCGTAAAAGTGGAGCTTCTCTGGCAGCTCTTCGATCTTTAACCAATTTGATTGCAGCTCTTCATGGGCATCAGCAAGTAAACGAGACTGCTGCTGATGGACAGCGCGCCACGCAGCAAGCGGCGACTCAGCGGCACCATGCTTTCGTGGAACATTGTCACGTTCCAAAACTTTCAATAATTTTGCAAACCCAGAGGCCCAATTGGGCACACAATCAACACCATTCAAACGATGAAAGTCTATCGAGAAGTCTGAGTGTTTCGTTTCGTCAATACGAATCGGGATTATAAAATAATCGTCTTTTAACTGCTTTTTTAACATATTCGCTAGCGCGACTTCGTTGGCGATCCCATCTCGCAGCCCACCACGCTCATCGAATGCCTTTGATGATACGACAAGTACAAACTTGACAACCCTCGCCCTTAGCTCAGCTTCGATGTCTCGCCAGAAATCCTCGCCACCAATGAGCTTTTGCTGGTCACACCAAACATCATATCCTGCCATAGCCAAGCGGGACCCGAGCCAAGTCGCGAAAACGTTATCGCCGGGCGTTGCATGACTGATAAATATGCTACTTCGACTAGCCACTTTTACATCAAGCTGAGTGGGTATCTCTGTCATAATTGGACTTCCCGTTTTGGGGTAGGTAGTCACAACACGCGAAGAACAAACAGCTGCATTTAAAGATAACCTAAAGGAACACCTGATTGGGCTAACTGGGAGATCTGCGTCGAAAATCGTCATTTACTGCTTTAACGCTCAGGTACTGCACATCCCATAAACTCGTTATATGGTTCTAAGTTGTCTTTTAATCTTGTCAGAGTTCGTCGAATCAACTGCTCTTCGTGAGCATTGATCAAGTTGGGGGTTCAGACAAGAGCCGTTGCACTCATTCGACAGAGCTGCACATTTAAAGTGCCATTAGATTCAGCGCAAAATACATGAGAAAAATTTCTTATTTTTCTCAATCAACTAAGTCAAATTATTTCATGTCGCAAATTGGGTGATTATTGCTAGCAGCGGAAAGCCGAGCTCCTACTATTCGAAGCATCACAAATGCATCTCACTTTTAAAGTGTTTTATTCGATTGGAAAAAATCTAAACTTAAGTTTAATTCTCCACCGACCAAGTCAGCAGCAGTGGGGTGGGCCCGGGTCCGGATCAACCGCGCGTTCTAACGCAGCTTGTCTAGCGCACCAGGGCCGCGCGTTTGGCCGCATCGGTCTGGAAGGCGGCCAACGTCTTTTCGAGATCGGCGCGCGGCACGTCGCGCGTGATGAACACGAATTTCGAGCGCCGATCCGCATCGGGCCACGCCGGCAAACGGGCGGGCGGATGGAACAGGTGCTGCACGCCGTGCACGACCACCGGCTGGTCTTCGCCCGCCACATTGACGAGGCCCTTCATGCGCAAAAGATCGGCGCCGCGCGACTGGGCAAGACTGCCGAGCCAGCCCGCCACCACGTCCCATTCCATGGGTTCGGCTACGACGAGGCAATGCGCGCGGATGCGGTCGTCGTGACGATTGACGTCGTGATGCACGTGGCCATGGCCGTGATCGTGATCGTGGTCATGCGCGTGATCGTGCCCGTGGTCATGGCCATGATCGTGCGCATGATCGTGATCCTTCTTGGCGGCATAGGCTTCTTCCGCCAACCAGCGGCGCACATCGGCCGTCTTGGTTTCGGGATTGTAGAGGCCGGCATCGAACAGCAAGGCCGGATCGACTTGGCCTTGCACGGCCACGATGACCGGTGCGGCCGGATTGATCGCAGCCAAGCGCGCGCGCAAGGCCGCGACCTTGGCGGGATCGGCGATGTCGGTCTTGGTCAGCACGAGCCGGTCGGCGACGGCGATCTGCTTCACGCTTTCGAACTGCGCGTCGAGCTGCGCATCGGCATTGACCGCATCGACCGTCGCGACCACGCCGTCGAGCCGGTAATAGGCCGCAAGCACGGGATCGTCGATCAGCGTGTGCAGGATGGGCGCGGGATCGGCCAAGCCCGTCGTCTCGATCACGACGCGCACAAATTCGGGCACTTGGCCGCGCACGCGCTTCAAATAAAGATCGCGCAGCGCGACCTCGAGATCGCCGCGCACGGTGCAGCACAGGCAGCCCGAATTCATCTTCACGAACTGGGTCTGGCCCGCCGGATCGACATGGTTCAGCAACTCGCCCTGGACGAGCAGATCGTCGAGCCCGATTTCGCCGAATTCGTTGATGATCACCGCCGTTTTGGCCATCGCCGGATGGACCAGCAGCTTGGTCAAAAGCGTGGTCTTGCCGCTGCCGAGAAACCCGGTCAGCACCGAAATGGGAAGGGGCGTCCAGCCGCCCGGCGAAGCGTTTTGCGTCATGGCCAAAGCGATAGCACCCGGCGGCAACTTGCGGCAAGCCCGGCTGCGGTGCTGTCGCGGCGCGTGGATTTCTTGCTATAACAGGCGCATGTCGTCGCCGCATCTTCCGGTCGCGCGGTTGCTGCTCGGCTTTGGGCTCGGGCTGGCGCTGTTTGCGGGCCTCTATTGGAGCCTCGCGCGCGGCGGCCAAGCGCCCGGGCTCGGCGCGACGCTGCTCTGCGCGGCCCTTGGGCTCGGGCTTGCCCTCGCGATCGCGGCAGCCGCTTTCCGCAAAACCCTGGCGCTTGCCGCCGCCGAGCGCCGCGCTCTTGGCGCCGAACGCGAAGCCGCGCAAGCGGCCGCGAATGCGGGCGACGCGCAATTGCAGCACGACCGCGCCTGGCTCGAAGCGATCCTGCGCGATTTGAGCGAGGCCGTGATCGTCGCCGACCGCGACCATCGCCTGCTGCTGTTCAACGCGCGCGCCGACGAATTGCTGGCGCCGTGCGGGCCCGTGGGCCTGCGGCGCGATTTGCGTCTGCTGCTCGAGATCGCCGATGCCGACGCGGCTTTTGCGGCGGCGGCCGCAGGCAGCTGTGCGCCCGCCCAGATCCATCTCGCCGACGGGCGCGGGCCGTTTGCCGCACGCCTTGCCTGGGTGCGCGATCCAGCCGCCGCCAGCGATGCCTACGTGCTGACCTTCGGCGCCGATGACGCGGCGACAAACGCAAGGAAACTGCCGCCGCGGCCGGCGTTTTTCGATTTCGACGCCCAGCGCCTTTCGCCGTCGCACGCTTCCCTCGCCGACCGCCCGCTTGCCGCCCTTGCCTATTGCGTGTTCGATCTCGAGACGACGGGGCTCGACGTCGAAAACGACGCGATCGTGTCGGTGGGTGCGGTGCGCGTGCTCGGCAGCCGCGTGCTGGCGAGCGAAAATTTCGCCACGCTCGTCGATCCGGGCCGGCCGATCCCGCCCGCTTCGACAGCGATCCACGGCATCGACGACGCGGCCGTGGCCGGTGCCCCCGATGCCGCGACGGCGATAGCACAGCTCAAGCGCTTCGCGCACGATGCCGTGCTCGTGGCGCACAATGCGGCGTTCGATCTGGCGTTCGTGGCGCGTGCGGCCGAGGCGGGCGGTTTCGTCTTCGACAATCCGCCATTCGACACGCTGCTGGTCGCCCGCTGGCTGTTTCCCGATCTTGCCGACCACAGCCTCGAAGGGCTTGCGGGCCTGCTCGGCATCGCGATCGGCCAGCGCCATTCGGCCCTCGACGACGCGCTCGCGACGGCGGCGATCTTCGCCAAGCTCGTCGAGATCTGCCGCCATCGCGGCCTTGCGACCTACGGCGATCTGGCGGCCGCCTCCAACATGGCGCTCGACATGCGCCTTGCCGCCCACAAACTCAGCCGAGCAGGCGGCCTGTGATCTCGGCGCGCGTGGCGGCGGCAAACAGATCGATCGCGTGCAATGCTTCGGCAAGCCTGGCGCGCTCGGGCTTCGCAAGCTCGCTCGGCCGCACGTAATTGCCCGGCACGCGGCCCGCGCGCGCCGCGTCAAGCTGTCCGCGCAGCAGAAAATACGTCACGGTCTCGAAAGCGGCGGCAAGGCTTGCGGCTTCGCCCGGCGCCAAAGCGCCCGCTTCGTCGAGCGCTTCGAGCCTGGCGCGTGTGCCCGTCGCAAGCGTGCCCGCGCGCAACGCACGCAAGCGCACATTGGCCACGAGCGGCATCGTGCCGCTCATCTTGAGGTCGATCTCGCCGGCATGTTCGCCCGAGGCGATCGGCGCCAAGCGACCGAACAAGCCGAGGGCCACTTTCAAACGCCGGTCTTCGCTCAGCATCGCACGCGCGAAACCCGGATGGCGCTTGAGCGCGTCCGCCACTTGGCCGCGCAGCCGCACGGCCGGTGCGGGATCGCCGAAGATCGGCTCGAAATCGAAAAAGATGTCGGCGGTGAGCAAGGCGGCGGGCGTGCGCCGCTCGATCCATCGGCCGATCTGTTCGGCCCATTGCGAGGCGGTCTTGCGCCAGACCGGGTTCGACGACATGACGTTGCCCTTGCACAGATCGAACCCGATCGCGGCAAGGGTCTGCGAAATGCGCACGGCGAATTCGACGAACCACGCGTCGATCGCGTCGTGCGCATCGTCGGGATAGTCGGCGAGCATCATGCCGTGGTCCTGGTCGGGGGCGAGGAAGCTTTCGCCGCGCCCGCCCGAGCCCATGATCAAAAACGTGAAAGCAACAGGCGGCGGCCCCAACTCGGCCAGATGCTGGGCCACGACATGGCGATGCAGGTCGCGGTTGATCTCGGTCACGATGCGCTGGATGTCGGGGGCGGGCAGGCCGTCGTCGAGCAGCGCTTGGGCAAGCTCGATCTGTGCGGCCTTGGCCGTGCGATGGTCGCCCAAGGCCGCTTCGAGCCCGCCCAAAATGTCGAGTTCGCGCAGCACGCGCGCGCCCGCCGCCGCCAAAGCGCCCGCACGCGCCACAAGGCCCAACGGCTTACCGTCGGCATCGACGACCGGCATGTGCCGCCAGCCGCGCCGCCGCAGCCGTGCGAGGATGCGGTAGAGATGTTCGTCGCCCGAAACGCTGGTGGGATCGGGCGTCATGAACTGGGCGAGCGGCGCCTCAGCGGCGGCTTTGAGGGCCACGCGCGTGACAACGTCGCGCTCGGTGAGCAGCCCAGCCAGGCGCCCTTGGCCATCGACCGCGAGCAGCGCCGAGGCGTTGGCGGCCGCCAGCACGCCGAGGGCGGCGGCGATCGGCATGTCGTGCGGGACGATCGGCACTTCGACGAGCGCATCGCGCGCGCGCCCCAAAAACAGATCGAGGGCGATCTGCCCTGCCATCACCCGCCAAGGGCCGCGCGGGTTTCGGCCCCGCGCAGCATCGGGCGCAGATCCTGCAGGAACGACAGCATGCCGAACTTCACGGCCCCCGCCACGGCCTGGTAGTCGGCATCGTGCACGCCCGATTTGACCGGCAGCGTCTCGAACATGCGCTTGGATGAGCGAATCGCGATCTTCTGGACCGGGCGCGGCGGTTTGGCGATCGCGGCCAGCAGCCGTGCCTCGAAAACGGCAATGTCGCCCCCCCACCCGTCGGGGCGGCTCGGCGGGGGCGGATACTGGGCCAGGATCTCGGCATAGACGCGCACGAGCCCGGCATTGAGGCTGGCGTCCTCGACCGTGCCGGGGCTGCGCAATTCGCTCTCAACCACCAGCAGCATGTCGGCCAGCACCGTCACGAAGCTTTCCCAGCGGCAAACCTGCAAGGCGGCCTGGAACGCCTCGTCGCCGAACGCGGCTTGGCCGTAATGGCCGAGCGAGTTTCGGCAAAACTCGCGCGACGCGCGCTGGGCTAGCAGGGCCGCCCGCTCGGACACGAAAATCTTCAAGGATTCCAAATCCGTGAGCGGTTCTGCCCGCCACCTGCGCACCGTGTCGGCGATATATCTACGCAATCCTGATGTGAATTCCATGAGCAAATCCAATGCTTAAGATACTTGCAGAGATTTCCGCGTCCGTGATACACGCCATACAGCTTGTAGAACAAGACTCCAAATGCAAGCCCCTGTCCGGAGGATGCCCCCCACCCTCTTCGCTCCAAAACCAAAGCCGCAACCACGTCCGCAATTCGTGCGCACCCCGTCGATCAAGGGGCATCGGTGCGCATAAGGTTGCGGCAAAAAACCGGGTGCCGACGTACGGCACGTCAACCAAACAGAGAGGTCCCCCCATGGCTGCAAAGCAGCTTTCTCTGGAAGAGGCCAAGGCCCATTGGGCCAAGACGTCCACGCTGATGTGGACCGCGATGGCCATCTGGTTCTTCCTGAGTTTCGTCGTCCACATCTTCGCCCGCGAACTGAACGCGATCACGATCCTGGGCTTCCCGCTCGGGTTCTGGTTCGTCGCCCAAGGTTCTATCACCGGCTACGTGATTCTGTGCTTCTGGAGCTCGTCGGCCCAGAACGCCATCGATCGCGAATTCGGCGTCGAAGAAGAATAAGGAGCGCACAGCCATGGTTATGAAAATGGAAGGTGGGTTCCTCAACAACCTGGGGCGGGTCTACGCGATCTACACCGGTTGCTTCGTGGCCTTCACCGTCTTGATCGGCATTCTCGAATATGCGGGCGTGCCGAACGTCTATCTCGGCTACATGTACGTCGCCGGCACGCTGACCGTCTATGCGGTCATCGGCTTCCTGTCGCGCACGGGACAGCTCACCGAGTACTACGTCGCCGGCCGGTCGGTTCCGGCCTTCTACAACGGCATGGCGACGGCGTCCGACTGGATGTCGGCAGCCTCGTTCATCGGCATGGCGGGCTCGCTCTATCTGGGCGGCTACGACAGCCACGCCTTCATCATCGGCTGGACCGGCGGCTACGTGCTGGTGGCCGTGCTGATGGCGCCGTACCTGCGCAAGTTCGGGCAGTACACGGTTCCCGACTTCTTCGGGGCCCGCTACGGCGGCAATGCCGCACGCCTGTTGGCCGTCATCGTGCTCGTCACGGCGTCGTTCGTGTACATGGTGGCCCAGCTCGTGGGCGTGGGCATCATCGCCTCGCGCTTCCTGGGTCTGTCCTTCGAGATCGCGGTCTATGCGGGCCTCGTCGGCATCCTGGTGTGCTCGATGATGGGCGGCATGAAGGCGGTGACCTGGACCCAGGTCGCCCAGTACATCATCCTGATCGTCGCGTACCTGATTCCGGTCACGATCCTGTCGGCCGAAGTCACGGGCGTTCCGATCCCGCAGCTGATGTACGGCCAAGCCATCGAGAAGGTCGCGGCCCTCGAAAAGAGCCTCGGCATCTTGAACGCGCACGCCAACCCGTTCTCGAACGCGCGCGGCGAATACGAGTTCATGCGCATGGTCAACTTCTTCGCCCTGGCCTTCTGCTTGATGGTCGGGACGGCGTCGTTGCCGCACATCCTGATGCGCTACTTCACCACGCCCACCGTGCGTGAAGCCCGCTCGTCGGTCGGCTGGTCGATCTTCTTCATCTACCTGCTGTACTTCACGGCGCCGGCCTACGCGGTGTTCGCGAAGCTCGAGGTCTACCAGAACGTGATCGGCCAGCCGATCGCGTCGCTGCCGGCCTGGGTGGCGGAATGGACGAAGATCGGTCTCGTGACCCTGCGCGATGCCAACAACGACGGCATCGTCCAGCTCGCCGAGTTCCGCATCCAGCAGGACGCGATCGTGTTGGCAACGCCGGAAATCGCCGGCCTGCCCTACGTGATCGCGGGCTTGGTGGCCGCAGGCGGCCTTGCGGCCGCCCTGTCGACCGCCGACGGCCTGCTGCTGGCCATGTCGAACGCCATGTCGCACGACGTGTACTACAAGATCATCGACCCGAAGGCCGAAACGGCCAAGCGCATGATGATCTCGCGCGTGCTGCTGGTGATCCTCGCCCTGCTGGGCGCTTGGGTTGCGGGCCAGCTCGGTGCGGACATCCTGTTCCTGGTCGCCTGGGCCTTCTCCATCGCCGCGTCGGGCCTGTTCGCAGGTCTGGTCCTCGGCGTGTGGTGGAAGGGCACGAACAAGCCGGGTGTGCTGGCAGGCATGATTGCGGGTTTCGTGACCTGCATGTTCCTGCTGGTGAGCTCGGAGTTCTACGGGCCTTGGCTCAAGGCTCTGCTCGGCGACAGCACCAACCTCGTGGCCGCGCGCGGCCGCCAGGTGGCGTGGCCGTTCGGGCTGAACTCGATCTCGGTCGGCATCTTCGGCATCCCGGTGGCCTTCCTCGTGACGATCGTCGTCTCGAAGCTGACGACCCCGCCGCCGCAGGAAATGCAGGACTTCATCGACTCGATCCGCATCCCCACGGGTGCGGTGAAGCTCGCGGAAGGCGAAGCGCCGTCGCACTAAGCGTCGTCGCTTTGCCGGACACGGCAAAGACCGGAGGGGCGGGATCGCAAGATCCCGCCCTTTCTCTTTCGGAAATCCGCGAAATCGGGTAGAGGCATTGCCCATGACGGGTACCCCCAACTTCGTCTTCGACTATCCGGTCTTCTTTCTGTTCGTGTACGGCATCGCAGTCGTGCAATGGACCTGCATCGGCCGTTTCCTTCTGGGCGCCATCCTGCCGATGGACTCGCCCAACTACATCTGGCGCTGGTTCCGCCTGCTGACCGACTGGGTCGTGGCCGCCATGCGCTACGTGACCCCGCTCTACGTGCGCCCGCTTTGGATCCCGCTGATCGCGTTTTTCTGGCTCGGCCTCGTGCGGCTCGTGGGTTCGTTCGTGCTGTTCAAGCTCGGCCTTGCCCCCACCCTTTCCGGCGCGGGCGGGAGCTAGGCCATGGAACCGCGCAGCCTGTTCGCGATCGCCCTCGCCATCAGCCTTGCCAACGGCACCTTGTCGCCGTGGCTGCCTTGGATCGCGTTTTTCGTGCCGTTTTTCCTGCCCGAGATCGTGCCGCTGACGCGCGAGACGGTGTTCTACAGCGCCTCCTTCATGCTCGGCATGGGCACGCTCTTGGCCGGCGGCGTGGCCGCCGCAATCTACGAAGGCCTCACCCGGCAGACAGCCGTCACCGAACGCGCCATGCAGGTCTGGATCGCGGGCTGTCTGTTCGTTTCGACCCCCGCCGTGCTGCGCCTGCTCGGCCTCTAGCCAAATCCCGCCGACTGGCCTAGGCTCGTTGCACGGTATCCGGCTGGGGATCGTCCGAGCCGGAGGCGGAGGGGTCGGGGGGCTCTTTCATGGATGAATTGGAGCGTGTCCGCGCCTTGGCGTGGATTTCTGTCGCGCGCGGGTGCGGCTTCGGCGCACTTGCGGTGACGATGATCAGTTTCAGCCTGATCGCCTGGCCCGTGATGGCCTTCAAACTGGCGGCCATCGGCTGCACGCTGGCGACGGCCATTTTGGTGCTGAAGGCCGAGCGCGTGCGCGGCCGCTCGCACAAAACGACCGAAGTTTGGGGGATGCTCCAGCGCCGCCTCGACGTGCCGGATTCGCACGTGCACCGCGTCGTCACCAACGCGCTCTACGACTCGTTCCGCGAATTTTCCCTTTATGCCGCCGCGCTCGCCACGCTGTTCTGGTGCCTCACGCTGCTTGCCTGGCTGCTTCAGGCCCCGCGCACGTTGACGTAAAGCGCGTAGAGCGACTGGCTCGCCGCCATGAACAGGCGGTTCTTGGCGGCCCCGCCGAAGCACAGATTGGCGCAGCGCTCGGGCAGATGGATTTGGCCCAGCACCGTGCCGTCGGGGGCGAACACGCGCACGCCGTTCAAGCCCGGCACCATGCCCCAGCCCGCCCACACATTGCCGTGCGCGTCGCAGCGAATCCCGTCGGGCGTGCCGTCGCCGCACGTGCCGAAGGGGCGCTTGTTGGCGAGCTTCGTGCCGTCGGCCACGACGTCGTAGACATAGAGATTGCGCGGCCGCGACGCCGATTCGACGACGTAGAGCTTCTTCTCGTCGGGCGAAAAACACAGGCCGTTCGGCCCGTCGATGCCGTCGGCCACGATCGTGGCTTGCCCGGTCTTGGGATCGAAGCGGTAGAAGGCCATCGGCGTTTCGCTTGCCGCAGGTTCGCCCTCGTAGTCGCCGAGGATGCCGAACACGGGATCGCTGAACCACACCGAGCCGTCGGACTTGACCACGACGTCGTTCGGCGAATTGAGGCGCTTGCCCGCGAACCGGTCGACCAGCACGGTGACGCTGCCGTCGTATTCGGTGCGCGTCACGCGGCGCGTGCGGTGCTCGCAGGTCACGAGCCTGCCCTCGCGGTCGCGCGTGTTGCCGTTGGAATTGTTGGCAGGGGCGCGGAACACCGACACGGCATTGGTGCCGGCATCGAAGCGCATCATGCGGTTGTTCGGAATGTCGCTCCAGACCACGCAATTCTGGTCGCCGAACCAGACGGGCCCTTCGGACCAGCGCATGCCGGTCGCCACGCGCTCGACCGCCGCGTGGAAATGCACGAGCTTGGCAAAGCGCGGATCGAGCGCTTCCACGCGCGGGTCGGGATAGGTTTCGCTCTGCTGCCACATGGCGTTTCTCCGCTTCGATTCTGGATTTTTGCCATTTTGGCCATGCGCGCCCCGGTTTTGCAATGCACACACGGCATCTTGAGGGTTTCTTAAGCATTCTGCCGCTTTCATAGCGGCGCCATGACCAAAAACGCCCGGCAAAACAATCCGCGCCCCGATTTGACGGCGCTCCTGCGCAGCCCCGACGCGCCGACGAAGTTTGTCTTCGAACATCGGCTGTTCGCGTCCAAAGGGGCGGTGTTCGAGATCGACGCGACCACCGGCACGCCGTGCCTTGCCGTCCATCTCGGCGACGTCATGGCGCATATCGATCTCGATTCGATCGGCAGCGGATTCGGAATTGCCGCCGACTCGGCCGATGCGCAGATGCTCGAACTCGTGCGCCGCGCGCTCGCATACGTGCCGCGCATCGCGCCCGGCGACGCGATCCCCTCCGAGATCCTCGACGGGGCCGCGTCGTGGCGCATCGAGCCGCACCATATGCTGGTCTCCGAGGGGCGCATCAGCGCTTCGCTGCTGGCCTGGATGGGCGACGGGCGCGGCGGGGCGCTCGAGCCCGCCGCCCTCGCTCAACTTGCCGAAGACCCGCAGACCAAAGCGCGCCTGCGCGACGCTTTCGCCAGATTGGCCGAACATATGGGCCTGCCCGCCGCCCGCAAGGGCGAAGTGCTCGGCCGCGTTGCGACGCTCGCCAAGGAGCTTGCCTATATCGAGGCGCTGCGCGAGCGGCTCGCCGAGATCGAGCGCGTGCGCGCCAAGCTGCGCGAGCTCTACCGCCAGTACCGCGGCGACCGCGCGACCACCGAAGAGATCGACCGCGTGCTGAAACTCATGGCGCCGCCGCTGCAGCGTTTTGCCGCCCGCTTCGACGATCTCGACGGCCAGACCGGCGAAACCGCCAACGTGATGCCCAACCTGCCGACCGCCATCGCCTTCATCCGCAAGGCGCGCGACGAATTGCGCGCCGAGTTCGTCAAATGGGACGTGATGCTGGAATTGTGGCGCGACCTGCCGGTGACCCGCTGTTCGCGCGCCGAACGCGCGGTCGTGCACATCTACCGCTTTCTTGCGCGCACCTACCCGATCAACCAGGAATGGACGCGAAACGCATGACCGAAGCGACCGACCGGCGGCGCGAGCCGCGCTACGAAGTGGCGAGCGGCAGCCTGGTGCCGGCCGGCATCCAAGGGGCCGGCGCGCATGCCTGCCTCGATTGGAGCCGCACCGGCTTCCGCATATCCGCCGCCCCCGCCGGCGGGTCCGACGAACTGCCGCCCGACGGAACGGCGTTCGATTTCGATCTGGCGATCGTCGCGGCCATGGGCCGCATCGGCGTCAAAGGAACGGCGCGCATCGTGCGGCGCACGCCGAAATTCGCGGCCGGCACCTGGACGCTGCGCAATCCGAGCGGCCCCGAGGCCGGCCTTGCCGCCCTCGTGCTCGACGCGTTTATGGAAGCGGGGCCGGGCGGCAACTGAAACCCGACAATCGGCCGCGCGGCAAGCGCCGCCAATTCGGCACCGGTGGGCCCGGCAGGATTCGAACCTGCGACAACACCGTTATGAGCGGCGGGTTCTAACCGCTGAACTACGGGCCCCCTCGATACGGATGCCAAGTTCTAACTGAGCCAAGTTGCGGCGCCAAGCGCGCAGCGCCAAATGGGATTGACGCACTGCAATTGAATTTGTTTTTCTTTTGTTCTTTACAGAATACTCCATCTTTGTTAGGCTAATTTACATCTGAAGGTCGCTTCGGGGTGCTGTTTGACATTGTGAAAAGGGATCGGGCGGATGCGGGCCAGAGGCGGCTTTTGCGTCGCGCAGGCGGTCCGGAATTTTAAGGGCGATTCCGCGCGACGGATCGTTCCGAATCAAAGACTTGGCGCAAAAAAGGTTGCGTCTATGTCGCGCCTATGTCGCGTGGGCGTCGCGCGGATGTCGCGTCCATGTCGCGCAAAGCGCAGCGGCCGGGCGAAGCCCGGCCGCTTGCCGGCTTACGTGTCGAGGAAGCTACGCAGCTTGCGCGAGCGGCTCGGGTGCTTGAGCTTGCGCAGGGCCTTGGCTTCGATCTGGCGGATGCGCTCGCGCGTGACGTTGAACTGCTGGCCCACCTCTTCGAGCGTGTGGTCCGTGTTCATGCCGATGCCGAAGCGCATGCGCAGCACGCGCTCTTCGCGCGGCGTGAGCGTGGCCAGCACCCGCGTCGTCGTCTCGCGCAGATTGGCCTGGATTGCGGCGTCCACCGGCAGGACCGCGTTTTTGTCCTCGATGAAGTCGCCGAGATGCGAATCCTCCTCGTCGCCGATCGGCGTTTCGAGGCTGATCGGCTCCTTGGCGATCTTGAGGACTTTGCGCACCTTCTCGAGCGGCATGCCGAGCTTTTCGGCCAATTCCTCGGGCGTGGGCTCGCGGCCGATCTCGTGCAGGATCTGGCGGCTCGTGCGCACGAGCTTGTTGATCGTCTCGATCATGTGCACGGGGATGCGGATCGTGCGCGCCTGGTCGGCGATCGACCGCGTGATGGCCTGGCGGATCCACCACGTCGCGTAGGTGCTGAATTTGTAGCCGCGGCGGTACTCGAACTTGTCGACCGCCTTCATGAGGCCGATATTGCCTTCCTGGATCAGGTCGAGGAACTGCAACCCGCGGTTCGTGTATTTCTTGGCGATCGAAATCACCAGGCGAAGATTGGCCTCGACCATTTCCTTCTTGGCGCGCGCTGCTTCGCGTTCGCCCTGCTGGACCTGGCTCACGGTCTTCTTGAATTCGCCGGTCGGCAGGCCCGAACGTTCGGAGATTTCCGACACGTCCTTGCGCAGCTGGGCGATCTCGTTTTTGTACTTGGTCGTGTACTTCTTCCAGCCCTTGCCGGTGAGGCGCGAGACGCGGCCGAACCAGCGCGGATCCACTTCCTTGCCCGAATATTTGGACAGGAACTCGTCGCGCTTGATCCCGCTCTCTTCGGCGTAGCGCAGGAGGCGGCCTTCGGCCGTCAGGAGCTTGCGGTTGAGGTCGTAGAGCTGGCCCATCAGCTGCTCGATGCGCGTGTTGTTCAGATGCACGTCGGCGAGCTGCTCGATCAGGTCTTGCTTCAGCTTCTGGTAGTGCTTCTCCGAAACCGGGCTGAACTGCTTGCCGGCCAGAAGCGCTTCCATGCGCTTTTCCTGCATGCGGTAGAGGCGCTTGTAGACGCCCGCGAGCTTCTCGAGGCGTTCGAGCACTTCGGGCTTCAGCTGCTGCTCGAGGGCGGAGAGCGAGACGTTTTCTTCGCCGCCGTCGGCGTCGGCGGCAACGGCCCCCTCGCCTTCGGCCCCTTCGGCGGGCTCGGCATCGTCGGTTTCGGCCGGCGGCGGACGGGGTGCGTCGATGACGGCGGGCACGCCGCCGGGGCCCATGGCACCGGGGCCTTGGCCGCCCGGACCGCCGCCGTTGGTGGCGTCGAGATCGATCACGTCGCGCAGCAGCATCTTGCCTTCGACGAGCGCGTCGCGCCAATGCACGACGGCGCGCATCGTGAGCGGGCTTTCGCACAGGGCCGAGATCATCTTCTCGCGGCCGGCCTCGATGCGCTTGGCGATGGCGATTTCGCCTTCGCGGCTCAAGAGCTCGATCGAGCCCATTTCGCGCAAGTACATGCGCACGGGATCGTCAGTGCGGCCGATCGAATCGGCGTCGACGGCCCCGCGCTTGCCTTCTTCTTCCTCGTCGGCCTCTTCGCCGCCCACGCGCGCTTGGATGGGCGCCTTGGGGCCGGAATCCGCACCGTCCGCGCCGGCTGCAGCCGCACCTTCTTCGTCGTCGGGCTCTTCGTTTTCGACGACGTTGATGCCCTGCTCGCTCAGCAGGGCGAGCGTGTCTTCGATCTGCTCGGACGAGACTTGGTCGGGCGGCAGAACGGCGTTGATTTCGTCGTAGGTCACGTAGCCGCGTTCGCGCCCGCGGGCGATCATCTTCTTGACCAAGGCGGCGGTGGCGTCCATCAGCGGGCCGTCGGGGGCCTCCTCGCGCGGGGGAGCAGCGGGGACGGGCTTGACCTTGGTCGACATCGAATGGCCTCGCGAGGAAAACGGCGGACGAATACCAACTAAAATCGGCCGACTATTCGCCGGGCGGATCAGCCCGCCCTAACGGTCGTCGTCGGGGGTCAATTCGGCCACCTGGGCGCGCAGGTGGGCGGCTTGGCCCTCGACCTTGGCGAGCGTCGCGTCCGACGGGTTGGCGGCCAAAGCGCGCTGGCTCAAGCGCAGCTCTTCTTCCATCCGGCGGCGCGAAAACAGCGCCAACACGTGGCAGAAGCCAGCCCGGGCCGCTTGCGCAGAAGCGGCCGGATCGGCAAAAGCCCCGTGTTCGTAGAGGGTTGGTTGCGTCAGCCGCGAAGCCTCGTCAGCCATTCCCTGACCGGATAAGTGGTCAATCAGAGCGCTTGTGTCAAGCGGAGTCTCGCGTGCTTCCGCCCCCGCATGGGCGGTATGCGCGTAATCGAGCAGAGCGGTGCGAATCCGGTCGAGGGCGCGGTCGCCAAGTTCGATCTGGGCCAGGGTTTCGGCCTCTTCGACCAGCAACTCGGGATGGTTGAGAACGGTCGCCAGCAGCACCTGGGCCTGGCGGCGCAGCAGGAGGCCGACATCGCCCGTGGCGCGCAGGCCGCTGGTGCTCAAAACCGGGCCCGAGCCTTGCTGGTTGCGGCGCCAATTCTTGTCGCGGTTGAACGGCGTTGCCGGCGCCCGGCCCAGATTGCGCAAGCGCTTGTAAATCCACTCGCTTTCGTAGGCGCGTTTGACCGTGGGGTCGGCGATTTTGGCCAGCCGCTCGCGCAATGCGCCCTCGAGTGCGGCCCGCTGGTCCGGCCCTGTGACGGACTTGCCGGCGATTTCGGCCTGGAAAATCACGTCGGCAATGCCGAGCGAGCGGGCCAACAGCGCCGCAAACGCCTCGACCCCGGCTTGGCGCACCAGAGAGTCGGGGTCTTCGCCCGCCGGCAGGGTCGCAAAGCGCAGCGAAAAGCCGGGCTTGAGCAGCGGCAAGGCAATGTCGGCCGCCTTCAGCGCCGCCCGCTGGCCGGCGGCATCGCCGTCGAGGCAGACAGTGGGCTCGGGGTCGATTTTCCACAGGGCCGCCAGCTGGCCTTCGGTCAGCGCCGTCCCCAATGGGGCAACGGCCCCGGCAAAACCCGCCTGATGCAGGGCGATCACGTCCATATAGCCCTCGGCGACGACGGCCTGGGCCTTCTTGGCGCCGATCGCGAGGCGGGCTTTGTCGAGCGCGTAGAGATTGTCGCGTTTGTGGAACAGCGGCGTGTCGCGGCTGTTGAGGTATTTCGGCTTCGAATCGTCCATCACGCGGCCGCCGAAGGCGATCACGCGCCCGCGCCGATCCGTGATCGGGAACATCACCCGGTTGCGGAAAAAGTCGAAGGGGGCACGGCCGTCGTCCGGCGTGCCGGTGAGGCCCGCTTCGGACAATTGGGCCGGCTCGAAACCTTTGGCTTTGAGGGCAGCCTGCAGATTGCCGCGCCCGTCGGGAGCGAAGCCGAGGCGAAAACGTTCGATCGTGTCGTCGGTGAGGCCGCGGCCGCGCAGATAGGCAAGAGCCGCTTTGCCCTCAGGGGCGAACAGCCGCTCCTGGAACCACAGGCACGCCGCTTCGACCGCATCGCCGAGGGTCTTGGCGCGTTCGGCCTGCTGGCGTTCCTGGGGCGTGAGGCGCGGCACGTCGAGCCCGGCTTCGCCCGCAAGCTTCTCGACCGCCTCGGGAAAAGCCAGATGGTCGATGCGCATCGTGAAGCCGATCACGTCGCCATGCGCCCCACAGCCGAAGCAATGGAAGAAGTTCTTGTCGTCGTTGACGTAGAAGCTTGGGGACTTCTCGTTGTGGAACGGGCAGCAGGCTTTGTACTCGCGCCCCGCCTTGGCAAGCTTCACCCGTCGCCCGACCACCGACGACAGCGTCAGCCGAGCGCGCAGCTCTTCGAGGAAGGCGGGCGGAAAAGCCATCCCCGCCTGCCCTTACCCGCCGAGCCGTTTTTTGATCGCGGCCGAGGCCGCGCCGAGGTCCATCTGGCCCGTGTATTTGGCTTTCACGATCGCCATGACCTTGCCCATGTCTTTGAGGCTGCTCGCCCCCGTTTCGGCCACAGCGGCCGCGATCGCGGCTTCCATTTCGGCCGCCGACATCTGCTGCGGCAGGAAGCTTTCGAGCACAGCGATCTCGGCGGCTTCGGCTTGCGCCAGTTCCGGGCGCCCGCCTTGATTGTAGAGGGCGATCGAATCGCGGCGGCTCGCGATCATCTTCTGCAGCATGGCCAGGATTTCGCCGTCCGAAATGCCGTCCATGTTGCCGGTCGCGCGCGCATCGATGTCGCGTTTTTTGAGTTCGGCCATCGCCATGCGCACCGCCCCGAGACGGGCGACATCCTTTGCCTTCATGGCTTCTTTCATCGCATCGGTGAAGCTTGTGCGCAGCGTCATTTGCAGAGTCCTTCGGGAAAAGACGGGATCAGGAATTGGCAAGACCGAAGCCGGTCTTGCGCAGGATATCTTCGGCGCGCGCCCACACCGCCTCGCGCCACGCAGGATCGGCGGGCGCAAACGCCTCGCGCATCTGCAGCTTGATGCGGCGCGAATCTTCGCCGGCCAGATCGGCATGGTTGTGCAGCCAATTGTCGGCGCGCACGGCGTCGAGAACCTCGGCAAGATCGATCGTGCCGTATTCAAGCGCAATGGCGGTCAACTCGGCTTGCGGCAGGAAGCGCACGAAACCCTCGCCGTTGGTGCCGTTGAGCACCGCCGAGGTCGAGGTGCCGGCATCGGGCGACGTCACGTCGGGCCCATACCACTGCACGGCGCGCTCGAAACCGGGTTGGCCCGCCGGCAGCGCCCAGATGAGTTCGCCGTAGCCGCGCGGGCCCAAGCCGGTGTGGAAATCGACGATCGCCACATGCTTGGCGCGCGCCAGCCAATCGCGGAACAAGGTTGCGAGCATGCGGTTCGACCAAGTCGGCGCATGGCCGCCGAAGAAAACGCCGTCTGGATGGGTGTACTGCCCGCCCGACACCGCCGCCTGCCACGCCGCTTGGCCGTGGCGCTTGGCATAGGCCTCCAACTGCTGCTTGGTCGCAGCCTGGGCGGCCGGCGTCCATTCGAGCGGATTGAGAGCGGCCGCCATCGTCTCGTAGCCGGGATTTTCGGGATAGGGCCCGATATGCGGCACGAAATTGCGGTTGAGATCGACATTGTCTTCGTTGACGCGGCGCAGCCACGCAAAGCCGTGCGGATTGATCGCGTGGATATGGAGCTGCGCCAAGCCCGGCGGCAATTCGCGGAATTCGCCGGTGCGGAACCAGCCGGTCTGCGCGCCCGAGCCGCAGAAACCCTCGATCCCGTGGGTCGAAGAAATCGTCACCAGAACGCGTACGGCGTCGGCCGGACCAACCCACACGGCGTCGCAAAAAAGCTGCTCGCCCTGGGGCCCGCGCAGCGGATGGCGCAGCGTGCGCAGGCGCGCGGCGTGCGGCTTGGCCGCCTCCAGGAACAGGGCGCGGGCACCGCTATAGTCGCGCGCGAAAAACGCAGTGGCAGACATGGTCGATCCGGATCCACTTCGGAAAATCGGGCCGTAACTTTGCGCCACGCGGATGCGAAATGCAAAGGGGCGCAGAACCGGCCCTCTTTACAGGAAAGCGCGTTTGACCGCATGCTTGACGCCATGAAACGGGTTTTGGCATTTGTTCGCTTCTTCGCCCTGGCCCTGGTGCTGGCGGCGGGCTTCGCATGGGGCCCGGCGCAGGCAGCCGATGCGCGCCTCGACCGGCTGTTCGAGCGGCTGATCGCAACCCAAGACCCGGCCGACGCCAAAACCATCGAACGCTCGATCTGGCAGATCTGGCTCGACCCGAAGGACACAAGCACGCAGTCGCTGCTCGATCTGGCATTGGTGGCCGAGCAGCGCGGCGACCAGTTGGGCGCATTTGCGCTGTTCGACGCGATCGTCACGCTGAAGCCCGACTATGCCGAAGGCTGGAACCGCCGGGCGACGATCCTCTACCAGCTTGGCCGGCTCGACGAATCCAAGGCCGACGCCGAAAAGGTCGTCGCGCTCGAGCCGCGGCATTTCGGCGCCCTCTCCGGCCTCGGCCTCATCGCCCAGGCCCGCAACGACGATACGGCCGCCCTCGACGCTTTCGAGCGCGCCTTGGCCGTCAATCCGCACATGCCGCAAATTCGTACCGCCGTCGACGAGTTGCGCCGCAAGCGGCGCAACGGTGCCATCTAGGAGATCGCCAAATGCTGATCAAAAGAACCCGCGGCTGGGAAATTCCCGAGCGCGAGACCACACCGGAATCGGCCTGGTCGCGCCGCGGCGTACTGTCGGCGGGTGTGGCCGCGGCTGCGGCGGCGGCTCTGCCAGCGCAAGCCCAAGCGCCCACCGGCGGCGAGGACCCGAGTGCTTCGCTCTATCCCGCCATGCGCAATATGCGCTACCGCGTCGATCGCGAGCTTACGGACGAAAAAATCGCCACGACCTACAACAATTTCTACGAGTTCGGCACTTCGAAGAACATCTGGCAGGCAGCCCAGCGCCTGCCGATCCGCCCGTGGCAAGTGCAGATCGAAGGCATGGTCGAGCAGCCGCGCACGGTCGACATCGACGACCTTTTGAAGGCCATGAAGCTCGAAGAGCGCGTCTACCGCTTCCGCTGCGTCGAAGCCTGGGCGATGACGGTGCCGTGGACCGGCTTTCCGCTCGCCAGCCTCGTCGAATGGTGCAAGCCGCTTTCGTCGGCCAAGTATCTGCAGATGGAAACCTTCCAGATGCCGACCGTGGCGCCCGGCCAGCGCGCCACCTGGTATCCGTGGCCCTACACCGAAGGCTTGGCGCTCGACGAGGCGACGAACGAACTCGCTTTCATCGCGACCGGCATCTACGGCAAGCCGATCCCGCGCCAGAACGGCGCGCCCTTGCGCCTCGTGGTCCCTTGGAAATACGGCTTCAAATCGGTCAAGTCGCTGGTGAAGTTCAAATTCACCGACCAGCGGCCCAAAACCTTCTGGCTCGAACTCGGCGAGCGCGAATACGGCTTCTGGGCCAACGTCAATCCGCGCGTCGCCCATCCGCGCTGGAGCCAGGCAAGCGAAGAACTCATCGGCAAAAACGGCCAGCGCGTGCCCTCGCAGCTTTTCAACGGCTACGGCGATTTCGTGGCGAGCCTCTACGAGAACCGCCAGAACGAACGCCTGTGGGCCTGAGGGAACGACGCACTTAAATGCCGCGCGCAAACGCCGCACCCGCAAACGCTTTGCGGGTGCGGGGAACTTGTCGTAAAAACCGGCCATGCCGGATTCCGCACCCAAGGCCCCGCGCCACGCCCTGCCGATCGAAACCTTCGACAACCGGATCGGCGGCGATGCGCTGTTTCGCGCCATCGGCCATCCGCTTGCGCGTCCGCAAGCGCTGGCCCTGGTCGCAGCGCTCGAACAAGCCGGCCGCGTAGCGGTCTACGATCCGTTCGGCGCCTTCGCCACGCTGAGCGCGCTCTACGATTTTTCGCGCGTGCAAATCGCCGGGCTCTACGGCCGCGACCATCGCCATATCGGCACGCAAGTCGGCGGCCGCACCGTGCACTCGATCAAGGCGATCGCGGCCGCCAAGGCCGACACGATCCTCGTCGCGGCCTTCGACGCCGAACTTCTCGTCGCACAGGCGGCAAGCTTCCTGCCCGCGAACGCGGCGGTCAAAACGCTCGATCTGCTCCGCATCCCCGAACGCCTCCTGACCGACCCAAAGCGCTATCTGTCGACCTTCAATTTCGTGACCAATCTCGTGCTGTTCCGCGACAGCGACGTTCGCCACACGCGCATGGTCACGGCCAACTACTGGTACGGCTACGGCGCGCGCAACGTGCGCGCGTGGCTGCTGCTGCTCGATGCCGACGGCAAGGAAATCGCGAACTGGGAAGAAGCGCTGCCCGACGCGGTCGCAGGCTTCACGGTCGACAGCCGCGACGTGCGCAAACGCTTCAAGCTCGGCGATTTCGACAGTCAGCTCTTTGTGCACATGGTCGGCATTGCCGGGCACGACGTGCTCAAATACGCGCTCGACAGTTTCGGGCCCGAAGAGCTCAGTTGCACGCACGACGCCAATCCGTGGCCGGCCGACTTCTACGCCGGCATTCCGGCACCTGCCCCGGGCGAACGCGTGCGCGTGTGGGTGCAGAACTGCCAGCCCTGCCCGATCCCAGCCGATGGCGTGCGCTTCGCCGCGATGGGCAGCGAAGCCTGGGCGCCGATCGGTGCACCCATCCCGGCCTTTGGCATGCGCGAGATCGATATGGGCGCTCTGTTGCCGGGCCTCGCCTGGCCGCAGCAGATCGAAATGGACGCCGGCAAATACGTCGTGCGGCCGCGCTATGAAGTAATCCGCCCCGGCGGCAAGCGCCATATCGCGCACGCCAATGTCGAGCGGACGGACCTCGCGGGCGACCCCGACATTGCGGAACTGCCCAAGCATTTCGGCAAAGGCTTCATCCTGTCGGCACCGATCCTGCCGCAGGATACGTATACGAGCGTCGCATTGCCGACGCCGATGGCGCGCGGCCAGGCGAGCCTGCCGCTGATCGCGCGCTACTACGATGCCGACGGCGCGCCGGCGGGCGGGCGCTTCCTCGGCAATCTGCCGCGCAGCCATGCGCACCTCGTCGATCTCGGCGAAGCCAAACTCAAAAGCGGCTACGGCCATGTCGAGCTCAGCTACGATTTCCGCGACGGCGGCATCGGCGACGGCTGGATCCACGGCCTGTTCCGCTATGCGCGCCGCAATGCCCCCGCTCACGCCGCCGAAACGAGCTTCGGCAGCCATATCTTCAACACCCCGCTCGTGTTCAAGAACGAACCGCAATCCTATATCGGCCGTCCGCCGGGCCTGTCGACGCGCCTGTTCCTGCGCCTGGGCAGCGACGGCTTCGAATCGATGTGCCATCTCGTGTACCCGGCTTCCACGCCGTGGCACGCGCAGTCCGACACGCATCTCGAACTCTACGATGCGGCCGGCACCAAGCTTGCCGACGCGAAGCTCGCGATTCCGTGCTCGGGCTCGCGTCTGTGGCGGCCCGGCGAATTCTTCTCGGGCGCCGAGCTCGCGCGCGCGGCAGGCGGCGGCTACGTTCTGATCCGCGACCGCACCTGCCGCTTGTTCGGCTATCACGGCCTCGTGGCCGCCGACGGGCGCTTCTGCCTCGACCACATGTTCGGGTTCTGAAGACGCCGGCCGGCAGATCGTTGACAAAAGCAACGATCTTGTTGACGATGTCATATGACTGCCGTTTCCCACGCCCAGACCGATGCGCTGCGCCGCTTTGCCCGCCTGTTCACGGCGCGCCTCGGCGTGCTGCGCAAAGGCCTCTACGGCAGCCGCTTTTCGCTGGCCGAAGCGCGCGTGCTCTACGAGGTGGCGACCCGCCCGGCGCCGACGGCGGGGGCCATCGCCGCCGATCTCGGCATTGATCCCGGCTATATGAGCCGCATTTGCAGCTTCCTTGCGCGCGCCAAGCTTCTGCGCCGTACGGCGGTCGCAGGCGACGGCCGCCAGCGCCGACTTGAACTGACCAGATCCGGGGCTGCCGCCTTCGCCAAGATCGACGCCGCCTCGCGTGCGGAAGTGGCGGCGTTGCTGGAGCCAATCGAAGCACCCGCCCGCCGCAGGCTCATCGAAGCGCTGGCGCAAGCCGAACAAGTTCTCGATCCGCATGCGCCCGCAGCATCGCGCGCGTTTGTGTTGCGCGCGCCGCGCCCAGGCGATCTCGGCTGGATCGTGCATCGGCACGGGGCAATCTATGCGGCCGAATACGGGTGGGACGCGCGGTTCGAGGCGGACGTTGCCGCGATCGTGACGAATTTCGCGGCCAGCCAAGACCCTGCCTGCGAGCGTTGCTGGATCGCAGAGGGCGCGGATGCTGTCGTGGGGGCCGTCGTCGTCGTGCGCGAGGACGCAACGACCGCACGGCTGCGGCTGTTCTATCTCGAGGCGGAAGCGCGCGGACACGGCTTGGCGCGGCAGATGGTCGAAACCCTGCTCGCCTTCGCGCGCCAGGCAGGCTATCGGCGCATCGTGCTGTCGACTTATTCGAACCTCACGGCCGCGCGCAGGCTCTACGAAAAATTCGGCTTCGTGCGCATGGCGCAAAGCCCCAAGCGCCATTACGGCAAAAAGCTCGTGGCCGAAGACTGGGCGCTCGATCTCGCCTAATCGGTCGTGAGGCCGGGCCAGGCCGCATCGGCCTTGGCGATGTAGCCCAGCACATCCGTCTGCCAACTGCGCTGGACCGACATTGAATAGTTGAGATAGAGCCGCCCATTGACGATCGCCCACGCGTTGGGATCGATCGCGACCTTGTAGCCGCTGGCGACACCGTAAGCGCAGAACCCGCCATACATCGGCGCATAGCGCTCAGGGGCGGCGGCAAACAAAGCGCGATTGGCTTCCGACACGAATAGCCAGCGCGCGCCCTGCCATTCGTGGGCATGTGTCACCGCCCCGCGCCGGGGCCGACCTTCGGCGAAATAGGCGACCGGATCGAAGCCCTGGATCGCGAACCCGCCCGAGATGTTGACCGCCCCCGCCGGTTTTTGGGCGAGCGACACCGAGCGCAGCCCGAACGCGGCAGCACCGACCGCAAGGGCAGCAAAACCGGTCAGTGCGGCGCGCCGTTGCAGCGACATACGAGGTTTTTGATCGGTCATGCCCGACAGTTCGCGCGACAGGCTGCGAACGTTACGGCGCAAAGAAAAACGCCGCTAGGTCAGAGACCTAGCGGCAAGTTGAACAGGGAGGCATGGCGTCATGAGGGGACGCCAGGATCTGGAAAGACCCCCTTTGGCCCGTGAAGACCAAAGCCCGCCGAAAACCGTCGGCACCGTCGATCAAGGATCAACGGTCAAGAGATAGTACGTATAATGCCTTAAAAAACGGCAAAGATCGCATATGAGGCATGAACTGTTCGCATGCCTATGATTTTGCCGTCAGAACTGCGATTCCGCGACCTTCTGGACGAGATAGTCGCGGAACACGGCGATGCGTTTGGAGCTGCGCAGCTCCTCCGGATACACAAAATAAGCCTCGTAGGTCGGGCCTTCGAGCTCGGGCAGGATCTGCACGATCGTGCTGCTCTGCTGGGCGACATAGTCGGGGAAAGCCGCAATGCCGATGCCGTTTTCGACGGCGCGCAGAATCGCCGACACGTTGTTGACCATCAAGGTCGGCGTGCGCTTTTTGCCGCCCGACGTGCCAACCTCGAGCAGCCAGTTCACGTTCGGGAAGGGCGGATTGGGATCGTCGCCATAGACGATCAGGCGATGGCGGTCGAGATCGGCGGCCGATTTGGGCGCGCCGTGTTTGGCAAGATACGCCTCGGACGCAAACACGTGCACATGCACCGACAGAAGATGGCGCTGGATGAGATCGGCCTGCCGCGGCGGGTGCATGCGGATGGCGCAATCGGCTTCGCGCATGCCGAGATCGAGTTCGCGGTCGTCGACGCGCATGCTGAACTGCATGTCGGGATAGAGCTCGGCGAATTCGCGCAAGCGCGGTGCCAGCCACACCGAGCCGAAGGCGACGGTCGTAGTCACGCGCAGCAGCCCCGACGGGCGCTCTTTGGTTTCGGCAAGCTGCGCTTCGACGAGTGCCAGCTTGTCGAACACGTCGCGCACCGTATTGAACAGCAATTCGCCCTGCTCGGTGAGGATCAGACCGCGCGCGTGGCGATGGAACAGCGAGGCGCGCACCGATTCTTCGAGGGCCGAAATCTGGCGGCTCACGGCCGACTGGCTCAGATTGAGCTTCTCGCCCGCATGCGTGAACGATCCTGCCGCCGCCACCGCATGGAAGATCCGCAGCTTGTCCCAGTCCATCGCCGACATGATCGCGCTGTCCTACTCGGCCGCAGCCGATTGATGGCCCGCTTCCGCGTGGGCGAGGAATTTTTCGGCCTCGAGGGCCGCCATGCATCCCATGCCGGCCGCCGTCACGGCCTGGCGGAAGACTTTGTCCTTCACGTCGCCGGCCGCATAGACACCGGGCAGATCCGTCGCCGTGGAATCCGGCTTGGTCAGAATGTAGCCCTCGGCGTCGAGTGCGAGTTGGCCCTTGAAGAGCTCGGTCGCCGGCACGTGGCCGATCGCCACGAACAGCCCGTCGACCGCAAGCGTGCTGCGCTCGCCGGTGACGAGATTTTTAAGTGCCAGTCCCGTAACGGTCGCAGGGGTACCGGTCCCCAGCACCTCGTCGACCGCCGAATTCCACACGACCTCGATCTTGGGATGTTTGAGCAAGCGCGCCTGCAGCATCTTTTCGGCGCGCAACGTATCGCGGCGATGGATAAGCGTAACCTTGGCGGCATGGTTCGTGAGATAGAGCGCTTCTTCGACCGCCGTGTTGCCGCCGCCGACCACGGCCACGTTCTTGCCGCGGAAGAAAAAGCCGTCGCAGGTGGCGCAAGCCGAAACGCCCGTGCCGCGAAATTTGGTTTCCGACTCAAGCCCGAGCCAGCGGGCTTGCGCGCCGGTGCAGATCACGAGCGTGTCTGCAATATAAGTGTCGCCCGAATCGCCGGTCGCGACGTAAGGGCGCTTCGAAAGATCGACTTTGACGATGATGTCTTCGAGGATCAGCGTACCCACATGGGTGCACTGCTTGTACATCTGCTCCATCAGCCACGGGCCTTGGATGGCCGTCTCGAAGCCCGGATAGTTTTCGACATCGGTCGTGATCGACAATTGGCCGCCGGGCTGGATGCCGCGGACCAGAATGGGCGCGAGATTCGCGCGCGTGGCATAGATGGCCGCCGTATAGCCCGCAGGCCCCGAACCAAGGATCAGCATTTTGGTGCGATGGGTCTGCGGCATCGGGCCACCTTTATCAGTTTGGGCTTTTCGTTTCGGGCTATGCGTCTGGCGCAAGCCTAGCAGGCATGCCTCAGCGTTGGGAAGCAGATGCCGGTCTTATCCCCAGCCAAATTTTTGCTGCAGCAGCCGGGCAGCGCGCGCCGTGTCGTCGGGCGGGGCGTAGGTCCAGTGTTCGAAACGGCCCGCGAAAGGGCGCGTGAAACCTTTGGCCTGCATCGCGGCTTGAAAGGCGGCAATACGGCCCGAACGGCCTTCGAGAGCGGCCACGAAGACCGGCTTGCCGGTCGAAAGCGCTTCGCTGGTCATCGACACGGAATCTTCGGTCACCACGATGCCGTCGGCCAAGGCCAGCAGGCCGAGATAGGGGTTTTCGCCCGCCCCGTCCCACGCATAGCCGCCGAGATCGCGTACCGTCGCAACGAGTTTTTCGCGAGCCGGCGGATCGGTGCGGCGCGAAGGGGTGAGGGCAAGGCCGCAGCCGGCTGCCGCTAGTTGTTCGAGCCCGGTCGCGAGGCGTGCGACGGCCGCCTCCGTCATCTGGAAGCGGCGCCAGCCATTCGAACCGCCCAAAATCACCGCGATTAGCGGCCGCTTGAGGGCAGCCCATTTCGGCGCCCAAATCGCGGCCGCGGCGGCGAGTTTGGCCGGCGTGACATGATGCAGGGCGACTTGCGTTTCGATGACGTTGGCGCCGACGACCTCGTCGTGCGCCGGTGCGATCACCGCATCGAGCCATGCAACCGGCACTGCCGGGCGCTGCACATGCAGAGCGAAGACTTTGCCGCCGCTGCGGCGCTTCATGGCGACGCCAATGGGCGCACAGCGCGACCCCAGCGTGATCGCCATATCCGGCCAAGGTTCTGAAAGATCGGGGCTTTCGGCACTCAGCATCGCCAGCGCATTGCCCCGCGCCAGGGCCACCTCTGGCAGCCATGAATAGGGCGCGCGGAACGCCACATCCTTGAATTCAAAACCCAGGCCCAGCGCTTCGGCAATGCCACGGCATTGCGCTTTCATGCCGACTTGCCCCGGGCTGATAATCCAAGCGGTTTTAGGGGCTGAGGAGGTTGTCATTGCGGGCGGGACTATGGCGGTGCCGTGCTGCATTACGCAATTTTTTTAGCCATGCAGCTTGCGTCGGCCTGCATATTGCTAATATTATTTCAACATCATCGAAAATTAGGACCTGAAAAATGCGCGGGCACAAGCTTGACGACGTCGATCGCCAGATTCTCCACGACCTTCAGAACGACGGGCGGATGACCAATGTCGAGCTTGCGCGCCGGGCCGGGGTGTCGGCTCCGCCCTGCTTGCGCCGCGTGCGCGTGCTCGAGGAGGCCAAAGTCATCCGCGGCTTCCATGCCGATATCGACCCGCATGCGCTGGGTTTCGGGGTTACGGTGTTCGCATTTGTCAGCCTCAAGAGCCAAGCCGATGCGGATTTGCGCGCCTTTCAGGCAATCATCGATTCCTGGCCGATGGTCCGCGAGTGCCACATGCTGACAGGGGAAACCGATTTCCTCATCAAGGTCGTGGCGCAAGATTGGGACGCGTACGAAAAATTCCTGACCACCCAGCTGACGGCGGCCCCAAACGTGAGCAACGTCAAATCGGCGCTGACGATCCGCACGACCAAAAACCAGCCCGGCGTGCCGATCGAGACCAAGCAATCCGACGCCAAAGACGCGCGTCGCTAGCCGTTACCCGCCGGGGACCAACACGCGCAAATCGCTCGACACATGGCGAATGCCTTCGCGCGCGAGCAGGAAATGGCGCTCGCCGCGCATGCGATAGCCGACCACGACGAACAGCGACAACGCCCCCTCGTTTTCGAGCGGATAGATGAGCCGCTCGTAGGCAACGCTTTTGCCGTCGCCCCATTCGAAGCGGACATTTTCGTAGACGACGGCCCCGCCGGCCGCACGCGCGTAACCTGCGAGCAACTGCTCAGCGACGGACGCGGGCAAAACGTCGCGCAGCTTCTGGCCCGTAAGATCGCGGCCATAGATGTCGGCCATGCCGGTTCCGAACAGCCGCACGCGCAGATCGCCGATGCCTGCGTCGCGTTCGATGATTTTCATCTGAGGCGCCCACCGTGCCACCGCTTCGAGCGGCAGATCGCGGCGCGTCAAGCGACGGCCGAGCGTTTTGGCCTGCGCCTCGGCCCAGGCGAAAAACGCGGCGATGTCGGGGGACGCTTCGTTGAACGGATTGGGCTTGCCGGTCATTTAGGGAGAACCGCAGCCGATACGACGTGTGCACGCATAGGTCTAAGCCTTGATGGACAAAAACTGGACACTGCTTTGCGAGAATGGCGACGGGCAGGAAGGCGAATCAATCTCTAAATTTTGGCGAACCCAGATGCCGTATTCGAATACCGCTTACGCGAGCTTGGTCGCATCCTGGACGATGCGTACGGCAAGCACGCCCTGGCGGCCGCGAATGTCGGTTGTCTCTTCGGGAAAGCCGGAAAAATCGAGGCCGCTCGCGAGCGCGGCATCGCTCGAGACCAGCAGGTCGGCGGCATATTTTTTGGTGAGCGCTTCGAGGCGGCTCGCCGTGTTGACCGTATCGCCGATCGCGGTGAATTGGCGCGCTTGGCTGTAGCCCATCTCGCCGACGATGGCGGGGCCCGTATGAATGCCGATGCCTATTCGCAAGGGTGCGTCGAGATCGTGCGCGAGGGCGGCATTGAGGGCGGCGAGCCGCTCGATCATGGCACGAGCCCCCGCAAGCGCTTCGCGAGTCCCTTGGGCGGGCCCGCTTTCGACGCCGAACAAAGCGACGATGCCGTCGCCAACGAATTTGTCTATGCGCCCGCCCGAAGCTTCGATCGCCGCCCCCATTTCGGCGAAATAGCGGTTGAGCAGGAAGACCACGTCGAACGGCAATTTGCTTTCCGACAGGGTCGTAAAACCGCGCAGATCGGCGAACATCACGGCGATGGTTTTTTCGGCCCCCGCACTTTCGCGCTCGCGGCGCTGGGCGAGGGCCGCCGCGCCGATCGAGGCCGGCAGCAGCGGCACGATCGCGACGTCACCGATGGCGCGCGCCTGGCAAGCCAACCGCACGCCGGGCGGCGCCGCAACGCGCGACAGCACCGCCAACTCGTCTTCTGCTGGCAGCGACAGGTTGTCGGCGCCGCGCTCGATCCGCACGCGGCAGGTCGAGCAGCGTCCGCGCCCGCCGCACACGGACGCATGCGCAATACGGCCCTGGCGGCTTGCCTCGAGCAGCGTGGTGCCGCGCGCGACCGCAACCGTCGTATCGCCCGGATAGGCCACGATCGCGCGCCCGCCGCGATGCGCGTGCCAAGCGCGCACGCGGCGGGCCGCAAACACGAAGGCAATCGACAATGCCCAGAGCGCCAGTACGCCGTCCTTGATGCGCTCGATCGTCGCGAAATTTTCGGGGGACGGAAGACGATGGCGCCCGGCAAAGCCCGCGCGCCATTCGGGATCCGCAAACAAAACTTCCGCCTCGCGGCTGCCGGCGAGATAGCCCGCCAAGGCGAGGGCCGCGAGGATCGCCGCCGCCGCCAGCAACCACGGCTGCCAGTGCCGGTAGAACGGCTTCAGTCGCAGCCAGTAATGCACGCCCGTGCATCCATGCAGCCAAACCAGAAGGAGCCCTGCGACCAGCAGCAGCCCCCCGGTCGTGTCGATCTGGCTCGTTGCGACGGCGACGCTCGTGTGCGTCGGCAGTGCGCCGAACAGCAGCGCCCCGAAGCGGACCGGCACCACGTGGCCCATGAGGATCGGCACCACGAGCAAACCTGCGACAAGCTGCACGCTTTCGCCGCGCGAGAGCGTGGCCAAATCGCGCCGGCGATAGATCGCCCACAGTGCCAGCCCGAAATGCACGGCAAGCGCCAGATAGAGCAGTGTGCGCACCGGCGGCAAACCCACGATCGCGAACATCGCAAACGCATAGGTCTCGGCGGCGGCGAGCGACACGTTCATCAGCGCGTGGTTCGCAAGGTGCAGCGCCACATAGACGAACAGCACGAGGCCGGACGCCAGCCGCACTTGGTGCGATGAAATCTTCACTTCGCGTCGTCGGCCAAAGCGTGCCCCTCTTCTAGCCGCTTTGTCGCCGTCTCGATGCGCGTCTCAAGCTCGCGCATGAACTCGGCCCGCTTGAGCCCCGCCGGAATCGCGTCGAGCACTTCGACCGTGATGAGGCCGGGCTTCTTGGCGAAGGTGCGCCGGCCCCAGAACAGGCCCGAATTGAGGGCGATCGGCACGCACGGCAGATCGAGCTTGCTGTAGAGCGCCATGACGCCGGGATGGTAGGGCCAGTCCTTGGCGTCGCTGCGCACCGGCGTGCGCGTCCCTTGCGGGAAGATCACGATCTGGCGGCCCTCGGCGATCGCTTCCTGCGCCATCGTCAGCATACGCTTCAAGGCCGCCCCACCGCCTTTGCGGTCGACCGGGATCATTTTCTGCTTCTGCGCGTGCCATCCGTAGAGCGGAATCGACAGCAGCTCCTTTTTCATCACGTAGGTCGGATCGCTGCACAGCGCGTAGAAGATCAGCGTGTCCCAAGCCGATTGGTGCTTGCACGCGATCAGGGCCGGGCCCCCGAGCAGATCGACGCGGCCGACCAGGCGATGTTCGAGCCTGCAAATATGCTTGAGGCCCCACACGACGGTCTTGGTCCAGACGCGCGCGATGAAATGCACGCCGCGCCGGTCCATGAAATGGCACGGCAACGAGGCGATCAGCAGCAAGGCGGTCGCGCCGAAAAACCAGATATTGAACAGGAACGATCGCAGCTGGATCATGGATTGGCATCCGCAAAGGCAAGATAGGGGCGCAGCAACGCGCCGAGATATTTGTGGTACTCGGCCTGCAGCAGCGCATAGGTGCCGGGCCAGCGCCACCATTCGTCGATGTGGAAGTTTTCGGGATAGACGGGCTGGGCGACCAGATCGATGTCCGGCATCGCGCGGCGAAACTCGAGCGTGGCGCGTCGAAGATGATAGTTGGCCGTGACGAGCCGCAGCGAGGCGATCTTCTCGCGCGCAACGAACGCGGCCGCTTCGCGCGCGTTGCCCTGGGTCGAATCCGCGTCGTAGCCGAGCTCGACGCAGCATTCGAGCGCCCCCGGGCCCTGGCGCGCCACGCGCAGAAGATCCTGCAGTTCGACATTGCGGTTCACGCCGGAGACCAGCAGTTTTTTGGCCTTGCCCTCGGCCATCAGCCGCAGGCCCTCGCGCAAGCGCAGCTGGCCGCCGGTCAGCACCACGATCGCGTCGGTCGCGCGCGCATCGACCGGACCTTCGCGCGGAATGGTGGCGGCAAACCACACGAGTCCGCCCAAATAGAGCAAGCCCAGCGCGGCAACCACAGCCCCCAAACGCAAGAGCGACGCCATGCCCCGTCAACCCAGCAGCGCGGCAACCGCCGCGCCGAGATCTTCGTGCACGGCGACCGGCAGCACGGCATCGGGCAGGCCCGCGGCCAAGGTCTTGGCACCGTGGCCTGTGCGCACGAGATGGCGCGGGCAGCCGATCGCGGCGGCCGCCTGCAGATCGCGCAGACTGTCGCCGACGAAGGGGGTTGCGGCCGCACCGGCCGCAAACATGGCGAGTGCTTCGATCAGCATGCCGGGCGCGGGTTTGCGGCGCGTCGAAATCGGGCCGGGTGCGTCGGGGCAATGGAAGATCGCATCGAGCCTGGCGCCCTCGCGCGCGAGCCCGTCGCGCAGGGCGTCGTGGATGCGTGCCAGCATCGCCTCGTCGAAAATGCCGCGCCCGATCGGCGACTGGTTCGTGCACACGGCCACGGCATAACCCGCCCGATTGAGGCGTGCGACGGCCGAAGCTGCACCCGGCAGCAGCACAAGCTCGCCCGGGTGCTTCACATAGTCGGCACGATCGACGTTCAGCACGCCGTCGCGATCGAGGAGGACGAGTCGGGCCATGGCTTTTCGAATCTACAGGATACGCGCCAGATTGCGCATCACCGTGCCGTAGGCAGCGGCGGCGGCAACCAGCGTCGCAGCAAACGGCACGCAAGCGAGCAGTAGCCAATCGCTCCATCCCAACGACGGCAGTGGAAAGGCAAGTGTCGCACTGCTGCTGGCGACCGCCGAAGCCGCAACGAGGACCACGGCCGCTCCCACGGCCCCAAGCCCCGCGCCCGCAAAAGCCAGCCGCATCGCCGCACGCGCGAACTGCACGGCGATGTAGCCGTCCGGTGCGCCGACAAGATGCAGGAGATCGACCGCCTCGCGATGCATGGCAAGGCCCGCGCGCGTGGCGAACGCAACACAGCTTGCCGCCGCCAAACCGACGGCCGCCAGCACGATCGCGGCCACAAGCCCGGCTGCGCGAGCGAGTGCCAGAAACCCGCCGAGCCAGCGCCCATGGTCGTCGATCGCGGCATCCGGCACGGCCGCCTCCAGACGTTGGCCCAACGCCGCAAGATTGGGTGCAGCACCTGCGACCAGCCGCACATCGATCAGCACCGGGATCGGCAGATCCTGAAGATTGCCCGCCCCAAGCCACGGGCTCAACAAAGCTTCGGCGGCGGCACGCGAGATTTGCGTCGCCGCCGCGACGGCCGGATCGGCGCGCAACAGCGTCAAAGCGGGTGCTGGATCCGCACCGGCCGGCAATTCGACCGTCAACGTACCCGCAAAATTCGCCTGCCAGCGCTTGGCCGTGCCCGACAATGCAAGGGCGAGCCCGAGTGCGAGTGTGGCCAGGAACGCAAGGGCTGCGACGACGGCCGCGATCCAGCGCCGCTCGCGGTCGCGCTCCAAGGCAAGTTCGCTGCCGCGCCCGAAGCCGAAACCCGCCATGGCGCCTACGCCGCCTTCGCGATTTGCATGAGTTCGCCTGCGTCCAGCCGCAGCTCGGGATGGCGCGATTCACGCACCAATTGCATATTGTGCGTCGCCACCACGATCGTGGTGCCGAGGCGGTTGAGCTCCTCGAACAGCCGCATCAAGCGCAACGCAATGCGGTCGTCGACGTTGCCGGTGGGCTCGTCCGCGATCAGCAGCTTGGGCCGTCCGATCACCGCGCGCGCGATCGCCACACGCTGTTTCTGCCCGCCCGACAAGGTCGGCGGCAGCGCATCGAGATGGTCGCCCAAACCGACCCAGACCAGCAGTTCAGCCGCATGCTCGCGCAGCTGCGCTTCCTCGGCCCCCTGCACACGCAGCGGGAGAGCCACATTGTCGATGACCGACAGATGGTCGAGGAGGCGGAAATCCTGGAACACCGTGCCGATGCGGCGGCGCAGGCCCGGCAGATCGCGCCGCGCCATGCGCGCCACGTCGCGCCCGAACATATGCACGGTGCCGCGGCTCGGCAGGCGCGCGAGATAAAGCAGCGACAGCAGCGACGATTTACCGGCTCCCGACGCCCCGGTCAGAAAATGGAAACTGCCGGGCTGCAGCGCGAAACTCACGTCGCGCAGCACTTCGGGCCCCAGGCCGTAGCGCAAGCCCACTTGTTGGAAGACGATCATTGGCAGAACGGATGCTGGCACGCGCGGGCAAGACGGCGCAAGCTTGCCCCCGTGCCGTCTAAGGCCCTATAAAAGCCTTATGATTCTGGCGTGCCCGACTTGCTCTACGCGCTTTCGCGTGCCCGACGAGGCCCTCGGCAATGCCGGGCGCACCGTGCGTTGCGGCAATTGCGGCCATAGCTGGCACCAAAAACCGCGCCAGGCGATTCTCGAGGTCAATCCGCGCTTCCCCAAAACCGCCAAGCGCATGCGCCAAGCCTTCGGCGGCGACGATCCGCTCGACATGCCGGAGGCACCTGGGCGAGGCTCTTCCGCAGCTCCACCCCCGCCGCCGCCCCCTCCGCCGCCATCGCCGCCCATGCCGATGCCGACTCCGCGGCCGCTGCCGCCGATGGAGGAGCCCGAAGATCCGGTTCCCGCGGCCCAGAGCTTCCAGCGCACGATGGAAGCGGTGCGCGAGACGCTCGCCAACGAATCCGACCCGATGCCAGCCGCACTCAAGCCGGCGGAGGAGGCGATTGCGCCTTCGCCCAAACGCCGCTCGATTGCGGCAGCGATCGGCTGGCTGCTTTTTGCGCTGACCACATCCGTGCTCGGGGTCGGAATCTTCGCGCAGACCGAAATCATGGCGCGCTTCCCCGAGACGCGCCCGATCTACCAAGCGCTGCAGTTTCAAGTCCCGCTGCCCGGCGAAGGGCTCGAGGTCGTCTCGCCCGTACCCACACGCGGCACGCTCGACGGGGCGCCGGCCCTGCTCGTCACGGGCCGCGTGCGCAACGCAACCGACCTGCCGCGCAATGTGCCGCAAATGCGCGCGGTCTTGCGCGACGCCGGCGGCAACGAGGTCGCCGGCTGGGAATTCGCCGCCGAAATAGCACGGCTCGAGCCGGGGGCCGAGGCGATGTTCGCAACCCAGCTTGCGAACCCGCCCGCCAACGCCAACCAGCTTCAGATCGTTTTCTTGGACAAGTACTGACGCAGCATGCGCGCGGCGGCCGGGCTGTCCCACGCCGCCGCCCCTTCGAGCCGGCCGCGCTCGAACCCGTCGGGATCGATAACCATCGTGGTCGGCAGGCCGCGCACCGCAAAGGCGCGCATCGATGCGCCCGACGGATCGAGATAGACGGGCAGATTGGCAAGCGAATTGGCGGCGAAAAAAGGGGCCACTTGGCGCATGCCGCCGCGATCGACCGAGATTGCCAGCACGGCAACACCCGCTTGGCCCATCTGCACCTGAAGCCGGTCGAGCGACGGCATCTCTTCCACGCACGGCGCGCACCAGGTCGCCCAATAGTTCAACACCACCACACGGCCGCGAAAATCGCCGAGCCCGAGCGTGCGCCCGTCGGCGTCTTGAAACGAAATCTCGGGCGTGGGCCGCGGTTCGGGATGCGGCTTGAACGGCCCCATCTTGCCGGCGAAACCCGATGCCTGGGCGAAAACACTTGATCCCTTTGCGCCAAGCGCTAGGGTCGCGCCCGCCGCCAGGGCCAGCACCGTTCGCCGGTTGGTCTTCGCGTTTTGCATGCTGCTAATATAGGTCGACATGGCCCGCCCGACAAAGACTTCCCGCCCGAAAAGCAAAGCCGCCGCCAACCCGATGTGGGGCGGGCGCTTCGGCGTCGCCCCCGACGCGATCATGCAGAAGATCAACGCTTCGATCGACGTAGACCGGCGGCTCTATGCCGAAGACATTGCGGGCTCGACCGCGCACGCCAAGATGCTGGCGCGCGCCAAGATCCTGAAGGCCAAGGACGTGGCGGCGATCGTGCGCGGCCTCGAAGAGGTACGCCGCGAAATCGAACAGGGCGAATTCGTCTTCAAGTCCGAACTCGAAGACATCCACATGAATGTGGAAGCGCGGCTGGCCGACCTGATCGGCGAGCCTGCCAAGCGCTTGCATGTGGCGCGCTCGCGCAACGACCAAGTGGCGCTGGACTTCAAAATGTGGGTGCGCGGCGCCTGCGACCGTGCGGAAGCGGCGTTGCGCGAATTCCAGCGTGCGCTCATCGACAAGGCAGCCCTCCATGCGGGCACGGTCATGCCGGGCTTCACGCATCTGCAGCCGGCCCAGCCCGTCACGTTCGGCCACCATCTGATGGCCTATGTCGAGATGGCGGGCCGCGACCGCGCGCGCTTTGCCGATGCGCGCCGCCGCATGAACGAATGCCCGCTGGGGGCTGCCGCCCTTGCCGGCACCTCGTTCCCGATCGACCGCGACTTCACGGCGCGCGAACTGGGCTTCGAGCGGCCGACCGCCAACTCGCTCGACAGCGTGGCCGACCGCGATTTTGCGCTCGAGTTTCTCGCCGCAGCCGCGATCGCGGCCTTGCATCTGTCGCGCCTGGCCGAAGAAATCGTGTTCTGGACCGGCCCGCAATTCGGCTTTGCGCGCCTGTCGGACGCGTGGACGACCGGCTCCTCGATCATGCCGCAGAAGCGCAACCCGGACGCAGCCGAGCTCGTGCGCGCGTCGACGGGCCGCCTGCTCGGCTCGTTCATCGGGCTTGCCACCGTCATGAAAGGGCTGCCGCTCACCTATTCCAAAGACATGCAGGAAGACAAAGCGCGCTGCTTTGCCGCCGCCGACGCGCTGATGCTCGGGATCGGCGCCATGACCGGCATGATCGACGACATCTCGGTCGATGCCGCGCGCATGAAAGCGACGGCCAGTGCCGGCTTCACGACCGCGACCGATCTCGCCGACTGGCTCGTGCGCGTGCTCGGCATGCCGTTCCGCGAGGCGCATCACGCGACGGGCCGCATCGTGCGGCGCGCCGAGGAAAAAGGCTGCGACATCGCCGATCTGTCGCTTGCCGACATGCAGGCGATCGAGCCGCGCATCGACAAGTCGGTGTTCAAAGTGCTCGGCGTCGAAAACTCCGTCGCCAGCCGCACGAGTTTCGGCGGCACGGCACCGGCCAACGTGAAGAAGGCCGTCGCGGCGGCGCGCCGGAGGTTCCTGTGAAGCGTCTGCTCGCCGCGTTTATTGCCCTAATGCTGGTGTTCGCCGTCGCCGCCTGCGGGCGCAAAGGCGATCCGGAAGCGCCGCCCAACGTCGATCCGCGCTTTCCGCGCAGCTATCCCGGCAACGCGCCGCGCCCGCCCGCCCCGCCCGCCACCGTCGACGACAATTTCATTCCGAGAACAACGCCATGAGCATCGGCTTTACGCGCAAAAACGCTGCCCTCCAGTGCGACGGGGTGGCGGTCTCCAAACTCGCCGCCGAATACGGAACACCTTTGTGGCTCTACAGCCAGTCGGTGCTCGAAGCGCGCTACAAGCTGTTCGCAGCGAGCCTCGCGGATCTCAAGCCGACGATCTGCTACGCGCTGAAAGCCAACTCCAACCAGGCCGTGATCGCCACGTTTGCGAAGCTGGGGGCGGGTGCGGACATCGTGTCGGCCGGCGAATTGCTGCGCGCATTGCAGGCGGGCGTGCCGCCGCACAAGATCGTGTTTGCGGGCGTGGGCAAAACGGCCGAGGAAATGGCGCTCGCCCTCGATGCGGGCATTTTGCAGTTCAACGTCGAATCGGGCGAAGAGCTTGCGCGCTTGTCGGCCGTGGCACAGGCCCAGCACGGGATTGCGCGCGTGGCTTTGCGCGTCAATCCCAACGTGGACGCCAAGACGCACAAAAAAATCACGACCGGCAAAACCGAAAACAAATTCGGCATCGAGATCGCGCACGCGATGGCGCTGGCCGAGCAGGCGCGCAGCCTGAAGGGCGTGGCGATCGAAGCGATCTCGACGCATATCGGCAGCCAGATCACGGACGTGACCCCCTATCGCGCGGCCTTCAAGCGCATGGCCGACATGGCGACGGCTTTGCGCGCGCAAGGGCACGCGCTGAAGCGCATCGATTTCGGCGGCGGGCTCGGCGTGGTCTACAAGGACGAAACGCCGCCCGATCTCAAAGCCTATGCGGCGGCCGTGCGCGCGGCCGTGAAGGGTCTGGGGCTCGATCTGATCGTCGAACCGGGGCGCTGGCTCGTGGCCGATGCGGGTGCGCTCGTGGCGCGCGTCGAATACGTCAAGAAGGGCTCGGCTAAGAGCTTCGCCATTCTCGATGCGGCGATGAACGATCTCATCCGCCCCACGCTCTACGAAGCTTGGATGCCGATCGAACCGGTCGCAGCCCCGCGCAAAGGCAGGAAGCGGCTCTACGACGTGGTGGGACCGGTCTGCGAGTCCGGCGATTTTTTTACGCATGACCGCGATCTGCCGCCGCTGGAACAAGGTGATCTCGTTGCCGTGCGCCAGGCGGGCGCTTACGGGGCGGTGATGTCGTCCACCTACAATGCGCGCCCGCTCGCCCCCGAAGTGCTCGTGAAGGGCAAGCGGCACGCGGCCGTGCGCGCGCGCCAGACGCTCGCCGAGTTGATCGGCCAGGATGCGCTCGCACCCTGGCAGACCAAATCCAAACCCAAGCGTTAGCCGAAGATAAAGTCGTCCGACATCGACGCGAGGTCGGCAACACTCTTGCCGAGGATCGTGACCGAGCTGCCGGTCGCAAGGCTCAGCAGCAGGCCGCCCGAAACGTCGCTTGCCACGTCGGCGACGCCTGCCAGCGAGTTGAAGTCCTTGAAGCCGCTGAGGTCGATCTTGTCGCCGGCCGTGTAGTCGGCGATCGTGTCCGCACCGGCCGAGGCCGCGAACGTATCCACGCCCGCACCGCCGCTCAGATAGTCGTTGCCGTTGCCGCCGTCGAGATAGTCGCGGCCCGAGCTGCCATAGAGCTGGTCGGCCCCGCCGCCGCCGAGGATGGCGACGTCGAGATTGCCCGAGACGATGATCGTGTCGGCCCCGCTGCCGCCGAGGATCGCTTCGATGTTGGCGATCGTCACGGTGTTGGTGCCGTTGGCGAGGATCAGCGTGTCGCTGCTGCCGCCCAGATCCATGGTGCCGGACGTCACGACCGTGCCGAGCGAAACCGTGTCGTCGCCGCTGTTGCCGATGACCGTTTCCACGCTCGAGAGGGTGACGGTGTTGCCGCCGGCACTGAGCGTGACGCGGTCGTTGCCGTTGCCGAGATCGATGCGCTGGCCGGCCGTATAGGAGCTCGTCAGGCGCACATCGTCGTTGCCCGTGCCACCGACGATGATCTCGATATTCGCGACCGTGATCGTGTTGTCGAAGTCGCCGAGCACCAGACGGTCGGCACCGCCGCCAAGGTCGATCGTGCCCTGAACGAGCGCATCGCCGAGCGTCAGCGTGTCGTTGCCGCTGCCCGCGACAAGCGTTTCGACGTTGAAGATCGTGACCGTGTTGTTGCCCGCACCCAGCGTGAGCGAGTCGTAGCCCGCCCCCATGTCGACCACGCTGCGCAAGGCGGACGCCGCCAGCGTGATCGAGTCCGCACCCGATGCGCCGTAGATCGATTCGGCGTTGGCGACGGTGAGCGTGTTGCCGCCGGCCGCAAGCGTGAGCGTGTCGGTGCCTGCACCCAGATCGAACGTCTCGCCGGCGGTGAAGACGGTGCCGAGCGTCACGTTGTCGGTCGAGGCACCGCCGGTCAGAGCTTCGACGTTGAGGAGTGTCACCGTGTTGACGAAGTCGCCGAGCACGACGCGGTCGTTGCCGACGGCAAGGTCGATCGTGGCGCCGACGAGGGCGGTGCCGAACGTGACGACGTCCCCACCCGAGCTGCCGACCAGCGTTTCGACATTGAGCACCGTGAGCGTGTTCGCGAAATTGCCGAGCACGAGGCGGTCGTTGCCCGCCCCGAGATCGACAGAGCCGCTCTGGAAGGCAGCGCCCAGCGTCACCGTATCGGCGCCCGAACCGCCGACCAGCGTTTCGATGTTGACGAGCGTGATCGTGTTGCCGCCGTCGGCGAGGGTGAGCCTGTCGCCGCCCGCCCCCAGATCGAACGTGTCGCCGGTGATGTAGGTCGTGCCGAGCGTGACGTCGTCGCCGAAACTTCCGCCGACGATCGTCTCGACGTTCGAGACGGTGATCGTGTTGGCGAAGTTGCCGAGCGACAGGCGGTCGTAGCCGCTGCCGAGATCGAAGAAGCCGCTGGTGATCGCCGTCCCGAGTGCGATCGTGTCGGTCCCGGTCGAGCCGGTCAGCGTTTCGACCCCGCCCACGGTCAGCGAGTTGTTGCCCGCCGCCAGCACAAGCGCGTCGCGGCCCGAGCCCAAATGCACGGCCCCGTTGGTCATGACCGAACCGAGCGTGACCGTATCGTCGCCATTGCCGCCGGCCAAAGCCTCGACATTGGTGACCGTGATGCGGTTGCCGCTGTCGGCAAGCGTGAGCGTGTCGGACCCGTTGCCGAGATTGAAGGTCTCGCCGCCCGTGTAGGACGTGCCGAAAGTCACGTTGTCGCTGCCCGTCCCGCCGACCAAGGCTTCGACGTTGGTGACGGTGAGCGTGTTGGCGAAGTTGCCGAGCACCAAGCGGTCGGCACCCGCACCCAGATCGATCGAGCCCTGCGTGATCGCAGTGGCGAGCGTGACCGTGTCGGCGGCCGTACCACCGGTGACCGTTTCAATGTTGCGGATCGTGATCGTGTTGGCCGCGTTGGCGAGCGTGAGCTCGTTGAGACCGCCGCCGAGATCGAACGGATCGCCCGAATTGTAGGCGGCCGTCAGCGTTACATTGTCGTTGCCAGAGCCGCCGACAACGGTCTCGACATTCACGAGCGTGACGGAGTTGTCGAAATTGCCGAGGATCAGGCGGTCGCTGCCAGCGCCCAGATCGATGGCACCGCTGGTGATGGCCGAGCCGAGCGTGATCGTGTCCGCACCCGAGCCCGCGACGATCGTCTCGACGTTCGACAAGGTCAGGCGGTTGGTGCCCGAGACGAGCGTGACGCGGTCGTTGCCGAAGCCCAGATCGATGTTGCCGTTGGTCATGGCACCCGTCAGCGTCACCGCATCGTCGCCCGAGCCGCCATAGATCGTCTCGATATTGGCGACACGGATCGTGTTGGTGCCGTCGCCCAGGGCCAGCTGGTCGCTGCCATTGCCGAGATCGAAAAGCTCGTTGCCGCTGTAGGCCGTACCGAGCACGATATTGTCCGAACCCGTGCCGCCAACCAGCGTTTCGATGTTGGTGATGGTCAGTGAATTGGCGTAGTTGCCGAGCACGAGGCGGTCGTTGCCTGCACCAAGATCGATGCTGCCGTCGGTCATCGCGGTGCCGAGTGTGACCGTATCGGCGGCCGTGCCGCCGACGACGGTCTCGACGTTCGTGGCCGTGATCGAGTTCGCGGCATCGGCCAGCACGAGCGCGTCGTAGCCGCCCTTGAAATCGAAGGTCTGGCCCGAGGCAAAACCCGAAACCAGCGAAACCGTATCGTCGCCGGCCCCGCCGACGACCGTTTCGATATTGACGATGGTGACCGTGTTCGTGAAATCGCCGAGCACCAGCCGGTCGCTGCCCGCCCCCAGATCGAGCTGGCCCGCCGTGACGGCCGAGCCCATCGTGATCGTATCGGCACCGGCACCCGCGACGAGATTCTCGACATTGGCGACCGTCAGGCGATTGTCGCCTGCGGCCAGCACAAGCCGGTCGGTCCCTTCGCCGAGATCGACCAAGCCGTTGGTGAGCACGGTGCCCATCGTGACCGTGTCGTAGCCGCCTTGGCCGATGATCGTTTCGACGTTGGTGACCGTGACGGTGTTGTCGGCATCGGCCAGCACGAGGCGGTCGCTACCGCTGCCGAGATTGAAGGTTTCGCCCGCAACAAAGCCGGTGCCGAGCGTGACGCTGTCGTTGCCCGACCCGCCGACGATGCCCTCGACATTGGTGACGGTCAGCGAATTGGCGTAGTTGCCGAGCACAAGGCGGTCGGTGCCGGCCCCGAGATCGATCGACCCGTCGACGATGCCGGTCCCCAGCGCCAGCGTGTCGTTGCCGGTACCGCCGGTGACGAGTTCAACGTTCAGGATCGTGAGTGTGTTGGCGGCCCCCGCGAGCGTCAGCGTGTCACGCCCGCCGCCGAGATCGACCGTGCGGCCGTCGGTGATGGCGGCCGTCAGCGTCACGTCGTCGGCACCCGTGCCGCCGACCACGGTTTCGACATTGACGAGTGTGAGCGTGTTGTTGAAGTTGCTGAGGATCAGGCGGTCGCTGCCCACGCCCAGATCGACCGTGCCCGTCTCGATGGCCGAGCCCAGCGTGATCGTGTCCGCACCCGAGCCTGCGATGATCGTTTCGACGTTCGTGACCGTCAGGCGGTTGCCGCCCGAGGACAGGATCAGCGCGTCGGCGCCGTCGCCGAGGTCGATGAGGCCGCTCGTGGTGGCCGAGGCCAGCGTGACCGTGTCGTAGCCATAGCCGCCGACGACCGTCTCGATGTTCGCGACCGTGATCGTGTTGCCCGAGTCGAACAACACAAGCCGGTCGTTGCCCGCGGCGAGGTTGAAGGTTTCGCCGGCCGTGTAGCCCGTACCGAGCACGACATTGTCGTTGTTCGTACCGCCGACGAGGCTTTCGACGTTCGTGACCGTCAGCGAATTGGCGAAATTGCCGAGCACCAGACGGTCGGTGCCGTCGCCGAGATCGACCGAACCGCCCGCGACGGCCGAAGCAAGCCACACCGTATCGTTGGCGGTACCGCCGACGACCGTTTCGACATTGAGCGCGGTCATGTTGTTGGCGGCGTCGGCGAGCGTCAGCTTGTCGCTGCCGCCCCCCAGATCCACCGTCTGGCCCGCGTTGAACGCGTTGGCCAAGCTCACGTCGTCGGCACCCGTGCCGCCGACCACCGTTTCGACATTCACGGCCGTGACCGTGTTGGCAAAGTTGCCGAGGATCAAGCGGTCGGCGCCAGCCCCCAGATCGACCTGGCCCGACGTGATCGCCGAGCCAAGGGTAATCGTATCGGCCCCCGAATTTGCGACGAGCGTTTCGACGTTCGAAACCGTGATCCGGTTGCCGCCTGCGGCGAGAATCAGCGTGTCGGACCCGCTGCGCAGATCGATGAGGCCCGCCGTCATCGCGGCCCCCAGCGTAACCGTGTCGTCGCCCGCGGCACCGATCACTGTTTCGATGTTGACGATCGTGATGGTGTTTTCGCCGTCGGCCAACACGAGACGGTCGTTGCCCGCACCGAGATTGAAATTCTGGCCGCCATTGTAGGCGGTGCCGAGCGTGATGTTGTCGGTACCCGTGCCGCCGACGATGCTCTCGACATTGGTGAGGGTCAGCGAGTTAGAGAAATTGCCGAGCACCACGCGGTCCGTGCCGTCGCCCAGATCGATCGAGCCGTAGCCCATTGCCGCCCCGGTCGAGACCGTATCGTTCGCCGTGCCGCCGACGACCGATTCGACGTTGACGATTGTGAGCGTGTTGGCGTTGTCGGACAGCGTGAGCTGGTCGTTGCCGCCATTGAGATCGACCGTCTGACCCGCATTGTAGGCGTTCTGCAGCGTGACGTCGTCGGCACCCGTGCCGCCGACCACGGTCTCGACATTGACGAGCGTGACGGTGTTGCTGAAATTGCCGAGGATCAGGCGGTCGTTGCCGCCGGCAAGATCGATATTGCCGGTCGAAACGACCGAACCCAGCGTGACCGTATCGTTGCCAGTACCCGCGACCAGCGTCTCGACGTTCGACACGGTCAGGCGGTTGTTGCCGTTGGCGAGCGTGAGCTGGTCGCTGCCGCCGCGCAGATCGACGAGACCTGCGGTCATCACCGCCCCGAGCGCGACCGTGTCGTTGCCGGCACCGCCGATCGTAGTTTCGATGTTGACGAGGGTCAGCGAATTGTCGCCGTCGTCGAGCACGAGGCGGTCCGCCCCTGCGCCGAGATTGAATGTCTCGCCGCCCTGGTAGGCCATGCCGAAGGTGATGCTGTCGGCCCCGGTGCCGCCGATCAGCGTTTCGACGTTCGTGACCGTGAGCGTGTTCGAGAAATTGCCGAGCACGAG
>JADCGL010000044.1 GCA_020248985.1 Telmatospirillum sp. | reverse complement strand
GGTCTCTCGCGCAATCCGTCCAGCAGGCGATCCTGCAGATGATGGCGGAAGCAAAGCTCGGTCCGCAGAGCCAGATTCCGACCGAACGGGAGATATGCGCGCATCTCGGCGTCACCCGTCACGCGGTGCGCAAAGCGCTCGAGATACTCGAGGCCGACGGAAAGATATGGCGGCATATCGGTCGCGGCACCTTCGTCGGGCCGGCCCCCGGACCGAATCCGGCGGACCCGAAATCCGTCGCCCGCCATACGACGCCGCGCGAAATCGCAGATGCGCGTCGCCTCCTCGAGCCGCAGTTGGCGGCGGCGGCCGCAGGCCGCGCAACGCCGGCCCAGATCGGCGACATTGAGGATGCGTTGCGCCGATGTGCCGCGTCGCGGAACATGGAAGCGTACGAGGTCGCCGACGAGAGCTTCCACCGCGCTCTCGCCGCGGCGACCGGCAGCATTTTGCTGCGCAGCCTCTTCGAAACGATCAACGAGGCGCGCAAGGAGATCGCCTGGGGGGCGATGCGGACGTCGATCCTGAAACCCGAGCGGCGTGACGCGTTTACGGCGGAGCACGAACGCGTCGTGCAGGCCATACGAAACCGCGACGCGAATGCGGCGTGGGCCGCAATGAACGCGCATGTCGCGACGATCGCCGACATTTACGAAGCGATCGACAAAGCGCAAACGGTCGGGCACCGCCTGATCGCGATCTGATCGGCCGCAGGGCCGGAAAGGACAATGCCGTGGGGCCAAGCGAGAGTGCAGACCTGATCGTGCGCGGACGCATCGTGACGATGGACGGCAAGAGACGGGTCATCGACGACGGCGCCGTCGCAGTTCGTGCAGGATCGATCGTGGCCGTCGGCCGGCGCGACGAAATCGAGCGCAAATACACGAGCCGCGAGACGCGCGGCGACGCCCGCGCGATCGTCCTGCCCGGCTTCATCGAAGGCCACACGCATTGCTCCCAGTGCTTCGTGCGCTCGCTGACGTCAGGCGAACTGCCGATGATCCCCCGGCTCTACAATCCAGCGCAGCGCTCGCTGTCGCCCGAGCAAGCCGCGATCACCGTACGCCTCATATCGGCCCAACTGCTTCGCGCCGGCGTCACGACGATGTGCGAGGGCACGCTCAATCCCGCACACGAGGCAGCCATTGTCGGTGCCATCGAAGAAACCGGGATACGCTGCGCGCTTGCCCGCGGCGCAGCCGACCAGGATTTCCACCACGCCGCACTCTACGACCAGATCCGCAACCGATCCTGGGCAAAGCCGCGCCCGGGAGAGGCCGAAGCCGACCTCGCACGAACGGAAGCGTTTCTCGACCGCTACCCCGCACGCGGTCGCGGCCTGATCCGCGGCGCCGTAAACGCGTCGGCACTTCTCGGATTCTCGGAAGGCTATTTCCGCGAGGGTGCCGCCATCGCGCGCCGCCGCGATGCGACGATACAGGTCCATGTCGGGCGCGACCGCGAAGAGGTCGAGTTCTGCCTCGCGGTCTGGGGGCGCCGCCCCGTGGAACGCCTTGCCGATCTCGGCGTCATCGACGAACATCTCGTGGCAGTCCACGCCGTTCTCTCGAGCGAGCGCGAAATCGAGCTTCTCGCGGAAGGAGGTGCCGCACTCGCGCATTCGCCGGTCGAATGCGTCGCGAACATGAACGCGATCCCGAACCTCCCGCGATTCCGCAGCCGCGGCATCCGCGTGACGCTCGGATGCGACAACCAGGGCAACGACATGTTCGTTGCGATGCGGGCTGCCTGGCTTATCCACGGCGCCAAGTTCGGCATTGCCGCCTACGACCCCGAATTTCTGACGGCTGGCGACCTCCTCGCCATGGCGACGATCGAAGGCGCGTCGGCGCTTCGGATGGACGACATCGTCGGCTCGCTCGAACCGGGGAAGGCGGCCGATATGGTCGTCCTCGATGGGTTTGCACCGCACTTGATGGCGATGCAGCATGTCGCATCCGACATCGTCCGCTACGCCACGCGCGGCGAGGTTCTCCAGACGATCGTGAATGGCCGCGTGCTCTACGACCGCGGCAATTTCGCGACCATCGACGTCGAGCGCCTCTACAACCTCGCGGCCGAAGGTGCGGCGCACGCGCGCGAAGTTCTTCAGGGTCGGCGTTACAAAGAGCTTCCCGATTTCTGATTTGCGGGGAAGTCCCCCCAACCTAGTCTTGTCGCGACCAACGTGCGGTATTGGCTTAGATCGACGTTACTGTGCCGACAACGGCGCCAGATCGACGCCGGACTCCGCGATCAATCCGCGGATCGACCGCGCAAGTTCGACGGCGCCGGCCGTGTCGCTATGCACCAAGATCGAATTCACTTCGACCTTCAAGATCTCGCCTTCGGCCGAAACGATCGTACCGTCGGTCAGTATCCGCGCGACACGCGCGAGGACATCCGCCTTGTCCTTGACGACGGCGCCGGGAAGACGCCGCGGCACCAACTGTCCTGTCCGGTCGTAGGCGCGATCGGCGAGGAAAAGGTTATGCGTGGGCACGCCGGCTTTCGCTGCCGCGCGCTCGAGCTCGGTGTTCGACAGCACCAACAACGCGACTTTCGGGTCGAAACTCCGAACGGCTCGAACGAGTACATCGGCGACGTCGCGCTCCGCACATACGATGTTGCCCAAGGCGCCGTGCGCATTGACGTGCGTGATCTTGTGGCCGTTCGCGCGCGCGATCGCCTCCAGGGCGCCGAGCTGGTAGAGGATATGCATCTCGAGCTCGCGCGGCTCGAGGCGCATCGGCCGGCGCCCGAAGCCGGCGAGATCGGGAAAGCTCACATGCGCGCCGAGATCGACATTTTTTGCGCGCGCTGCGCGCACGGTCTTGTCCATGATCAGCGGATCGCCGGCGTGGTATCCGCAAGCGACATTCGCGGAGGTAACGATGCCGAGCAGCGCATCGTCGTCGCCCATCGTCCAGGGTCCGTATCCTTCGCCAAGATCCGAGTTGAGATCGATCTTCATGTCGAAATTCCTGCTGTCCGAAGGTCGGCAAGTGTCGCTATTTCAGCCAGTACCGTACCGTAACCGACGACACCCGCCGATATGAGAGAAAGCACGATGCTTGCTTCCGGCACACGAACGGGAACGAGGATCGGTCCCATCTCGAGCAACCCAAGCGTCGCGCCGGCCGCCAAAAGCTGGCCCGGAAGCACATAGGCTTTTGGACGCATCGGATGGACGCGCAGAAAACGCCCGGGCCCCGGCGCCAGAACCGAAGTCCCGATGCGCTTCCCGTCGATCGCGAGCATGACGCCCTCGCAGTTCATGCGCCAAGCCCCCGACAGAGATCGATCCACATTCGAACCCGCGCACGGTCGGCGTCGAGCACCGCTTGCGCGGCGCGAGCGGCGGCATAATCCACCTGGACGAAACGAAGCGCACTCCCCAGAGGCGCTTGCGCGACGCGCCATAGATCGGCGGCAATCACCGTGCCGATCTTCGGATATCCGCCGGCCGTGAACGCGTCGGCGAGTTGGATGATCGGCGTACCGCCATTGGGCGCTTGAATCACGCCAGGGAGAAGCCCGTGCGATCGCATTTCCAATGGTGTCTCGAGATCGAGGTTTGGGCCGATCAAGCGATAGCCCGAGCGGTTGCTTTGCGCAGATATCTTCCACGCCGTCGTCCAAAATGCCGCGCGCGAAGCGTGCGCAAAGCGATCGTACTCTGCCGCGGGCAAGACCCGAACATGCGCAATGCCCGGCGCGTCACCGGGCAGCGCCAAAGTCGTCCGCGGCGGCGTCAGGCCAAAAACGCCCTTTGCGTCCGCGTTCGCGGGGCCATGCGCAAGAAGATCACCGCGCGCCAGAACCCGCCCTTCATGACCGCCGAAGACGCCGCGCAAATGGGTGCTGCGCGAGCCAAGCACGACCGGAACCTCAAATCCGCCTCGAATAGCGAGATAGCTGTAGGTCCCGACCGACGGACGTTCCACCTGCAACTCCGCGTCGGCGTGCGCCGGCGACGTGGAATCCGGCAGCAATTCGCGCCCGTCGAGCTTGGCCGCCGCACCTGCGCCCACCAGAGCAAATTGGACCGCGGTGCGAAAGCGCACGCGCAAAGGCGTCCCGGGAATTTCGATCGCCGCGGCGTCGGCAGCATTTCCGACAAGCAGATTGGCGCGCTCAAGCGCCAATGCATCCATTGCGCCGGACGAGCCCACGCCGATCGCGCGCCATCCGAAACGACCGCGATCCTGGATCGATGCTTGGCTGTCGTCGTCGAGAATTTCGATCATGCGAGTATTCTCGATATCCGAAAGCGGATCGTATCGCCCGGCGCCAACAGGGCCGGCACTGCCGACTGCGGGTCGAAGAATCGAGCCTCCGTATGGCCGATCGTATGCCAACCGCTGGGGCCGTCCGACGCGGAAGCGCCGGTCTGCCACCCGCCGATCGATACCGCACCCGCCGGTATCGAAATGCGCGGCACTTTGCGGCGCGGAATGAAAAGCCGCGGATCGACAGTACCGAGATAGGCGTAGCCCGGGTGGCTGCCGAGGGCAAAAACCGTGTAATCCCGGCCGGCATGTATCTCGACGACGTCCGATCGCGACAAGCCCGTTTGCTCGGCCATAAAATCAAGATCGGGCCCGCCCTCGCCCCCGTAATCGACGTCGAATTCGAAGCGCTCGCCACGCCCCGCATCGCCTGCCCCCTTGTCCCACAATTCGCGCAAGTTGCCCTCGACCGCGGCAACGTCTTGCGGCGGAGCCCGGAAAACCAAAAGCAGATTGGTCATGCCTGGGATGGCTTCGGCCACCCAATCGAGTGTCGCCGCGGAGCGCGCAAGCGCCCAGATGCGACGTTGGTTGGCCAGGTCAAACGCCCCCGGTGCTTCGAACAGCAAGCCGGATGTCCCGATAAGGCTTATCTGCGGAGCTGTCTTTGCGTCATCCATGGCGGCGGTCCGCAAGCAGCCGTTCGAGATGGTGGATGTCGAAACCGCCGTTCGAAACGATCGCGTCATCGAGCACCCACCGCAGCATCGGCAGATTGCTCGAGATTCCCTCCAGTTTCGTTTCGGCAAGCGCTTGCCGCAGGCGACGCAGCGCCTCGCCCCGCGTTGCGCCGTGCGAAACGATCTTGGCAACAAGCGAATCGTAATGCGGCGACACGCGCGCGCCGACGTGCAAATGACTGTCCACGCGGATACCCGGCCCGCCGGGCGGCAACCACTGCGCGACGCGCCCCGGCGATGCAGCAAAGGTTTCGGGATCTTCCGCGTTCACCCGCACTTCGATCGCGTGCCCTGCCGCCAAGATGTCGGCTTGCGCGAAAGCCAATGCGTGCCCCTGCGCGATGCGCAGCTGCTCGGCCACGATGTCGATGCCCGTCGTCATCTCTGTGACAGGGTGCTCGACCTGCAACCGCGTGTTCATCTCGATGAACGCGAACAGACCGTCTTCGTAGAGAAACTCGAATGTTCCTGCACCGCGATACCCAATACGCTTGCAGGCTTGCGTGCATTTGGCGCCGATTTCGGCAATCGCCGCAGGCGAAATCCCAGGCGGCGGCGCCTCTTCGACGACTTTCTGGTGCCGCCGCTGCAGCGAGCAGTCGCGCGCGCCCAGCCACAAAGCGGCCCCGTAATTGTCACACAGAACTTGAATTTCCACGTGACGGGGCTTTTCGAGAAAGCGTTCCAGATAGAGTTCGGGGTTGCCGAACGCCTGGGCCGCTTCTTGGCGGGTTAGCCCGACGGCATCCGCAAGTTCGCTGGACTGTCGAACGATGCGCATGCCGCGCCCGCCACCGCCGCCAGCCGCTTTGACGATAACCGGGTAGCCGATTTCGTCGGCAATCCGCGCGACCGCAGCAGGATCATCCGGCAGACGGCCCAAGGATCCGGGAACGCACGGCACCTCAGCCGCGATCATTGCGGCTTTTGCGGCGATCTTGTCGCCCATCGTCCGTATAGCCCCAACCGGCGGCCCGATAAAAACCAGGCCAGCGACCGTCACCTGCTCGGCAAAGGCGGCATTTTCTGCGAGAAAACCGTAGCCCGGATGAATGGCACCGGCACCCGTAGCAAGCGCCGCGGAAAGAATTGCCGCCGAATTACGATAACTCGCCGCAGCCTGTGCGGGTCCGATGCAAACCGCTTCGTCTGCGAGAGCGACGTAAGCGGCATCGCGGTCCGCCTCGGAATAGGCGGCCACCACGCGCAGGCCAAGCTTGCGGCAGGCACGCAGAATGCGGAGCGCAATCTCGCCGCGATTTGCGATGAGAACCGTGTCAAACATCGCGGTCTCCGCTTGGCCGCTCCAGCCGAAACAAGGTTTGGCCTTGCGCCACCTCATCGCCGGCCGCAACACACACCGCGGCAACGCGCCCGACAGCCGTTGCGACAACGGCGCTGAAGACCTTCATCGCTTCGACCAAACAAACCTTCTGCCCAGCGACAACGATGTCGCCGACGCGAACAAATTGCGGCGCTCCCGGAGACGGCGACAGGTGCACAATGCCAAAACACGGAGAAACGACCGCGTTTGGATCGGCGGTCGCCTCCGCAGCATCGGCCGGCACTTCATCGCGCGACGAAGGCACCATCGTCGCCGAGGCATCGACGCGGATCTCGCGCCCAGCTTCGGCGTATTCGACGATACCGCGCGCGGCAATTGCCCGCTTTATCGCCTGCTGCAGCCGCGCGACATCCATCGGCGGCCTCCCAATCAGACCAACGCGCGACAGGCGCGCGCAATGCGCATGCACGCTTCGTCGAGCACGGCCTGGCTGGTCGCAAACGACAAGCGAAAATGCGGCGAAAGCCCGTAAGCGCCGCCATGTACGGTCGCCACACCTTCGGCGTCGAGCAGATAGCGCACGAAATCGAGATCATCGGCAATCACGGCGCCCGAAGGCGTCCGCTTGCCGATCAGGCCCGCACAACGCGGAAAAAGATAAAACGCGCCGGACGGCGAAACGCATTCGAGCCCCGGAACGGCCCGCAAGCGATCGACGACGACATCGCGACGTCGCCGATATTCCGCCGCGCTAGACCGGACGAAATCGTCTGGACCGTTCAGCGCGGCCACAGTCGCCGCCTGGCTGATCGAGGACGGGCACGACGACATCTGCGACTGAAGCGTATTGATCGCTTTCACAAGATCCGGCGCGCCGATCCCCCATCCCATGCGCCATCCCGTCATCGCATGGGACTTCGACACCCCGTTGACCAGCAGGATCCGGTCTTCCATCGCGGGATTGACGGCCGCGATGCTCACGAACGGCGTGTCGCCGAACCAAACCGAATCGTAGATTTCGTCCGCAAGCACCATCACGTGCGGATAGCGCGCGACGACGTCAAGGATCGCGGCAAGTTCGCTGCGGCTGTATCCCGCACCTGCCGGATTGCCCGGCGCGTTGAAGACCAACCACCGCGTTTTCGGCGTGATGGCCGCTTCGAGCGCAGCCGGATCGATCTTGAAGCCCGTCTCTTGTCCGCACGGCAGAAGGACGGGCGTGCCCTCGTTGGCGAGGACCATGTCGGGATAGGACACCCAGAACGGTGCCGGCACGATGACTTCGTCGCCTTCGCCGACCGACGCCATCAGCGCCAGGAAGATCACCTGCTTCGCACCGCCACCGATCGTGATGCGCGCATCTTCGCACGCGCGCCCAACCAAACGCCGATACCAGCCGGAGATCGCGCCGCGCAAGGCCGGCGTTCCGTTGACGGCCGTGTATTTCGTGGCTCCCGCCGCGATCGCTGCCACGGCAGCATCCTTGACGTGCTGCGGCGTATCGAAATCCGGTTCGCCGACCGTGAGATCGACGATGTCGCGGCCCGCCGCCTTGAGTTCGCGCGCGCGCGCCGCCGCGGCAACGCTTGGCGAAGGCTTGATCCGCCGAACGCGCGCCGACGGTTCGAATGCAGATACGCCAGCCATTCGCCCCTCTCTAGTTGCTCAACAGGTAGTCGGGAAGCCAGAGCACGATCTGGGGAAACACCGCGATCAGGATCACGAACAGCATCATGATCAGCAGATAGGGCATCGTCACACGCGTGAGATACGACATGCTCTGCCCGCTGATGCTCTGGATGACCGACAGGTTGAACGCGACCGGCGGCGTGATCTGCGCCATTTCCACGACAAGCACCATGAAGATGCCGAACCACACCTTGTCGAAACCGGCTGCCGTGATCAACGGCAGGACGACAGGCAAGGTGGTGGCGATCATCGAGAAACCTTCGAGCGCCGTCCCGAGCACGAGATAAAGCAGCATGAGCGCGATGATCAATTGCAAAGGCGAAAGCTCCCAATCAGTCACAACGCCCGCCACCGCGTCGGGAATGCCAAGAAACGCCGTGATGTTGCCCAGAACTGCGGCACCCATGATGATCAGGCCCATCATCGAACATGCCTGGATCGACCCGACGGCAACGTCGCGCAAAGCCTGCCGCGTGAGCGCGCCTTGGGATGCCGCAAGCCCCGCCGCACCGACGACGCCGAGTGCGGCCGCTTCCGTCGGCGTTGCGAGGCCCGCATACATCGAACCCAGCACGCACAGGATCAGGAAAAGTGCGGGCCCCAGTTCCTTGAGCGCGCGGATACGGGCGCCAAAGCCAACATTGCGCATGTTGCGCTCGGACTCCGGCACGAGATCGCGGCGAATGGTCGTGTGGATCATGATCCAGCTGCTGAAACATGCGGCAAGCAAGAAGCCCGGTATCACGCCTGCCGTAAAGAGCCGCAAAACCGACTCCTCAGCAAGAACGCCGTAGATGATCATGACCGTCGAAGGCGGTATGAGGAATCCCAACGTGCCCGCACCCGCGAGGCTGCCGGTCGCGATATCGGGCGAGTAGCCGCGACGCAGCAATTCGGTCAGCGTCATGCGCCCGACGACTTGTGTGGTTGCCGCCGACGAGCCCGAGATCGAGGCGAAGATCGAGCAAGCGATGATGTTCACATGGAGCAAGCGGCCGGGCAGCAAGCCGGCCCAGGGCGCCAGTCCGTTGAATAGGCTGCGCGAGAGACTCGTGCGAAACAGGAACTCGCCCATCATGACGAACAGCGGCAGCGCCACAAGTTCGGACGCCGTCATGATATTGTAGACATGCTGCGGCAGAAGACGCGTCACGGGGATGTCCGTGAACATCCAGGCGAGCCCCATCGCCGTTGCCCCAAGCGCGATACCGATCCAGGCGCCGATGGCAAGGATGCCGAAAAGCAGCCCAAACAAAGCTGTGAAAATCGCGCTCATTCGGGCAACGTCGCGACGCCAAGGGTCTTGTCTTCAAGCGGCTTGCCGAGCAGACAAGCAACCAGACGAACGAACATTTGGATGGCGAGGATTGTTGCGCCGAGCGCCAAAACAGATTGCGGAATCCAAAGCGGCGTGAAGCTTTCGGGCGAAAGCTGGTTGAAGCTGTATGCCTGATAGGTAAACCGTACGAGCGACCCGGCGAGAACGGCGGTGAAGGCCAATCCCAACGCCGCCGAAAGAGTCTCGAAGAACCGCGCGTAGCGATGACCGCGCATCGCGATCAGGAGTTCGACGCGGACATGCATGCCAGCGCGCAAAGCGAGCCCTGCCCCCAACATAAAGGCAGCCCCCATAAGATAAGAGCTGTACTCCCAGGCAAAACCGATGCTGCTCGGGAACGCAGGCGACAGGCGCGACAGAACCCCAAGCAGAACCTCGCCGAGAACGATCAGCAGCAATGCTGCAAGGCACGCGGCCGCCGCCCATGTCGCGGCGATCGAGAGGCCGTCGGCGGCGGATTGGAGGGCGGCAAAGACGCCGCCCTCCATTTCCCTGTCGCGTTCGACCATCTCAGGCCCGCCCGGTCGCTTTGAGATAGTCGCGGATCACCTGGCGGGCGGCAGGCACGCGCTCGAGATACTGGTCGGTGAGCGGTGCCGCCATTTTCCACATATCCGCCACCATTTTGTCGGATACCGGCAGCACTTCCATGCCGTTCGCCTTGAGAACCGAGACGCTTTGCGCGTCGTCGGCCGCCGAGACGGCCCAGAACTCGGCCTCGAGCGCCTTGGCCGTGTCTTCGACCGCCTTCTGGCTGGCAGGAGAAATCCGCTTCCAAGTGTCGAGGTTGACATTGACCATGTTGCATGACCACGTGTGGTTGGTCGGGTACGCGTATTTCATGAACTCCCAGAATTTGGCATCGACGCCTGTCGCCGCCGATGTCGCAACCGCATCGACGCGCCCCGAGGCGAGTGCGGGGATCAGTTCGCCGAACGGGATCTGTACACCGGCCATGCCCAGTGCGATGCAAGTATCGACCGTGTTCTTGTCGGCGCCGCGGATCTTGATGCCGCGCAAGCCGCTTACGTCATCGACCTTCACCTTCAGGAACATGTACTGGAAGGGCGATGGGACCATGTAGAGGATCTTCTGGTTGAAGCGGGTCGCGGCTTTTTCGAATTCGGGCCGCAGGAATCCGTGCAAGGTCCGCAGTTCCGCCTGCGACTTGACCAGAAACGGCACGCCTTCCGTGCCGAACAGCGGCTCGTCGCCGACCTGTTGCGCGGTCAGGATGTCGGCCATTGGCACCAAGCCGTCGCGGACAGCGCGAAGCTGCTCCGGTCCCTTGAACCCCAGCGAACCGCCCGCGCGGATATTGATGACGACGTCGCCGTTCGTGGCCTTCTCGACGGTCTCGGAAAATTTCTTGGCGTTGCGGACCTGGAAGTTCGAATCCGGCAGAATACTCGACAGGTTCAGCGTTGTTGCGGCGCGCGCAACGCGGATCCCGGGTGCGCCGATCGCGAGACCGGCGCCAGCGGCTTTGAGGAGCGTACGACGAGCGATTTTCATTGGGAGCCTCCTGTTTGTTTTACGGTTCTGTTTTTCATTGACGTCAGTCGGACCGGCGTTCGAAGTTGAGACCGCCGGGAACCTGGAAAGTTGGAAGTATCTCGATATGCCCGATATTGACGTGACGCGGCGCTTCGAGGGCATAGGCGACGGCGCCGACGATGTCTTCGACCTTCAGCGATTCGTAGCCGTCGTAGAACTCGCGCTGGGCGCGCGCCATGTCGCCGATCACTTTCCCGAAAATCTCGGTTTCGACGCGACCCGGGCAAACTTCCGTCACACGAACCCGCTTGCCGTAGGCGGCAACCCGCAATTGGCGCGACATCATGTGGAGCGCTGCCTTGGTCGCGTGGTAGACGGTGTTTCCGGCGAAGTTGTAGATTCCTGCGATCGAACTCACATTGACAATATGGCCGCGATCCCGCGCGACCATCCCGGGCATTGAAAGCCGCACCAGTTGGAGCACGGCTTCAATATTCACTTCGACCTGTTCTTCGACGCCGAGACGGTCCATCGACAGGATGTCGCCGGCGCGCGATACGCCGGCATTGTTCACAAGAATGTCGATATCGCGAAGCTCAGCGAGTTCTTCAAGCGCATCCGTATTGCGGATGTCGAGAACATGGGGGACGCAACCCGTCTTGGCCGAAAGTTCTTCCAGGCGCGCGCTGTTGCGCGACACCGCATGGACTTTGATTCCCTTGGAAGCGAGCCACGCAACGATGCCGGCACCAATGCCGCCGGACGCTCCCGTCACAAGTGCCGTGTTGTAATCGGAAAGCACGCGAGGAACACCTGTCTGCAAGTGTTGAAGATTGTGACGGTGGGATGATCCTTTATGATCGTGTTCGACACAAAGACTGGTTCGGCATAACATCATAAGGAATCTGCATAGATAGAGGGCCCGCTCGTGGTCGACACACGCCGCCTGCAGTCTTTTGTGAAGATCATCGATACGGGCAGCCTCACGCGGGCGGCCGACGTCCTGCACATCGCCCAGCCGGCGCTGAGCCAGCAAATTGCGGCTCTCGAACAGCAATTCGGCCAACGCCTCTTGATCCGCAGCAAGCGGGGCGTGACCCCGACCGAAGCCGGACGCGCGCTCTATCGGCACGCGCAGCTCATCCTTCGCCAGATTGCCCAAGCGCAGTCCGATGTCGCGCAATCCGGCAGCCAGCTGTCGGGCTCGGTTTCGGTCGGCCTTGCGCCCTACAGCACGGGCGCACTGCTCGCCGTCCCGTTACTGCGCCTCGTGCGCGCGCGCTATCCCAACATCGTCCTGCACATAAACGAGAATTTCGGGGGCGTGATCAGCGAAATGGTGATGACTGGCCGAATGGATTTGGCTTTGATCTACGACCCCGGCGTCATACGCGGCGTGAAATTCAAACCCATGTTCGTGGAATCGCTCTTCTTGGTCGCGCCGAAAGCGACCGAGATTAGCGGCAGCAACGGCGACACCGTGCCGCTCTCCGCCCTCGCCGAACTTCCGCTTATGCTGCCGAGCCGGATCCACACGATCCGTCAGGCCGTCGATGCTGCTTTCGCGCGCGCGCGAATAAACAGCAGGCTCGTCGCGGAAATAGAGTCGGTCGCAACACTTGCAAGCGCGATCGAGGCCGGCGTCGGCGCCACCATTCTTCCCTGGTCGTCGGCCCGCCAGGTTGCTGCATCCGAGGGCGTGCTTTTGCGCCGGATCGTCCGACCCGGGATCGAAGTCAAAGTGTCGCTTTGCACGCCGGACCAACTGACCGTGTCGGATCCGGCGCTCGCGGTTCGGGATCTCTTGTTCGAACTTCTCGAAACGTCGCCGATCTTCGGCGATCTTCCGGGTATCGCCCGCGTCCCCGACGCCTGATCGAAATCTTATCCACGCAAAGCGCGTGACGCCGCCTTGACGTTGGTCTACCCTTGTCATAATCAGAATGCATATCTAAACAGGGAGGGACGTCGATGTCGCCAGGCGAAAAGATGCGTGCTTATTTGGCTCAACCCGGCTTCGTGGTGATGCCCGCTGTTTGGGACGGGCTCAGTGCCAAGCTTGCGGCCAATGCCGGCTTCAAGACGGCCTTTCTCTCCGGCTCTTGCGTTGCCGCAAGCCGACTGGGCGGACCCGACCTCGATCTCGTCTCGTTCGGCGAGATGACGGACTCCCTTGCGATGGTGCGCAATGCCGCACCTGACACGTTCGTGCTGGCCGACGGCGACCACGGCTACGGCAACGCGATGAACGTGCATCGCACAGTTTCGACCTATGGCCGCGCGGGTGCGGCTGCCGTGCTGATCGAAGACAAAATCACGCCGCGTGCACTGACTGCCGCTGGCAAACCCTGCCTGCCGTTCGAAGAGGCGCGCATGAAAGTTCGCGCGGCAGTGGCCGCCGCGAAAGAGTCGGGCATTCTCGTGATGGCGCGAACCGATTGTCGGCCGACCCAAGGCATCGACGAAGCTGTGGCGCGCATCGAAATGTATGTCGACGAAGGCGCCGACCTGCTCTTTCTCGACTCGCCCGCCGACGACAACGAGATTCGCCGCGCGGTCGCCGCAGCAAAAGGCCGACCGTCCTTTGCCGTGCTTTCGCCCGGCGCGCCGCGCGCAACCCCGTCGCAGAAAGACGCCGCGGCTTTGGGGCTGAAGATCGGGACCCATCCGACCGGCATGCTGTCGCCCGCAATCGCCGGAATCCAGGCCGGCCTCGCCGCATTGCTCGCCGGCGAAGCGCAGGCGGCGAGCGCATTGGCGCCCAAGACGCTGCGCGAAGTGCTCGGCTACGACGACTACGAACGACGCGCAAAGCCTTACACATTGGGCGCGTGAGCGGACAAAGGAATGCAGAGCATGGCAACAAATCCGCTTTTTGATCTTTCCGGCAGAACCGCGCTGGTGACGGGGTCCACCCGCGGCCTCGGCCGCGCCATGATCGAAGGTCTTGCGCGTGCGGGTGCGGCCGTCGTCGTCAACGGGACGAGTCCCGCAGGCGTCGCGGCCGCGGTCGCGGAGCTGCGTGCCGCCGGGTTCGATGCGAACGGGGTGGCTTTCGACGTGACAGACGAAGCCGCCATCGTCGCGGCCTTCGAAGGCTTCGACAAAGCAGGCACCGCGATCGACATTCTGGTGAACAATGCCGGCATCCAGTTCCGCAAGCCGATGCTGGAACTCGCGACGGCCGATTGGCGCCGCGTGGTCGAAACGAACCTCACCGGCGCTTTCGTCATCGGCCGCGAGGCGGCCAAACGCATGGTGGCACGAGGATCCGGCAAGATCGTCAATATCGGGTCGCTGATGAGCGAATGCGCGCGCGCGACAGTAGCCCCCTATACGGTTTCGAAGGGCGGGATCAAGATGCTGACGCGCGCGATGGCGGCCGAATGGGCGGCAAGCGGCATCCAAGCCAACGCGATTGGGCCCGGCTACATGGTCACGGAGATGAACAAAGCGCTGATCGACAATCCCGATTTCGACGCGTGGGTCAAAGGCCGCACGCCTTCCAAACGCTGGGGCAAGCCCGAGGAACTCGTCGGCGCGGCGGTGTTTCTGTCGTCGCCCGCATCGAACTACGTGAACGGCCAGATAATCTATGTCGACGGCGGGATGCTGTCCGTCCTCTAAAGGGAGAAGACCAATGCGTGCAGTCGTGATTCACGCGCCCAAGGACCTTCGGATCGACACCGTACCGGAGACCGCACTTGCGCCGAACGAAGTCCGCGTGCGCATCGGCGCCGGCGGCATTTGCGGCTCGGACCTCCATTACTATCACCATGGGGGCTTCGGCACGGTGCGCGTGAAACAGCCAATGACGCTCGGGCACGAGATCTCAGGCACGATCGCCGCTCTTGGAAGCGATGTCGGCCATCTGCGCATCGGCCAACGGGTCGCCGTCAATCCCAGTCGAGCCTGCGGCCGATGCGAATACTGCCACGCCGGCGTTCACAACCAATGCCTCGACATGCGCTTCATGGGCAGCGCCATGCGCTTTCCGCACATGCAGGGCGGCTTTGCCGAAAGCCTCGCGATCGACGCGCGCCAGGCGGTCCCGATTCCAGACGATCTGTCGCTTGCAGAAGCGGCGATGGCCGAACCGTTGGCCGTCAGCCTGCACGCTGCCCGCCAAGCTGGCTCGCTGTTCGGCAAGCGCGTTCTCATCACCGGCTGCGGGCCGATCGGCGCCCTGGCCGTGCTCGTCGCGAAAAATGCTGGCGCAGCCGAACTCGTCGTGACCGACATCGCGACCCAGCCCTTGGAGATGGCCAAGCGCTTGGGCGCCACGCTCGTCGTCAATGCCGCGGAACAACCCGAAGCCTTGAAACCCTACGCCGCCGACAAGGGGCGTTTCGACGTTCTGATCGAGGCCACCGGAAGCGAGGCGGCCATCCGCAGCGCGCTTGAGCTCGTCCGCCCGGGCGGCACGGTCGTGCAACTCGGCCTCGGCGGCGACGTCACGCTGCCGATGAATCTGATCGTTGCGAAAGAGCTCATTCTCAGAGGCACGTTCCGCTTCGATGCAGAGTTCGAACTGGCCGTGCAACTGATGGCGCGAAAGGTAATCGACGTGCGTCCGGTTATTTCGGCGCAGATTCCGTTCACGGACGCGGTTTCGGCCTTCGAGCTCGCCACCGATCGGAACCGAGCAATGAAGGTTCAACTCGTCTTCTGACGCACCAACCCAACGCCTTCAAGAGCACGCAGCTCGAAACACGCGAGGCAGCTTGGAATCTTCGGACTCTGCCGATGCGCGAGCGCCGCTGGGGCCGCGTGCTGACGATCGGCAGCATCAACCAGGTGCGGCCGGAACCGCAGCTCGCGACCTACGCAGCACTCAAGAGCGCCCAATGCAATATCGCGATGAACCTCGCCAAGCAGTGCGC
>JADCGL010000043.1 GCA_020248985.1 Telmatospirillum sp. | reverse complement strand
TCGACGCGGACCGGGCGCGCGGCCGCGATCGCCTCGCGGATCGTCGCAACGGTCGCAGGCGACGTGCCCGGCCCCTGCAGGATGCGGCAATTCTGGCCGACGAGTTCTTCGACCGGATAGCGCGTGATGCGTTCGAACGCGCGGTTGACGTAGGCGAGCTTGCCGTCGTCGGCGTTCGCGATGGCGATGGCGCTGTCGGCGATCGACATCGACTGCAGCAGCAATTCGCGCTCGGCGATCACGCGGTTGCGCCGCCGCAGCTCAAAGGCCGAGTAGGCCGCGCCAAGAAGAACGAGGCCCAAAGCACCGGCGCCGAACAGAAGCATCTGGCCTCGGCCGAGCAGGGCGGCGCGCAGAATGTCGTTCTCGGCACGGGCTGAAAGCACCAGCAGATCGCGGTCAGGCGACACCGAAAAGCCGCCGACGCGGCGCACGCCGTCGAACGGCGCAGTCGCCGCATAGCTGCCTTCGTCGATGCCCGCGCGATATGCACGGTAGAGCGGCCGGTCGCGCAAGTCTCGCCCGGCAACGTCGAAGGCAAGATCGGGAAAGCGGAAGAGTGTGATCCCGTCTTCGCGCACGACCAGCAAGACGCGCTCGCGCAGCGAAAACGCCCTTTCGGTCGCCTCGCGCAGTCGCACGAGATCGATCGAAAGGGCGGCGACGCCAAGCAGCGAACCGTTCGTGCCCACGACACGATGCACGATCAGAAACGCCGGCTGACCGCCTGCGGCCAAGCGGGGAACGGCGGCAATCTCATAATCCACGTCGCGAGCCAGCGTATCCCGCAAAATGGCACGCGACGGTTCGTCGAGCTGAGCCGCCGCTGCATTGCTCGCCGCAAGCAACCTGCCATTGGTGTCCAGCAGTTTGAGAGACAGGAACTGCGGTTCGAACGCCATCAGCAATGTGGCTTCGGCGGCGGCTTTGTGGGCGCCCACGCTCGAATCGGCCGCGGCGCGCCAACGCTCCGCTGCATCGGCAAGTACGATCTTTGCCGCGCGGATCGTCTGGTCGATCTGCTGGGCGGCCAGGCGCGCGACGACGATCTCTTCGCGCCCGGCATCGTCGAGAATGCCGTCGCGCGCCAACTGCGCCAGGGCGACCAGCGCGGCAACAGTCGCGATTGCAGCTGCCGCGAAACCGACCCAACGGAGCCGACGCGCAGCGACAAGGCGCCCGGCCGGCTCCGACACGTGCGATACGCTCGACATATCGAAGCCGGTCGCGGGCGCCGTTAGGCCGCGCGCACTTCGGTGAGGAAATTTGTCACCGAGCGGCGCAGATCGCCGGACTGCGTGCCGAGGGTCGACGCGGCGTCCTTCACCTGGCTTGCGGACGTACCGGTCTCGCTGGCGGCTTGCGTGACGCCGGCGATGTTCGACGAGACCTCGTTGGTGCCCGCGGCCGCCTGCTGGACGTTGCGCGCGATCTCCTGGGTCGCTGCACCCTGTTCCTCGACCGCCGAGGCGATGCTGGTGGCGATCTCGTTCATTTTGGCGATGGTCTGGCCGATCGCGCGCATCGCTTCGACCGACGCACCCGTGGCGGTCTGGATCTCGGCGATCTGGCCGCCGATCTCGTCGGTCGCCTTGGCGGTCTGGCTCGCGAGGTTCTTCACTTCCGACGCCACGACGGCAAAACCCTTGCCGGCGTCGCCCGCGCGCGCCGCTTCGATCGTGGCGTTGAGCGCCAGCAGGTTGGTCTGCGAGGCGATGCTGGAGATCAGCTTGACCACGTCGCCGATCTTCTGCGCCGCCAAGGCCAGCGTTTCGACGGTCTCGCCGGTGTGGCGAACGTCTTCGACCGCCTGCGCCGTGATCCGGCTCGATTCCGCAACCTGGCGCGAAATCTCCGTGATCGAGCTCGAAAGCTCCTCGGCTGCCGAGGCGACGGTCTGCACGTTGGTGGATGCCTGTTCGGAGGCGGCGGCAACGGCCGTCGCCTGGCGGCTGGTTTCCTCGGCCGTGGCCGACATCGCCCCCGCCGAGACCAGCATCTGTTCGGCCGCGCTCGACACGCTGGCCACGACGGTGCCGACTTCGGTTTCGAAACGGTCGGCGAGGGCGGCCATCGCGGCCTTTTTCTCGGCTGCCGCTTTGGCTTCGAGGGCCGCTTGCTCGTCCTCGAGCGCTTTGACGCGGATGGCGTTGTCTTTGAACACCTGCACCGCCTGCGCCATCGCGCCGAGCTCGTCCTTGTTCGCTTTGGCCGGAACTTCGGCGGCGAGATCGCCGCCGGCAAGGCGCCCCATCGCCGCCGTCATGGCGCCGACCGGCCCGGTGATGCCTTTGGCGATCCCGAAGGCGAACAGGATCCCCAAAATGAGCGCCGCACCTGACAGCGACAGCATCGTCGCGATGCTCTCTTGCACGGCATCGGCGGCTTCCGCGGCAGTCTGCTTGTTTGCCGCTTTTTGGTTCTCTTTGAGCGTGTCGATGCGCTCGACGATGCGCGCAGCCAGCTGCGCGTTGGTCGTGTTGGCCAGTTCGTCCATCGCGCGCACCGTCTCCGTCGCTTGGCGGAAGGCGGCAAGGTAGCGAGGAACGATGCTCAACGCCTGATCGAGGAGGGCGCGGCGCTCGCCGCTTGCCGCATCGCGCGCCTGCGCCAGATGCTGGTTGACTTCGGCCATTTGGCGCTCCGCCGTCTGGATCAAGGCCGGATCGGGTTTCGTCACGTAGCGCAACGCGTTCAGGCGGAACAAGCCAAGCTGTTCCTGCGCCTTGCCGGCATAGGAGGCCGCGCGAAACTCGCCCGCCGCAATAGCGCCATCGACGGCGTTTGTAAGCGCCGTGCGCGCCTGCAGGCCCAACTCGTTCATTCCGCGCTCGACAGCAGCCTCGCGCGCGTCGCGCAGCTGGAACAGACGATCGAGATTGCGCTTGTATTCTTCGATGCCCGTCTGCGCCTCGCGCATAATTGCCCGGCGATCTTCGGCGACGATCGACGAGACCGCTGTGGCCAGTTCGCTGCGAATCGAAGTTGCATACTTGTCGACATTCGCGCGGTCGGCGCTGGCGCCGCTTTCAACGAAGTTCGCAGCCGAGCGCCGCAGCGCCTGGAAGTCGGCATCGACGTCGCCCATGCCGATCGTGATGGTGCTGACGGTGCTGTAGCGCTGGAAGAGAGCCTTTGTATCGGTCAATCCAGTCCACCCAAGAAGACCCACGGCGGCCAGGAGAACGAGAATGAGCGCGAAACCGACGCCGATTCGCGTGCCGATGCGAACATTGCTGTTGAGCGAGGCGAGGAACGACATGGGGGGACACTCCGGTTTTGAGTTTTGTATGTCGCAATTTTTGCGACAAATTTGGGGGGCTTGTTGTTGTTCTATTTTTCCACTTTTCCGACGCGAGTTTCGAACGAGCTTGATGGCTACGGTTGTAGGATTAGATTTGGCAATGTATTTCTTGTTATCTGGTTTGCAAGAGATGTTTTTCAGAGCGACGCTTAAATATTTGATTAGCAAAGAATTTTTTTAAGGAACCGAAATTCTTATTGTTCTAAAGACAGTACTAAGAATCATTCGCATCGTTGCATTTTGCAAATTCTGCGTCCAAAAATTCGCATTATGCGAAAAAACCGCATGGGCCTGTATCGCAATTTCCACAACGATGGCGGCCACAATTTCTTCTACGCACCCTCGCTGCTTGCAGGTGCTTCCGGCGCTGCAAATCCGCCGCGGCTAGCGCCGCCCCGGAAAACTCGCTACAAAACGCGCGCGGTCGATCAGCGGCTCTGCGGCAAGATTCGGAGACGGAAATGGCGTTGGATTTCGGGGGGGCGCGCGCCCAATTCGACAATATGAAGGGCGGCGTCGTGATCGAAGCGCGCGACGGCGCCAAAATCGTTCAATTCACGGTCGACCAGCGGGCGCTTGCCGATCTCGAGGGCATCACCAGCACGTCGCCGGGGGCGCTCGTTTCGATCTACCGTTCGAACATGGCGCGCATCCACAAGCTCGCCGCCGTCATGTATGCGGCCGGCGAAATGGACCCCAAACTCGGCTTCCACATCACGTCCGACCGCCTCAACGGCGTCAAACGCAAGGGCTAGAACCGCAATGGACATCGAAAAAATCTCGATCGGCGCCAAGCCGCCGCACGACGTCAACGTGCTCATCGAAATTCCGCTCGGCGGCGAGCCGGTCAAATACGAGATCGACAAGAAGTCGGGTGCTTTGTTCGTCGACCGCTTTCTGCACACGGCCATGCGCTATCCGGCCAATTACGGCTTCATCCCGCACACGCTGTCGGGCGACGGCGACCCGGTCGACGTGATCGTCGTGGGCCATGTGCCGGTGGTGCCCGGGGCCGTGATCCGCTCGCGCCCGATCGGTGCATTGCTGATGGAAGACGAGGGCGGCCCCGACGAGAAGATCGTCGCTGTTCCGGTCGACAAGCTGCATCCGTTCTATACGGGCGTCAAAAACTACACCGACCTGCCCGAAATCCTGATCGAGCAGATCGCGCATTTCTTCAAGCACTACAAGGATCTCGAAAAGGGCAAGTGGGTCACGATCGTCAAATGGGTGGATGCCAAAGGCGCCGAAAAGCTGATCGCCGAAGGCATTGCGCGCGCCAAGAAGCCGAAGAAGCGCCGCAAATAGGGGAATGCCGTCAAGGACCTCGACAGACCCGGCTGCGGTGGGTTAAACAAGTTTAACTAATTTTTGACCATGGAGAATCCCGATGGCGTCAGCAGTTGGTGCGTCCGGCCTTACGGCCAGTTTTCTGCCCGTCCAAAAGGCGGCCCTCAATCGCGGCGAGCTTTACAACGACACGACCCAGCAGGTCGCCCAGGTCTCGGCCTCGCAGGTGCAGTTCGGCATCCGGGCGGCCGCCGGCGAGTCGACGGACGTGGCGAGTGCCGCGCTGCAGAGCCGCGGCAACGAGATCAATCTTATCGCCTAAGCCAAGAGCGCCGGCCGCGATGCGCACGGCATCGCTTCGGCGCGTCTTGCCGTGCCTGATGTTGCCGTGCCCAATCTTGCCGTAACCGACGTCGTCGTTCTCGGCGCCACCGGCTTTGTCGGGCGCAATCTCGCCGAATTTTTCGCGGCCGATCCGGCCTATCGCGTGACGGCGATCTGCCATCGCCGCCCGGCCTTCGCGCATCCGCGCATCGCGTGGCGGTCGGCCGATCTCACCACGCAAGCCGGCGTGGACGCCGCCCTCAAGGGTGCTTCGCTCGTTTTGCATGCGGCGGCTGCAACCGCAGGATCGGCCGCAAACCTGCACGATCCGCTGTCGCTCGTCGTCGACAACCAGGTGATGACCGCGCGCATCTTCGCAAGCGCGCACAAGGCGGGTGCGGCGCACGTGATCTGGTTCTCGTGCGCGGTCATGTATGCCGACACGCACGTGCCGCAGCGCGAGGACGACTACGATCCGGCCCTGCCGCTGCACCCGGCCTATGTGGGGGCGGCCACGACCAAGGTCTATTTCGAACGCATGTGCGCCTGGTACGCGAGCCTCGGGCGCACGCGCTTCACGGCCTTCCGCCACACCAATATCTACGGGCCTTACGACAAGTTCGACCTCGCGCGCAGCCACGTCTTCGGCGCCACGGTCACGAAGGCGCTGACCGCGACCGACGGTAGGCTGAAACATTGGGGAACGGGCCGCGCCGAGCGCGATCTCTTGCATGCCGACGATCTGTGCGCGGCCGTGAAGCTTGCGGCCGAGCGCCAGAAGGCGCCCTTCGGGCTCTACAATTTGGGCAGCGGCAAAACGATCTCGACCTTGGCGCTGGCCGAGCGCATCGTGGCGCGCTCGGGACGCGAACTTGCGATCGAACTCGACCCGAGCCGCCCCACGATCGACACGCGCACAGCGCTCGATTGCAGCCGCTTTGCCGGCGAATATGGCTGGGCGCCGCAAGTCTCCCTCGACGACGGCATTGCGCGAACCATCGCTTGGTGGCGCGCGAACCGGCCCGATCTTGCGCCGGCGGAGCGCCCATGAAGATCAGCTTCGTGCTGCCCTCGATCTTTCCCACGCTCGTCGCCGGCGCTATCGACGCGGCGCGCGCCGAGGCGGCTGGCCTCGACCACGAAATCGTCGTCGTGTCGCCGTTCGAGATCGCCGGCCCGCAGGTGCGCTGGGTCAAAGAAGAAAGCCCGCGCGGCTCGATCGCGGCGTGCAATCTCGGTTTTGCGGCGGCGACCGGCGACGTTTTTGTTCTGCTGGCCGACGACAACCGTCTCGATCCCGGCGCTTTGGGCCTCGCACTCGCCCATCTGCAAGCGCGCGAGGCCGAAACGCCGCTTCTGGCCGTCGGGTTTCCGCTCGGCGTGCGCGGCATCGTGGCGGTGGGCAGCGTCTACGGGCGCTATTACCCGTATTTTTTCATGCTACGGCGCGCGACCCTTACGGCCGTCGGCGGCGGGTTCGACGAAGGGTACGTCAAATACCACGCCGATCCGGACCTGGGCTTGCGCATCTGGAAGGCGGGCGGACGCTGCGAATTCGCCGCCGGTGCCATCATCCGCGCGGTCGCCGATCGCGGCGGGGCCGGCCAGGCGCCCGACAAAAGCCGCGGCAGTGCCGCCAGCGACTTTGCCCGATTTGCCGAAATCTGGGGGCCGTCCTATCCGGGCTGGGGCACGGCCCAAAACATCGTCAATCTCGACATTTCGACCGATCTGCTGCCGCTCGCCGGCGGCCCGGCCAACACGGTGCTGGCCCAGAGCCCGGCGCAGATCCTGGATCTTCGCATCCTGGCCGGCCTCACGACCGTGAGCCTGCATCACGGCGTGCGGGTGGGGGCAGGGCGCGCGCTGCAGGCGCTTGAGTATCTGCGCTGGCTTGCCGCCGTGGCGCCGGACGTGTTGAATGTCGTGGTCAAAAACGGCATCGAAGCCTCGCTCGCCCGGCCCTAATTATCTCGGGATTTCGGCGAGTCGTTCGTGATAAAAACGGCCGTTTCCGGGGACGCCAAAACTCGAGGTCATGACGCCATGCCGCCGCTGCAAAAATCCGTCTTCACGGCCGAAAAGCTGTTGATCCGCGAAGGCAAAATGCCCGCCAACGGCCATGCGGCCGCACCGCTCGCCAAAACCGGAACGCTTGCGGTCCCCGCGGCACTGGGCGGCGACGCCGCCGCCGCGATCGCGGCTTTGCGTGCCGACATCGCCGAACTTGGCAAGAAGATCGACGGCATCGGCACGACGGCCGCTGCCGCGCCGGCCTTCGACATGACCGAGATCAACAAGATCCGCGACGAAGTGCACGGCATCGCCGCGCGCATCGCGCAGACCAAGAAAGAAATCGGCGCGCTCAAACATCCGCTGGCGACCGAAGACAAGCTCGCGAGCGCTTCGATGGAACTTTCCTCTGTCGTGTCGCAGACCGAAACCGCGACCTCGCAGATTTTCGACGGCGTGGAAAAAATCGAAGAGATCGCGCGCGAACTGCGCACGATGAAGATCGACGAATACGGCCAGCAGCGCATCGCCGAAATTTCTGACATGTGCACCGCGATCATCGAGGCCTGCTCGTTCCAGGATCTAACCGGCCAGCGCATCAACAAGGTCGTGCGCACGCTCGCCTTCATCGAAGAGCGCGTGCAGAAGATGATGGAAATCTGGGGTACGGAAGAAATCAAGCTGCTGCCGGTGCCCGACACCGACGGCATCCACATGAAGGACGTCGGCGGCGTGGTGCTGCACGGGCCGCAGGACGCCGACAAGACCAACTCGCAATCCGATATCGACAAGCTCTTCGACTGATGCCCGACACGCCCGACCTCATCCTCGCGCGCGCGATCCGCGAAGCCGACACGCGCTATTTTTTCGAGAACTACAGCGTCCAGGCGCAGGCCGCGATCCAAGCGCTCGAGCGCGCCGGCTACCACATCGTGCCGGCGGTTCCCTCGCGGCCGATGTTCGACGCGGCCGTCAAGGCCATCGTCTACGGCACCAAGCGCCCCGGCGACATCGTGCTGCCGATCTGGAACGCGATGCTCGACGCGCGTCCCAGCCCCTACGGCGAGTAATAAAGGACAGCGTTTGGAAACGGCCGATTGCGTGGTGGCGGGGGCAGGCGTGGTCGGGCTTGCCGTCGCGCGCGCCTTGGCGCTTGCCGGGCGCGACGTGATCGTGCTCGAAGCGGCGGACGCGATCGGCACCGAAACCTCGTCGCGCAACAGCGAAGTGATCCATGCCGGCATCTACTACCCGACCGGCAGCCTCAAAGCGCGCCTGTGCGTGGCGGGCAAACATTTCATCTACGACTATTGCGCCGCGCGCGGGCTTGCGCACCGGCGCTGCACGAAGCTGATCGTGGCGACCGACGACGGCCAGATCGCTTCGCTCGAAAAGCTGCGCGCCCAGGCGGCCGCCAACGGGGTCGACGATCTCGAACTCATCGACGGCGCGGCAGCGCAAGCACTCGAACCAGAGCTGACCTGCGTTGCGGCCTTGCTGTCGCCGTCCACGGGCATCGTCGACAGCCACGCGCTGATGCTGGCCTTCCAGGGCGAGGCCGAGGATCGCGGCGCCATGCTGGCCTTCGAAACGCCGGTCGTCGGCGGCTACGTGGCGAACGACGGCATCGTGCTCGCGACCGGAGGTGCGGCGCCGATGCAGATCAAAGCGCGCACTTTCGTGAATGCCGCAGGTCTGGGTGCGCAAAAAATCGCCAATGCGATCGACGGTATCGCGCCAACTTCCGTGCCGCCGCTCTACTACGCCAAGGGAAACTATTTCGCGCTGCAGGGCCGCACGCCGTTTTCGCGGCTGATCTATCCCGTACCGGCCCCCGGCGGGCTCGGCGTTCACATCACGATCGACCTTGCGGGCCAGGCGCGCTTCGGCCCCGACGTCGAATGGATCGACGCGATCGACTACGACGTCGATCCCAAGCGCAGCGATTCCTTCTACGCCGAAGTGCGCCGCTATTGGCCCGGCCTCAAAGACGGCGCGATCCAGCCTTCCTATTCGGGCATCCGGCCCAAGATCGTGCCGCAAGGCGCCGGCAATCCCGATTTCATGATCCAAGGGCCCGAAACGCACGGCGTTGCGGGCTACTATGCGCTGTACGGGATCGAATCGCCGGGCCTCACCGCTTCGGGGGCGATCGGCGCCTATGTCGCCGATCTTGTTGCGCAACAGGACGGACCGGCTTAAGACGCTATCAAACGACGCGAGTAAACAGGGGGGAGCACGACGCTATGGAATTGCCAGTCAACGCCTTCAAGAAGGCGCTCAAGGAAGGAAAGAAGCAGATCGGCCTGTGGTCGAGCCTGGGCTCGAACATGGTCGCCGAGGGCATCGCGCATTCGGGCTTCGACTGGATCCTGCTCGACACCGAACACTCGCCCAACGAATTGCCGGGCCTCGTCACGCAGCTGCAGGCGATGAAGGGCGGCACGGCCACGCCGATTGTGCGCCCCGCCTGGAACGACGCCGTGCTCGTGAAGCGCCTGCTCGACATCGGCGTGCAGAGCCTGCTGTTCCCGTTCGTGCAGACGGTCGAAGAGGCCAAACGCGCGGTTGCGGCAACGCGCTATCCGCCGCAGGGCATCCGCGGCGTGGCCACCACGGCGCGCGCCTCGAATTTCGGGCGCGTGAAGGACTATCTCAAGAAAGCCAACGACGAAATCTGCGTGCTGGTGCAGGTCGAAACGATGGAAGCGATCGGCCGCCTGCGCGAGATCGCGTCGGTGGACGGCGTGGACGGCGTGTTCATCGGCCCGTCGGATCTGGCGGCCTCGATGGGGCATCTCGGCAATTTCCAGCATCCCGACGTGCAGAAAGTGATCTCGGCAGCGATCGGCGAAATCCGCGCTGCCGGCAAAGCCGGCGGGTACCTCACGGGCGTGGAAGACGAAGCCAAGAAGCGGCTCGCCGAAGGCTACCAGTTCGTCGCCGTCGGCTCCGACAACGGCGTGCTGCTCAAGAACACCGACGCGCTCGCCCAGCGTTTCAAATCCTGAAGCCGAAAGGGTCGTCGCCATGGCCGCCAAACCCGATCTGATCTCGACCGCCAAACTTCCCGACAGCAGTTGGACGCGGCTGCAGGAGCGTTTCACGGCGCATCTGCTGCCGCCCGCCGGACCCGAGCGCGACGCGTTCCTGGCGAAGCATGGGCCCAATGTGCGCTTCATGCAGGCGAGTGGGGGCAGCATCGTGCCCGCCGCGATGATTGCGGCGCTGCCGAAGCTCGAAATCATCGCGAGCAACGGCGTGGGCTATGACGGGATCGACGTGGCGGCAGCCTCGGCGCGCGGCATCGTGGTGACCAACACGCCCGACGTGCTGAACGACTGCGTGGCCGACACGACGTTCGGTCTGATGCTGGGGGCGATGCGCCGGCTGCCGCAGGCCGACCGCTTCGTGCGCGAAGGGGCGTGGCTCAAAGGCGGGCAGGCGCTGACCACGTCGGTGCACCACAAGAAGCTCGGCATTCTGGGCTTCGGGCGCATCGGCAAGACGATCGCCAAGCGGGCCGGCGGCTTCGACATGGAAGTCGCCTATCACGGCCGCACCAAGCAGGCGGACGTGGCGCTGCGCTATTTCGACAAGCTCGTCGATCTTGCCAGCTGGTGCGACGTGCTGGTCGTCATCACGCCGGGCGGGGCGGCCACGCGCCATCTCGTGAATGCCGACGTGCTGAAAGCGCTCGGACCGCGCGGCTATCTCGTCAATGTCGCGCGCGGCTCGGTCGTGGACGAAGCGGCTTTGCTGGCTGCTCTCCAAAGCGGCACGATCGCGGGCGCAGGGCTCGACGTGTTCGAAGACGAGCCGCGCGTGCCGCCGGCGTTTTTTGCGCTCGAAAACGTGGCGCTGGCCCCGCATGTGGGATCGGCCACGGTCGAGACGCGCAAAGCGATGGGCGACCTCACGGTCGACAATCTGGTGGCGCATCTCGAAGGGCGCCCGAAGCTGACGCCCGTCAATTAGGGTTCAGAGGCGAGGGCTCAGCGGCCGGTGTTGAACAGGCCGAGCAGCACGCTCGGCTGCTGGTTTGCGATCGACAGCGACTGCACGGCCAATTGCTGGCGCACCTGCAGCGACTGGCTCTGCGCCGAAGCCTTGCCGATGTCGGCGTCGATCAATGCGCCCAAACCCGTCGTGACGGCGTCGGTGACCGCCGATTGGAAGCTCGACTGCACCGAAAGCGTGCGCGATTCCGTGGCACTCGTGGAGAGCGACGAAGCGATGGCACTCTGGAAGGTCGTGAGCGCCGTCAGCGAATTGGCCGCGTCCGATGCGGTCGACACGTTCACGGCGCCGGTGAAGGTGGTGAGGGCGGTCGCCGTCGCACCCAGGCCCGACAGGCTCAACGTGCTGCCGGTGATGCTCGAAAGATAGGTGCGCGCGGCCGAGCCCGACGAGATCAGATTGGCGCCGTTGTAGTTCGCCTGGGTGATGAAATTGTTGATCTGCGAGGTAAGCGTATTGTAGTCGGCCGTGTAGATCGTGCGCTGGGCGGCCGTGATCGAGCCGTCGGACAGCTGCACGAGCTTCGCCTGGATGTTGCCGGCCGTGTCCGAGATCGAGGTGAGAGCGGCTTGCGTGACCGCACCGAGGCCCACGCCATTGGCAAGCGAGCTCTGCACAGCCGAAAATGCCTGCAGATCGCCGCGCAACCCTTGCGCGACAGAGAAGGTCGAAGCGTCGTCGGAAGCATCCGCGACCCGGTAGCCGGTCTGCAGCTGCTTGTTGGCGACGAGCAGTTCGGCATTGATCTTGCGCAGCGACGCAAGAGCCGAAATGGCGCCCAGATTCGTATTGACCGAGGTGGACAGCGAAGCGACCAAGACAACCTCCACAACGCGCCCGCAAAGAGGGGCCGTGTCAAGTTATGCTCGGACAACGGGGCCAGTTCTCGCCCGCGGCGTTTTCAAGGTCGCCATCGCAGTCAGCAGTCAAGAGATAAATGCAAAATTAACCAAAATCAAGCCCCTATCTGCCGCCAATCCGACGCCAGATGAAGTTTCGCGCCAGTGTTGGCGCTCAAGGCGCCGAATTCGACGCCGGGCGCCATTTCGCGCACCACAAGCCCGTCTTTGGTCACGTCGATGACGGCAAGATTGGTGAAAATCCGCGTGACGACGCGTGCGGCCGTCAGCGGGTAGGTGCAGGCTTCGACGATTTTGGGGACGCCGTCTTTGGTCGTGTGCTCCATCAGCACGTAAACGCCCTTGGCCCCGGCCGCCAAATCCATGGCCCCGCCCACGGCCGGCGGCATCTTCTCGTCGCCGGTCGACCAGTTGGCAAGATCGCCCGCCGCCGACACCTGCATGGCGCCGAGCAAGGCCAGGTCGATATGGCCGCCGCGGATCATCACGAACGCGTCGGTGTGGTGGAAGATCGAAGCCCCGGGTACCAGCGTGATCGGTGTCTTGGACGCGTTGATGAGATCGGGATCGACGTCGTTGGCGAGCGGCGAGGGGCCGACGCCCAGCACACCGTTTTCCGAGTGGTAGACGATCTCGCGCCCAGCGGGCACATAGTTGGCGACCAAAGTCGGCAAGCCGATGCCGAGATTGACGACGGCACCGTCCCAGAGGTCCTTCGCGGCGCGTCGCGCAATGGCTTCGCGGTCCAATCCTTTGAGGGCGAAACCTTTCATCCGGGCGTGCCTGCTTGTTTGGGGTTTGGCACATGCACAACGCGGTCGACAAACAGGCCAGGGGTGACGACCTGTTCGGGATCGATACCGCCGAGTTCCACCATGTGGCGCGCCTGCACGATCGTGAGGTCGGCCGCCGCCGCCATCGTCGGCCCGAAATTGCGCGCGGCCAGCCGATAGGTGAGATTGCCCCAGCGATCGGCCCGCTCGGCCTTGATCAGCGCGACGTCGCCTTTGAGCGGCATCTCGAGCACATAGTCGCGACCGTTGAGCGTGCGGGTTTCCTTGCCGGCGGCGAGTTTGGTGCCGGCGGCCGTGGGCGTGTAGAACCCGCCGATGCCGGCCGCGGCCGCGCGCAGCCGCTCGCTGAGCGTGCCCTGCGGCACGAGTTCGAGTTCCAAGCGCCCTGCGCTGTACATCTCCTCGAACACGACCGAGCCCGACGTGCGCGGATAGGAGCACACGAGCTTGCGCACATGGCCCGAGGCGAGCAGCTTCGCCACGTCCGTGCGGCCCGAGCCCGCATTGTTCGAAACGACGGTGAGATCTTTGGCGCCTTGGTCGATCAGCGCATCGATGAGTTCGACCGGAATTCCGGAATTGCCGAAACCCGCGATCAGCACGACGGCACCGTCTTTGATGCCGGCCATGGCTTCGGCGAGGGACGCTTTTTGTTTGTCGATCATGGTAAGGGCTGAGCCTAAAGCCTCGCCCTGGCCAGCGCAAAGATTTCGTGGCTAACTGCCGCGATGTTCGAAGATTTTACCGCCGCTACCGCATCCCCCGAGGGGGTTTCCATCCATTACCGCAAGGGCGGTGCAGGCCCGGCCTTGCTGCTGCTGCACGGCTATCCGCAGACGCATGCGATGTGGCACAAAATCGCCCCGCGTCTGGCCCAGCGTTTCACGGTCGTTTGCCCGGATACGCGCGGCTACGGCGCATCCGGCAAACCGGCGGCCGATGCCGAAGGCACCGTCTATTCCAAACGCACGATGGCCAAGGACATGGCCGGCCTCATGCGCGGCCTCGGCTTCGAGAAATTCGCCGTTTGCGGCCACGACCGCGGCGCGCGTGTGGCCTATCGTCTGGCGCTCGACCACCCAGACGCCGTCGCAAAGCTCTGCGTGCTCGACATCCTGCCGACCTACTCGACCTGGCGGCGCATGGAGAAGGGTTTGGCGCTCGGCATGTACCATTGGCAGTTCCTGGCGCAAGGCGGCGGCCTGCCCGAGAAGATGATCGGCGCCGATCCCGATTACTATCTGCTCGAAAAACTCAAACGCTGGTCGAAGGATTTCTCGGCGTTCACGCCGGAAGCGCTCGAGGCCTACAAAATCGCGTTCCGCGATCCGGCCTCGATCGCGGCGACCTGTGCCGACTACCGGGCCGGTGCAACGGCCGACGACGCGAACGACGGCGAGGATTTCGGCCGCCGCAAGATCGTGGCCCCCACGCTCGTGCTGTGGGGAGAGGGCGGTCTCGCAAGACGCGTCGACGACCCGCTTGCGATCTGGCGCCAATGGGCGATCGAAGTCAGCGGCCACGCCGTGCCTTGCGGCCACTTCTTGCCGGAGGAAGCGCCGGACGCGACGGCGAAAGCGCTCGAAGAATTTCTCTGACGCCGTCTAACCGAACCGCGCGAGCTTGAACGCTTCGTCGCGCGCGAACAGGTAGAGGAGCGTGCGCAAGGCGAGCCCGCGTTCGCTTTCGAGTTTGGGGTCGCGTTCGAGCATGACCGTGGCGTCGCTGCGCGCGACTTCGACGAGGTCGGCATGGACGGCAAGATCGGCCAAGCGGAATTGCGGCAGGCCCGATTGTTTGGTGCCGAGCACTTCGCCGGCACCGCGCAAGCGCAGATCTTCTTCGGCGATGCGGAACCCGTCCTCGGTTTCGCGCAGAATCTCGATACGCGCTTTGGCCGTCGCCCCCAGCGGCTGCGCGTAGAGCAGCACGCAGCTGCTTTCGTCCGCCCCGCGGCCCACGCGGCCGCGCAGCTGGTGCAACTGGGCGAGCCCAAAGCGCTCGGCATGCTCCACGACCATAACGGTCGCACTCGGCACGTTGACGCCGACTTCGATGACCGTCGTCGCCACGAGCACGCCGGGCGGGCCGTCGACGAAGGCGGCCATGGCGGCGTCTTTCTGGGCGGGTTTGAGCTTGCCGTGGATCAGATGCACGCGCGCCTCGCCCAGCGCTTCGGCCAAGGCTGCGTGGCGCTGGGTCGCGGCCGCAAGGTCGAGCACTTCGGATTCCTCGACGATCGGGCACACCCAATAGACACGCGCCCCCTTGGCGATCTGACGGCGCACGGCTTCCACGATATCGTCGAGCCGCTCGAGCGGGACTGCCACGGTCTTGACCGGTTTGCGGCCCGGCGGTTTTTCGCCGAGCTTGGAGACGTCCATGTCGCCGTAGGCGCACATGACGAGCGTGCGCGGGATCGGCGTTGCGGTCATGATCAGCGTGTCGACTTCGCCGGCCTCGGACAGGCCCTTGGCCGAAAACGCCACGCGCTGATGCACGCCGAACCGGTGCTGCTCGTCCACAACGACGAGGCCAAGCTCCCTAAACGCAACTTCGTCTTCGAACAAAGCATGCGTGCCGACGACGAGATCGAGTTCGCCCGAGGCGAGCCCGTCGAGCATGGTTTGGCGGGTTTTGCCCTTATCGCGCCCGGTGAGCACGGCAAAACGCACGCCGGCAGCCTCGGCCAAGGGCTTGATCGTCTCGAAATGCTGGCGCGCGAGGATTTCGGTCGGCGCCATCAAGGCGGCCTGCAAGCCGCATTCGACCGCATTCAGCATCGCGAGCAGCGCCACGACCGTTTTGCCGCTGCCGACATCGCCCTGCAGCAGCCGCTGCATGCGCCCGCTCACGGCCATATCGCCGAGGATCTCGGCAAGCGCCATTTTTTGCGCACCCGTAAGATCGAAGGGCAGGGCCGCGAGGGCTTTCTGCCGCAGCCGCCCGTCGCCCTTCAGCGTGCGGCCCTTGCGACGCTTCTGGTGCGCGCGCACGAGCGCCAAGGCCAATTGGTTGGCGAGCAATTCGTCGTAGGCAAGGCGGCTGCGCCAGGGCGTGTCGAGTGCCGTATCGGCTTGGTCGGTGGGAGCGTGCGCGCGCGCGATCGCCGTGCGCCAATCGGGCCAGGCATTCTGCGCCACAAGATGCGGATCGGCCCATTCGGGCAGCGTCGGTGCGGCGGCCACGGCCGCTTTGGCGGCTTTGGCGACGGTCTTGGGCGACAGGCCCGCCGTGAGGCCGTAGACCGGCTCGACGATCGCGATCTCGTCGAAGCGCGCGAGCGGCACGATATGGTCGGGATGCGCCATCTGGGCTTCTTCGCGATAGCGCTCGACCCGGCCGCTCACCGCGCACATCTCGCCTGTCGGCAGTTGCCGCTCGAGATAGTCGCCTTTGACGCGGAAGAACACGAGATCGATCGGTCCGGACTCGTCTTGGCAATGCACGCGATAGGGCAGGCGCGGTGTGCGGCCCGGTTCGTGGCCCAGCACCTGCAGCTTGAGCGTGACCACAACGCCCTCGGGGGCATCCGCCACGCTCGGGCTGAAGCGCCGGTCCACCAGGCCCGTCGGCAGATGCCACAACACGTCCACGACCGCCGGGCCCGCCGCTCGTTCCAGCAGCGGTGCGATCTTGGGGCCGACACCGGGCAACGTGCGGATATCGGCAAAAAGCGGGAACAGGATGGCGGGACGCATCGGGCGGCGGCTTGGCCTTTTTCGGGGTCCGTGACAGGCGGGGCAGGCGGCGCTATATCCATGCCCCGATTCCAACAAGGCCGCTATGTCCGAATCCCTCGAAATCCGCCGCAAACGCCTGATCCATCGCAGCGTATATACCGGGATGAAGGAGACCGACATCCTGCTGGGGGCGTTTGCGCGCACGCACGTGCCCGATTTCTCGGCCGCCGAGCTTGGCGAGTACGAAAATCTGCTGACCGCCGGCGACCCCAATATCCTCGACTGGGCGCTGGGGCGCGCGGCCCCGCCGGCGGCGTATGATGGGCCAGTCATGAAACTCCTTAAAAACTTCAAGATCGCAAGATAAAACGTTGTTAAAAATAGAACTTCAGAACCGTATTTCCCCCGGCAAAAGGCTTGAAATTGCCGGGGCGCCAGCCGGCGTGGATGGCGCCGTTTTGGCGGCCCTCGTGCGCCATGGCCACGACGTGCTGCATGTCGCGCGCGACGATGCCAGGCTGAGCCAGCTTGCAGAAGCGCTCGCCTTTGCCGGGGCCCGCGCCCAGGTGCTGAGCTTCCCGGCCTGGGACTGCTTGCCCTACGACCGTGTGTCGCCGAACAGCGAGGTCGTGAGCCGCCGGCTCGATGCGCTGGTCGATTTGGCGCGACCCGTCGCGGGCGGCGGCCGACGCATCGTGCTGACGACCGTCAACGCGATTTCGCAGCGCGTGGTGCCGCGCGCCAAATTTGCGAACGCCGTGTTCGAGGCCAAGCGCGGCGCCTCGCTGAAACTCGATGTGCTGTCGGCCTTCCTGGTGCGCGACGGCTATCGGCGCGCCGAGACCGTGCGCGAGCCCGGCGAATACGCGCTGCGCGGCGGCATTGTCGACCTTTTCCCGCCGGGCCTCGCCGAGCCGGTGCGGCTCGATCTGTTCGGCGATTCGATCGAGCAGATCCGCCGCTTCGATCCGATGACGCAGAAGAGTACCGGCACGCTCGACGCGTTTGCGCTCAAACCCGTCAGCGAAGTGCTTCTCGATCCTGATTCGATCGAGAATTTCCGCTTGGGCTATCGCGCGCAGTTCGGTGCTGTCGATGCGCGCGACGCGCTTTATGCGGCCGTTTCTGCAGGCCAGCGCTACTCCGGCCTCGAGCATTGGCTGCCTCTATTCCACAACGGGCTCGAGACCCTGTTCGACTATCTGCCGAACGCGGTTGTGTCGCTCGACGACCAGATCGACGAGGCGGCAGCCGCGCGCTTCGAGCAGATC
>JADCGL010000042.1 GCA_020248985.1 Telmatospirillum sp. | reverse complement strand
GAGATCGACCGTGCCGGCCGTGGTGCCGGACGACAGCGTGATCGTATCGGAGGTGGTGCCGCCGACGAAGGTTTCGACGTTGGTGATCGTCACCGTGTTGACGAAGTTGCCGAGCGTGAGGCTGTCGTTGCCCGCACCCAGGTCGAGCGAACCCGCGGTGACGGCCGTGCCCAGCGTGACTGTGTCGGCCGTGGTGCTGCCGACCAGCGTTTCGACGTTCGCGACCGTCAGCGTGTTCTCGAAGTTGCCGAGGATCAGGCGGTCGTTGCCCGCACCCAGATCGACGGTACCCGACGTGACTTGCGTGCCGAGCGTGATCGTGTCGGCGAGCGTGCCCGCCACGATGGTCTCGACGTTCAGCACCGTTGCCGTGTTGGCGGTGTTGCCGAACACGAGGCGGTCGTTGCCGTCGCCAAGATCGATGGTGCCGGAGGTGATGGCGCCGCCGAGGCTCACTGTGTCGTCGTTGGTGCTGCCGATCAGGGTTTCGACGTTCGAAACCGTGACCGTGTTTGCGGCCGTGCCAGACAGGACCAGGCGGTCATTGCCGGCGCCGAGGTCGACCGTGCCGGCCGTGACCGCCGCGTCGAGCGTGACGGTATCGGTCGTCGTGCCGCCGACGATGGTTTCGACGTTCGTGACCGTGACCGTATTGGCGAAGTTGCCGAGCGCGAGGCGGTCGTTGCCGGCCCCGAGATCGATCGTGCCTGCCGTCGAGGCAGCGCCCAACACGACCGTATCGGTCGTGGTGCCGCCGACGATGGTTTCGACGTTCGTCATCGTCACGGTGTTGGCGAAGTTGCCGAGCGAGAGGCTGTCGCTGCCCGAGCCCAGATCGATCGAGCCCGACGTCATCGCCGCGCCGATCGTGACCGTGTTGTTGCCCGTGCCGCCGCTGATGGTTTCGACGTTGGCGACCGTGAGCGTGTTGGCGAAGTTGCCGAGATTGAGGCGGTCGGAACCGGCGCCCAAATCGACCGTGCCCGCCGTCATCGCCGCACCCAGCGTCACCGTGTCGGCGAGCGAGCCGCCGACGACGGTTTCGGCGTTCGAAACCGTGACCGTGTTGGCGAAGCCGCCGAGCACGAGGCGGTCGTTGCCGTCGAGCAGATCGACCGCACCGGTGGTGACGGCGGAGCCGAACGTGACCGTGTCGTTGTCCGAATTGGCGACCAGCGTTTCGACGTTCAGCACCGTGACGGTGTTGGCCGTCGTGTCGAGGACCAGGCGGTCGTTGCCGGCCCCCAAATCGATCGTGGTGCCGTTCTGGGCGCCGACCAGCGTGACCGTGTCGGTCGCCGTGCCGCCGACGATGGTTTCGGCGTTCGAAACCGTGACCGTGTTGGCGGCCGTACCGCTCGACAGGATCAGGCGGTCGTTGCCCGCACCCAGATCGACCGTGCCGTCGGTCGTGTTGGCGGCCAATGTCACCGTGTCGGACGTGGTGCCGCCGACGATGGTTTCGACGTTCGTCATCGTCACGGTGTTGGCGAAGTTGCCGAGCGTGAGGCTGTCGTTGCCGCCGGCGAGGTCGAGATTGCCGACCGTGATTGCCGTGCCGAGCGTGACCGTATCGGCCGTGGTGCCGCCGACCAGCGTTTCGACGTTGACGACCGTCAGCGTGTTTTCGAAGTTGCCGAGAATCAGACGGTCGTTGCCGGCATTGAGGTCGATCGTGCCCGACGTGATCTGGCTGCCCAACGTGATCGTGTCGGCGAGCGTGCCGGCGACGAGCGTTTCGACGTTGGTTACCGTGACGGTGTTGGCGACGTTGGCAAGGACGAGTCGGTCGTTGCCGTCGTCGAGATCGATGGCGCCCGTCGTCGCGGCGGAATTCAGCGTGACCGTGTCGGCGTTGCTGCTGCCGACCAGCGTTTCGACGTTGCTGATCGTCAGCGTGTTGGCGGCGGTACCGCCCAGGATCAGGCGGTCGTTGCCGCCCGCGAGATCGACCGTGGTGCCGTTGACAGAGTTCTCGAAGGTGACCGTGTCGGCGCCGGCGCTGCCGACCAGCGTTTCGACGTTGTTGATGGTCAGCGTGTTGTTCGTGGAGCCGCCGAGGACGAGGCGATCGTTGCCGTTGCCGAGGTCGATCGAGCCTGCCGTCAATGCGGCACCGAGCGTCACCGTGTCGGCGATGGTGCTGCCGACGATGGTTTCGACGTTCGTGACCGTAACCGTGTTGCCGATCGTGCTCGCGGCACCCAGCGTCAGCTGGTCGTTGCCGCCTGCGAGCGTGATAAGGCCGGTTGTCAGCGCATCGGAGAAAACGAGGGTATCGTCGCCTACGCCACCCGTTACGGTATCTGCCGAGACGAACGTGTAGGTGCCGCCAGCGGCGCCAAGAGTAACGGGCATAATACGATCTCCCTTCTGGAGGTTTGAATTCGAGAATAACCAAGAGTTATCATGACGGCAACAAACGAGTCAAGCGGTCGAACATTACATTTTGCATTGCGTTTCGCTTACTGACTCGAAAAGCTCAACAAAATGGCGCGCCAAATTGAATGTTAAGTTATGCCAAATTTTAGCTAAATATTCAATAGATAATTTTTAGGATTAATTAGGCTAATTTTATTAACACATTATAAATTCTTTTCAAGGCTTCCGACCAGTCGCCCCGCCGACTTTGGCGCACCAGTTCGGTATTTGGATACCATCGAGTCTGAGAGTCTTCGAGCATCCAACGCCAATCCGGGTTGAAGGCGATTAAAGCCAGCGTCCGCTTGCCCAAAGCGCCCGCTAAATGCAGTACTGAAGTATCGACCGCAACCACTAGATCCATCGACTCGACCAAGGCGGCCGTGTCGGCGAAATCTTGCAACGTTGCGCCGAAATGCACGAAATTGTTCAATTTCCTCGCTGTTTCAGCGTCTTCGTCGCGCATTTCCTTCTGCAGGCTAAAAAACGTCACGTCGGCCGCGAAAAGGGGGGCAAGTTCGGCCAGCTTGATCGATCGGTTGCGGTCGTTCTTGTGGGCCGTGTTGCCGGACCAGACAAGGCCGATGCGTTTTTTGTCCTTTTGTCCAAGTTTTTTGCGCCAATAGGCGACGCGCTTTAGATCGGCGCGGAGATACGGAATTGCCGCAGGGATTGTCGCTGGCTGCGTCTCGAATGCCAGCGGCAGGCTCATCAGCGGGCATTGCAGATCGATCGGCGGCAGTTTTTCGTCCTGGTCGAGCACCGACTCGACGCCGTCGAGCGTGCGCAGCAGCGATTTGAGGGCGCTTTGCGCCTGCACGACCACGCGCGCACCGCGTGCCGCCACCATGGGAGCGTAGCGGACGAACTGGATCGTGTCGCCGAGTCCCTGTTCGGCGTAGAGCAGGATCCGTTTGCCCGTAAGGTCGGCTTCCCCCATCCATTGCGGCACGTCGAGCTGCGGTTTCGGGAAATTGCCGGCCTGCCAGCGCCATTCGTAGTTGGGCCAGCCCGATTCGAAGTCGCCCAGAAGAAGCGCGCACATCGCGCTGTTCATGCGCGCGAGCGGATCGTCGGGCTTCGCGGCCAGAACGCGCGCATAGCCTTCGCGGGCTTCGGCGTAGCGGCCGAGATCGCACAGCGCCACGCCGCGATTGGTTTCGGCCTCGTGGAAATCCGGCTTCAGCGCCAGCGCTTTTTCGTAATAGGCGAGCGCTTCGTCGTGGCGGCCGAGCACGCGCAGCACGACGGCGCAGTTGCTGTAGGCGTCGGCAAAGGCGGGATTGGCCGCGAGGGCCGCGCGATACGCCTCGACCGCCTCAACCGGCCGGTCGAGGCTGTAATGCGAATTGCCGAGGCCGTTCAGCGTATCGGCATGGTTCGGGCGCAAAGCGAGCGAGTCGCTGTAGGCCCCGGCCGCCGCCTCGTGCTGGCCCATGTCGCGCAGAATATTGCCGCGCTGGAAATGCGCTTCGGCATTCTGCGGCTGCAGGACGAGCACGGATTCGTAGCAGGCGAGCGCGTCGTCGAAGCGTTTGACGTCGCGCAGCGCATTGCCGAGATTGCCGTAGGCCGTCGCACTGCGCGGTGCGAGCACCAGCGCCTTGCGGATCTGGCCCACGGCAAGCGCGCTGTCGCCGCGCTGGCGGAAGAGCACGCCGAGCAGATGGGTTGCGTCGAAATTGTCGGGGCTTTGCGCCAAGACCTCGCGATAGAGCGCTTCGGCGGCTGCAAAGTTTTTCGCCTGTTGGGCCGCAACCGCACGGTTCAAAAGTTCGCCGATGTCCGGCACGGCCGGGGCGGGGGCTGGGGCTGGGGTGGGGGCCGGCGCAGGGGCAGGTGCAGGCCCGACATTGAGGCCGGTCAGCGCGTGAATCTCGGCACGGCTCAACGCACCTTGCTTCGGCAGGCGGCCGCCCGCATCGATTTCGGCGGGCAGGCGCTTGCGCAGCACGATCTCGATGCCGCATTCGCCGATCGGCGTCAGCGTCTGGTCGAGCGGCGGCAAGCGATAGCGATAGGAGGCGTCGAGCTTTTCGAGTTTGACCGTTTCCGCGCTGGCGGGCAGCTGCGTGAGCAGGGCCAGCACGTTGATCGATTTCGGGCTCCACGAGCGTTTTTTGTAGAGCGCGAAGGTCCATTTGTGGTCGGCGTTTTTGTTCGACGGCCAAATGCCTTGCTCGTAGAGATCTTCGTCCGGGATCAGCAGCACGAGATGGCCGCCGGGTTTGACGACCGCAAACCAGCGCTGCAAGGCCGCCGTCGGATCGACCATGTGCTCGAGGCAATGGCTCGAATGCGCGAAATCGAGGCTTTCGTCGGGAATGGTCGCGAGTTTCTGCGCGTCGCCGTCGGGCATGTCCCACACGCGCAAGCGCGTCATCAGCGGGAACTGCTCGGCGTAAAGCGACAAGGGATCGCTGCCCGCCCCGATATCGATGCCGGCACCGACGAAAAAGCGCGTGGCGTAGCGCACGTCCGCCATTCGCCGCACGAGCGCTTTGGCCGTCCCCGTCATGGTGCCGCCCCTGTGCGCAACGCTTCGGCAACGTCCGCCAGCGCTTCGCGCCAATCGCCGCTGCGCTTCTGGCGGAACAGCCGCATGCTCGGATACCACGGGCTGTTGCTGCGCTTCTGCAGCCAGCGCCAATCGGCATTGAAGGGGACCAGCACCCAGACGGGTTTGCCGAGCGCGCCCGCGAGATGGGCGACCGACGTGTCGACGCACAGCACCAGATCGAGCGCCGCGATGAGGGCGGCAGTATCGGCGAAATGGTGCAGCTTGTCGTTGAGCACGGCGATGTCGGGCCGGTTCGCAATCCAAGCACGGTCGGCCGTACGGAAGTCCTTCTGCAGGCAGAAAAAGCGCTCGGCTCCGCTTGCCACGCCGAGAAACGCGTCGATCGGGATCGAGCGGTTGGCGTCGTTTTTGTGCGTGGTGCTGCCCGAGCACGCAAAGCCCACGCGCAAGCCCGCTTTGTCGCCGAGATACGCGCGCCAGGCCGCAACCCGCGCCGGCTCCGCGGCCAGATAGGATTTGGGGGCGGGGATCGTCTCAAGCGTGGTGCCGAAGGCGTGCGGCAGGCTCATGATCGGGCAATGGCAATCGACCGGCGGAATGGCCTCGCGCCAGCCGAGCAGCGTTTCCACGTGCGCCATGCCCGCGAAGAGCGGCTTCAAGGCGGGCTGCACTTCGAGCACGATGCGGGCCCCCAAGGCCGCAACCATCGGCACGTAGCGCACGAACTGGATCGTGTCGCCGAAACCCTGTTCGGCATGGAGGAGAATGCGCTTGCCCGCGAGGTCGAAATCGCCCGACCAGCGGGGTGCTCCGAAGTCGCGGTTGCGCTCGTCGGGCTGCGGCCCGCGCCAGCGCCACTCGTATTCTTCCCAGCCGCGCTTGAAATCGCCGGTGGCGAGCAGCACGGCGCTCGCGGCCCGATGCGCCATCGCATGGTCGGGATCGGACGCGATCGCATTTTCGAAATCGGCGAGCCCGGCCGCCATGTCGAGCGTCTCGAGCGACAGCACGGCGCGGTTGAAATAGGCCTCCGTGAAGCCGGGGCGCAGGGCGATCGCGCGGTCGTAATGCGCGCGCGCTTGCGTGTGGCGGCCTTGCATGTGCAGCGCATGCGCGAGGCCGCTTTCGATTTCGGCGTCGTCGGGTTTGAGCGCCAGAGCGGCGGCCAAGCGCTCGCCTGCCTCGCGCATGCGGCCGAGCGTGGTCAGCGCGTTGCCTGCGAGCTTCAGCGCGTCGCCGTAGGCCGGGCGCAGGGCGATGGCGCGCTCGACCGCCGCGAGCGCTTCATCCGGCCGCTCGAGTTTGCGCAAGGCAAGCCCCAGATTGTACCAGGTCGCCGCCGCGTTGGGCGACAGCGCCAAGGCGCGCTTGTAGCTCTCCACGCAGCCCGCATTGTCGCCGAGCAGTTGCTGCGCGTCGCCGCGCCGCGTCCAGGCCCCGGCATCGTCGGGTGTAGCCGCAAGCGCGTTGTCGTAGTGGCGGATCGACTCTGCGTGGCGGCCCGCATCGAACAGCGCGTTGGCAAGATTTAGCTGGGCGTCGAGGGCTCGGGCGGGCACGGCCGCAATCGCTTTTTCGATGGATGCCACGGCCGCGGCCGCGTCGCCCTGGCGGCGCAGCAATGCCCCCTTCAGATGAAGGGCGTCGAAATCGAGCGGGTTGGCCGCCAGCACGTCGTCGTAGAGAAGGCGCGCGCCGCCAAGGTCGCCCGCCCGGTGTTTTTCGAGGGCGGCGGCAAGAATCTTCGCGGTGGCGGCAGGATCGATCGGCATGCTGATGCGCTAGGCGGCTCCCAGCGCCGCGTCGAGGTCGGCAAGTGCGCCTTGCCAGTCGCCGCGTTGCGTCTGCCGGAACAGCCGCATGCTCGGATACCACGGGCTGTCGCTGCGGCCCAAGAGCCAGCGCCAGTCGGGCTTGAAGGGCACGAGCACCCAGGTTGGTTTGCCGAGTGCGCCCGCCAGATGGGCGATCGACGTATCGACCGTCACGACCAGATCGAGCGCTTCGACGAGCGCCGCCGTCTGGGAAAAATCGACGAGATCGGGACCGAAATAGGCGATGTCGGTCTGGCCGGCGAGCCAGGCCTGGTCTTCGACGCGCAATTCGTTCTGCAGGCACACGAACTGCCGCCCAGGCTTGGCGATCGCCATGAAATCCGGCAGCTTGATTGAGCGGTTGCGGTCGTTTTTGTGCACTGGCCGGCCCGAATTCGCAAAGCCGATGCGTTTGCCGGCAGAAGCCCCCAAGCGATGGCGCCATGCCGCGACTTTGGCCGCGTCGGCCTTCAGATAGAAAGGTGCCGCGGGGATCGTCTTGAGTTCGGTCTTGAAGGCGAGCGGCAGGCTCAGCAGCGGGCAGTGGAAATCGACCGGCGGCAAGGGCTGGCCCTGCGGCACGAGTTGGCCAATACCTTCGAGGGTCGCGAACAGCGACACCAAAGCCGGCTGCACTTCGAACACGACGAAAGCGCCGCGTGCGGCCAGCATTTTCATGTAGCGCGCGAACTGGATCGTGTCGCCGAACCCTTGCTCCGCATAGACCAGAATGCGCTTGCCCTTGAGATCGGCCGTTCCCGTCCAGCGCGGCACGCCGTACTCGCGCTTGACGCGCAGCAGCGAATCTTCCTGCCAGCGCCACTCGTATTGCGGCCAGCCGCGCTTGAAGTCGCCCGTCATCAGCCGCACGAAGCTCGAATGCAGGTTGGCTTCCATGTGCTGCGGTTCGACCGCGATGGCCTTTTCGAAATCGGCGAGTGCCGCCTTCGTGTCGAGCGCTTCGAGCCGCATATTGCCGCGATTGTAGAGCGCGTCGGCGAATTTGGGATCGATCGCCAGCGCCTTTTCGTAGGCGGCGAGCGCTTCGTCCTCGCGGCCCAAATCGCGCAACGCATTGCCGAGATGCGTGTGCGCCAAACAAGCGCGCGGCTCGATCGCCAGCGCCTTGCCGATGAAGACGAGGGCCGCCTGGCTGTCGCCGCGCTGGCGGTAGAGCACGCCGAGCAGATGGTTGGCGTCGAAATTGTCGGGGGCGGCTGCGAGCACCTGGCGATACAAAGCTTCGGCGCCCGCATAGTCCTGCGCTTGATGGCGCTTCAGCGCCTGCTCGAGCTGTGCCGCGAGATTGGCGGGCATGGGCTTGGGCGTCGCCGCCGCTGCGGGCGCTGGGGCAGGGGCCGGTGCGGTACCGACATTGATGCCGGTCAGCGAAAAGATCTCGGCGCGCGACAAGGTCCCTTTGCGCGGCAGGCGGCCGCCGGCCGCGATCTCGTCGGGCAGGCGCTTGCGAATGACCATTTCGATGGCGCATTCG
>JADCGL010000041.1 GCA_020248985.1 Telmatospirillum sp. | reverse complement strand
CCGGGCGAGCTGTTTGGCGAGCCGGGCAAGCTCGGTCTTGGCTTGCGCGCGCGTGAGATCCTCGACCGCGATGTTGGACGTGTCCGCCGCCATCACCCCGTCCCGGCCAACAGCGCGTCGGCCGCCGCACGCGCGGCGTCGGTCACGCTTGCACCCGACAGCATGCGCGCAATCTCTTCGCGGCGCTGGGCCGGGTCGAGCACGCCCACACTTGTGGCGGCGGATTTGGCGGTCGCCGTCTTGGCGACCTTCAAATGCGTGTCGGCGCGTGCCGCCACTTGCGGGCTGTGCGTGACGACGAGCACTTGCGCCTCGTCGGCCAGCCGCGCCAAGCGTTCGCCGACGGCGGCAGCCACAGCGCCGCCGATACCGGCATCGACCTCGTCGAACACCAGGGCGGGGACAAGCCCGCGCTTGGCGTCGGCCTTGGCGAGCACCACTTTGAGGGCGAGCATGAAGCGCGCCATTTCGCCGCCCGAGGCGATTTTGGCCAGCGGGCCCGGCTCGCTGCCGGGGTTGGTCGCCACTTCGAAGGCGATCGCATCGAGCCCGCCGGGTCCCCATTCGCTTTCGGGGCGCGGGCTGAGTCTGGTGCGGAAGCGTGCTTTTTCGAGTTTCAGCGGCGGCAATTCTTTGGCGAGCGCCTTGTCGAGTTTGCTCGCCGCCGTTTGGCGTGCGGCCGACAAGGCCTTGGCGGCGGCAAGATACGTAGCCTTGGCGGCCGCCTCGGCTTGGGCTTGTTTTTTCAAACCCGCCTCGCCGTGGTCGAGGGCCGCAAGCTTGCCGGCGATTTCGGCCTGCAGGTCTGCAAGCGCATCCACATTGGTGCGGTGCTTGCGGGCAAGGGCGCGCAGCGCAAACAGCCGTTCTTCGGTCTTGTCGAGATCGGCCCCGCCTTCGGACAACGCGTCGCCCGCCGCTTCGATCTCGGCAGCCGCATCCATGGTTTCGCTGGCCGCCCGGTCGAGGGCCGCGATCGCTTTGTCGAAGCGTTCGCCCGCATGGGCGGCGACGCGCTCGAGCGAACGCTGGGCGGCGCGCAAAGCGCTTTCGACGCCGCGCTGGCCTTCGAGCTCGCTGCGCGCTTCGGCCAAGGCTTCGGCGAGCTTCTCGCGCGCCTGCAAGATGGCGCGGGACTCGGCGAGCGTTTTTTCTTCGCCGGGCTGCGGGGCCAGCGTTTCAAATTCGGCCAGCGCATGACGCAGATAGTCTTCTTCGAGCCGGGCTTTGGCGATCGCGGCTTGCGTGTCGGCAAGCGCTTGGCGCGCGGCCGCCCACTCCGCGTAGCGGGCGGCAACGGCCGTCGCATCGCGGCCCAAACCGGCCCAGGCATCGAGCAAGCCTGCATGGGTTGCGGGATCGAACAGGCCGTGCGTATCGAACTGGCCGTGGATTTCGACGAGCATGCCGCCCAATTGGCGCAGCAGCCCGACCGAGCAGGCTTGGTCGTTGGCAAAAGCGCGGCTACGCCCGTCGGCGGCCAGCACGCGGCGCAAGATCAAGGGGGCACCGTCTTCGGGCTGGGCCAGGCCTTGCTCGGCCAGCAGCGCCAAAGCCGGGTGCCCGGCATCGACCTCGAAGCTTGCGGACACCGAAGCGCTCGCAGCCCCTTTGCGCACGCCGCCGGCATCCGCCCGGCCGCCCAGCGCCAAGCCCAACGCGTCGAGCAGGATCGATTTGCCGGCCCCCGTTTCGCCCGTCAGTGCCGACAGGCCAGCGGCAAAACCGAGATCGAGCCGGTCGATCAGAACGAAATCGCGAATGGACAGATGGGCGAGCATGGCCATCGATGTAGCCGACGCCGGCCGCAGAGGGAAGCGGCGCACATCGGCACTTGCGAGCGGTTCGATCGCAGTCGGTTCGATCATGTTTTGTTCGGATATGGCTCGTTGGGCGCGCGGCATCGAAGGGCCCCGTTGCGGCTAAAACAGGTTGATCGGATTAAGCGCGTTGAGCGTGCGATTGACCATGCCCGGGCGCTCGTCCTTGGGCATCTCGCCGGTCCCGACCAGCGCAAACGAATCGCGATACCATTCGCTGCCAGGATAGTTGTGGCCGAGCACGGCCGTCGTGCGGCGCGCCTCGTCGACGAGCCCCAGCGACATGTAGCTTTCCACGAGGCGATGCAACGCCTCGGGCACGTGGCTCGTCGTCTGGAATTTCTCGACCACCGTGCGGAACCGGTTGATCGCGGCCAGCATCTGGTTGCGGCGCTGGTAGAAGCGGCCGACTTCCATTTCTTTGCCGGCAAGATGGTCGTAGGTGAGGTCGATCTTGACGCGCGCGTCGCGCGCATAGGTGCTGTCGGGGAAGCGGCGTACCACTTCCTGCAGCGACTGCAGCGCGTCTTCGGTCATGCGCGCGTCGCGCGCCACATCGGTGATCTGCTCGTAGTAGCACAAGGCCTTCAGATAGTAGGCATAGGCGACGTCGCGATTGGACGGGTTCAGCTGGATGAAACGGTCCAACGCCACGATCGCGTCGTCGTATTTGTTGTTCTGGTAGTGAGCGTAGGCCCCCTGCAGCTGGGCGCGCGTAGCCCACACCGAATAGGGGTGCTGGCGCTCGACCTCGTCGAACTGCTTGGCCGCGCGGATATAGTTGCCCGAGGCCATGGCGTTGACGGCCGAGTTGTAAAGCTCCTCGACCGGCTTTTCGACATAGACCTCTTCTTTTTCGCCGCATGCGGCCAGCGCCACGCCGAAAAGGGCGACGGCAAGAAAAGTACGAATCGGGCGGCGGCGCGGCATGTTCATCCCGCTTATATAGCGCATCCGGGGCTGTTTTTTAAGTCCCGCTTTGGCGGGACGGGAAGCGCGTCACTCGGACGCTTGGACCGCGAGGCGCACGCCGCTGGTGCGGCGGTAGGTTTCGGCCGTCACGTCGCGCCATTGCCAAGCCTGCGGATTGCCGAGCAGCGCATGCAGGGCGGCGTTGTTGTGGCGATGGCCGGTCCGCGTGGCGCGCACATGTCCGAGCAGCGGGCCGCCGGCCAGATAAAGGTCGCCGACCAGATCGAGCATCTTGTGGCGCACGAACTCGTCCTCGAAGCGCAGCCCGTCTTCGTTGAGGATGCGGCCGTCGGAGATCACGACGGCATTGTCGAGCGAGCCGCCGCGCGCAAGCCCCATGGCGCGCAATTGGGCCACTTCGTGCTCGAAGCCGAAGGTGCGCGCGCGCGCGATTTCCTGGCGGAACGCCGCCGGATCGAGCGTCACGTTCAGGCGCTGGCGGCCGATCGCGTCGCTTTGGAAGTCGATTTCGAACTCGGCCGAAAAGCCCTTGCCGGGCAGCAGCTCAAGGCGCGCTTCGCCGTCCTGGATCGTCAGCGGCGCGAGAATTTCGATCGCCCGGCGCGTGGCGGCCTGCTCGATCGTTCCCGCACATTCGAACAGGAACAGGAACGGGGCCGACGAGCCGTCCATGACCGGCACTTCGTCGGCGTCGATCTCGACGATGAGGTTGTCGATCTCGGCGCCGTAAAGGGCGGCCATCAGATGCTCGACCGTGCCGATGCGCGTACCGGCCTCGTTGATCAGCATCGAGCACAGGCGCGTGTCGCGCACATTGCGGTAGTCGGCCTTCAAAATGCCGGCCGGACCCGCAATGTCGCGGCGGCGGAACACGATGCCGTGGTTGGGCGGGGCAGGCAGCAGCTGCATCATGACCTTGCGCCCGGAATGCAGGCCCGTCCCGGTGCACGAGATCGGCCCTTTCAAAGTCCGTTGCGCGATCGGGCGCGGCTTGGTCGAACGATTGCCCAGCACTTGCTACTCCTGTCCGGTACGGAGACCTATCACATGCACAACGGTGCGGTGCGGTCCTTCTTCCCGGCGACTCGAGGGGCCCAAAAACACTTGAGGCCCCGGAGGTTGGTACAAGACCAACCGCGGGGCCTCAAGTCACCTTTTGTTGCGACTTGTTGCAAGTCGCTTTTGCGCGTCAGGCACTTAGTTGGCTTGACGACGCAGGAAGGCCGGGATCTCGAGCAGATCGTCTTCATTCTTGCTCTGGATCCGGTCGGCCGGGTCGAGCCCACCGAGGCGCGGCTGGCTTGCCGCCGGGGCTGCCGGGGCGGCAGCCGGTGCCGGGGCTGCGGCTGCAATCGGCGGCGTCGGCAGGGTCATGGCGCCGATCGGGGCCGCCAGTGTGGGCTGGCTGCGCACCGGTTCGGCGGCGGCGGGAGCCGCCTCGCTGCGGGCCTGGCCCGTGCGGGTCATGCGCTCGAACAGCGAGACCTTGCGCGGGGCGGGCTTGGCGGCCGGCGCTGCCGTCTTGGCGGCGTTGACAAGCTCGGCCTCGGCAAACGGGTTGGCCGGGCTTGCCGCCGCTTGCGCCACTTCGACGGGCTTGGGCGGGATATAAGCTTCGACCGGCTGGGCCGCGGCCGGGACCGGGGCGGGTTCAACCGCCAACGGCAGGGCCGGGGCGGCAACCGGGGCCGCTTCGAACACCGGCATCGGGGCCGCTTCGAGCTTGAGGGCGGTTGCCGTCTGCTGGATCGGCGCCGATTGGGCGACCGTGGCCGGCGCCATGCTCGGCATGGCCGGGATGGCGGTGGCGGCAGCGACGGCAGCCGGGGCCGTCGTCGTCATCGGGGCCGGTGCGGCCGGGCGGGCGGCCGGGCGGGCGAAGCTCACCACGGTCGTCTGCGGCTTGGGCTGGACGGCGGCGGCGGCATCGATGCCGGTCGCCACGACCGACACGCGCATGCGGCCGTTCAGCGTTTCGTCGAAGGTCGAGCCGAAGATGATGTTGGCTTCCGGATCGACTTCGTCGCGGATGCGGTTGGCGGCTTCGTCGACCTCGAACAGCGTCATGTCCATGCCGCCGGTGATGTTGATGAGCACGCCCTTCGCACCCTTCATCGACACGTCGTCGAGCAGCGGGTTCGAGATCGCCTTCTGGGCGGCGTCGATCGCCCGGCTGTCGCCTTCGGCTTCGCCTGTGCCCATCATCGCCTTGCCCATCTCGCCCATGACCGAGCGGATGTCGGCGAAGTCGAGATTGATGAGGCCCGGCATCACCATGAGGTCGGTCACGCCGCGCACGCCCGAATAGAGCACGTCGTCGGCCATCTTGAAGGCGTCGGCGAAGGTCGTGCGTTCGTTGGCGACCCGGAACAGATTCTGGTTCGGGATGATGATGAGCGTGTCGACCGTCTGCTGCAGCTCTTCAATGCCGGCTTCGGCGAGCTTCATGCGGTGCGTACCCTCGAAATGGAAGGGCTTGGTGACCACGCCCACGGTGAGGATGCCGTGCTCGCGGCAGGCGCGCGCGATGACCGGGGCGGCACCGGTACCGGTACCCCCGCCCATGCCGGCGGCCACGAACACCATGTGCGAGCCCTGGATGTGCTCCAAGAGATCGCCCATCGATTCCTCGGCGGCCACGCGGCCCACATCGGGGCGCGAGCCTGCACCGAGGCCCTGCGTGACGCCCACGCCGAGTTGCAGCTTGCGCTCCGCGATCGACTGGCCGAGCGCTTGCGCGTCGGTGTTGGCGACCACGAATTCGACGCCTTCGAGGCGCGCGCGGATCATGTTGTTGACGGCGTTGCCGCCGGCACCGCCCACACCGACGACGGTGATGCGCGGCTTGAGTTCGCCCGGGATTGTTCCAAGAGTGATGGCCATGGTCGTTACCTCCGTTGGGTATGAGTGCGATGGTGGGGTTGGCGTTTGGCTGTGGGCATCAGAGATTCTCCCGCAGCCACATTCCGAAGCGTCCGAACAGGCCCACTCCCGGTGCTGGAGCGGCGTCGGGGCGCAGCGATTCGGTGCCCTTGGCAAGGGCGAAAGCGACGAGGCCCGCGCACGCGGCGAAGGCGGGGCCGCCGGTCTGGTCGGCAAGTCCTTGCAGGCGGACGGGCTTGCCCATGCGCACCTGCTTGTCGAGAACCATGGCGGCGAGCTCGCGCGCACCTTGCAGCTGCGAGGCCCCGCCCGTGAGCACCACGCGCCGGCCCGCGACGCGGTCGAAGCCCGAGGCTTCGAGGCGCTGGCGCACCATCTCGAAGGTTTCTTCGAGGCGCGGGGCGACGATGCCGGTCAGGATCGATTTGGGCACATGGTTGGCCTGCGCTTGGTCTTCTTCGCCGACCAACGGCACGTCGATGATCTCGCGTTCGTCCGCGGGCGACGGGATGCAGCTGCCGTGCAGCGTCTTCATGCGTTCGGCATGCGCAAGCGGTGTGGAGAGGCCGCGCGCAATGTCGTTGGTCACGTGGGCGCCGCCGACCGCGATCGTGTCGGCGAACACGCAATGCCCGTCGAAGAACACGGCGAGCGAGGTGGTCCCGCCGCCCATATCGACGATGCAGCTGCCGAGGTCCATCTCGTCTTCGACGAGGCAGGCGAGGCCCGCGGCATAGGCGGGCACCACCGCGTCTTCGACTTCGAGATGGCAGCGCGCCACGACGTTTTCGAGATTGCGCACGGAGGCGGCCGAGGCCGTGACCATGTGCATCTTCACGCCGAGCCGCTCGCCGCACATGCCGCGCGGGTCGCGGATGCCGCGGCTGCCGTCGATCGTGAAGCCGACGGGGATCTGGTGGATCAAGCGCCGCTCGGGGGCGAGTTGCGTCTGGCGGGCCTGTTCGAGCACTTTGCGCAGATCGTGGTCGCCGATCTCGTGGCCGGCGATCGCGACTTCGACGGGGACGGTGCGCGATTGCGGCTGGCCGCCGATGAGATTGACGACGACGCTCTTGAGGGTTTCGCCCGCCATCTGCTCGGCCGCCGACACGGCCGACAGGATCGAATGTTCGGCCTCGTCGAGATCGACGATGGCGCCGCTTTTGACGCCGTGGCTGATCTGGTGGCCGATGCCCACGACGCGCGCATTGCCCTCGGCGTCCGCCTTGGCGACGAAGCACGAGACTTTGGTCGAGCCCAGATCGAGCACGGCAACCAGACCGCTGCGCGACTTGCGTTTGCTTTTGGCCAACGGGGAGGCTCCTTTACGTGGGTCGGTTGGGCCGGCGCAGGGCTTGCGCTGGCTGGGTTTGAGCGGGCGGTGTCGCGTCTTTGGCGACGCGCAGGATCAGGCGGTCGGGCAGGCGCAGATCGACCGCAACGAGATTGCGGTCGATGAGTCCGTTTTCGCGCACGAGCTGGGCAAGGCGCTCGTAGGCAGCACCTGCATTCGCTTCCGGCAGATTGACGTCCACGCCGTTGTCGAGGCGCAGATTCCAGCGCCGCCCGCCCACGCGCACGGCGGCCGACACGCGCTGCAGCATCTGCGGCTCGGTTTCGAGCAAGGCGATCAACGCGCTTGCATGCGCGGGCGCATCCTCGCCGACCACGACAAGCCGGTCGGCAAAGCGGGCGGGATCGGTACCTGCGATTTCGACACCTTCGGAATCGATCACGACGAAGCGGCCCTGGCGCTGCCACAAGGCGAGCGGAATGCGCTCTTCCAGCCGCACGAAGATCGTGTCGGGCAGGCGGCGTTCGACGGCGGCGCGCCGCACCCACGGCAATTGTTCGAGTTCGGCTTTGGCGGCGTAGGGATCGAACGCGAGGATTGGAGCGCCGCGGCGCGCATCGAGCACGGCGCGCAGATCGCGCGGATCGGTCTGCACGCGGCCTTCGACCAAAACGTCGCGCACGGCAAGGCCGGCGCGTGCAGTGGCCGCCAGCGCGCGCTCGGCGATTTCGTCCTGCAGATCGCCCGCCGCTTGCGGCAGGCCGCGCTGCCAGGCCCAGGCAAAACCGCCGCCGAGCGTGCCCGCAACCAAAAGCACGACCGATGCCTTGAGCACGCGCTGCGACGGATGCCACGACAGCAGACGGCGCCAGCCGAAACGGCGCGCAGGTTTCTTGGGCTTGGAGGAGCGGCGCAGAGTCATGGGGCAAGCCTCGCGCGCGGCCCGTCGTGCCGCGCCTCTTCAATGAGACGCGCGCACAGATCGGCGAACGCAATACCGCTGGCGGCGGCGATTTCGGGGACCAGCGACAAGGGCGTCATGCCGGGCTGGGTGTTGACTTCGAGCAAGCACAAGGCACCGGGTTCGCCGCGCGTGTCGTCGTAGCGAATGTCGGCGCGGCTCACGCCACGGCAGCCCAAAGCGCGGTGCGCGTCGAGCGCGATCTGCATCGCCTGCGCGTAGGCCTTAGGTGCTATGGGGGCCGGGCACAGATGGATGGCTTTGCCGTCGGTGTATTTGGCCGTGTAGTCGTAGAAGCCGTTGTTGGGGCGGATCTCGAGCACGCCTAGGGCCTGCGCCGACCCGTTCGTGCCGAGCACGGCCACCGTCAATTCGCGGCCGGGCACGTAGGCTTCGACGAGCACTTCCTCGTCGAACGGCCACGGCTCGCGCGCAAGGGCGGCAAGGTCGCCCGCATCGAGCACGATCTTGACGCCCACACTCGAACCTTCGTTGGTGGGCTTCATCACGAAGGGCACGGGCATGGCGCGTCCGCCAAGCACGTCTTCGCGGTTGAACACCCCGCCCTCGGCCACGGGCAGGCCGTGGCCAGCGAAGATCTTGCGCGCCATCGGCTTGTCCATCGCCACGGCCGAGGCGAGCAGGCCCGAATGCGTGTAGGGAACGCCGGCCAAATCGAGCACGCCTTGAATGGTGCCGTCTTCGGCGTAGCGGCCATGCAGCGCGTTGAAGACCGCATCGGGTTTCGTCGCGAGGGCTGCCATCAGGCCTTCGAGCGACGTGAAGTCGTGTTCGTCCACCACGTAGCCCTTGGTGCGCAGCGCCTTCGCGCATTCGGCACCCGACACGAGGCTCACCTCGCGTTCGCTCGACAGACCGCCTTTGAGCAGCAGAACGCGGGTCATTGGGCCTTCTCCAGCCGCACGCCGATGCGCTTGATCTCCCAGCGCAGCTCGACGCCGAATTTGGCGAACACGCGCGCGCGCACCTCTTCGCCGAGATCTTCGATCTCGGCCGCGGTGGCGTTGCCGGTGTTCACAAGGAAGTTGCAGTGTTTTTCGGAGACCATGGCGCCGCCGCGCGTGAGGCCACGGCAGCCCGCCTGGTCGATCAGTTCCCAGGCCTTTGTGTGCGCAGCGCTCGTCTCGGTCGGGTTGGCGAAGGTGGACCCGCCCGTGCGCGTGCGCACCGGCTGCGTTGCTTCGCGCTTGGCCTGGATATCGGCCATCATTGTTGCGATCGCGGCGGGATCGGCACTGCTGGTTTTGAGTTCGGCCGCGACGAAAATCCAATCGGCCGGCATGCCGGTGTGCCGATAGCCGAAACACATCGCCCCGTTGGTCGCGTATTGACGGTTGCCGTCGGCGTCGATCGCTTCGGCGGCGAGTGTGACGTCCTTCATCTCGCGGCCATAGGCGCCGGCATTCATGCGCAAGGCGCCGCCGATGGTGCCCGGAATGCCGGACAGAAACTCAAGCCCGCCCATGCCCCAATGGGCCGCCTGCAAAGCCACATTGGCATCGAGGCAGCCTGCGCCTGCGCGCAGAATGTCGCCGTCGCGCGCGAGGCCGGCAAAACCTTTGCCGAGCCGGATCGATACGCCCGGAATGCCGCCGTCGCGCACGAGCAGGTTCGAGCCCACGCCGAGCACCGTCACCGGCACGTCGCCGGGTTTGCCCGCCATGAAGGCGGCGAGATCGTCGGCGTCTTCTGGGCGGAACAGGATTTCGGCGGGGCCGCCGACGCGGAACCACGTGTATTGCGCAAGGCTCACATTGGCGCGGTAGGAGCCGCGCACCTTGGGCAAACGCTCGACCAGGCGAAGCGAACGCGTCTCGGCCATCATTTGCGGCCCTCCAGCGCTTCGAGCGCATCGGGTAGCGCATAGGCCCATTGCGTGATGGTGCCCGCCCCCAAGCACACGACCATGTCGCCCTGGCGCGCGAGTTCGAGCACGGTCGCGGCAAGCTTATCGGGGCTTTCCAGCGCCACGACCTTGCGGTGCCCGTGGCCGCGCAAACCTTCGACGAGCGCTTCTTTGGAAACGCGTTCGATCGGCGCTTCGCCGGCGGCATAGACGTCGGCCACGATCACGGCGTCGGCGTCGTTGAAGCAGGTGCAGAATTCGTCGAACAGCGATTTGAGGCGCGTGTAGCGATGGGGCTGGACGACGGCGACCACGCCTGCCGACGTCGCACTGCGCGCGGCCCGCAGCACGGCCGCGATTTCGACCGGATGGTGGCCGTAATCGTCGATGACCGTAATGCCGGCTCCCATGCCCGTGCGCGTGAAGCGGCGCTTGACCCCCTTGATGCCGGCGAGGCCCTTGCGGATCGTCGCCTCGTCGATGCCCATCTCGACCGCGACCGCGATGGCGGCGAGCGAGTTCTCCACGTTGTGGCGGCCGACGAGCGGCAGATGCATGTTCTTGAGCGTGCGCTCGGGGCCTGCGCGGCCCGACAGCATCACGTCGAAATGGCCGCCCGAAGCGTCGAGCCGCATATCGACCGCGCGCACGTCGGCCTGCGGGGAAAAGCCGTAGGCGAGGATCTTGCGATCCTGCGTGTTCGCGATCAGGGCCTGCACTTCCGGATGGTCGATGCACATCGCGGCGAAGCCGTAGAACGGAATGTTCGACACGAAGGTCTGGTAGCCTTTGCGCGCGGCGTCGAACGTGCCCCAATAGTCGAGATGCTCGGGGTCGATGTTCGTGACGACGGCGATCGTGGCGGGCAACTTGATGAAGGTGCCGTCGCTCTCGTCGGCCTCGACGACCATCCAGTCGCCCGAACCCAGCCGCGCATTGGTGCCGTAGGCGTTGAGGATGCCGCCATTGATGATGGTGGGATCGAATTGCGCCGCTTCGAGCATGCCGGCCACGAGGCTCGTGGTCGTGGTCTTGCCGTGCGTGCCGGCGATCGCGATCGCCCATTTGAGGCGCATGAGCTCGGCGAGCATCTCGGCCCGCCGCACGACGGGCACCAAGCGTTCGCGGGCTGCGCGCACTTCCGGATTTTCCGACTTTACGGCCGTCGATACGACGACGACTTCGGCCGCACCCAGATTCTCGGCACGGTGGCCGATCGCGACGGGAATGCCGAGGCCCACGAGGCGCTTCACGTTGGCGCTGTCGGATTGGTCCGAGCCTTGGACCTTGTAGCCGAGATTGTGCAGGATTTCGGCGATCCCGCTCATGCCGATCCCGCCGATGCCGACGAAATGGATAAGGCCGATGTCCAACGGCAGCGCTCTCATCGTGTGCCCTCCGCAAGTCGCTGCACGAGATCGGCCAAGCGCTCGGCCGCATCCGGCCGGCCGAAGCCGTGGGCTGCTTTCGCCATGTCGCTGAGGGAAGCCGGTGCGGCCAGCAGGCTCGAAATGCGGGCGGCAAGATCGTCGGCCGAGAATTGCGGCTCCGGGATCAGCCACGCAGCACCGGTTGCGGCCAGCGCTTGCGCATTGGCGGTCTGGTGGTCGTCGGTCGCGTGCATGTAGGGCACCAGCAACGCCGGGCGGCCGATGCAGGCAAGCTCGGCCACGGTCGAAGCCCCCGCACGCGCGATCACGAGGTGTGCCTCGGCCATGCGCTGCGGCAGATCGGCGAAGAACGGCGCCACCGTCGCATCGAGGCCGAGCGTGCGGTAATGCGACTGCACGGTCTCCGCGTCTTCGGCGCGCGTCTGCTGCACAATCGAAATGCGCTGGCGTTGGTCGGACGACAGCAGTGCCAAGGCGGCGGGCATCACGCGCCCGAACACGGACGCTCCCTGGCTGCCGCCGGTCACAAGCAGGCGCAGTTTTTCGCCGGCTACGGGCGGTGCGTAGGTCGTGTCGCGCAACGCCTGTACAGCCGCGCGCACGGGATTGCCGACGAGCACGGCGTTCGTCCCCACGCCCTTGGTTTCGGCAAAGGACGTCGCGACCGCATCGACGCGGGAAGCAACGAGGCGATTGACGCGGCCCAAGATGGCGTTCTGTTCGTGCAGGGCCGTGCGGCCCATGGGGCTTGCTGCAAACATCGTCGGCAAGCTTGGGTAACCGCCGAAGCCGACCACGGCTGCCGGCTTCAGCATGGCGAGCAGACGTCGTGCGGCAAGATAGCCCGGCAGCAGGCTTGCGGCCCCGATCAAGCGGCGCAGCAGGTTGCCGGTCATTTTGCGGATCGGGAGGCGGTGGGTTTCGAGCGTGCCGAGCGTTCCGCCATAGGCCGAACCGCGATCGTCGGTGACGAGGGCCAAGCGAAAGCCGCGTGCGGCAAGCGCACCGGCCAAGGCTTCGGCGGGGAACACGTGGCCGCCCGTACCGCCGGCCGCGAGGATCACGAGGCGGCCGCTCACAGCGTTTCTCCCGCGCCGAAGCGCTTACGGCTCAGCGCCAAAACGAAACCCATGCCGAGGGCGATCGCCAGCAGCGACGAACCGCCATAGCTCACGAACGGCAAGGTCATGCCCTTGGTCGGGATGAGATGCAGCGTGGAGCCCATGTTGACGAGGGCTTGCACGCCGAACTGCACGCTGAGGCCCGCGACCGCGAGCAGCACGAACAGATCGGTCTCCTGCAGCGCGCGCGCAAAGCCGCGCAGCACCACGAAAGCGTAGAGTCCGACGACGATGAGGCACAGGATCAAGCCGAACTCTTCGGCTGCGACCGCGAAGATGAAGTCCGAATGCGCGTCGGGCAGCAGGCTCTTGGCGCGGCCCTCGCCGGGGCCGCGGCCCATGAGCCCGCCATTCATGAATGCTTCCATGGCCATGTTGACCTGGAACGTGTCGCCCGAGGCCGGATCGAGGAAACGGTTCACGCGGCTCTCGAAATGCGGGAACAGCATGTAGAGCAGCACGGCCCCGCCGCCGCCGGCCCCCACGAGGCCCACGACCCAGAGCATGCGCAAACCTGCGAGGAAGAACTGCGCGAACCATACGGCCGAGACCACAAACGCCATGCCGATATCGGGCTGCAGGAGCAGCAATGCGATTGTCAGCGCGTAAAGGGCGATCGCGATCGCGTCGCCCGGGAAGCCTTCGTGCTTGCGCGAAAGCGCGAACAGCCACGCGGCGACGACCGCAAAAGTCGGCTTGAGGAACTCCGAGGGCTGCAGCGAGAAGCCGGGCAGGCTGATCCAGCGCTTGGCACCCTTGATTTCGGTGCCGACGAAGAAGGTCAGTGCGACGAAAGCGAGGCTCGCAAGGAAACCCGCAAGGGCAAGCGCGCGCACCTGGCGCGGCTCGAGCATCGACACGCCGATCAGGATCAAGGCCGCCAGCGGCAGCAGCTGCAGTTGCTTGCGCACGAAATGGAACATGTCGAGGCCGACGCGCGAGGCAACGGCAGGCGACGCCGCCATGATCAGCACCGCACCCGTGCCGATCAGCAGCGCAAGGGCGAGCAGCAGCCACTTGTCGACCGTCCACCACCACCGGGCCATGACCGAATTGTCGGCGCGCGCGAAATTCATGCGGCCACCTCGCGCAAGCCTTCGACGAGCGACCGGAAGCGCGCACCGCGATGTTCGAAGCTCTTGAACTGGTCCCACGAGGCGCAAGCCGGCGACAGCAGCACGACCGGTTCGCGCTTGCCGTCCTGCTTGGCGTCGGCAAACGCGTGTGCAACGGCCGTGTCGAGATCGCCCGCGATTTCGTGCGGCACATCGGCGAGCGTCTTGGCGAAGTCGGCAGCGGCCGCACCGATCACATAGGCTTTGGCGATGCGCGCAAAGTAGGGGCGCAACGCTTCAATGCCGCCGTCTTTGGCTTGGCCGCCCGCGATCCAATAGATCGTTTCGTAGCAGCCGAGTGCGCGCGCGGCGGCATCGGCGTTCGTGGCCTTGCTGTCGTTCACGAACAGCACGCCGTCGACTGTGGCGACGCGCTCCTGGCGATGGGCAAGGCCCGGGAAGCTCTTGAGCGCATCCGCGATCGTCGCGGGCGCAATGCCGATTTGCAGGGCAACGGCTGCTGCTGCCGCTGCGTTCTGATGGTTGTGCGCACCGGGCAGGGCCGTGCACGCCGCAAGGTCGCAGATCGCGACGGGGTTACGGCTGCGCGCATCCCACAGCGTGCCGTCTTGCGCATAGATGCCGCCTGCGACCGCACCCATGCCGGAGACGGCGATCACGATCTGGTCGTCGGCCGCGACGAGCTCGGCGTGGATCTTGCGGCAATAATCGTCGTCGACGCCGATCACCGCGACGCGCGGGCGTGTCTGGCGCTGGAAGATGTTTTTCTTGGCCGCGATATAGCCGTCCATGCCGCCATGGCGGTCGAGATGGTCGGGCGACAGATTCAAGAACACGGCAATGTCGAACACGGCCGTCGGCACCAGCTCGAGTTGGTAGCTCGACAGCTCGAGCACGAAGGCGCCGTTTTCGCCCAGCGGCTCGAGCGTGAGCACGGCCGTGCCGATATTGCCGCCGACCTGCACGGCGCGCTTGGCTGCATTCAGAACATGGCCGATCAGCGCTGTCGTCGTGGATTTGCCGTTGGTGCCCGTGATGCCGATATAGGCGGCCTCGCGCTGCGAACGCACGAGCAGTTCGACGTCGCAGATGAGTTCGAGCTTGGCCGCCTTCGCGCGGGCCGCAACCGGATGCGGGGCCGGATGCGTGTGCGGAATGCCGGGCGAAATCACGAGGCTCGTGAGCTCGGCGAGATCGGCGGCGGCGAGATCGACGAGCGGCACGTCGAGTGCGCGCGCTTCCGCACGGCGGTCTTCGCTGTCGTCCCACGCCCAGACTTCGGCCCCCGAAGCCATCAGGGCACGCGCCGTCGCAAGGCCCGATTTGCCGAGGCCCAGCACGCCCACCGGATAGCCTGCGAAGGGATAGACTTCGATCATGTCCTCACCGCAGCTTCAGCGTCGCGAGACCCGCGAGCGCCAGGATGGAAGCGATGATCCAGAAGCGGATTACGATGGTGGGCTCGGCCCAGCCCTTCTTCTCGAAATGGTGGTGCAGCGGCGCCATGCGGAACACGCGCTTGCCGGTGAGCTTGAACGAGGCCACCTGCACGATGACCGAAACGGCTTCGACCACGAACAGCCCGCCGACGATGGCAAGCGTGAGCTCGTTCTTGGTGACGACGGCAACGCTGCCGAGCGCTCCGCCCATCGACAGCGAGCCCGTGTCGCCCATGAAGACCATGGCGGGCGGCGCATTGAACCACAGGAAGCCGAGCGAAGCGCCGACGATTGCCGCACACACGACCGCAAGCTCGCCCGAGCCCGGCACGTGATGGATCAAGAGATAGTTGGCGAAGATCGCGTTGCCTGCGACGTAGGCGAAAGCCGCAAAGCAGCCGGCCGCGATCATCACCGGCACGATCGCCAAGCCGTCGAGCCCGTCGGTGAGGTTGACCGCGTTCGACGAGCCCACCATCACGAAGATCGCGAAGGGCACGAAGAACCAGCCGAGATTGACGAGCAGATCCTTGATGAAGGGCACGGCAAGCTGCGTGTCGAGCGGTTCGCGCGTCAGCGACACGATCCAGGCCGTCGCGGCGAATGCGATCAGCGACTGCAGCACGAGCTTCCAGCGGCCCGCGAGGCCCTTCGAGTTCTTTTTCGTGAGCTTCAGATAGTCGTCGTAGAAGCCGATGGCACCGAAGCCGAGCGTGACCAGCAATACTGCCCACACATAGCCGTTGGTGAGATCGGCCCACAGCAGCGTCGAAATGCCGAGCGACAGCAGGATGAGCACGCCGCCCATCGTGGGCGTGCCCTTCTTGGTCAAAGCATGGCGCTCGGGCGTGTCTTCGCGGATCGGCGGCTCGGGCTGTTTGGATTTGAGCCAGCCGATGATGCGCTCGCCGAACAGGAACGAGATCAGGAGCGCGGTCATCACAGCTCCGCCCGAGCGGAAAGTGAGATAGCGAAACACGTTGAGCGGCGAGAATTCGTCGGCGAAGGGAACGAGAAGATTGAAGAACATGGCCGTAACGCTACCTTCCGCCGACGCGCGTGGGTTGGTGTTGCGCCAGCAAGGCCGCGACGATGCGGCCCATGCGGCTGCCGAGCGATCCTTTGACGACGAGCGCGTCGCCCGCCGCGATGCCGGCCAGGACCAGCGGCTCGAGGGCCGCCGAATCCCTCGCGTGCACGGCCTCGATCGATGCGGGCAGGTTTTCGCAGAGCCGCGCCATGTTGGCGCCGCAGCAGAAAACCTTGGCAATACCCGCTTCGACCAAGGAGGGGGCGAGATCGGCATGCAGGGCAGGCGAGTCCGGCCCCAATTCGAGCATGTCGCCGAGCACGGCCACGCGCCGCGCGGCGGGCGTCGCGGCCAAGACGGCAAAGGCCGCGCGCATCGACGGCGGCGAGGCGTTGTAGCTGTCGTCGATCAGCAGGAACTGCGTGCCGTCGGCGCACACGACGCGATGCTGCGCGCCGCGCCCTTTGGGGGCAGCGAGGGTAGCGAAGCTGGCGGCTGCTTGGGCGGCATCCCCGCCGAGCGCTTTGATCGCAAGCAAGGCGCCCGCAAGGTTCATCGCCCAATGGCGGCCCGGTGCCCCGATCGCAAAGTCGAGCCGTGTCCCCATTAGTTCGACGCGCGCCGTGCTGCCGGCGGCCGTGCCCTGCCACTCGGCAAGGCGCGCATCGGCGTTTGCGTGCGTGCCGAAGGACAGAACGTTGGCAACACCGCATGTTTTAGCGCGCGCGGCGAGGACATCGAAAAACGGATTGTCGCGCGGCAGCACGGCGGTTTCGCCGCCGGCTTCGAAAATCTCGGCTTTGGCGGCGGCCACACCTTTGATGCCGTCGGCGAAGTTTTCGACATGTACGGCTTCGACCGTGGTGATCATCGCCACGTGCGGGCGCACCATGCGCACGAGCGGGGCAATTTCGCCCGCATGGTTCATGCCGATCTCGAACACGCCGTAGCGGCTGTCGGCGGGAAGACGTGCGAGCGTGACCGGCACGCCGATATGGTTGTTGAACGAGGCAGCGGCCGCATGCGTTTTGGCCTGCCGGCCAAGCGCGGCGGCGAGCGCTTCTTTCGTGCTCGTTTTGCCGACCGAACCGGTCACGGCCAAAGCGCGTGCGGCACAGCGCGCGCGCGCGGCAACGCCCAAAGCGCCGAGGGCCGCAAGCGTGTCCGGCACCAAAATGCCGGGCCCGTGTTCCATGGCATGCGACACGAGGGCGGCCGCTGCGCCCTTGGCAAACGCATCGGCCACGTGCGCGTGGCCGTCCTGCGTTTCGCCTTTGAGGGCCACGAACAGATCGCCCTTGGCGAGCGTGCGCGTATCGATCGAAATGCCGGTCGCCTGCCAATCGCGTGCGCCCAGGGCTTGGCCTTTGGTGGCGGCGAGCGCGTCGGCGGCATGCCACAGAGCGTTCATGCCGCCCCCTCGCGCGCGGCGATGTTCAAAGCCGTCTGCGCTTGTTCGAGGTCATCGAAGGGCAGCGTGACGTCGCCGATGATCTGGCCGCGCTCGTGGCCCTTGCCGGCGATCACGAGCACGTCGCCCGCACCAAGATCCTCGATCGCAGCACGGATGGCGGCATCGCGTGGGGCGATTTCGCGCGCACCTTGGGCACCCGCCAGCACGGCCTTGCGTATCTCGGCGGGATCTTCCGAGCGCGGATTGTCGTCGGTCACGATCACGCGATCCGCACGCTCGACCGCGATCTTGCCCATGAGCGGGCGCTTGCCCACGTCGCGGTCGCCGCCGCAACCGAACAGCACATGGAGCCTCCCTGCAACATGCGGGCGCAAGGCGGCCAGCACGGTCGCGAGCGCATCGGGCTTGTGCGCGTAGTCGACATAGACGGCCGCACCCGAAGGCGTGGTCCCCGCCAATTGCAGGCGGCCCGGCACGCCTTCGAGGCTCGAGACGGCATCGAGGGCTGCAAAGGGCGCCACGCCGCCGCCGATCGCAAGTCCCACGGCCGCGAGCATATTCATGGCCTGGAACGTGCCGGCGAGCGGCAGGTCGAGCGTGCGCGTCGTACCGAACGCCTGCAGCGTCAGGCGCTGGCCGTGCGGCAGCGGGGCTGCGTCGACGAGCTTCAGGTCGCCGCCATTGCGCCCGAACGAAAGAATGCGGTGGTGGCGCGCTTCGCACACGGTCTTCAGCGCGTCGTATTCCGGAATGTCGGCATTGAGCACGGCGACCGCACCGGGCGGCAGCAGGGTGTCGAACAAACGCCGCTTGGCGGCGAAATAGGCGGCCATCGTGGCGTGGTAGTCGAGATGGTCGCGGCTGAGATTCGTGAAGGCGGCCGCCGCAAGCTTGACGCCGTCGAGGCGGCATTGGTCGAGCCCGTGGCTCGAGGCTTCCATCGCCACATGATCCACGCCCGCTTTGGCAAGCTCGGCCAAGTCGGCGTGCAGCGAAACCGGATCGGGCGTGGTGAGGGCGCCGCTGCGCGTGACGTGCGGGGCCACGAGCCCGAGCGTGCCGACGCTGGCGGCGGGCCGTCCCGTCGTCTGCCACAACTGGCGCGTAAAGCTGGCGACGGAGGTTTTGCCGCTCGTACCCGTCACGGCCGCAACGATGCGCGGCTGGGGCCCTGCAAAGCGCGAAGCGGCACGTGCGAACGAACGGCGCGGATTGGCGGCTTCCACGTAAGGAATGCCGGCCGGCAGATCGAGCCCGGGGGCGGCGAGCACAGCGGCGGCACCGCTGCGCAAGGCTTCGCCCACGTAGCTGCGCCCGTCCTGTTTCGCACCGGGCAAGGCCGCGAACACGAAGCCCCGCGCCACGCGGCGCGAATCGGCCGTGAGGCCCGCGATCTGCGGATCCCGGCCGGCTGCGTTGCGCAGCTGCATTTCGCCGTCGAGGATTTCGCTGAGCCGCATGCGTCCCCTACCTCAAGATCGCCGCTGCAAGCAGCGGTTGGGTGAGGTCGGGGACCGCTTCGCGCATTGGCGGCAAGCCCAATAGCGGTGCCACGCGCGCGATGATGCGGCCTGCGGTGGGGGCCGCGACGACGCCGCCGGTCGCATAGCCGCCGGTTTCGCGGCGGCCTTGCGGCTCGTCCACCATCACCAGCAGCACGTATTTGGGATCGTGCGCCGGGAACGAAGCGACGAAGGAGGAGATGCGCGCATTCTTTTTGTAGCCGCCGCGCTGGATCTTTTCGGCCGTCCCCGTCTTGCCGCCGACATAGTAGCCGGCGACTTCGGCGCTGCGGCCCGAGCCGCGCTCGACATTGAGGCGCATGAGCTGGTTGAGCTGGGCGGAAGCCGCCGCACTCATCACGCGTTCGCCCGGCGCGCGCGCACTTTCTTCGCGCGCCAGGATCGTGACGGGGCGCAGGATGCCGCCGCCCACACTCGCGGCGGCGGCACCCACGAGCTGCATCGGCGACACGGTGATGCCGTGGCCGTACGAGATCGTCAGCGCGTTGATCTCGCGCCAGGGCTTCGGCACCAGCGGATGTGAAACCTCCGGCAACTCGATTGGCGAGGGGCGCAGGAAGCCGACGCGGTCCATGAAGTCGCGCTGGCGCTCGACGCCGATGCGCTGGGCCATGCGCAACGCGCCGAGGTTCGAGGAATAGATGAAGACCTCGGGCGTGGTGAGCCAGCGGTTCTTGCCGTGGAAATCCGAAATCGTGAAACGGCCGATCGTGTAGGGCTTGCTTGCGTCCCAGCTGTCCTGCATGCGCACGGCGCCGCTGTCGAAGCCCATCGCGGCCGTGAACATCTTGAAGGTCGAGCCCATCTCGTAGGTGCCGAGCGTGTTGCGGTTGAAGCGCGCATCGTCGTCGGCGAGCCCCGGCGCGTTCGAATCGAAATCGGGCAGCGAGACCATGGCGAGCGTTTCGCCAGTCGCCACGTCGAGCAGCACGCCCATGCCGCCGATCGCGTTGAACTCTTCGATCGCGCGCTTGATCTCTTCGCGCACCACGTGCTGGGCGCGGATGTCGAGCGACAGGCGCACGGGCTCGCGCTCGGTCTTGAGCCGTTCGTCGAACGCCTGTTCGGCCCCGGCAAGGCCGCGATTGTCGAGATCGGCGAAGCCCACTGCGTGGCTTGCGAGTACGCCGTGCGGATAGACCCGGCGCTCCTCGCGCTGGAAGAACAGCCCCGGCACGCCGAGGCGGTTGACCTCGTATTGCTGGCGCGGCGTGAGGCTGCGCCGGATCCACACGAAGCTGCGCTGGTCCGAGGCAAGTCGGTCGCGCACGGCCTTTTCGTCGAGGCCGGGCAGTACGGCGGCGAGGCGCCGCGCCGTCGCTTCCGGATTGGCGATGAGTTTGGGATTGGCGTAGAGCGACTGCGTGACCAGCGAGGTTGCCAGCAGCACGCCGTTGCGGTCGACGATGTCGGCGCGCGCAAGTTCGAGCGGGCCGGTGTTGGGCACGCGGGCGGCCCGCGGCTCGCGCGCTTCGGTGAGCATCGTCACATCGACGAGGCGCCCGCCGACCACGGCGAAGGCGACCGCAAACAGCATGCCGCCGACCACGAGGCGATGGCGGGCCGTCTCGAGCGCGTGGGCGGCCGTTCCCTGCAGCCGCAGGCGGGCCGGGATCGCGCGCACGATGTCGGACAGGCGCGTGGCCATCTAGCGCGGCACCCCCGGGCTTGCGGCAGTGGGCTTCACGGCCCCTTGCGATGCTGCGGCGGCAGGGACGGGCAGATTGTCGAGCCGGCCGAACTGGCGCGGATTCATCGGGGCGAGATCGAGATGGCGCTGGGCCAGCGCCTGCAGGCGCTGCGGCTGGTTCGTGTAGGCCCATTCGGCGCGCAGCACGTGGATGTTCTCCTGCTCGCGCACGATCTGGCGGTTCAAGCGCCCAAGCTCGCTTTCGAGCGACATGACCTCGTGCTTGAGCTGGTAGAGCCCGTAGCCCATGACGCCCGCGATCGCGATCCACAGCAAGGTCGCCAGCCGGATCATGCGGCACCTGCATTGGCTGCGGCCGAGGCGGGTGCGCCCCAGGCGGGCGCATTCGTGCGCTCGGCAACGCGCAAGGTGGCCGAGCGCGCGCGCGGATTGCGCGCGATCTCGGCGTCGCTCGGGCGGATGCCCTTGCGCGACACGAGGCGGAAGCTCGCCGCCGCGCGCGACTGGCGCTGCGGCAGATGGCGCGAGCCGCGATCGCCTTCGCCGGCCCGCTGCTTCAGGAACTGTTTGACCGCGCGGTCTTCGAGCGAATGGAACGAGACGACAGCAAGACGGCCGCCGGGTGCGAGGATGCGCTCGGCCGCCGCGAGCCCTTGCGCGAGCTCGCCGAGCTCGTCGTTGGTCGCGATGCGCAAGGCCTGGAAAGTGCGCGTGGCGGGATCGATGCCGTCTTTGCTGCGCGGAACCGCGCCGCGCACGATGCGCGCGAGCTCGAACGTGCGCGCGATGGGGGCCGTGCGACGCGCCGCCACGATCGCGCGCGCTACGCGCCGCGAATGGCGCTCTTCGCCGAGGCCGTAGATCGTGTCGGCGAGCGACGTTTCGTCCCAGCCATTGACGATGTCGGCGGCCGTGGGCCCGGAGGTACCCATGCGCATGTCGAGCGGGCCGTCGAAGCGGAACGAGAAGCCGCGCGCCGGATCGTCGATCTGCGGCGACGATACGCCGAGATCGAGGGCGACACCGTCCACGGCAGCAAAACCCTGCGCCTGGGCGAGCCGGTCGAGCTCGCCGAAGCGGCCTTCGACGACGCGCAGGCGTTGCGCAAAGCGCGCCTGCAACGGGGCCGCGCGCGCCACCGCCGCCGGATCGCGGTCGATCGCCACGACCGTGCAGGATGCGGCCTCGAGCAAAGCGGTCGTGTAGCCGCCGCCGCCGAACGTTCCGTCGACGTAGACGGCATCGGCGCGCGGGCACAAAGCTTCGACCGCCTCGACGCACAGCACCGGCACGTGGGCGAGATTTTCGTCCATCAGCTGCGCCCGCTTTGGCGCGCGTGCCATGCGGCCTGGAAGGCGTCGAGCGCTTCGGGATTCCAGATCTCGAAAAACGTGTTGCGGCCGGCGAACGCGACCGTATCGGAAAGGTTGCAATGCGCGATCAAGCGTTCGGGCAGCATCACGCGGCCTTCGGCGTCGAGCGACAGGGGGATGAGATCGGCTGCGCGCATGGCGGCCTCGTCGAGCGGGTTGGCGCTGAAGGCGGCAAGCGGATCGGCATTGGCGCCGATGCGGGCGAGCACGTCGTCGCCGATTACGCGCGCGACCTGGCCTTCCCAGGGCAGCACGTTGAGCTCTTCTTCGCCCTTGGCGGCGAGCACGGTTCGGAAGTCGGCCGGAATGGAGACGCGCCCCTTCCGGTCGATCTTGAACTTGTAGGTCGATTTGAACGTGGTTTTGGCCATCGTCCGCGTCGTCTGTCCCGTGCCGTCCCCGATGCAGCAACGCCTTGAAAAACGGGAGATATTCGTCTTTCCGCGCGGTCCCAGCCCGGTTTTGCATCGCGCAAAAGAGGGTTTGTGGGACAATATGGGATATCATGGGTGTATATGGGCGTCAATGGGCTAAGCCCCTGTTTTTGCTTGAACACGTTTCGTTCTTGCCGCTCTGAAGCGCATCGATCAACTGAATTTGACAAGAATTCGCGTTAATTTTCCGGCGAAAATACGGTCGCAAGACGGCGCGTGTCGCAAAAATTCAATTTCAGCGGGAAAATGCCAGACGGTCTGTAAGCCGGGTTCTGTATCGTCGCCTCTCGCGAGGCAACGGCGACGACCATTCCTCTAGGATGCCTGTTGCCAGGCACCTCGCGCGACCGACCCGGGCGGCTGTCCGGAAACAGACGGCAGACCGCTTGCGCGTGTCTGCGTGCCGCCCCTATTTGGTCTTGCTCCAGGTGGGGTTTGCCATGCCGTCCGCGTTGCCGCGTCCGCGGTGGGCTCTTACCCCACCGTTTCAACCTTGCCGCGGGCCGAAGCCCGGTTGGCGGTCTGTTTTCTGTTGCACTTTCCCTGGGGTCGCCCCCGCCGGGCGTTACCCGGCACCTTCGTTTCCGTGGAGCCCGGACTTTCCTCGACGCTGCCCTGCCGCAAGGGCAAGGAAGCACCGCGGCCGTCCGACCGTCTGGCACGGGCCGTAGATGCGCGCAGAATGTCGGCCCCGTCAACAGCGGCTTTGGGCGCTGCCTAGCGTTTTTTGGCTTTGCCTTTTGCCTTGGCCGCCGGCTTGCGCGCGGGCTTGGCTTTGGGATCGGGCTTGGTTTCGGCTTGGGTGGCGGCGCGCATCAGTCGGTCGCGATCGCTGCGGATCAGATGCGCGATGTAGCCCGACCGCGTCATGCCGAGTTGCGCCGATTGCCGGTCGGACATGTTCAGCACGCTTTCGTCCATGCTGATATTGAGTCGCACCACGCGCCCGACATAGTCGGCAGGGATCAGCAGCTGGGCGAGCGATTCGCCCTTCGGGCGCCGCAACTCGGCGTCGAGAATGCCGGGCGGCGGCACGGCCTGTCCTTTTGCGACGAAACTCTCCAGATGACGCGTCAGCGCCATGGAGGCGTTGCGAACGGCTTCGTGCGGGTTTTTGCCGGCGGCTTTGAGATCGGGAAAATCCGCGAACGCGACCGAATAGCCATTGTCTTTGGCGAACAGACGAGCGGGATATGCGAACATAGAATGCAATCTCTCTGTAACCTTTTAGATAGAAACTCTTATCATTCGCAGCGCTTGCGTGTCTAGCAGTTTATTAGCTCGCGTAATGCACGCGCGCGGGCGTGCGTTTCGCCGTCGAGCCGCCCGTCGATCCGCCAAGGCCGATAGCGGCGTTGGAATGCGGCGAGCACGTCCGCCGTTTCCGGATCGAGTTCGCCGGTCTGCGGGCAGCCATAGCCGATCGCGGCCAAATCGCGCTGCGCAAACGCGACCGCGTCGTCCGCGGCACCGGGGCCAAAATCGCGGACCGTGCGCCGGCGGCGCGCCACGTGGCCCGGCCAATAGCCGAGGCCAGCCATCGCCAAGCGGTCCCACGGAAACAATTCGCCCGGATCCTTTTTGCGCGACGGCGCAATGTCGGAATGGCCGACCAAGTCGCGGGGATAAATTTTGTGGCGTGCGACGATTTCGCCGCAAAGCGCGATCGTCGCTTCGATCTGCGGGTCGGCAAAGGCGCGATAGCCGCAGCGATGGCCCGGGTTTTGAAGTTCGATGCCGATCGAGCGGGCATTGATGTCGCTGAGGCCGCGCCAGCTGGCTTTGCCGGCATGCCAGGCGCGCATGTCCTCGTCGACGAGACGGTAGATCGTGCCGTCTTCGTCGACCAGATAATGCGCGCTGACCTGTTTGGCCGGATCGAGAAGAATGGCGAGCGATTCGTCGAGGCTTGCCGTGTCGGTGTAGTGCAGCACCAGAATTTCGGGTGCGAGCCCTGCGGGCCGCGCGTCGAAATTCGGCGACGGGCGATCGTGCAGGGCGATCATGGGACCGTCTCGCCTTGCTTGCGCTTGCCGAACGTGACGGCGGCGACGCCCGCGACGGTCACGGCCGCACCTACAAAACTCTGCCAGCCGAACGGATCGCCCATCAGCACCACACCTGCCAGCACGCCGAAAATCGGAATCAGCAACGAGTAGGGTACGACAATATTGACCGAATAGCGCCGCAGCAGGCGATACCACGCCCAATAGGTCACGATCGTGATGATGCAGGCCATGAAGACGACGCCGCTCCAGGCCCGCAGGCTCGCCGATGCCATTGCCGCAAACTGGCCGGTCTCGAGCACGGCCGAGGCGGTCGCCAGCATCGGCACGGTGAACAGCGCCATGTAGGCATTGAGCGAAAAACCGTCGACATGGCCGAGCGTCTTCATCTGGAAATTGGCGACCGCCCACACGAAGCTGGCCGCCAGCATCAGCAGAATGTCGCCGATCGCGCCGCCCGCGTGCGGTTCGCCTACCGCAAGCCAAATGCCGAAAAACGCCAGCGCCATGCCGAGCCACTGGCGCGGCCCCGGCATGTCGCGCAGGAAGATCGCGGCCAGCAATGCCGCAAACGGCACCTGGCTTTGCGCGATGATCGAGGCGAGGCCGGCATCGACGCCGACGAGGCCCGAAAACATGAGGCTGAAATGCACGAGCCCGAGCGTGAAAGACAGGCCCGCAATGCGCGGCAGATCGGCCCACGGCGTGCGCACGAACGGCAGCAGCAGGACCGCGACCAGCGCAAAGCGCAGCGTCATCGTCAGGATCGGCGGCAATTCCGCGAGCGCCCATTTTCCGATCACGAAATTGAGGCCCCAGGTCGCGGTGATCGCAACCGCGATCGCTCGGTCAAGCGGCGTCATGTCCAGCCCTTCCGGCGGCGCAACGCGGCCCACGCCACGTTGATTGCGGCAAGCCGCTCGTTGGCAAGGGCGACGAATTCCTGCGGCATGCCCGCACCCGTCAGGCGGTCGGGATGGTGGTCGCGCACCAATTGGCGCCAAGCGGCACGCGCTTGGTCCTCCGACGCGTCGGCGGCAATGCCCAGCACGCGATAGGGATCGGCCGAAGCCGGGTCGCGCTGGGCTTCGACGAGGCTTTCGAAAGCGTTTTGCGAAATGCCGAAGATCTTCGCGACGGCCGCCAGAAATGCGACCTCTTCGTCTCTCAAGTTGCCGTCGGCGCGCGCGATGTGGAACAGGCAGTCGAGCAGTTCTTCGAGCGCGGCCGCGCCGGGCTCGAACATCGCGGCAAGCTGGTTCGCATAGGCCTCGAATCCCGCCGTCGAACGCGTGGCAAAGTCGAAGACGCGTTCGACATTGGCGCGTTCGGCCGGATCGAAATGGAACAGTTCGGCGAATGCCGCTTTTTCGCGCGCGCACACCGCACCGTCCGATTTCGCCATCTTGGCGGCGAGTGCGACGGTCGCGATCGTGAAGGCGATTTCGCGCGTCGCATCGCCGCTCTGCGGCGGGCCTGCGGCTTTTTTTGCGACATTGGCGAGCGTATAGCCCGCGGCTGCCCCCAACAGGGCGCCGAGCGGCCCACCCAGCGCAAAACCGGCGGTGCCCCCGAGTATGCTGACCCAAATCGACATGCTGTGCTGTTCCCCCGGCACTGCAGTTCGTATATCAGATGTCGCCAAGCAATAGCACCTGAGAGGAAATGCGCACCGTGAGAACTTATCGCATTGCCGCCATACCCGGCGACGGAATCGGCAAGGAAGTGGTGCCGGCCGCCTTGCGCGCGCTCGCGGCCCTTGCAAAGCGCAGCGGTTTCGCGCTTGCCCCCGAAGCGTTCGACTGGGGCAGCGACTACTACAAACGCCACGGCATCATGATGCCGGCCGACGGGCTCTCCCAGCTCAAGCCGTTCGACGCGATTTTCTTCGGTGCGGTCGGGATGCCCGACGTGCCGGACCATGTGACCTTGTGGGGCTTGCGCCTGGCGATCTGCCAGCCTTTCGACCAATACGCCAATGTGCGCCCGGTGCGCCTGCTGCCTGGCATCGAATCGCCGATCGCGGGCCTCAAGCGCGGCGATCTCGATTGGGTGATCGTGCGCGAAAACTCGGAAGGCGAATATGCGGGCCAGGGCGGGCGCACGCACAGGGGCCTGCCCGAGGAGGTCGCGACCGAAACCTCGATCTTCACGCGCGCAGGTGTCACGCGCATCATGCGCTTTGCGTTCGCTTTGGCGCGCTCGCGGCCGCGCCGCAAGCTCACGGTCGTGACCAAATCCAACGCCCAGCGCCACGGCATGGTGCTGTGGGACGAAGTCGCCGCCGAAGTCGCCGCCGAATTTCCGGACGTCGCGTGGGACAAGGAACTCGTCGATGCGATGACCGTGCGCATGGTGCGCAAGCCCGCTTCGATCGACACGGTCGTGGCGACGAACCTGCATGCCGACATTTTGTCGGACCTCGCCGCCGCCTTGGGCGGGTCGATCGGCATCGCACCTACCGCCAATCTCAATCCCGAGCGCAGCTTCCCCTCGATGTTCGAGCCGATCCACGGCTCGGCCTTCGACATCATGGGCAAGGGCATCGCAAATCCCGTCGGCTCCTTCTGGTCGGCCGTGCTGATGCTCGAGCATTTGGGCGAGCCGGATGCTGCCGCGCGCCTGATGGCGGCCATCGAGCGCGTGACGGCCGATCCGGCCTGCCACACGCCCGATCTCGGCGGCAAAGCCACGACCGAGTCCGTGACCGATGCCCTCGTGGCGGCGATCGAGGGCGGGAATTGGTGAGCGCACAGCTCCGCCCGCATTTGATGTCGTTCGACGTGTTCGGCACGCTGCTCGATGTGCGTGCGGGCTCGTATGCCGCGTTCCAATCGATCCTCGACGATTGCGGGGCCGCGCATATCGACGTCAAACTCTTCTGGGAGGATTGGGAGCACCGCAACATCGCGCAGTATTGGCAGCCCTATCGCGGCTACCGCGCGATCTGCCGGGACTCGCTTGCACAGTCCTTCGCGCATTTTGGGCTCGCCGGCGATCCGGCGTTGATCGAGCGCTACTTTGCCGCCTTCGGCGCCTTTCCGCTGTTTGCCGACGTGCCGCACAACCTCGAAAACTTCGCCAAAAGCTGCAGGCTCGCGATCGTGTCGAACATCGACGATGATCTGCTGGCGGCAACCAAGCTGCCGAAGCTGTTCGATCTCGTCTGCACGGCCGAGCGCGCGCGCGGCTACAAGCCTGACGGCACGCTGTTTCGCTATCTGCTGGATCATGCGGGCGTGCCGCGCGACGCCCTTCTGCATTCCGGCCAGTCGCAATTCACCGATCTTGTCGGCGGCAAGCCGCTTGGCCTCGCGATCGCTTGGGTCAATCGGCGCGGCGTTGCATTGGCGCCGGACGTTCCCAAGCCCGACTGGATCGTCGCCGATTTGGACGGCGTTGCCGCTTTATTGGGCTGACGCCGCGCCGTTCGAAGGCTGGAAAATCCGCAGCAAGCATGTTAGAGGCTTGCACTAACAAAAAAGTCTAGGGACGCCCACTTGACGCCTCAAACCGCAACGCTGCCGCCGCCTTTGCTGTCGGTCGAAGACCTGCATGTGCATTTCGTCACCTCGCGCGGCGTGGTGCGCGCGGTCGAGGGCGTGTCCTACGAAATCCGCCCGGGCGAAGTTTTGGCCATCGTCGGCGAGTCCGGCTGCGGCAAGTCGGTTTCCTCGCTCGCCGTGATGCGTCTGCTCGCCAAGCCCGCGGGCCGCGTCGTGCACGGGCGCATCATGTTCGAGGGCGTCAATCTCCTGGATCTGTCGGACGAAGAGATGCGCGAGCGGCGCGGCCGCGACATTTCGATGATCTTCCAGGAGCCGATGACCTCGCTCAATCCGGTCCTGCCGATCGGGCTGCAGATCAAGGAGCCGCTCTTCATCCATCTCAAGATGACCGAAGAGCAGGCGCAGGCGCGCGCGGTCGAACTTCTGAAGATGGTCGGCATCACCGATCCCGAGCGCCGCCTGGACCAGTATCCGCACCAGTTTTCGGGCGGCATGCGCCAGCGCGTGATGATCGCGATCGGGCTTGCCTGCAACCCGAAGCTCATCATCGCCGACGAGCCCACCACGGCCCTCGACGTGACGATCCAGGCGCAGATCCTCGAGCTCATGAAAGAGCTGTCGCGCAAGCTCAACATCGCGCTCATCGTGATCACGCACAATCTGGGTGTGGTCGCGCGCTATGCCGACCGCGTGAACGTGATGTACGCTGCCCGCGTGGTCGAGCAGGGAACGGCCGACCAGGTGTTCCTTGCCCCGCGCCATCCCTACGCGATGGGGCTCATGCGTTCGGTGCCGCGTTTGGACCAGCCGCGCGGCCTGAAGCTCGAGACGATAGAAGGCCTGCCGCCCAATCTGCTCGACCCGCCCAAAGGCTGCCGCTTTGCCGCACGCTGCGCCTTCAAGGCCGACATCTGCGCGCAGGATCCTCCGCTCGTCGAAATCGAAGCGGGCCATTTCTCGGCTTGCTTGCGGGCCCCCGAACTTGCGGCCGGCACGCTAGCCCCGGCGCCGCAGGCGCGTGTCGATGCGGGTGCACGCGTCGCCAAGGATGCGCCGCCGCTGCTCGACGTGCAGGGCCTCAAGAAATTCTTCACGGTGACGCGCAAAGGCGGCTTGTTCTCGAACACGACGAGCCAGGTGCGCGCGGTCAACGACGTGTCGTTCAAAATCGCCCCCGGCGAGACGCTGGGCCTCGTCGGCGAGTCCGGCTGCGGCAAGACCACGATCGGCCGCCTCGTGCTGCGGCTCGAGAATCCGACCGAAGGGGCCATCAAGTTCAAGGGCGAGGACATCGCGGCCAAGAGCCTCAACGAGCTGCGCGACATCCGCCGCAAGATCCAAGTGATTTTCCAGGATCCCTACAGCTCGCTCAATCCGCGCATGACGATCGGCCAGATAATCGCCGAGCCTTTGATGGTCTACAAAATCGTGCCGAACGCCAAAGCGGCGGCCGAGCGCGTGGCCGAGCTGCTCGTGCAGGTCGGGCTCTTCGCCTACATGGCCGAGCGCTATCCGCACGAAATGTCCGGCGGGCAGCGCCAGCGTGTGGGCATTGCGCGCGCGCTTGCGATGGAGCCCGAATTCATCGTCTGCGACGAGCCGGTCTCTGCCCTCGACGTTTCGATCCAGGGCCAGATCATCAATCTGCTCGAAAATCTGCAGCACAAGCTCAATCTCACCTACCTTTTCATCGCGCACGATCTCGCCGTCGTGCGGCACATCTCCGACCGCGTCGTGGTCATGTATCTGGGACGCTTGATGGAGATGGCCGACGGCGACGCGCTCTATGCCGAGCCGTTGCACCCCTACACGAAGGCGCTCTTGGATGCGGCCCCCGTACCCGACCCGTCGGTCGAGCGCGCGCGGGCCCCCCGCGCGCTCAAGGGCGAAACGCCGTCGCCGCTCAATCCGCCGTCGGGCTGCGTGTTCCACACGCGCTGTCCGCTGGCCGACGGCGACTGCAAAAATATCGTGCCCGAACCGCGCGAGGTCAAACCCGGCCATTTCGTGGCCTGCATCAAGGTCTAGCGCTTGACGGAACGCCTGCAACGCGTCTTCCATTGCGTGCAACAGAACGGACGCGGGGATAAGCCCCCCAAGAACCCCGCGCCGCCTTTGAAGGAGGAACTGTCCCGATGAGCTATCTTCGTATGCTTGCGGCGGGCATTGCCGCCGCCGGCCTTGCCTTCGCCGGCACGGCCGACGCCCAGACGCCCAAGCGCGGCGGCACGCTCACCTACGCGATTTCGGCCGAGACGCCGCATTACGACTGCCACGCGTCCGACACCTTCGCGACGCTGCATTTCGCCTCGCCCTTCTATTCGACGCTGATGCAGTTCGACCTGTCGAAATATCCGGGCGTGAAGGGCGATCTGGCCGAAAGCTGGACGGTCGCCCCCGACCTCATGACCTATACGTTCAAGCTGCGCAGCAACGTCGCGTTCCACGACGGCACGCCGCTGACCTCGGCCGACGTCAAGGCGACCTACGAGCGTCTCCGCGCCCCGCCCACGGGCATCGTGTCCACGCGCCAGGCCACGTTCGGCGACATCGACACGATCGAAACGCCGGATGCGACCACGATCACCTTCAAGATGAAGGCGCCCAATCCCGCGATGATGGAGCATTTCGCGAGCCCGTGGAATTGCGTCTATTCGGCAGCGAAATTGGCGGCCGATCCCAACTTCCCGCGCAACAACATTATGGGCTCAGGGCCGTTCCGCTTCGGCGAACACGTCAAGGGCAGCCATGTCACGGGGACGCGCAACGAGCGCTATTTCGAACCCGGCAAGCCCTATCTCGACGGCTTCCGCGGCGTCTTCATGAGCCAGCCCGCCGCGATGCTGAACGCGCTGCAGGGCGGGCAGGTGATGGCCGAGTTCCGCGGCATCAGCCCGGCCGAGCGCGACCGTCTCGTCCAAGGCATGGGCGACAGGGTGCGCATCGAAGAATCGGGCTGGACGCTCAATCTGCTCGTCGTGTTCAACGTCGAGAAGAAGCCGTTCGACGACGTGCGCGTGCGCCAGGCCCTCAACATGGCGATCGACCGCCGTGCGGGTGCCCAGGGGCTTGCGCGCCAGGCGACGTTGCGCGACGTGGGCGGCCTCGTGCGCCCGGGCTCGCCGTTCGCGATCAAGGATGCGGACCTCGCCAAGGTTCCGGGCTACGGCACCAACATCGCCGCCGCCCGCGCCGAAGCGCGCCGTCTCCTGCAGGCGGCAGGGGCTTCGAACCTCAAATTCGTGCTGCACAACCGTGCGACCCCGCAGCCCTACACGCCGGCCGGCATCTATCTGGTCGACCAATGGCGCCAGATCGGCGTCGAGGTCGAGCATCGCCAGTCGGAGACGTCGCCGTATCTTGCGGCCATGTCGAGCGGCAATTTCGACGTCGCGGTCGATTTCTCGAACCTGTTCATGGACGAGCCGAGCCTGGGTCTCGCCAAGTACGTTTCGTTCGACCGGGCGCCCGAAAACCGCTCGCGTTCGATCGATCGCGAGCTCGACCGGCTCTACGATCTGCAGTCGCGCGAGCGCGACACGACCAAGCGCTACGACATCATCCGCCAGTTCGAAGCGCGCATGTTCGAGCAGGTCTACCAGGCGCCGCTGCTGTGGTGGCACCGCATCATCCCGACCAACAAGGCCGTGATGGGCTGGGAAATGTCGCCGAGCCACAATCTGGGCCAGAACCTGGCCGGGGTTTGGCTGAACCAGTAACGTCGCCGTCCACGCCACAGAAAGCCGCCGTCGCCGATGCTCGGATATCTCGCCAACCGCACCCTCCTGATGATCCCGACCTTGGTCGGGGTCGCGATCCTGATCTTCTTCATGCTCAGGGTCGTGCCGGGGGACATTGTCGAGGTGAAACTGCGCGGCGACGGCGGCAGCGTGACGCAGGAGACGATCGAGAAGGAGCGCGCGCGCCTCGGCCTCGACCAGCCGATGATCGTGCAGTTCGGCCAGTGGATGACGGGCCTTGCCACGCTCAATCTCGGCAATTCGATGTGGACGGACCGGCCGGTGGTCGAGGAGATTTCGCTCCGCCTCGAACTCACCTTGCAGGTCGCGTTGATGGCAACCGTGATCGCGATTCTGATCGCGATACCGCTCGGCACGCTGTCGGCGTTGTTCAAAGACACGTGGATCGACTACACGATACGCATCGTCACCATCGCAGGTCTGGCCGTGCCGAGCTTCTGGCTCGGCATGATCATCATTCTGGGGCTGCTGTATCTGTTCAACTGGCTGCCGCCGATCACCTACACGCCGTTCTACGTCGATCCGGTCGCCAATATAAGCCAGCTCATCTGGCCCGCTTTGGCCGTTGGCTACCGATATTCGGCGGTCGTGGCGCGCATGGTGCGCTCGTCGATCGTGGAAGTGATGAAGGAAGACTATATCCGCACCGCGCGCGCCAAAGGCGTCTACGAAAAGCTCGTCGTCTCGCGCCACGCGATGCGCAACGCGATGCTGCCCGCCATTACCGTGATCGGCCTCGAATTCGCGTTCCTGATCGGCGGCCTCGTGGTGACCGAGCAGGTCTTCAACCTGAACGGCCTCGGCCGCCTGTTCGTGCAGGCGATCAGCCGCAACGATTTCACGCTGATCCAGTCGATCGTCATGCTGATCGCGGTCGTGTTTATTGTGACCAATCTGGTCGTCGATCTGCTCTATGCCTGGCTCGACCCGCGCATCCGCTACGGGAGCAAGTGACATGGCGACCGTTTCCCAGCCCACCGTTACCTACAATATCCGCAAGCGCCGTTCGGCCCTGGTCGAGTTCTGCATCGCCCAGCCCTTGGGCGCGATCTCGGGCGTGGCCATTCTCGTGATGCTGTTTGCCGGCATGTTCGCCGAACTCGTGGCACCCTTCGATCCGCTGACGATCGATTTCGGCGCGATGCTGGCAGCCCCATCCGCCACGCATCCGATGGGCACCGACGCGTTCGGGCGCGACATTTTCAGCCGCGTGATCTACGGCGCGCGCACGGCCCTCACGATCGGCTTCTTCTCGTCGCTGTTCGGCTGCACATTGGGGGCCGTCGTCGGCGTGTCGTCGGCCTATTTCGGCGGCCGCATCGACATGGCCGTGCAGCGCTTCATCGACGTGATGCTGGCCTTCCCGATCATCGTGCTGGCCCTCGTCGTCGTGGCGATGCTGGGCCGCAATCTCGTCGGCGGCGTGGACGTGAACCTCATCGTCGCGATCGCGATCCCGATCGTGCCGAAGGTCGCGCGCGTCGTGCGCTCGGCCGCTTTGTCGATCCGCGAGATGCCCTATATCGACGCGGCACGCGCGGCCGGTTTCAGCCACACGCGCATCATCTTCCGCCACATGGTGCCGAACGTCTCGGCCCCGTTCCTGATCATGTTCACGGCCTTCATCGCGCAGGCGATCCTGCTCGAAGCCTCGCTGTCGTTCCTGGGCCTGGGCGTCACCGAGCCCACGCCCGCCTGGGGGCTCATGCTGTCGGGCAACGCGTCGGACTTCTACCGCGAAGCGCCGTGGATGATCCTGTTCCCGGGCCTCGCCATCTCGGTCGCCGTCTTCGCCTTCAACCTGTTCGGCGACAGCTTGCGCGACTGGCTCGACCCCAAATTCAAGGTTTGACGCGCAGCCGCGTCGTCGTCTAAAAAGAAACCATGGAAAACGCCGGTCTTCTTCGGTTGCGACGACGAGCGCAGGGCTTCGGCCCTTGTGCGCGCTGATTCGTCGTCCGACCGGCTTTCCGATTTACCCATAAAATAGCCCGTCCTCCTCGGCAATCGCGCGCGTCGCTGTTCGACGTCCCCTTTTGCCGCGTGAGGATTCTATGTTCCACCTGACCACCGAACGGCCCGAAGACGGGCCTGCCATCGAAGCGCTTCTCGACCGGGCCTTCGGCCCCGACCGGCACGCCAAGATCTCGTACCGCTATCGCAGCCACGTGCCGCCGGTGCACCATTTGTCGCGCGTCGCGCGGTCCGACGCCGACGGCCGCCTCCTCGGCACGATCCGCTATTGGCCCGTCGCCATCGGCGGCCACACGGCCTTGCTGCTCGGCCCCGTTGCGGCCGAGCCGGCCTTGAAGGGCCGCGGCATCGGCGTGGCCTTGATCCGCGACACGCTCGATGCCGCCGCTTGGATGAATGCCGCGCGTGTCGTGCTGGTCGGCGACATCGGCTACTACAAGCGCTTCGGTTTCGCGCCTGCCGCCCCGCTGGGCCTGCACATGCCGGGCGAAAATCCCGACCGGCTTCTCGCCTGCGGGCTTGCGCGCAACGCGTTTGCGGGCGTGTCGGGTGCGGTCGAACGCCGGAGGTCGCTTCGCGGCAGTTGGCGGCAGGCGGCATGACGCGTTAGCCTCCTCGGCATGACTGGCTGGCAATTCTGGATCGACCGCGGCGGCACTTTCACCGACATCGTCGCCAAGCGGCCCGACGGCCGCTTTGCCACGCACAAGCTGCTGTCGGAAAATCCGGGGCGCTACGACGATGCGGCGCTGCAGGGGATTCGCGATCTGCTGGGCTTGCCTGCCGACGCAAGCCTTGCGGGCCAGCCGATCGACGCGGTCAAGATGGGCACCACGGTTGCGACCAATGCGCTCCTCGAGCGCAAAGGGGCGCGCGTGGCGCTTGCGATCACGGCGGGCTTCGCCGACCAGCTGCGCATCGCCTACCAGAACCGGCCCAAGCTCTTCGTGCGCAAGATCGAGCTGCCGGAGCTGCTCTACGAGCGCAGCCTCGAGATCGTCGAGCGCGTCGATGCGCACGGTTCTGTCGTGCGAACGCTTGACGAAGCGGCGGCCGAAGCCGCGTTGCAAAAAGCCTATAACGACGGCATTCGCGCGGTCGCGATCGTGTTGATGCATGGCTATCGCTATCCGGCCCACGAACAAGCCGTGGCCGCGATCGCACAGCGCATCGGTTTTACGCAGATCTCCGCAAGCCACGCTGTGTCGCCCTTGATGAAACTCGTCGGGCGCGGCGACACGACCGTTGTGGACGCCTACGTGTCGCCGATCCTGCGCAATTATGTGGACCGCGTGGCGGCCGCCCTTGGCGACACGCGGCTCTTGTTCATGCAGTCGAATGGCGGGCTTGTGGATGCGCGCCTATTCCAGGGCAAGGATTCGATCCTGTCGGGGCCGGCGGGCGGCATCGTGGGGGCGGCGGCCACGGGTGCGTCGGCCGGGTTCGACAAGATCATCGGCTTCGACATGGGCGGGACGTCCACCGACGTCGCCCTCTACAACGGCGCTTTCGAGCGCACCTTCGAGACGATCGTGGCCGGCGTGCGCATGCGTGCACCCATGATGAAGATCAACACGGTCGCGGCCGGCGGCGGCTCGATCCTGCATTTCGACGGCGCGCGCTTTCGCGTCGGGCCCGACAGTGCGGGTGCGAACCCGGGCCCCGCCTGCTATCGCCGCGGCGGGCCATTGTGCGTCACCGACGCCAACGTCATGGTCGGCAAGATCGTGCCCGCGTTTTTCCCGAAACTCTTCGGCCCCACCGGCGACGCGCCGCTCGATGCCGACATCGTGCGCGAAAAATTTTCCGACCTTGCCGCGCGCGTGGCGACCGCGACGGGGAAGCCAACGGCGCCCGAAGAGGTCGCCGAAGGTTTCCTCAGAATTGCGGTCGAGAACATGGCAAACGCCATCAAGCAGATCTCGATCCAGCGCGGCTACGACGTGCAAGGCTACGCGCTCAACTGCTTCGGCGGCGCCGGCGGCCAGCATGCGTGCAAAGTGGCCGACGCGCTCGGCATGCGCACCGTGTTCGTGCATCCGTTTGCGGGCGTGCTGTCGGCTTACGGCATGGGCCTTGCCGACCTGCGCGTGCTGCGCGAACGCGCGGTCGAGCGGCGCCTTGAGGAAAACCTGCTGCCCGCAATTGCCGCCGATCTCGACACGCTCGCCGCCGAAGGTTTGGCCGAGCTGAACCGCCAGGACGTGCCGGCCGACAAGATCGAGATCCAGCGCCGCCTGCATCTCAAATACGAGGGCACGGATTCCACGCTGCCGGTGGCCGATGCCCCACTCGCCACGATGCAGGCCGAATTCGCCGAGGCCCATCGCCAGCGCTACGGCTTCACGCTGCCAGGTAAGGCGATCGTGGTCGAGCAGGTTGCCATCGAAGCGATCGGCCGGTCGGACGCGAGCGACGATGCGGCTGCTTCTCTCGGCGATGCGACACCGCCGACGCCGGACGCCATCGTGAAAATGTTCGCCGACGGCGCCAGCATCGATGCGCCGATCTATCACCGCGAACGGCTCGCGCCCGGCATGCGCGTCGATGGCCCTGCGATCCTGGCCGACGCCAACGCGACCACGATCGTCGAGCCGGGTTGGCAGGCGGAGGTCACGGCCAAAGACCATCTCGTGCTGCGCCGCGTGGCGGCCATTCAGCGCACGCATGCGGCCGGCACCAAGGTCGATCCGGTGATGCTCGAGGTCTTCAACAATCTGTTCATGTCGATCGCCGAACAGATGGGGGTCGCACTCCAGAACACGGCCTTCTCGGTCAACATCAAAGAGCGCTTGGATTTCTCCTGCGCGCTGTTCGACCGGGCCGGCAACCTCATCGCCAATGCGCCGCACATGCCGGTCCATCTCGGCTCGATGGGCGAGAGTGTCGCCGCCGTCACGCGCGCGCGCGAAGGCACGATGCGGCCCGGCAATGTCTATGTGCTGAACGCGCCCTACAATGGCGGCACGCATCTGCCGGACGTCACCGTCGTGATGCCGGTGTTCGACGAGGGCGGCGCCGAGATTCTGTTTTTCGTCGCAAGCCGCGGCCACCAGGCCGACATTGGCGGCCTCACGCCGGGCTCGATGCCGCCCGATTCGACGACTGTCGAAGAAGAGGGCGTGCTGATCGACGATTTCCTGCTCGTCGAACAAGGCCATCTGCGCGAGGCCGAGATGGTGACCTTGCTGCAAAGTGGCCGGTACCCCGCGCGCAATCCCGCCCAGAATATCGGCGACCTCAAGGCGCAGATTGCGGCGTGCGAGAAGGGCGCCCAGGAGCTGCGCAAGATGGTGCGCGATTTCGGGCTCGCCACCGTGCGCGCCTATATGGGCCATGTGCAGGACAATGCCGAAGAACAGGTGCGCCGCGTGCTCGACGTGCTCAAAGACGGTGCCTTCGAATACGCGATGGACGACGGCGCTGTCGTGCGCGCGGCGATTTCGATCGACCGGCAGACGCGCAGTGCCGTCATCGACTTTGCGGGCACGTCCGCGCAGCGCCCAAACAATTTCAACGCGCCCGCCGCCGTGTGCATGGCGGCGGTGCTCTACGTGTTCCGCACGCTCGTCCCCGGCGACATCCCGATGAATGCGGGCGTCTTGAAGCCGCTCGATGTGCGCATACCCGAAGGCTCGATGCTGCGACCGCGTTATCCGGCCGCCGTCGTCGCCGGCAACGTCGAGACCTCGCAGACCGTGACCGACTGTCTCTACGGGGCGCTCGGTGCGATGGCGGGTGCGCAGGGCACCATGAACAATTTCACCTTCGGCAATGCCCGCCATCAATATTACGAAACCATCGCCGGCGGCTCGGGTGCGGGTCCCGATTTCGAAGGCACGGATGCGGTGCAGACGCACATGACCAATTCGCGCCTGACCGATCCTGAAGTGCTCGAATGGCGCTTCCCCGTGCGCGTCGAAAGTTTTTCGATAAGGCGCGGCTCGGGCGGGGCCGGGCGCACACGCGGCGGCGACGGCGTGGTGCGCAAGATCCGCTTCCTCGAAGCCATGACCTGCGCGATCCTCGCCAACCGCCGCATCGTGCCGCCCTTCGGGCTCGAAGGCGGCGATGCCGGAAAGCTCGGCCGCAACTGGGTCGTGCGCGCCGACGGCCGCATCGAAGAGAAGGGCGCGACCGCGCAATGGCAGGTCGAGCAAGGCGACATCTTCGTGATCGAAACCCCGGGCGGGGGCGGGTTCGGGCCAGCGTAATCTTTGCCAGGCGTAACCTTCGCGCAACCGGGCGCGAAACGCGGGGGGCGTGCGTTTCGCACGCGCCCTTTTCGCCGGGAAACCCCATGCTCGACCTGCGCCGCAAAATCGTTCTTCTGCTGCTGATCCCGTTGCTCGGCCTGTGCGGCCTTGCGGTCCAGCGCGGTCTCGAGGGCTTGCGCGCCCTTGGCGAGACGCAGCGCATCGCCGACGCGGTCGAACTGGCGGGCCGGCTCGGGCCCACCTTGCACGAGTTGCAGCGCGAGAACGCCGCGTCCCAAGCGGCCCTTGCGGCGGGGGCGTCGCGCGCGGTCCTGCAGACGCAGCGGGCCGCAACCGATGCGGCGAGTGCGCGGCTCTACGAAGTCGCCGACCGCATCACGCAGGAACGTTTCGGCAAGCGCTTCTCGGATGCGTTCGCGCGCGCGGGCGAGGCGTTCGGCAATCTCGACGGGCGCCGGGCCGATTTCGATGCCGGCCGCCTGGGCCCGGCCGAGACGGCCGCCTATTTCGACGCGACGATCGCGCGCATGCTCGATGTGGTCGGCGAGATTGCGGGGCTCGGGGCCGCACCGGAAATCTCGGCGCGCGTGAATGCCTATGTCTATCTGCTGCGCGCCAAGGATGCGGCGGCGCGCGAAACCGTGTTCGTCGCGCGCAATCTTGCGGCGGCCGCTGCGATGGCGGCACCGGACCTTTCGAACTTGCGCAGCTTCGGCGCCGAGCAGGCGGTCTATGCGACCCTGTTCGAATCCTTTGCCGACGGCCCGATCAAAGCGGCCGGCCTGTCGGCGCTCACCGGCAGCGACGGTGCGGTGATTGCCGCCTTGCGCACGCGCTTGTTGGCGGGCGAGCGCATGGCGGGCGAAACGTGGCTGGTCGCAGCTGCAGCGCGCGGGCGGGCGGCACAGAGCGCCGAAACGGCCTTGCTGGCCGATCTTGCCGCCGCCAATAAAGCCGAACTCGCCGCAAGGCGCCAAGCTTTGATCGGCGGCGTGGCACTCGCAATCGGTTTGGTCGTGGTCGCGGTCGCGGTTGGCGTCATGCTGCTGCTGTCGATCGTGCGGCCGCTCGCACATCTGACCGAAACCATGAACCGGCTTGCGGCGGGCGAACTCGATGTCGAACTTTCCGAAGCCAAGCGCAGCGACGAGATTGGGCGCATCGGCAAAGCGGTCGAGCTGTTCCGCCAGGGTCTGCTCGCCGACCAAGTGCGCCAGGCGCAGGCGCGCGAAGCGCAAGTCGCACAGGCAGCCGCCGAACGCCGCCAAGCGCTCGACACGCTCGCCCAAACGCTCGAAGCGCGTGTGCGCGACGTGATCGAGCAGGTGGTGGGGGCCGCCCGCGCGGGCCAAGGCACGGCGGCCGAACTGGTCGCGAATTCGGCGCGCATTCGCCAAGGCTCGACGCGCGCGGCCGCGTCGGCCGTCGAAGCCTCGCAGGCGGTGAGCGGCTTTGCCGCCGAATGCGAACGGCTTGCGGCCTCCATTCTCGACGTTCGCGGCCAAGCGCAGCAATCGTCGCAAAGTGTCGCCACCGCCAACGACGCCGTGGCGCGCACCGACCGCGAGATCGCGGTCTTGGCCGAAGCCGCCCAGAAAATCGGCGACGTCGCAAAGCTGATCGCAGAGATCGCGGGCCAGACCAATCTCCTGGCGCTCAACGCCACCATCGAAGCGGCACGCGCGGGCGAGGCCGGCAAGGGTTTTGCCGTGGTGGCGAGCGAGGTCAAGTCGCTCGCCCAGCAGACCGCGCGCGCGACCGAAGATATCGGCCGCCAGATATCGGCGATCCGCACCGCCACGGGGCGTGTGGTCGAGACGATCGGCGACGTGCGAGGTGCTTTCGGCGAAGTGCAGCGTTATGCCGGCGCCATCGTCGAGGCGGTCGAAAGCCAGAACCAATCGACAAGCGCCATTGCAGGCAACGTGGCGCAGACGGCCGCGACGACCAGCGGCGTTTCCGACATGATGGCCGCGATCGTCGCGGATGCGACGGCCGCTTCCGAGCGCACGGGGGCCCTCGAAATCCAATCGCGCGATCTGGCCGCACAGGCCGACCGATTGCGCAGCGACGTCGGCGGCATCGTCGCCAATCTGCGCCAAGCCTGAACCGCGCGCCCGAAATGTCGCCTGACAATCGGCGTCTGTCGGCGACGGCGGCGAGCGTCTATAGAGGGGCGATGAGCGACGCCTCCTCCAAGCGCCCCGACAGTGTCGGACGCCACGACCGGCCGTTGGCCGGCATCGTCTACATGCTGGCCGGCATGTTCGTGCTGTCGGTCATGGATGCGCTGTCGAAATTCTCGGTCGGCCAATTGCCGATATTCCAGCTCGTCGCGATCCGCTCGGTCTATGTGCTGGCCGTCCTCGTGCCGTTCGCGTGGTTCGTGCATGGGGCCTCGGCGTTCCGCACCAAGCGGCCCTGGGCGCATGCTGCGCGCGGGGCGATCTCCGTTGGCGCGGTCTACGGTTTTCTCGAGTGCCTTCGCACGCTGCCGCTCGCCACGGCCGTGGCGATCTGTTTTGCGGCCCCTTTGCTGATGACGGCGTTTTCGGTGGTGCTGCTGCGCGAACGCGTGGGCGTGCATCGTTGGGCGGCGGTGGCGTTGGGGCTGGTCGGCGTAGGCGTCATCGTTGGCCCCGATGCGGCGGACGGTATCGTCTCGACGGGGGCCTTGTGGGCGCTTGCCTCGGCCGCCTTGTACGCGCTCGGCATGACGATGGTGCGCGTGCTGTCGGCGACCGAAAGCGACATCACGATGATGCTCACGCAAGGCACCTTCTTGCTGTGCGCGAGTGCGGCGTTCCTGCCTTTCGTGGCAGTGCCCGTGCCCGACTTCATGTGGGGCGTGGGTGCGGCTTTGGCGGCCGCCCTGATCGGCGGCCAGTTCTTGAGCTTCCGCGCGATGCGGCTCGCACCCGTGGGCGCCGTCGCACCCTTGCAGTACACCGAACTCGTCTGGGCCTCGATCCTGGGGCTGGTCTTTTGGCACGAATGGCCGCCTGCCAATGTCTGGTGGGGGGCGGCGGTGGTGGTCGCAGCCGGGCTCTACACGATCTGGCGCGAGCGCGTGCGCGCGGCAGCCGCCCAGGTTGCGAAACAGGCGCAAGCGGACTAGGCTTGGCGCCAATCAGAAGCAATCTTCGAGGGACCGCAAAATGGCCAGCATGGCCCAAATCAAAGCCTCCAATCCGGTCGCGCGCGATGCGGCGATCGCCGAAATCCGGGCGCTGATCGGCGACAGGCTGTCGACGGCGGGGGCCGTGCGCGAGCAGCACGGCAAGGGCGAGGCCTACCACCATTCGATCCCGCCCGACGCGGTCGCATTTGCCGAATCGACCGAGGAGGTCGCCGCGATCGTGAAGATCTGCGCGCGCCATCGGCTGGCCGTGGTCCCCTTCGGCACGGGCACCTCGCTCGAAGGCCATACGGCAGCTTTGCACGGCGGCATTTGCATCGATCTCTCGCGCATGAACCGCATCCTGGCGGTCAATGCCGAGGATCTCGACGTGCGCGTGCAGCCGGGCGTTACGCGCAAGCAGCTCAACGAGCATCTGCGCGACACAGGCCTCTTCTTCCCGATCGATCCGGGTGCGGATGCGTCGCTTGGCGGCATGACGGCCACGCGCGCGTCGGGCACGAACGCCGTGCGCTACGGCACGATGCGCGAGAACGTGCTGTCGCTCGAAGTGGTGCTGGCCGACGGGCGCGTGATCCGCACCGCGCGCCGTGCCCGCAAATCTTCGGCCGGCTACGATCTCACGCGCCTGTTCGTGGGCTCGGAAGGCACGCTCGGCGTGATCACGGAAGTGACGTTGCGCCTCTACGGCATTCCCGAAGCCTCCAGCGTGGCGATGTGCACCTTCTCAACCGTCAAGGGTGCGGTCGACACGACGATCGCGACGATCCAGGCGGGCGTGCCGGTCGCGCGCATCGAACTTGCCGATGGCGTGCAGATGGGCGCCATCGCGCGCTACTCGAAGCTCGATCTGGCGGCCGTCCCCACGCTGTGGCTCGAATTCCACGGAACGGAAGCGTCCGTTGCCGAGCAGGCCGGCATGGTGCAGGCGATCGCGGCCGACAATGGCGGCGAGAATTTCCAGTGGACGACCGACCCCGCCGAGCGCAAGCGCATCTGGCAGGCGCGCCACGATGCGGCCTATGCCGCCAAGGCGCTGCGCCCGGGCTGCCATGTGTGGGCGACGGACGTGTGCGTGCCGATCTCGCGTTTGGCCGACTGCATCGTCGAAACGCAGAAGGATCTCGAAAGCACGCATCTGCCGGCCCCCATCGTGGGCCATGTCGGCGACGGCAATTTCCATCTGTCGTTCGTGCTCGATCCCACGAAGCCCGAAGAAATCGCGGAAGCCAACCGCATCAACGACCGGCTGGTGGCGCGGGCCCTCGCGATGGAGGGCACCTGCACGGGCGAGCACGGGGTCGGCTACGGCAAGATCGACTATCTCGACGACGAGCACGGCGACGCGGTCTCGGTCATGCGCACGCTCAAAAAAGCGCTCGATCCCGACAACATCATGAATCCGGGCAAAATCGTCCGCATCTGATCCGGAACGCTGCACGCACCGTAGAAGGGCTATCGACAGCCCTTCGACGGAGCTTACGGCGATGCGGGAAGGTTTTTGGCGGCGGATTTGCGTCGCACTGTTCGTGGTTCCGGCGACATTGCTGGGCTTGGGCGGCTGCACGATCGCGACACCGTTCCGCCTGCAGCCGCCCGCCGATCCCGACGCGATCGCGCATGTGTCGATCACGCGCGCGAAAGTGGACGCCACCAAGCGCGGCCGGTTCGATGCCTATGTCGCAAGGCTTTCGCGCATTCTGCCGAACCAGCCGGGGCTGATCGGCTATTCGCTGCGCCAGGAATTGTTCGGCGACGAACTCTGGACGATCACGGCTTGGCAGAGCAAAGAGGCGCGCACCGCTTTCGTGCGCGGCGAACTGCATCTCGAAGCGATCCGCGAAGGTGGCCCCGCTTTGGTCGATACGCGTTTTGCGCGCGCCGAAGTCAAAATCCGCGACCTGCCGCTCGCCTGGTCGCGCGCCCTCGAAATCCTCGAGCGCGACGGCTTCGACTATTGAGCGCCAATAGGACTCGCTACGCGGCTCGCCACAGCACCGGGAACAGGTCGGGGCGGGCGGTCAAAGGGGCGCCGGTTTTGAGGCCCGCTTTGCGCAACGCCTGAAACGTGCTGATGCCGGTCTGCCAGCGCGCATCGTCGCCGGCGAAGCGTAAGGCGAGCGTGCGGCGCCTTCGCGTGGGGCTCGCATTGCCGGGGGCGCCATGCACCAGGCGGCCGTGGAAAATCGTCGCGTCGCCGGGCGCAAGCGCGTAGCGGCGAATGTCGAGCGTGGCGCGCATCGCGTCGATGTCGGGGCCGGGGGCAAGCGGCGAGTTTGTGTAGCGTTGGGCGTCTTCGCCGCCGGCGCGGAACGGGGCGGGGCGATAGTCGCTGCCCCAGAGATGCGAGCCCGCCACATATTCGACCGCCCCGTTTTCGGCATCGATTTCGTCGAGCGCAATATAGACCGTGCAGAACTGGTCGCCCGTCACCGGCCAATAGGGATAGTCCTGATGCCACGGCGTCGGGCGCGGTGTGGCCGGCTCCTTGGCGAAGATTTGGTCGTAGAAGAGATGCACGTTTGCCGATCGCATCGCGGCCCCGGCGCGTGCGGCCGCTTGCGTTTCGAAAAACGCCGCGCGGAAGTCGGGATCGCGCCGCCACATGAACATGTCGCCGAAAAACCGTCCCGCTTCGCCGGGTGCGTTGAACTCGATCGCGCGTTTGGCGGGAGCCGCCATGGCGCGATCGACGGCGGCGCCAAGCCGCGCCACCATCGCCGCATCGACCAAGCCGCGTACGACCGCAAGGCCGTCGGCGGCGTAAGCCTCAAAATCGGGTTCCAACGCGATAGGCATATTTTACGATAAACTTTCGTATTTTATTGCAACGCAAAAACCGATGGAACGGCCATGTTCCTATTGCGTGCGGCAAAGATTCGATAGCAGAGTTGCGCTTCGTTAAAGAGAAGGAAAGTCGAATCCTTCCAACCCCCCGTTCGACCAAGCAACCAACAGGGAGCAAACCCAATGACCAAGACCGCCAAAGCCGCGCCCGACCGGCGCCGGTTTCTGACCGCATCGCTCGCCGCCGCCGCTGCCGCAAGCGTTGCCGCCCCCAGCGTGGTGAAGGCGCAAGGCCCGATCACGATGCGGTGGCAGAGCACCTGGCCCGCGCGCGACATCTTCCACGAATACGCCAACGACTTCGCCAAGAAGGTCAACGACATGACCGGCGGCGATCTGCGCATCGAAGTGCTGCCCGCAGGTGCCGTCGTGCCGGCCTTCGGCCTGCTCGATGCGGTCTCGCGCGGCACCCTCGACGGCGGCCACGGCGTGCTCGTCTACCATTACGGCAAGCAGACCGCACTCGCCCTCTGGGGCTCGGGCCCCGGCTTCGCCATGGACGCCAACATGCTGCTGTCCTGGCACAAATACGGCGGCGGCAAGGAACTGCTGGCCAAGCTCTACGCTTCGATCGGCGCCAACGTCGTGTCGTTCCCCTACGGGCCGATGCCGACCCAGCCGCTCGGCTGGTTCAAGAAGCCGATCACGAAGATCGAAGACCTGCAGGGTCTGAAATACCGCACGGTCGGCATCTCGATCGACGTGTTCACCGCGATGGGCGTTGCCGTCAACGCGCTGCCGGGCGGCGAAATCGTCTCGGCGATGGATCGCGGCCTGCTCGACGCGGCCGAGTTCAACAACGCCTCGTCCGACCGCGTGCTCGGCTTCGCGGACGTGTCGAAGATCTGCATGCTGCAGAGCTACCACCAGAACGCCGAGCAGTTCGAGATCATGTTCAACAAGGCGCGCTACGACGCGTTGCCCGAAAAGATGCGGGCGATCATCGACAACGCCGTCGAAGCCGCGTCGTCGGACATGTCGTGGAAGGCGGTCGACCGCTATTCGACCGACTATGCCGAGCTGCAGGCCAAGGACCGCGTGCGCTTCTTCCGCACGCCCGACGCCGTGCTGAAGCGCCAGCTCGAAGTCTACGACGAGGTCGTGGCCAAGAAGGCGGCCGAAAATCCGCTCTTCAAGGAAATCCTCGAATCGCAGATCGCCTTCGCGCGCCGTGCGACGAAGTGGGAACAGGACACGGTCGTCGGCCGCCGCATGGCCTACGACCATTATTTCGGCGCCCGCGGCGTGCATCGCCGCGCCTAGCCCGAACGGGGGAAACGGACAAACGCCCGCCGACAAATCCTGTCGGCGGGCGTCTTGTTCGGACGGATGCAGAAAGACAGGCGATGACGGTCCAGAAGTTTCTGTTCGCGATCGACGGCATCAGCACCTGGGTGGGCAAGGCGGCGGCGTGGCTCGTCGTGGGCCTGATGCTGCTGGTGTGCGCCGAAGTGTTCAAACGCTACATCCTCAACGCGCCGACGGCGTGGATTTTCGACGCCACCAACATGCTCTACGGCACCACCTTCATGCTGTGCGGCGCCTATACGCTGGCGCAGAACGCGCATGTGCGCGGCGATTTTCTCTACAGCTCGATGCGCCCGCGCACGCAGGCGGCCCTCGACATCGTGCTGTATGTCGTGTTTTTCCTGCCCGGCATTGCGGCACTCGTCTATGCGGGCTCGTCCTATGCGGCCGACAGCTGGCGTATTGCCGAGCATTCGAGCGTCACGGCCGACGGGCCGCCCATCTACCATTTCAAGACCGTGATCCCGGTTGCGGGCGCGCTCGTGATGCTGCAGGGCCTCGCCGAGATCGTGCGCTGCGTCGTGTGCCTCAAGACCGGCGAATGGCCGGCGCGCCTCAAGGACGTGTCGGAAACCGACGTCATCGCCGAACAGCTCGAAGGCAGCGAACATGTCGACGCGGAATCGCGCAGCCAGGTTCTGGCCCATGTCCACGATATCGACGAAGCCGCCCGCCAACGCGGCCGCGGCGGGGAGTCCTAAAAGAGCATGAGCGATCCCGCACTCGGGCTGTTGATGCTCGTCCTCATCGTGGTCGTGATCATGATGGGGTTCCCCACCGCCTTCACCCTGATGGGTCTCGGCATCCTTTTCGGCTTCATCGCCTATTTCAAATCGGGCCAGGCGTGGAGCGACAATCTCGTCTTCGACCTGATGGTCCAGCGCACCTACGGCGCGATGACCAACGACGTGCTGATTTCGATCCCGCTCTTCGTGCTGATGGGCTACGTGATGGAGCGCGGCGCGCTCGTCGATCGCATGTTCTATTCGGTGCAGCTCGCCTTCCGCAACGTTCCCGCCGCCCTTGCGGTCGCAACGCTGATCGTGTGCACCTTCTGGGGCATTGCGAGCGGCCTCGTGGGGGCCGTCGTCGTGCTGATGGGTGTGATCGCCTTCAACCCGATGCTGCGCGCGGGCTACGACGTGAAGCTCGCCTCGGGCGTGATCACCGCCGGCGGCACGCTCGGCATTCTCATTCCGCCCTCGGTCATGATCATCGTCTACGCGGCCGTGGCCGGGCAGTCGGTCGTGAAGCTCTATGCGGCCGCGATGTTCCCGGGCTTCTTCCTCGCCTTCCTCTATCTCGTCTATATCGTCGGCTGGGCGCTCCTCAATCCGAAGATCGCCCCGCCTTTGCCGGCCGAGCAGCGGAAAGTGCCGGTCCCGGCCTGGCTCGACCGCTTGAGCGACGCCTATTCGCGCAACATGCCGCGCACGCTGCTGGCGGCTTTGTTCGCCCCCGCCAAAGCCAAAACGATCGACACCGGCAAAGGCCGCGTGGGTGCCGGCCTGCTGCTGCAATATGCGGGCTTCGCGCTGGTGCCGATCCTGCTCGTCGGCGGCACGCTCGCCCTCGTCTGGTGGTACGTGATGGTCCACCAGCAGGCCGACGCGCTCGTCGATTATTCGGAAGTGCTCGAGCAGCTCGGCGACCCGATCGAAGAGGAAGTCGTCGAGCGCGGCCCGCCCGAAGGTTTCCAGATGTGGTTCTGGATCGTCACGGCGATCATGGCGTTCGTGATGGCCCGCTACTATCTGCGCATGACGGCCGAGCGGCTCGAAGTGGTGCGGCTGCTCACGACCTCGATCATGCCGCTGGGCCTGCTGACCGCGGTGGTGCTGGTCGTGATCCTGTTCGGCATCACGACGGCGACCGAGTCGGCGGCCGTGGGGGCGGCGGGGGCCTTCCTGCTCGCCCTCTACGCCGGCACGCTCGACATGAAGCGCACCAAGGAGGCCGTGTTCCTCACGGCCAAAACGACGGCCATGGTGTGCTGGCTGTTCGTGGGGTCGGCGATCTTCTCGGGCGTATTCGCCATTCTGGGCGGCCAGGCGCTGCTCGAAAGCTGGGTGCTCGCCCTCGACATGACGCCGTTCCAGTTCATGCTGCTGTCCCAGGCGATCATCTTCATCCTGGGCTGGCCGCTCGAATGGACCGAAATCATCGTGATTTTCGTGCCGATCTTCCTGCCGATGCTCAAGCATTTCGGCATCGACCCGATCCTGTGGGGCGTGCTGGTGTTCGTCAATCTGCAGGCGGCTTTTCTGTCGCCGCCGGTCGCGATGTCGGCCTTCTACCTGAAGGGCGTCGCCCCTTCGCACGTGACGATCAACCAGATCTTCGCGGGCATGATGCCTTACATGCTCATCGTGATCCTGTGCATGGTGCTCATGTATATCTGGCCGGGCCTGACCTTGTGGCTGCCGGAGTTTCTGTACGGGAACAACTGATGGCCAAGAAGCTGACTGCAGCGCAGATCGCGGAGGCGGCGGACCAGCTGCTGCAATCCTATTCGATCGGCATGACGCTGCCCGCATTGCCCGAGGCCTGCCGCCCGCGCAACATGGCCGAGGCCTATGCGGTGCAGGCCAAGCTCGTGGCGGAACTCGACATCGATCCGGCGGGCTGGAAGATCGGCTGCACGAGTGCGGCGGCGCGCGCGATCCTGCGCGCGGAAGGCCCGTTTGCGGGCCGCGTGCTGGCCCCGCGCTGTTTTGCGGGCGGAACGTCCATTCCGAGCCAGAGCTATCCGATGCGCGGCATCGAGGGCGAATTCGCGTTTGCACTCGCAAAGCCCCTCAAGCCGCGCAAGAAGCCCTATAGCCGCGCCGAGGTGTTGGCCGCCGTCGAAGATCTCTACCCCGTGATCGAAATCATCGACAGCCGCTACGAAGATTGGGGTCGCGTGACCTTGCCCGAGATCGTCGCCGATCTTGGCGCCAACGGGGCGCTGGTGATCGGCGCACCCGCCAAAAACTGGCGGCGGCGCGATTTGGCCGCGATCCCGGTCACAATGCGCGCGGGCCGGCGCATTGTCGGGCGCGGGACGGGGGCCGACGTGCTCGGCCATCCGCTCGAGGCCCTGCGCTGGCTTGCCAACAATCCGCCCACGCCGGAGGGGCTGCAGGCCGGCGAGATCGTCTCGACCGGTACTTGCACGGGCTTCTACCGCGCCAAAGAAGGCGAGAAGATCGCCGCCGATTTCGGACCGTTCGGCACGGTCGAGGTGCGCTTCGTTTAGGTGAGCCCCGCGAGGGCGAGCACGTCGTGCGTACCCTTCCAGCACATCTCGGCGGCCACGAACAAGATCAGCGCCAAGCCCACATAGGCGATCCAGCGGTAGCGCTCGAGCAGGGCCGCGATCGCGGTCGCGGCAAGGCCCATCAGGGCAACCGACACGACGAGCCCGATCACCAGAATGACCGGATCGGCATGGGCCGCACCGGCGACGGCGAGCACATTGTCGAGCGACATCGACACGTCGGCGATCAGGATCTGCCACAGGGCGGCGGCGAAGGTTTTGGTCGGCACGTGCGCGGCGTGCGGCGTGCCGGCCGCCGCGGCTGCCGCATCTTCGGCCTCATCCTTGGCGCTTTCGGCGATTTCTTTCCACAGGCCCCAGCCGACCCAGAACAGCAGCAGGCCGCCCGCAAACAGCAGCCCCGGGATCTGCAACAGGCTCACGGCCACGACCGCAAACACGATTCGCAGCACGGTCGCCGCACCGATGCCGAACCACATGGCGCGCGCGCGCTGGGCCGGCGGCAGGCCGGCCGCCGCCATGCCGACGACAACCGCATTGTCGCCGGACAGCACGAAGTTGATCATGATGACTTCGCCCAGCAGCGCGAATTGCGCCGCCGTAAAGCCGAACAGTACCGTCTCCCCACCCATGTGCGTTCCCCCCGGAACAGACCTGTCTGGACTCGAGCGTGAACGCTCCGTCTAAAGCGACGCGATCGCCTGATGGATCTCGTGCGCGCCGTCCCACATCATCTGGAGGGCCACGTAGAGGATCAGTGCGAATCCCACATAGGCGATCCATTTGTGCTTCTGCAGCAGATTGGCGATCGCGACGGCCGCGGCCCCCATCAGCACGACGGAAATCGCCAGTCCGAAGATCAGCACGTAGGGATGGTCGCGCGACGCGCCCGCCACGGCCAGCACGTTGTCGAGCGACATCGACACGTCGGCGACGATGATCTGGATCACGGCTTGGCGCAGCGTCTTGCGCGGCGTGCCGGCCTCGGGTTCCTGGCCTTCGAGCACGCGCTCGCCTTCTTCGGCCTCGTGGCGGCCCTGCTCGCGGATTTCGCGCCACAGTTTCCACGACACCCACAAGAGCAGCACGCCGCCCGCAAACAGCAGCCCGACGATGCCAAGAAGCTGCGTGGTCACGCTCGCGAACGCAATCCGCAGCAGCGTCGCCGCCACAATGCCGACAAGCAGCACCTTGCTGCGCTGCTCGGCCGGCAGGCCCGCCGCCGCCATGCCGATGACGACCGCATTGTCGCCCGCCAGCACCAGATCGATCATGATGACCGTGCCCAGCGCCGCGAGCGCTTCGGGCGTAATCGACGCAAGAATCTCATTGAACATGGGGGACTTTACTTTCGGATTTTGTAGATTGTCTCGCTCGATAGCACGGGGGCGGCTGCGATTGCCAGCCTCTTTCCCCGGCTCGTTTCCGGGGTGGCGGTTGGAGCCGAAATCGGGAAGGATGCGCGCCATGAATCGCATCAAAAAGGCCGGTTTCGGGCTTGCGGCGCTCGCGGCGCTCGCGGGCTTGGCGGCCGCATGGCTGCTGCCCGATCCGGATCGCGAAGCTGCCCTGCTCGCCGATCGGCTCGGGGCGGCCGTCGGTCAGCCCGCGCGCGTGGCCGGGCCGGTTTCGTACGACTATGGCTGGCCCGGGACGCTGAAAATCGCGCGCATCGAGTTGGGTGAAATCGGCTGGCTCGGCGAAATTGCGGCGACCGGTGCCGCACTTGCGGGCGCGGCCGAATTTTTCGGCCGCGCCGGACTGATTTCGGGCGATGCCGAGCGTCTGCGCTTTGCGGGCGACGGGGTTTCGTTCGAGCGCACTTTGTCGGGCGATGCGTGGCGCGTCGAGGGCACGCTTGCCGGCCGCCCCCTTGCGGTCGCGGGCACGGGTGCGACTGTCGCCGTGCAATGGGGCGATGTGGCGGCACGCGGCACGCTTGCCTGGCAGGCCGCGACTGTCGCGGTCGCCCTTGCGCTCGAAGGATCGATGCCGCTGGCGGTCGCCGGCCTCTTCGACCCGCGCGAGAACGTGCTCGAAGCGCGCATCGAAGGGCCGGTTGCTGGCCTCGGCACGGTTTCGGGCAATTTGCGCGCAAGCGCCACGCTACTCGACATCGCCGCGTTCGAACTTGCCGGCGGGCCGTTTGCGGCAAACGGCGCCTTGCAGCAGGAAGGCGGGCGCACATCCCTCGATCTGCGCGTCGGCGATACGGATCTTGCCGGGCTTGCGGCACTCGCGGCTGCGTTGCCGACCGGCGATCTCGATCTGCGCTTGCGCATCGCGCGCCTCGCTTGGACGGGCGGCGAGGCCGAGGGGCTGGTGCTGGCGGCGGCACGCAACGGCGACACGCTTGCCATCGACGAACTGGCGGTGCGCGCCCTTGCTGGCGCCCAATTGCGCGTGCGCGACGGCCAGCTCGATTTGCAGGCCCCCGACGCAACGCGCTTCTTGCGCGGCCTCGGGCTCGGTGTGGCGCGGCATTTGGGCGCCTTGTCGATGCGCGGCCGCCTCGCGATCGATCCGCTCATATACGGCGCAGTGTTGAGCCCGCTCGAATTGTCGCTGGCCGGTCAGCGCGCCACCGGCGCGCTGTCGTTTCGCGACGGCCGCCTGAGTGCCCAATTGGCCGGCGACCGCATCGATCTCGGGCCGTTTTTTGCGCGGGCTCTCGTGGCGCCGCCCGAACGCGGCCCGCTTTTGACGCGCAGCCAGACCGCGCGTGCCGCGGCGGCGGCCCAACCGCCGCCGCCGGGTCCCGGCGGTTGGGGACGCACGCCGCTGCAGTTCGATCTGATCGGCAGCAGCCAGTTCGATCTCGCCTTGGCCGCGCGCACGCTTGTGTTCGATGCGTTCAGCTTGGCCGATGCCCAACTCGCGGCGACTTTCGCGGCCGACGGCATTTCGGTCACGCGGCTCGTCGGCGGCTTCTGGGGCGGGCGGCTTGAGGCCGCTTTACGCCTCTCGGGCGGCGGCCGCCCCGATCTCGCGCTCGAGTTCGCGCTTGCCGACGGCGAGCTTGCGCGCCTTGCGGCGTTGTTCGGCAACCCGCAGATCTTGCGCGGGCCGTTGAGCCTGTCGGGCCGTCTTGCCACGGCCGGGCGCGACGCCGCCGAAATGGCCGCGGGACTTGGCGGTCAGATCCGCATGTCGGCGCCAACGGGCTCGATCGAAGGCGTTGAGTTTTCCGGCCTAGCGGACCGTCTTGGCGGCGGCGGGCGCGCGCCGGATCTGCTCGAACTGGGGCGCCTGCTCGCGCGCGGCGGGCGCAGCGACTTTCGCAATCTTGCCGGCACGTGGACCGTCGCCAAAGGGGTTGCGCGCACGGCGGACACGCGCCTTGTTCTGCGCGGCGGCGTGCGCGACCTCGCGGGCGACCTCGTCGGCGATTTCGACGTCGCGAATTGGCGACTCGATCTGGCGTTTGGCTTGAGTGCGGCTGCAAACGCGCCGCGCGCCGTGGTGGGCTTGGCCGGTGCCGCCGACCGGCCGCGCGTCAATTTATCGGTGCAACTACCGGGGCAGGCACCGGGGCAGGGGCGGGCGCCGTCGCCGGCACGGTAAGCGTCGGCGCGATCGCACCGGCACTTGTGGGCCAGCCGCCAGCCGGTTCGCGGCGCTGTGGTGTAGTGGGCGCCGTTGTAGCCGCTGTTGTGGCGGGCGTTGTGGGCGGCGGCGCGGCGCGTGTCGGTGCGGGTGCGGCCGGTGTCGCGGCTGTCGGGCTGTTCGGGCCCGCATTATTCTGGCCCGGGCGCGCGGGCGGGTTCGGGCGCGGTGCGGCCGGTTCGGACGCGGACGCTGCGGGCGGTTGGCGCAGCGGGCGTCCGCGCCCAGCGAGGATCTGCTCGACCGCTTCGAGCGCGTCGCGCGCCGGTTCGAAATTCTGCTGGGCCGCGCGCGCGAACCAGCTGCGCGCTTCGACGAGATCCGGCGGCACGCCGTCGCCGCGTTCCCACAACACGCCGAGTTGGAACTGCGCGGGCGCGTAGCCAAGGGCCGCCGCGCGCTCGTACCAGCGTTTGGCTTCCAGCACGTCGCGCTGGATGCCGCGCCCGGTCCGGTACATTTGTCCGAGATTGAATTGCGATTCGACGTCGCCCGCACGGGCGAGCCCGAAAAACCGGAACCACGCGGACTCGAAATCGCCGGCCGCAAAGGCCGCCACGCCGCGTTCCCATTCCTGGTCCCGGTCGAACGCTGCGGCAGGATTGCCCCAAACCGCCAGCGCCAAACCCAGGCCGAGTAGTCCGCCGATCAGGCGGGGACGGCGTCGCCCATGGTCGAGTTGCCGCCCGTCAGCGCCTGCAGCACATAGACGCGCAACGCGCTCGACAAATTGCCGGCCTCGTCCTTGACCGCGCGCATCTTGTCGATCTCGGTCACGAGATCGTTGATCGATGCGTTGCGCTGGCGCGCGATGTCTTTGAGTGCCGTCCAAAATTCCGGCTCCAGCGAAATACTCGTACGGTGTCCCGCGATCACGACGGACCGCTTGCGAATCGAACCTGACATATCCCACTCCCCCGGTTTGTACCCCAATGAGGCCGCAGCCCCCAAGCTTCTCGAAATCCCCGAACGTCCCCTTGACGCCAACCCAATCGGCCGTCCCCCGTAAACCAAACACGACCGAGAAAAAAGCATAGCACGTTAATTGTCGTTTGGACCAAGCATATCGAGCGGCTGCACCCAACGCTCGAAATCCTCCCTGGAGACCAGACCCAATGCAATTGCCGCGTCTTTGGGGGTAATTCCATGGGCGTCGGCATAGCGTGCGACCTTGGCGGCGGCATCGTAGCCGATATGCGGATTGAGGGCCGTGACCAGCATCAGCGCGCGTTCGATATTCTGCGCCAATTGCGTGGTATTTGCGCCGAGTCCGGCTATGCAATGGTCGGCGAAGCTTGCGGCTGCGTCGCCGAGCAGGCGAATCGACTGCAGCACATTGAGGATAATCACAGGCTTGTAGACGTTGAGCTGCAGATGCCCGGAGGCGCCTGCGAATGTGACAGTCGTGTGATTGCCGAAAACTTGGGCACATACCATCGTCAAAGCTTCGGCCTGGGTCGGGTTGGTCTTGCCCGGCATGATCGAGGAGCCGGGCTCGTTTTCGGGCAGCCGCAACTCGCCGAGGCCAGCGCGCGGGCCCGAGGCGAGCAGGCGCACATCGTTGGCGATTTTGTGCAAGCCCACGGCGATCGTGTTCAGCACGCCCGAACATTCGACGAGCGCGTCGTGGGCGGCCATCGCCTCGAACTTGTCGTCGGCGGAGGCGAAGGGCAGGCCCGAGAGGCCGGCCAATTCGCGCGCGAACTGGCTCGCAAAGTCGCGATGCGTGTTGAGCCCGGTGCCGACGGCCGTCCCGCCTTGCGCCACCCGATAGAGGCGCGGCAGCATCTGTTCGAGGCGCGCAAGGGCCGTTTCGACCTGGCGCGCCCACGCGCCGATCTCCTGGCCCAGCGTCATCGGCACGGCATCCTGCAGATGCGTGCGGCCGAGTTTGACGGTGCCCGCCATTTCGGTTGCCTTGGCGAGCAGGACCGTGTGCAGCCGGTCGAGCCCGGGCATCAGCGTGTCGTGGATCTCGGCGACCGCGGCAATATGCATCGCGGTCGGAAACGAATCGTTCGACGACTGGCCGCGATTGACATGGTCGTTGGGATGCACGGGCGATTTTGCACCCAAGGCGGCGCCCAGAATCTCGTTGGCGCGGTTGGCGACCACTTCGTTGACGTTCATGTTGGTCTGCGTGCCCGAGCCGGTCTGCCAGACCGACAGGGGGAAATGCGCGTCGAGGCTGCCGTCGATGACGGCATCGCAAGCTGCCAGGATCGGCTCGAGCAGCGGGGCTGCAAGGGCGCCGAGCTTGGCGTTGGCAAGGGCCGCCGCCTTTTTCTGCACGCCGAAAGCGCGGATGAGGGCTGTCGGCATGCGTTCGTCGCCGATCTTGAAGAAAATGAGGCTGCGCTGGGTCGCTGCCCCCCAATAGCGGTCGCCCGGAACCTCGACCGACCCCAGCGTGTCGCGTTCGGTGCGCGTGGTTTTGCCTGTCTTTTCCAAGTCCTACTCCGTTCCGCCGATACCGCGAGGCCGCATTTCGATTAGGCGCCCGGGTGGTCGGATTTTCAAGTTCTGCGGCCCCGGTGCGGCATGCGCTTCGTATGCGGCTTGTATGCTGCGGCTCGCCGCCGTAAACAGGGCGGCAGAAACTGCCTTAAGAACCGCGAAGCGATGGCCGAAAAAATCGATTTCAGCAAAGTGCGTTTTTTGATCGTCGACCCGAACGGTCTCGCCTTGCAGATGCTGAACGACATTCTGGCGATGCTGGGCGCCAACTACGTGCGCCGGGCAACCGACTACGACAAGGCGATGGCGGTGATCAAGGAGGGCGGCATCGACATCGTGATCACCGAGCGCGACCTCACGCCGCTGTCGGGCATCGACATGCTCGACTATATTCGCAAGGACCCGGCCTCGCGCGACCGGCTGCTGCCGGTCATCGTGCTGACCGCACGCTCGGAGGAGCCGTTCGTGATCGAGGCCCGCGACCACGGCGCCAACGAATTCGTCGCCAAGCCCTACACGGTCGATTCGCTCTACAAGCGCCTCGCGGCGATCATCGCCTTCCCGCGCCCTTACGTGAATGCGCCGACCTATTTCGGGCCCGAGCGGCGCCGTCGCCAGCAGCCTTTCAACGGTCCCGATCGGCGCGGTGTGGACCCGAACGCGACACCCCGGTAGAATCGCGTATTCGAGCGACGACGACCGCGTCGTTGTGCAGTTTTTGGGGGTCGGTGCGTGGCAGGCCAGAAAGTCCAGATCATCCAGCCGTCGGGCGACTTGCGCAAACGCGCGGTCAATTTCAAGACCGGATTCGGCGTCGTGCTGTCGGCAGGCGAAACGCAGAAGCTGCAGAACGTCGTCGAAAAGAGCTCCGAGAAATTCGTGCGCGACATCGGGGCCACCTTGCGCAAGCTGCGCGAGGATCTGGCGGCCCTGCCCGACGGCGAACTGCTGTCGCTCGCCATGCTGCAGCGCGTGGGCAACGACGCCATCGACATCAAAGGACTCGGCGGCACGTTCAAATTTCCGCTGCTCACGCAGATCGCCAAATCGCTGCACGACTACGTGCTGCAGATCAAGACGCCCAGTGCGTGGAATGCCGTCATCGTCGGCCACCATATCGACGCGCTCTACGTGGTGCTGGCCCAGCGCATCACCGGCTTCGGCGGGCAGATCGAATCGGAACTGCTCGCGGCTTTGCGTGCAGCGAGTGCAAAATACAAATAAAGCTTGCAGCGCTGCGGCATCCGGGCCGCAGTCGCGAAAAAAATTGCCGGCGCGGCCAATTTCCTATTGCGTGTGCGGGGAATTGTGATATTTACCCGCTTAGACGCCAATCGCACGTGCCCCAGGCCCACGAGGCAAGCGCTAAGAGGTAGGGCGGCGAGCTCGCGAAGAGCTCTCACGCCTCTCGACCACCAAGCGCTCGAGGTCAAGCAACGACGGTGACGCGTCCTTTTCGGTACGAACCGGTCGACAGTGGGCCGGTGAACCTTAGGGGATGTGACATGGTTGCGGCCGAGTTCGGGGCTTTGCGCCTTCCGACCATAAAAGGATAACCGCCGCGAGGGCGGTGCCGCGCTTTATCGGCATCGCCTGCATCGGGACCAGCGCTGTCATGCCCGTTTTCGGGAACTGACGGCGCCCGATGCAGCGACTTCGCTGCGGAAGCCTTTTCTTCCGTTCTGTTCGAACAACCGGATTTCGACGTCGTTGGCCGCTTTGGGTCGGCCCCGTTGGACCGGACTTGTCTTCGCCTTTTGCGCGCACTTCGCACAATAGGCAGGACGTCGGGAGCGTCTTTTGATGGAAGCATTGGGTAAAAAGCATGTGGCCTATGGCGGGCGTCTCCTGATCTTGGGCTTCGGCTCGATCGGCCAGGGCGTGCTGCCGCTCATCCTGCGCCATATCGATATGCCGGCCAAAAACATCGCGATCGTGACGGCCGAGCCGCGCGGGCGCGAAGTGGCCGCCGAATACGGCATCGACTTCGCCGAAATCGTCGTCACGCGCGACAATTACCGCGCCGTGGTGGGTTCGCGCTT
>JADCGL010000040.1 GCA_020248985.1 Telmatospirillum sp. | reverse complement strand
GTGCCAATTTCGTGACCGCTCTGAGCGTGGAAACCGTGCTGGGCGGCACCGGCGACGACACCGTCGCGCTCGGTGCCGGCCTTACGGGAGGCTTCATCGATCTCGGCGCAGGCGCTGCCGACGCGGTTGTGCTCGCGAACTTCGTCAATAACGTCACGCTCGCCAATGTCGAAAGCCTGGTCGGCGGCACGGTTGCGGACACGGTCGTGCTGACGACCGCCTATATCGGCAGCTTCATCGATTTAGGCGCTGGGCAGGATCGTCTCACGCTCGCCAATCTCGACAACACAGTCACGCTTGCGAATGTCGAAACGCTTGTCGGCGGGTCGGGCACCGACAATATCGTGCTGTCGGCCGCCCAAACCGGCGGTCTGATCGATCTCGTCGGCGGCAGCGACGTGCTTACGCTCGGCGGTTTTGCCAATACGCTGACGGTCGCCAACGTCGAAAGCGTCGTCGGCGGCAATCTCGCCGATACGGTTGTGCTGGCTTCGGCCCAGTCGGGTTCGGCCATCGATCTGGGTGCGGGCGAAGACCGCCTCACGCTCGGCAATTTCGCCAACACGCTGCAGATCGGCAACGTCGAAACCATCGTCGGCGGAAACATGGCCGATACGGTTACGCTGACGACGAGCATGACGGGCGGCTCGATCAATCTCGGCGTCGGGTCCGACATGCTGGTTCTTGCCGCCGGCGGCAACAGCGTGACGGTCGCGAATGTCGAAACGATCGTGGGCGGCAGCGGCGACGACACGGTCACGCTGTCGTCGGCGCAAACATCCGGCCTTATCGATCTCGGTGCGGGCAGCGATCGCCTGTTCCTGTCGGCGGCGACCAATTCGATCACAGTCGCGAACATCGAAACGATCACGGGCGGCTCGGGCATCGACACGATCACGGTGTCGGGTACGCAAGGTACGTGGATCGACGGCGGCCTCGGCAACGACACGCTGATCGGCGGGGCGGGCAACGACACGCTCGTCGGCGGCGTGGGCAACGACGTGTTGCGCGGCAATCTCGGCAACGATGTTTTCCTCGTGCAGTCGGGGGCCGACACGGTCGCCGATTTCGCGTCCGGCAGCGACCGCATCGATCTGCAGTCCTACACGACGATCAGCAATTTCGCCGACGTCACGGCGCTGTCGACCGTGTCGGGCGGCAATCTAGTCATCAATCTGGGCAGCGGCACTACTGTCACGCTGCTCGGCACGACGGCCGTCACGGCAGGCGACTTCATCTTCCATAGCTGATCGGCGTCTTCATAAGGCGTCGCTCGAGCTTGGTCGGTTGCGCGCGTCGCGCCCCTCGCGTAGCGTTCGCACGTCAATTCGGCGTGCAAAAGGGATTCGCGACGATGGCTCCCGGTGACGGGCAATATCCGGCGGCAGCAGACATTTCGGCATTGCTGGCGCTCTATGCGCAAGGCCGCTTTGCCGACGTCGCGGCAGGGGCGGCCGCTTTGGTCGAAACGCGGCCGGGCGACGCGTTTGCCTGGAAAATCCTCGGCACCGCCCAGCAGCAGCTCGGGCAGATCAAGGCGGCGCAAGACGCGCTGTCGCGCGCCTGCGCGCTCGATCCCACGGATCGCGAGGCGCACAACAATCTCGCCGCGTTGCTGCGCGATGCAGGGGTGCTTGCAGCGGCCGAAACGCATGCGCGGCATGCCTTGGCGCTCGATCCGAACGCCGTGCCGACGGTGCTCAATCTCGGTCTGATCCTGGCAGGCCAATGCCGCTACGGCGAAGCGCTCGGCTATCTGCGCGCAGCACAGGCAAGCCTGCCGGGCGACATCTTGACGGTTTTCAATCTCGGGCTCTGCCATCGCGGCTTGGGCGACTATGCGGCCGCGAGCGCGTGTTTCCGGCAAGCTCTGGCCGCCAACCCGAATTTCGCGGCCGCCCATCTCAACTTGGGCGCAAGCCTGCTCGATGCGGGCGATGCGGCATCGGCCGAGGCAAGCCTGCGCGCCGGGCTCGCCCTTGCGCCGCGATCGGCCGAGGGCATGGCGACTTTGGGCTCGGCGCTTATGGTTCTGGGTCAGCTGCGCGAAGGAATGCGGATGCTGGCCGAGGGCTACGGCGTCGTGCGCTTCGACCGGCACGCGGGCGTTTCGATCTACGAAGGCGTTGCACCGTGAAGCGGCTTGAATTGACCGCGGCCGGGACCGCTCCCAATTTTATCGGCGCCTGGTCGCTCGAGCCCGACCCGATCTGCGACGAACTGGTCGCGTTTTTCGAGGCAAATGCGGGCCGCCATCGCAGCGGGGCGATCGGCGGCGGCATTCTGCCCGACAGCAAGAAATCGACCGACCTCACGATCCGACCGCGCGACCTGCAGCGCGCCGACCATGCGCCGCTGCGGCGCTATTTCGACCTGCTCTTCGGCTGCTACACCGACTATCTCGCGCAGTGGCCATTTCTGGACGAATTGTTCCCGAGCGTCGCGATCGGCAGCTTCAACATCCAACGCTACCTGCCGGGCGAGCATTTCGCGCGGGTGCATTGCGAGCGCACAACGCTGGCCTCGCTGCATCGGGCCCTCGCTTGGATGACCTATCTCAACGACGTTGCGGACGGCGGCGCGACGCGTTTCACGCAATACGGGCTTGCCGTGCAGCCGCGCCGAGGCCAGACACTGATTTGGCCCGCCGATTGGACGCATGCGCATGCGGGCGAAGTTCTGGGCAGCGGCGTCAAATATGTCGTGACAGGCTGGATGCATTTGGACATACCGACGGGCGCAACGCTTCGATAAGGATTCCAGGAATGAACGAGATTTTGCAGACGACTGTCGCCGGCAGCTTGCCCAAGCCTGCCTGGCTTGCCGCCCCGCAGATGCTGTGGGCGCCGTGGCGCCAGACCGGTGCGGTGCTGGCCGAAGCGCAATGCGATGCGACGATGCTCGCCGTTCGCCTGCAACTTGGGGCCGGCATCGACATTCCAAGCGACGGCGAGCAGGCGCGCCAGCATTTCGTGCACGGGTTCCTTGCCGGGCTCGACGGCATCGACTTCGAAAACAAAGTCACGATGGGCATTCGCAACAACCGCTACGATGCCCAAGTGCCGCAGGTGATCGGAGCACTCAAGCGCAGGCATTCGGTGCACGCGGCAGAAGCCAAAGCCGCGCGCGCGGCAACGACGGGCAAGGTCAAGTTCACGCTGCCAGGGCCAATGACGATCGTCGACACAATCGCAGACCGCTTCTACGGCGATCGCGTGAAGATGGCGATGGCGTTTGCCGAGCTTCTCAACGAAGAAGCAAAAGAGCTTGCAGCCCTCGGCATCGACACGATCCAGTTCGACGAACCGGCCTTCAACGTGTTCACAGACGAAGTGCTCGACTGGGGCATTCCGGCCCTGCTGCGCGCGGCCCAAGGCCTTTCCTGCACGACCGTCGTGCATGTCTGCTACGGCTACGGCATCAAGGCCAACAACGACTGGAAAAAGACCTTGGGCGAGGAATGGCGCCAGTACGAACGCATCTTCCCCGAGCTCGCGCGCAGCCCGATCCACCAGGTGAGCCTTGAGGTCGCCAACTCGCGTGTGCCGATCGAATTCATAGGTCTGCTCAAAGGCAAAGACGTGCTGGTGGGCTGCATCGACGTGGCGAGCGAAATGGCCGAGACGCCCGAGGCTGTCGCCGCCACGATCCGCCGCGCCATGGCCTATGTCGCCCCCGAGCGGCTTTTCCCGTGCACCAATTGCGGGATGGCGCCGATGGCGCGCGATCTCGCCTACGCCAAGCTCGCGGCCCTAAGTGCCGGTGCAGCACTCGTCCGTCGCGAGCTCGGCGCATGAGCCCCGCAGGTTCAGCCTTGTTCGACCTTACGGGCAAAACGGCGCTCGTGACCGGATCCTCGCGCGGCCTTGGCTTCGCAATGGCCCAGGGGCTCGCGGAGGCGGGGGCACGCGTCGTTCTGAACGGCGTGTCGGCCGAGCATCTGGCGGCGGCGCACGCGACCCTGCGCGCGGCTGGGCGCGATGCGTTGGCCGCACGTTTCGATGTGACGGACGAGGCCGCCGTGGTTGCGGCCTTCGAGGGGTTTGATCGCGACGGTATCGCCGTCAATATACTCGTCAACAATGCTGGCATCAATATTCGACGGCCGATCGTCGAGATGTCGACGGCTGATTGGCGGCGGGTCATCGAGACCAATTTGACATCGGCTTTCGTCGTCGGTCGCGAGGCCGCCAAGCGCATGCTGCCTCGCAAAGCTGGAAAGATTGTTAATATCGGCTCGCTGTTGAGTTCGGCCGGGCGGGCGACTGTGGCCCCCTATGCGGCGGCCAAAGGCGGCATCAAGCTGTTGACGCAGACCATGGCCGCCGAATGGGCGCAGCACGGGCTGCAGGTCAATGCGATCGGCCCGGGTTATATGCGCACCGACCTCAACCGGCCGCTGATGGATGATCCGGCGTTCGACGCCTGGGTCAAAGCGCGCACACCCGCACGCCGCTGGGGCGAACCGCGCGAGCTTGTCGGGGCGGCGGTTTTTCTGTCCTCGTCCGCTTCCGATTTTGTGAACGGGCAGATCCTTTACGTAGACGGCGGCTTGCTTGCGGTGATGTGAGTTTCGGATTCCGGGGCCGAAGATTCTCGCTTTAAACATTAAGTATTACTCACAATTATTTGTAATTAAAGAGATTTCCTTTCGAATTTCGAGTTGGGCTATTGGATTCTTGGGCGACTTAAGACTCTTTTTACGCGTCTCTGTTCTTGTGCAGAGCCCCAGTGCGCCAATCGCGAAACGACTATTCTCCGATGCTCGAGTTATCATACTCCGCTCTGTCGAAACGAGCCGAAGCTGCGCACGCGCCGGAACGCGTTGTGCGTCGTCGCAAATGGCGCGACGACATTGTGCGCCTTGAATTGGCTGAGATCGCGGTCGTGTTCGGGAGTGGCGGCGTCGTGGTGCCCGAGATGGTTTGGAGCCCCCGCAGCAGCGATTGCGTCACCCTTATCAACAGCTTTCTTATCGATCACTGGCTCGAGTTGGCGCCGGCGGACGGCATTCCGCCGGTCACGTCGATCGATCCGTTGTTTTTCAAAGTAGCGCTTGGCTACGTGCATCTGCTCGAGCCAATGGGTGGGGGTGGCGATTTTCGCTACCGCGTTTTCGGCAGTCTGATCTCGAGCGTATCCGGATTCGACATGACCGGTCACGCGATGACAGCGTTCAACGCGAGCGACTATGTGGTTGATTTCGGTATTGCGTCATCGGCGGCCGTGGTCGCTCGCCGCCGACCGCTTTTGACGCGGCGCCGGCCACAAGGGGCCGCTCAGACAAATATATGGGAGCGGTTGGTCTTGCCGTTCGTGGACGAGGACGGGCATATCCAGCGTCTTTTGGTCGGCAATCTGCCGCTAAAGGCGGACGGCGAGGTGATTCGTCCGAGCTTCTGACGCGCCGCTTTGCGTCGCAGAAGCGTCATCTTTCCACAATCGGCCTGTCATTTCGCATTCCTATCAAGGGAGGTCCGCCCCGCAACGAGTCGCAACACAAGACAGGCGCTTCCCCATGTTGGCAGAACAACTCGAACATCGTCCGGCGACACAGCGCAACATCGACCGGGCCGTGAAGCGCAGCCGTTTGCTCTCGAAAGAAGGTCTGCAGGAGCGCATGTTCGCGCGGCTGTTTGCCGGGCTCGTCTATGCGCAGATTTGGGAAGATCCCGGCATCGATCTTGAGGCGCTGAACCTCACGCCGGGCGACGATGTTATCGCCATCGCTTCCGGCGGCTGCAATGTGTTGAGCTATCTCACTGCCGATCCGGCTTCGGTGACGGCCGTCGATCTCAACGGCCATCACGTGGCGCTCAATCGGTTGAAGATCGCGGGTGCCCAGCATCTGCCGGACCACGCGGCGTTTTTCCGCTTCTTCGGGGCTGCCGACAGTCGCGATAACATGGCCGCCTACGACGCATATCTGCGCCCGCATCTCGACGAAGGCACGCGCCGTTATTGGGACCAGATCGATTGGCGCGGACGCCGGCGCATCGCGCATTTTGCTAGCAACATCTACAAAAAAGGCCTGCTTGGGCGCTTCATCGGTGCGGGCCATCTGATCGCGCGCTTGTTTCGCAAAGATCCGCGCAAGATTCTGGCGGCGAACACGCTGGCCGAGCAGCGGGCTATTTTCGACGCCGAAATGCGGCCGATCTTCCGATCGCGCCTTGTCTCGTTCCTTGCCGACAATCCGTCTTCGTTGTACGGCCTCGGCATTCCGCCTGCCCAGTACAAATCTCTGCTGTCCTCGGCCCCCGTCGGCAAGGGAATGGCGGCCGTGCTAGAGCAGCGGCTCGAACGCCTCGCTTGCGATTTCCCGATCCGCGAAAACTATTTCGCTTGGCAGGCTTTTGGGCGGCGCTATGCGGGCGATGCGGGCAGTGCCGCACCGCCTTATCTGGCGCCCGAGAACTTCGCGAAGGTCGCCGAGCGCGCGGCGCGCGTGGATGTGCGCCACGCCAATCTGATCGACGTGCTCGAGCAGGCCAAGCCAGCCAGCTACGGCGCCTATGTTCTGCTCGATGCACAGGATTGGATGACGGATGCCGTGCTTGATCGCCTGTGGCGCGCAGTCCTGCACAGCGCCAAGCCAGGTGCGCGCGTGATCTTCCGCACGGCGGCCGAAGAGTCGCTGCTTCCGGGGCGGCTCGACAGCGAAATCCTGAGTCGCTTCGAATACGACGCTGCGCGCTGCAAGGAATGGACGCAGCGCGACCGCTCGGCGATCTACGGCGGCTTCCATCTCTATCGCCTGCGCGGCGACGGCTGATGTCGCAAGCGCTTTCCAGCCATGCAGCGGCGATGGATCGCATTTATCGCTGGCAGCGCGCGATCTACGACGTCACGCGCAAACACTACCTGCTGGGCCGCGACCGGCTCATCGCCGATCTCGATCCGCCGCTGGGCGCACATGTGCTCGAGATCGGCTGCGGCACCGGGCGCAATCTCATCCTCGCTGCTCGACGCTATCCGCAAGCGCATTTCTACGGCATCGATATCAGCCGCGCCATGCTGGCAACGGCCAATGCCTCGGTGAAGCGGGCCGGTCTGCAGTCGCGGATCGTTTTGGCGCAAGGCGACGCGACTGCGTTCGATGCGGCGTCGCTGTTCGGAGTCGAAAGATTCGAACGCGTCTTCTGCTCCTACACGCTGTCGATGATCCCGCCTTGGCAAGCGGCTCTGGCGATGGCCGCACGCGTCGTCGCGTCCGGTGGTTCCTTGTTGGTTGTCGATTTCGGGCGCATGGAAAACCTGCCGCGTTGGTTCAAGGCAGCAATGCGCGCGTGGCTCGCGAAGTTCTCGGTCACGCCGCGCGCAGCACTCGGCGATACGATGGCAAATCTTCAAGGCTTCGAAGTCGTATCGAACGAATTCTATCGCGGCTATACGCGTTACATTGTTGCAAAGGCGCGCTGATCCGGTGAATTTGTAATTTTACTAGATTTTTTGTTCTAAGGAGGCGTACACTCTCTAAAACATAGTAAAATTACTTTTTCCAGGCGAGGGGCTTGGCGCGTCGATGGCACAGATCATTCCGGTGGCTCCCTTCGATTATGTCGTGTTCGGCGGTACGGGCGATCTTGCGACGCGCAAATTGCTGCCGGCCCTGTTCCACCGCGATTTCGACGGCCAGATCCCGGCGGGCGCGCGCATCTTTGCGATCTCGCGCAAGGATTTCGACGCCGCTGCCTACGTCGCCTTCGTGAAATCAGCGCTTGGGTCTTCGCTCGCCGGTGCGGACGCAGCGGCCGTCTGGCGGCGCTTTTCGGCGCGTCTGCACCACGTTACGCTCGATGCGCAAAGCGATGCGGGCTGGGAACGTCTGGCCTCAGCCCTCGGCCCGCCAACCGGCCATGTGCGCGTTTTCTATCTGGCAACGTCGCCGCAATTCTACGGCCCGATCGCGCGGCGCTTGGGCCAGGCAGGGCTCGCGGGCGACGATGCGCGCCTCGTCGTCGAGAAGCCGATCGGCAGCGATCTTGCCAGTGCGCGCCGCATCAACGACGACATCGGTGCGGTTTTTGCCGAAAGCCAGATCTACCGCATCGACCATTATCTCGGCAAAGAGGCGGTGCAGAACCTGATCGCGATGCGCTTTGCCAATTCGCTTTTCGAGCCCTTGTGGAATTCGCTGTGGATCGACCATGTGCAGATCACAGTCGCCGAAACGGTCGGGCTCGAGGGCCGGGCGGGCTACTACGACACGGCAGGTGCTGTGCGCGACATGGTGCAGAACCATCTGCTGCAGCTCACCTGCCTTGTCGCGATGGAACCGCCGCAAACATTGAGCGCGGACGCCGTGCGCGACGAGAAACTAAAGATCTTGCGCGCCCTCGATCCGCTCGGCGACGGTGCGGTCGTGCGCGGCCAGTACGGGGCAGGGGCCATCGCCGGAACGGCGGTGCCCGGATATGCGCAGGAGCTTGCAACAGGTGTCCCGAGCCGTACCGAGACGTTTGTTGCGATGCGTCTGGGCATCGCCAATTGGCGCTGGGCGGGCGTGCCGTTCTATCTGCGCACCGGCAAGCGCATGGCGCGCAAAGCATCCGAAATCGTCGTGCAGTTCAAGCCCGTCCCGCATTCGATTTTCGGGGCGGGGGCGGGCTTGCTCGCAAACCGTCTGGTCGTGCGGCTGCAGCCCGACGAGGGCATCACGCTACGCTTGATGACAAAGGAGCCCGGCCCGGGCGGCTTGCGCCTGCGCTCGGTGCCGCTCGACCTGAGCTTCGCCGATACGTTCTCGACGCGTTTTCCCGAGGCCTATGAGCGGCTGCTGATGGACGTCGTGCGCGGCAATCCGACGCTGTTCATGCGGCGCGACGAGGTCGAGGCGGCGTGGTCGTGGATCGGCCCGGCGATCCTTGCCTGGGAGCGCGGCAGCGAGGCGCCGAAAAGCTACGTTGCCGGCGGCTGGGGGCCTGCCGCCGCAACGGCTTTGATCGAACGCGACGGCCGCACGTGGCACGAGGAGCTCGCCTGATGGTCCATCCCGTCATCGCCGACATCACCGCCAAGATCGTCGCGCGCAGTGCCAAATCCCGCGTCGCCTATTTGGCGCAGCTTGACAAACACGCGCAGCAAGGCCCTCGCCGCTTCGGCCTCGGCTGCGCCAATCTGGCGCACGGCTTTGCCGCTTGCCCGAGCGACGACAAGGCGGCGCTGAAGGGCGAACCTGTGCCGAACATCGCGATCGTGTCTGCCTACAACGACATGCTCTCGGCCCACCAGCCGTTCGAAAACTATCCGGCCGCGATCAAGGAGGCGGTGCGCGCGGCGGGCGCGGTAGCGCAGTTTGCCGGCGGCGTGCCGGCCATGTGCGACGGGGTCACGCAAGGTGCGCCCGGTATGGAATTGTCGCTGTTCAGTCGCGACACGATTGCGCTCTCGACCGCGATCGCCTTGTCGCACGATATGTTCGATGCCGTGCTCTGCCTTGGCGTGTGCGACAAGATCGTGCCGGGACTTGTGATGGGCGCGCTCAGCTACGGCCATTTGCCATGCATTTTCATCCCGGCCGGTCCGATGACGTCGGGCCTCGGCAATTCTGAGAAGTCGCGCATTCGCCAGCTCTATGCAGAAGGCAAGGTCGATCGCGCGGCCTTGCTCGAGGCTGAATCGTCCGCCTATCACGGGCCGGGCACCTGCACCTTCTACGGGACTGCGAATTCGAACCAATTGCTGATGGAGGCGATGGGGCTGCATCTGCCGGGGGCGACGTTCCACAATCCGGGCACGCTAATGCGTCACGCCTTCACGCGGGCCGCGGCAATGCGTGCGGTCGAGCTTGCCAAGACCAAGGCGGTGCCGATGGGGCGCATGATCGACGCGCGTTCGTTCGTAAACGCGATCGTCGCATTGCTTGCGACCGGCGGATCGACGAACCATACGATCCATTTGATCGCGATGGCGCGCGTAGCGGGCGTCCAGCTCAATTGGGACGATTTCGATGCCGCCTCGCAGATCGTTCCGCTATTGACGCGCATTTACCCGAACGGTTCGGCCGACGTGAACCATTTCCAGGCAGCCGGCGGCATTGGCTTTCTGATCCGCGAGCTTCTAGCTGCTGGCCTTCTTCACGAGGATGTCGCAACCGTCGCCGGGCAAGGCTTGGGCGCTTACGCGACCGAGGCGCGGCTCGAAGCCGGATCGCTCGCCTGGGCGCCATGCCCGACGGACAGTGCCGACGAGAAGGTGCTGCGCCCGGTCGCACGGCCATTCGACGTGCATGGCGGTCTCAAAACGCTGTCGGGCAATCTTGGGCGTGCCGTGGTTAAGGTCTCGGCCGTGGCGGCCGCGCACCAGCGCATCGATGCCCCTGCGCGCGTATTCGCGAGCCAAAAGGCGCTGCAGACGGCGTTCGATGCGGGCGAATTGGTCGGCGATTTTGTCGCGGTTGTGCGCTTCCAAGGGCCCCGCGCCAACGGCATGCCGGAACTGCACAAGCTCACGCCGGTTTTGGGCGTTTTGCAGGATCGCGGCCAGCGCGTGGCACTGCTCACCGACGGGCGCATGTCGGGAGCGTCGGGCAAGGTTCTGGCGGCAATCCACTTGTCGCCCGAAGCAATGTCCGGGGGCTTGATCGCGCGCATTTGCGACGGCGACAGGATCGTGATCGACACAACCGCCGGCACGCTTGATTTGGACGTGCCGCAGGACGTCTTGGCGGCGCGCGTGCCGGCGACAGCGGAGCCCGGCAGCGATGCGGGTTACGGTCGCGAATTGTTCGGCGGATTTCGCCAGCTCGTCGGATCGGCCGATCAAGGGGCGAGCATCGTTTCCGCATGCAGCTGAGCGTCGTCGATGCACTGCGGACTCGTTTGCGTGAATTGCCGCGCCAGGAAGCGGCTGTTGCGCGCGCGATCCTGGCCGATCCCAGTGCGAGCCTGCATATCGCGATCGCTGCTTTGGCGCGCAACGCCAATGTGAGCCAGCCGACCGTGCTGCGTCTGTGCCGCACGCTCGGCTATGTCGGGTTCCCCGAGTTCAAGGTGGCGTTGGCGCAAAGCCTCGTGCCAAGCGGCTATGCCTATGTAAGCGCCCATGTTGCGGCCGACGACGACGCGGCCGCTTACGCGCCCAAAGTGCTTGATGCGGCAATCGCGGCCTTGCGGCGGTCGCGCGACCATCTCGACACGAATGCGGTCGCCGCCGCCGTCGCGCGCTTTGCGGCGAGCCGCCAGATTCTGGTGGCCGGGTTCGGCGGCTCGAGTGCGACGGCGGCAGATGCCGTGCACAAGCTCGGCCGTTTCCCCATCCCGTGCCGCGCCCTCGGCGATCCCATTCTGGCGTCGATGGCGGTGGAAGCGGCACATCGCGACGATTTGCTGTTCCTGCTTTCCAACAGCGGCAAGACGCTGGCGATGCTGGAACTCGCCGAGCAAGCGCGCGCGCGCAAGCTTGCCTGCGTGGCGCTGACGGCACCTGGCTCGCCGCTCGCCGTCCGCGTCGATATTGCCATTCTTGCCGAACCGACCGAGGATACGGCGATGTTCACGCCGATGGCATCGCGGATCGTGCAATTGGGCTTGGTCGATGTGCTCGCGACTGGGCTCGCCTTGCGTCTGGGCGCGGCGGGCCAGGATGCGCTTGCGCGCGTCAAGGGTGCCGTTGCACGTACGCGCGCATGAGCAAGGCCTTCACCCGCGAAGACAGTCCGGCCGCCGAACTCGACGACGAAGCGGCGCTGCCGCCTTTGCCGCCCGGCACCCGCAACTACATCACGCCGGCCGGCTGGCAGCGCCTGCAAGACGAGCTGCGCCATTTGGGCCGCGTGGAACGGCCCAAAGTCGTCGAGACGGTTTCGTGGGCGGCAGGCAACGGCGACCGTTCGGAAAACGGCGACTACATTTACGGCAAGCGGCGTTTGCGCGAAATCGACCGGCGCATGCGCTTTCTGATGAAGCGGCTCGAGATTGCCGAGATCGTCGATCCGCGGGCGCAAAAGAACCGTTCCCAGGTCTTCTTCGGCGCGCGCGTAACCTACGTGAACGGTCGCGACGAAACGCTCTGCGTGCGCATAGTCGGCATCGACGAGGCGCGGGGCGAAGAGGCCGAGATTGCCTGGATCTCGCCGGTCGCCCGCGCCTTGCTGCGCGCGCGCGTGGGCGACACAGTCGAGCTGCGCACGCCGCAGGGCCCAGATACGCTTGAGATTCTGAAGATCGAATACCCCGACGCCTAGTGTGAGAGCGTCCACTCTTGGTTGGCGGGGAAGTTGCGCGCGACGAAGCGATAGGTGATCAGCAGAAGCGTTTCGAGCCGCTTCGAACGTTTTTGCGCGTCCTCGTCGCGCCACTGCTCAACGAGACGGTCCCAGATCATAAGGCGCTGGTGCAACTCGTCGCGATTCTTGCGCACGAACGTAATCATCTCTTCGGTTTTTCGCAGCACGTTCGCGATCTCGGCACATTGGCCGTCGACGTTCTCAAAACTCAGATTGAATGCGTCGACCGGCGTTTTCATCAACAGCCGTACGCGGTAAATCTCTTCCGACAACGTGCCTGAGTTCTTGTAGACCCGCGCCGACGAGGTGATGCGCTCGGCGATTTTGCTGACCAGCGTGTAGCGGTCGCGCAAGCCTTCGATATACGACAATTCCCGCGCCAGACGGTCCATTACGCCTTGCAAGTGCTTGCGCTCGCCGAGGGGCCCGAAGCGTTCGGCCATGATTGCAAAGGCGGCGTCGCGGCGTGCGACGAACTTCGGATCGCGCTCGAGCAGGGTGGCGCCGGCTTTGCCGGCGTCTTGCGGCGGCGGCATTTTGTCGATCGCCACGAGCGATGCTAGCATTTGGCCGCGCGCTCGATCCAGGTGTTCGGGCCCCACCGTCCAGGAGGCCGAACCGTCCAAGATTTCTGCCGGGATCGAATCCCCAGGCCTGATTTCGCGAACGTGCGTAAGGCCGTTGATCGCCAGATTGAGCAGCCGAATGTCGTCGGCCGACAGATCCTTGAACATTTTCATCAGCGGGCCCAACGGGAGGAACGCGCGCACCTCGCCGAGCGGCAGCGACAGGCCGGGATCGTCCGTATTGGGGTCCTTGCCGATGAAGCAATCGGGTATTGCGAAGAGCTTGTGGTCGAAGATGAAATGCGTGCTCTTGGACGCTTCGCGAGGCGGTGGAATGTCCTTGGGCAGCTCGGGCGGCTCGCCGAGCTTCAAGGGATCTGGGGCATCGGGCGCTGTATCGGTCATCGGGGGGTTGTTGAGTTTCCGCCGCAATGTGGGAAAAATCAAGGCAGGCAGAAATACTCTAACGATTTCTTGGCTTTAGACAAGTCGTGCGATGGTGTGGCGAAAGATTGTTGATAATCCAAAGGTTTCTTAAGGTATCGATAACCAACGGCCGTCAAACTCGCTTTGAAGGGGCACACAAACAAGAGGTCGCGATGCCGCAGCGCTTCGAAATTCTGCATATGCTGCCGAGCGAGCAACCATTTGCGATGTTGGCGCGGGCGGTTCGCGACGTGCTGGTCGAGACAACACCTGCCGTTTACGACCAGCTGCGCCAGGCGCGTCGTTCCGACATGGAAGAGCTTGTCGGCGCGGCTGCGGTCCATTTCCGCCAGATCCCGCACGATCAGCGCATTGCGATTGCCGATCGGTTGGAAATGCTTGCCCGCGCGCAGTCCGTGGCGAATCTTGCCGACAAACCGGGTAGCGCTGCCAACGACGATGTGCCGTTTCCGACACCCGAATTGCAAGCGCTCCTGACAGACGAGTTGGCCGCCGAATAGGCGTCAGCGGACCTTGGTTGCCGCGGCGATGTTCTGCTGTGAACGAAGCTGATCTTCGGCAAGCCAGCGCGCCATATCTGCGATTTCCTGGCGTTGGGGGCGGGTAAGTGCCTCGAACGCTGCTTTGGCAATCAGCCAATCTAGACCGTCGTCCGTCCGCATAGCCTTTTCGACGTCGCGGACAACCGCATTGTCCGGGCCAAGTACCGACGCCATTGCGCGTAGGACGATTTCGTTTTGCATACTTGCCCGTGTTCCAGAATATTACATTCTATGCACCGAGTGGTTCGATTCGGTCAACAGACGACATGGATTTTTCAGATTCTCTGTTGCAAAATGCAAATTGAGAGGTCCACTTACAACTTGCGACTCGCCGGACAACTCGTGCGATAAAGAGAGCTATCGACGATGAAATGGAAGTTTCGCTCCCTTCTAGGTCTGCTGGCATTCGCGGCTTACCTTGCTGCGTTGCCGCCGGCCCAGGCTCAAGCGTCGTGCCGTCTTCAGCGCGATGCCAAATGCGCCGGTGCGGACCTTGAAGGGCGCGATCTGCGCGGCATCAATCTGCGCGGCGCGGATCTCAAGGGGGCCAAGCTGCGCGGCGCCAATCTGGCAGGCGCCGACCTCGGCGGGGCCGATCTCTCGGAGGCGGATTTGCGTTTTGCTAACCTTGGCGGTGCGGCGTTGTTCGCGACAAAGATGGTTAACGCCGACCTTACGGGTGCCGGCTTGCGCTTTGCGGATTTGCGCAGCGACACCGATATCTCGGGGGCGGTGATGCCGGACGGCAAACGATGCCAAACCCCCTCGATTGGCGACTGCAAGAACCCCGCACCAGTTCCGCCTGGCCGCCGGCCGCTGCGCTAGTCGGCATCGATACGAAACCGACATGGAAGATCCCACACCGCAGGAAAAGCCGGAAACGAAGATTGCACGTCTGACGCGCGAACTGGCGCGTGAACGGGCCCTGCTTCGGGCCGTACTCGACAACATGGACGAAGGCGTCGTGGTTTCGGACGCGGGCTTCCGCGTCATCGCCTACAACCAACGTTTTGTCGACTACTATGCGGTGCCGACTTCGGTTACGCAGGCCGTCGATCCGCAGGGCGAGATGACGCGTTTTCTCGTGGCGCGCGGCGCCCTCGACGTGCAGGCGGCGTTTCGGACCTGGCGCTCGGGGCTTCAGAGCCCGAGCTTCGAGGTGACGCGCCCCGACGGCCGCGTGCTCGAAGTGCATTCGAACCCATTGCCCGAGGGCGGCTTCGTTTCGACCTATATGGACGTCACCGACCGCAAGCGCGTCCAGGCGGAACTCGTCTCCATGCGCCATGTGGCCGAGGCCGCCAACGAAGCCAAGTCGCGCTTTCTGGCGGCGATGAGCCACGAAATCCGCACGCCGATGAATGGCGTGATTGCTATGCTCGAGCTCATGTCCGATACCGGTCTCGATCCCGAGCAGAACTCGATGCTCGAAGTGGTGCGCGACAGCGCTTCATCTCTGCTGACGATCATCGACGACATTCTCGACTTCTCCAAGATCGAGGCAGGGCGTCTCGATCTCGAGCGCATCGATTTGTCGCTGCGCGCGATCGTGGAGAGCGTAGTCGAAACGCTGGCGCCGCAAGCGCGCCGCAAGGCTTTGAATCTCGCCTGTTTCATCGATCCAAGCCTGCCGATCGCCATTAAGGGCGACCCGGTAAGGCTGCGCCAAATCCTGTTCAATCTGATCGGCAATGCGATCAAATTCACCGAAAGCGGCAATGTGACGGTTGAGGCAGGGCCGGTCGCCGCGGCCGCATCCGGAGCGGGGACACGCCCTCGGCTGCGCATAGTTGTTCGCGATACTGGCATCGGCATGGACGAAACAGCGCTGAAACGCCTGTTCAAACCGTTCAGCCAGGCCGACAGCTCGACCAACCGGCGCTATGGCGGTACCGGGCTGGGCCTTTCGATCTGCAAGCATCTTGTCGATCTGATGGGCGGTCGCATTGCGGTCGCAAGTGCGCCGGCCCAGGGCTCGGAATTCGCGTTCGAAATCGATCTGGAGGCCGGCGAAACGACTCCGACGGCGGCAACCATACCTATGCTTGCAGGTATGCGCGTAGCTTTGGTGGCGCGCCCCTCAGTTGCGCGGGATTTTGCCGAGCGTTACCTGCGCGCGGCCAACGCAGACGTCGTGGTCGCCGAAGAGGCGCACGCCGCTCTCGATCTGCTTGAGCAGGCCGCTGAGGCGGGCCGACCGTTCGACGCCGCACTCGTGGGCTATGCGCTGCCCGGGATCGACGGGCTCGTGCTCGGCGAGACCATTCGCGGAACGCCGGTGCTTTACGGCACTCGGCTCGTGCTGGCGAGCGACGCCGATATTGCGGGCTTGCGCAAAAAGGCTCTCGATCGGGGATTCGATGCGTATCTGCTCAATCCTGTGCGTCGCGACAGTCTCGTGCGCGCAGTCTCGGGCGAGATCTTGGCGCCAAAGAAGCGCGTGGCGGCTGCGGCCGCGCGCCCGGCCAACCGGTACAGCATCCTGGTCGCCGAAGACAATGCCACCAATCGCGCTGTGTTGACGCGGCAGCTGACCAAACTCGGCTATTCGAGCGAGAGTACCGTCGATGGGAGTCTTGCCTTCGCGCGCTGGCAACGAGGCGGCATCGATGCGATCGTCACGGACTGCCATATGCCGGTCTGCGACGGGTTTGAGCTCGCGCGCATGGTGCGCGCGCACGAGCAGCGCAACGGCCTGGCGCGCACGCCCATTCTAGCGCTCACTGCCAATGCGCTTGCGGGCGAAGCGGCGCGCTCGCTTGCCGCCGGCATGGACGACTTCATTTCCAAGCCGGTGACGCTGTCGGCGCTCGACGGCGCCTTGGCGCGCGCGCTGGGACGGAGCGAAAATCAAACCGCCGACGACGAAACGCCCCCGCCGGCCGCCGGCGGTGCCGTCGATGCGACAGCGCTGGCCTTGCTCTATGAAGACGCCGCCGCCGACCGCGACCAAGTCGTCGCTTTGTTTGCCGAAGGGGGGCGGCAGATGATCGCGGCCCTCCGCGCGGCGGTCGAGCAGGGCGATCCAAGCGAGGCCGCGCAGGCAGCCCACGCATTGACTGGGGCCGCACGCTCGATCGGCACGATCGGCGTGGGCGCCATCGCCCGCCGGATCGAGGAGGCGGCCTTGCGCGCCGATATGGCAAGCGTGGCGGCCGAACTCGCTCGTCTCGAGCCCGGGTTCGAAAATGCCTGCGAGCAGCTGCGCATGGCGTTGGCTGCAGCAACCCCTCTCGCTGCGGAGCCGCAGCGCGCATGAACAACGAACGCTACGCCAATCTTGTCGCTATGGTGATCGACGACCAGGCTGTTGTGCGCGCGATGATGGGTCGCATGCTGACGCAGCTTGGCTTTGGCGTCGTCGTCGAAGCGCGCGATGGCGCGCAGGCGATGGCGGATATTGAAGCGGCCGAACGGCTGCCCAGTGTCATCCTTTGCGACATTGGCATGAAGCCGATGGACGGCATGTCGTTTCTGGCTGCATTGCGCGAACGGCCGGAGATACACATCTCGCGCATACCGGTTATTCTTCTGACGGCGACGGCGAGCAGCGAGCTCGCCGATCGCGCGCGTACGTTGCGCGCCAACGGCTACATCGTGAAGCCTGTGACGCCGGACGTACTTGCGCTGCGCGTCGAACGCGCGATGGCGCGCTAGAAGTTCGGGCGGATTTCAGGTCGGGTCTTCAGCCGGCTTGGCGCGCGCGCGTCGGATCGGCTTGGCGGGCTCGAGGCGGCTGTCGCGCAAAGCGCCTTTGGCTTCGAGGATCGGGTAGGCGACCGACACCAGGTGCGAATGGATGCGCTTGAGGTCGCGCAGCACGTCGAGATGCAGCGAACTCGTCTCGATCGTGTCAGGCACGCGGCTGCGCAGTCGCTCGAGATGCGTCTGTGCCGCCGCCCGCTCGCGTTCGCGGAACTCGACTTTCTCCGCGATCATGAGCCGCGCCATCGTCTCGTCGCCGTTCATGAACATGGCGAGCGACAGGCGCAGCGTCTCCAGCAGGTCGGCGTGCAGCAGGCATATGTCTCGGAATCCTTCTTCGGAGAAGTTCGCGCGGTTCTTGGCCTTCTTGGCCGCAAGCTCCATAAGGTTCTTGTCCACGATGTCGCCGGCGTGCTCGAGATTGATCGCGAATTGCAGGATTTCCATCGAGCGCCGCGCATCGGCGTCGGACAGCGAGTCGGGCTGGATGCGCAGCAGGTAGGTCTTTATCTCCTCGCAGAGGCGGTCGAGCGTGTCGTCGCGCCGCGATACCTCGTCGGCGAGTTTGCGGTCGTCGGTGCGGATCGCGGTCAACGCGTCGACGAGCATGCTCTTGAGCTCGTCGCCCATGCGCAGCGTCTCGCGCGCCGCGGCCGCGACTGCCAAAGGCGGCGATTCAAGGGCCGACTCGTCGAGATAGAGCGGAGCGCTTGAATCCGCCGGGCGTTCGCTCTCGCGGATTGCCGCGTCGAGCGCATTGGCCGCGAGGCGCACGGCCGGCAGGAACGCGACTGCGAGGGCGGCGTTGAATAGGAAATGGTAGTTGGCTATCTGTCGACCGATATCGTCGTCGGTAACGGCGATCCATGCGACCGACGGTTCGAGCAGGGGATAGGCCAAAGCCACGCCCATCGCGCGGAAGGCAAGGTTTCCGATCGCAATGCGGCGCGCTCCGGCCTCCGATGTCCAGGTCGCGGCCAAGGCCGGCATGGCGCCGCCGATATTGGCGCCGAGCACGCAGGCGACAGCCAAGGAGGGCGGCAGCATACCCGTATCGGCCAGCGAAACGACGAGCAGCACGATCGCGAGCGTGGAGTGTGCTGCCCATGTGACGAGTGCAACCAGCAGAATTGCGAGCAGCCTTTCGCTGGCTAACGCCGCCATCAGGCTGTGCATGACGGGCGAATCGCGCAGCGGATGTGTGGCTTCGCCAATCAATCGTAGGGCCAGCATCATCAGACCGAGCCCAACGACGGCGCGGCCTAAATCGCGCCAACGCGTGGGCAGCGTGCTTGAGAAGGCCGCTACGCCCAGAGCCAAGACCAATGGCGAGAGCCAATGCAGATCGAGCGACAGTATCTGGGCGATTGAAGCGGCTCCCAGATCGGCGCCGAGGACGGCAGCGAGTGCGATCGCCGTTGGAACGAAGCCGCGGCTGGCGAAGGATGCGACCATTAAGGATGTCGCGGTCGCACTTTGAAGAACCGTCGTGACGCCGAAACCGCAAGCGAAAGCTGAAAATCGGTTCGACAGTGCACTCGCGAGAAACCTGCGAAGGTCGCCGCCGAAGGCGCGCATGACGCCGGTCCTTGTCATGCGAAGGCCCCACAGGAGCAGGGCGACGCCGCCGGCAACATGGATCAAAACGAGGGACGCACCGATGATGACTCTCCGTGCCGACGAGGCGGTTTGTGGCGGGATAAGCGAGGTCTGATAGTCGATTGTAACAATCGACTGTAACATAACTGTAATAATATCAGCGCCGTATGTAGAATCAAGATAAACGCAGAAACGGCGCCGTCGGTTGCGCGTCAGGCCTCGACATCGACGACGTGGGCGCCAGGCCGGAAATGGGCTTTGGCGTCGAGCGTATTGGTTTCTTCGTCGAGGCTGTCGTCGGTTTCAGTGGACCGGCGTGCTACGCGTGCGCTTGCAGTTGCCGCGCTGGGCTTTATTGCCTTGGCGGTTTGCGCGCCTTGAATCGCCGCCGCGAACGCGCCAGGCGCAGGCGGCGGTTGGGAGTGATGGCCGGCCACAGACGCCGGTAGAAGCGGCAGGACGGGAACAATCGGCATTTGGGTAGTTTATCGCAGTTTGCAATATACGTCAGGAAATTCCATTAAATATCTGAATTTGCTATCTTCCGACGACGATTTCGAATTCAAGAATAGCCGGCGGACCAGCGGCGAACACAGCTTCGATGCGCACACGTCGTCCGTCCCGTTCGACGGGCACCACGGCTGTGAAGCTGCCGTCACGATTGGAAACGGTCTGTGCATCGGCAATGCGCACTTCGCGCAAATTTCCGTCGCCGCGCACGCGTCCGACTAGGCTTATGAAGCCGGGCTCCGGAACGGTCATGCGGCGGCCGATGCGACCGGGATCCCAACTTGGGAAACTCACGGAGATCTCGCGGGCAGCGCGGGTCGCTCCGGCCGGGGATGCGGCTTGCGCTAGCGGGCTCACCTCGCCGGTCGCGACATAGCCGACAGTGCCTTGCGCGGTTGCGACAAGGCTCCAGCCGCTTCGGGCAGCATCGGCAAGTTTGGCGAGCGGCTGGCCTGCCGGCAGTGCTGCGATCTGCGGGGCGGACCCATCCGGCGCACTGCGCAGCCGCGCGGGTGTCCGCGTCTGCAGATCGAGGCCAAGGCCGCGCATGGCGATCTGCCCGCCGACCGCGGCGCTCGGCGCCGGGCTTGCGGCGGTTGCGCCCCGGTTCGGATTGCGCGCTGCAAGTTCGCCCTCGACGCGGCGGATGCGTTCGATCAGCACGATGTTTTCGAGCCGCAGCTTTTCGATCTCGGGGATCGCATAGGGCCCGTCGATTTCGTCGAGGCGCGTGCGTGCGGCGACCAGTGCTTCGCGAAGGGCAACGACCGACGGCGGCGGGCGCCCATCGAGCGACAGCGTAAAGCCTTCAAAGGCGAGCGTTCCGGAAAGCTGGCCGTTGGCGATGCGAACATCGAGACGCACGCGCGCATTTGGATTGTCGGGCGCAATCGTTTCGGCTGTCACAGCGTCGCCCGCGATCGCGACATTGCGGAACAAGAGATCGCGCGGGCGGATCTGGATCGAAAGCGAATTGTCGGCCTCGCGACGGACGTCCCAGACGGCACGCGGATTGCCGATTTGCGCGCGCGCTGCAGCGCCGAAAATCGGGATTGCCGCCAGCCCGGAGCTGACCGGCGGGCCGGTTTCGGCGACGAGCCAAAAGCCGGTCGGATCGTCGAGAACGGCGCGCACCTCTTGGGCATGCGCGATCTCGGCATTGCCGGCGAATCCGAACATCGCGAGAGCGAATGACGCCGCCACGAAACCGGCCCGCATTGCCCGGGCGCGCAGCCGTAGCGCCAAGCTCATTTGCTCTTACTCACTCGCTCGTGATTTCGCGGCAGGCCAGGATCACGAAACCCTGGTCTTGGGGATAGCGTGCGCGGATGCGCATCATCGCTTCCTTTTCGTTGGCGGCGACGATCTCAATGAAATGCTGGTTCTGCCACTCGTCTTTGTAGTGCTTGTGCTGTTCGCCGCGCGACACGGCGGCGCGCACATGCTCGTTATAGACTGCGATCTCGAATTTCGGTCGTTTGAACATGGTTTTAGCGATCTCCGGCCGGGGCGCTCGCAGGCGCCAGTACGGACTGGGTTCTGGCTAGCATAAACCAGAGCAGCGATGCAATTTGCAAGGCGATGGCCACCGCAAGTGCTGTGCTATGGCCTTGGATCGGCGCGTCGGCGAAGGCCGACAGCACGCCGCCGATACCGGCCTGGGCCGCGAAAGCCGTGCCGAATACGAACAGATTCAGCGTGGCATTGACCCGCCCCGCAAGGGTTGCTGCGAAACTCTGTGTCAAGACCGCGTAGCCGAGGATCGTGCCGCAGCCCAGGAACCCGAAAGCCGCCCACAGCGCGTGCGCGCCGCCCGCTGGATTGGCGAGCAGCAGAAACTGGACGCCGACGAACAGCACGCAATAGACGCCGAAGGTGCGCACCGGCGCAATGCCGCGCTGGCGCAGCCAGTCGGCAAGTGCGCCCAGCATCGGATAGCCGAAGGCCATCGCGCCCGTGACGAGCGCCATGCCGATTCCGACTTCGCCGCGGCTCATGCCGGCGATATCGCGCATATGCGGACCGGCCCACAATGTTTGGTAAGCCAAAAATACAGCATGCGTTGCCACGGTCAGCGGCGCAAAACGCCAAAAGGCCACACTGACGAGAATGCGGCCGACATCGGCAAACTCGCTTGCCGCCGATACGCTCGTGCCGCGCCGCGGCGAGTCGGGACTAGCGAACCAGATCGCGGCAGCCGTTGCGGCCGTCAAGGCGCCCATGCCGTAGATCACGAAGCGCCAATCGACGATGCCCAGCAGCCAATCGACCGGCAACGTGGCGCTGGCTGCGCCGAGCCCGCCGAAACCGAGCAGCAGGCCGTTTGCGAGCGGCAAGCGTTCGATCGGCCAATAGAGCGTGTTGGCCTTGAATGCCGCCATCAAGCTGGCTGCCACGCCAAGCCCGATCAGTGCACGCCCGACCGCAAGACCCGAGATCGTATGGGCCGAAGCGAAGACGCACGCCCCTGCAATCGCAAAAAGCAGCAAAAACGCATGCGTGCGTCGCGGCCCCCAGCGGTCGAGGGCGATGCCGATCGGCACTTGGGCAAGTGCGAACGCGGCAAAATAGGCCGAGGTGATCGTGCCGAACGCGGCCGGCTGAAGGCCCAACTCGGCCGAAAGATCGGGGCCGATCGCCGCGTTGACGGTGCGGAACGAATAAGACAGGAAATAACCGGCGGCAAAAGGCAAAAAGCAGCGCGCAATGCGCGCGCCGAAGCCGCTTGGAACGGACATCGCTTCAGCTCGCTTCGAAAAGGCGCCGACCGTCCGGCGTGAGTTTGCAGACAAGCCAATCCGGCTTCAGCGGGTTGGCGTACCACGGTTCGCACCAGCCTTTGTCGAGGCAGGCTTTGACCGTGCGCGGATCGATCTTGCGGCCGTCGCCGACAAACAGCGGCAATTTGCCGCCAGGTTCGCCGAGACCGCGTGCCAGCCATGCACGCTGCAAGGCGGTCGGTTGTCCGGGGCTCGGCGGCAAGCCTTTCGGGCGCCCGTCGCCGTCGCGCTTTGGAGCAGGGGGTTCGTCGAAACCGGAAACGCGGCGCATCGGAAAAGGAATTGGAACGGAAGACATTCTTGCTTTTGTGTTCCTTGTGTTCTCGTGCGCGTCGCACGTCATGTTTCAATTGTAGCCCCAGAACGACAGTTTGCGCAATTTGAAGTCGCTCAGCGCGCGGCGCTCGGGGCCGTTGCATAAGGCCGCGTCATTGCCGGCGCGCATTGTGTAACAGCACAACTTAATGGTCTTGCAGCGCTATCGCTGCGGCTGTGAAACTGAAAGTAAAGCATGTTGCACCGCAACGCGTGCAGCGGGTACTACAATCGTGGTCTAAACATGTTGTGTTCACCATACAAAGGGCGTTAAAAAAGCCCACCCCCATTCGAGTCGAGTTACAGGAGAAAATACGATGGCCACATCCGAAAATGCATCGCGCGGCAAGGTCAAGCGCCGGAAATCGCGCGCCGAGGCCCGCCGTACGACGCCGGTAGATGTCCAGGTCGGACGCAACGTGCGCCGCCGACGCATCGAACTCGGTATGTCGCAGACGTCGCTTGCGCAGGCCTGCGGAATCACCTTCCAGCAGATTCAGAAATACGAAAACGGCGCCAACCGGGTGTCGGCCTCACGCCTGTGGCAGTTTGCCGCGGTGCTGGGCGTGCCGGTGGTTTATTTCTTCGACGGCCTCGGCACGCCGAAGGCGGAAGTGAAGGGCACCAACCCCAGCAAGCTCGAGCGCAAGATCGACGACGATACGGCGAAAATCGCGCGGAAGATCGCTTCGATCCAAGACGAGAAACTCAAGCGGCGCCTTAAAACGATGCTGGCGGCACTCGCTGCCAAGTAGGCGCGGTCAGGCAAAAACGCAATCGATGGCACGATGGATGGCGGGGTGCATGTGCGGCGAAGGCCGTTTTGCATTCCGTCATTCGTCGTCCGTTTTTAGAAAAAGTTTCTCTTCAGGCCGGGCGCCTGATTCCTTCTTCGGGTCGATCTGCAGGCAATGACGCTGCGAGTTCGACCTCGGCGTAGCCGGGTAACATAGCGCATGTCTCAAGATAGCGGCGCGGCGATGTCAAGAGCATGAAGCGACGCTTGCCGCGACGTATGTCGGCTTCGGCGCTGGCAAATCCGTATATGTCGTGCGCCCGCGAAAAAGGTCTTTCGCGGTTTTCGACGTAGGCAATTTCGGGTTCGGCGATGCCGACGCACGTCGTCCAACGCCAGTTGGCCAGTGCGTAGAGATTGACGAGGCGGATCATCGGCAGAATCGCCCCTTTTTCACCGCTGAAATTGCTGCCCGCCCCGACCCAAGCAATGTGCACATGCTCGAGCGCGCGGGCGCTCGGTGCCGTCACAACGCAAGCCTCGCAATTCGGCGGCGGACGATCCTCGCCGAACCAGAAGCGCTGGCTCTCCATTGCGTCGGCCAGACTCGTGTCGAGCCAGATGAGGCGGGCGCCGCAGCTCGCGACGGCGCGGCCGTTCCGCAGGCCATAGAGCATCATGGTATCGGCCGCACTGCCGCCGTGGTAGGCGTCGTCGAATACCGGAGAAAGAGACATTTTTTGCGAATTCTCTTTCGCGTAGATTGCATATTCGGCTAGAGAACTCCCGACCTCGGGTTCCAAACCCACCTCCCGAAGGGCCGCCACAAGACGAACCGCCTTCATCGATAACGTTCGCCGCAGCTGCGCGGGTAACGCGTCGGCAGAAAATGCATCAAGGAAGGGGATCGACTTCATCTCGGATTCTCCGGCGTTTCCCATGGCGCGGAAACGACGATGCCCGAATCGCGGTCGGGCAGAGCGAGGCGCCAATAGTTGCGGCGGTTCCCGCCAATGCGCAACGAAAGCTTGTATAGCGTTGCCGAATTTTCGCGAAGGGATTCGGTCAGATGTCGATCCACGAGTGCGGCATAGTCGCGGTCGGTCGGTCGGTCGAGGACCCGGCGGCCGACATAGTGCTTCGTCGGCAGATCGTGCGCAGAACTCATCTGCAGCGAAACCGCCTCGCCGTCGATGACGGCGTAGACATGCGCCGCTCTGAGCTTGTTGGCGGCTGCAAGCCCGGTCATCGGCGAACTGCCGGCATGGGCCAAGCGAAGCGTGTCGCGAAGCGGGTCCGGCATCTCGTCGATGCGCCGTCGCTCGACAAGCCATTCGCTCGGCGGCAACGGCGTTGCCGCAAGGATACGCCGGCCCAGGGCGGCGATTGTGTCGGACGGGGTCTCGCTTTCCGGCAGGTCGACCGCTTCGTTGATTGCGGATCGGTTCCGCAGCACGCGCCTGACGCCGTCGCTGTGCTCGAGCAGCCAGTCGCGCACCGCCGTCAGCGCTTGGCGTGAGGCGGCGTTGGGTTCGTAGTAGAGGCGCAGCGTGCCAACGGCGTCGAGGCTCAAGCCGACATAACCCAGGTTTCGGCAGGCAAATGCGACGATATCTTCGCGTCCGGGCCGCATTTTGAGGATTTCGTAGGCGAGGCCGGCAAGATCGGTGCGTGGGTGGCGTGTTGCGACGCCGCTCTCGTCGAACCAAAGGCAGGTCGGTTGCGGCAGCGAAAGACGCTCGAGTCGCACGATCCGGCGGTCGAGATCCGCGTGCTGGATGGATGTCTTGTTCCCGATTTCAAAGACCTCGAACAGGAACCGATCGCGTTCGGTCGGATCGCTGCGCTCCTCGGCGACGGCCGATGCGATCGCCAGGATGTCTTGTGCATCGAGTTTCGCCGTTCGGCCTTGGAAGATGCGCTGGATCGTGTCGGGACTGCGCCCACACATACGCGCCGCCGCTTTGAAGGTAATACGCCGCCGCTCCAGCGCGGCACGAAGATTTGAGACCAAATCTACTCCAGGCATTTCTGCACCCTCGAAGCGGTGGAAGTGCGGGGGCATACCGCGTTTGTATGCAGGATACCTGAAATTCTTCAGCAAGGAATGGCCCAGATGTCCCTTTCGCAGTCGCTGCGTGCAGCTCGGACCAAAAACGGCCATGGGAATACCGACTCCGGGCTGGATTACACGCGGTCTGCGCACAGAAATGGCGCCGGTGTGCGCTCCCTTGATGGGCTTGCCGGCCGTGGCCCGCAAGGCAAAGTCTTGGTTCGGGGGCGAGGACGCAAATCTGCCTACGAATGTATTGAAATTGCACCGCGTTCCGTTTGGATCGGCGGCCGCCGCACGTCGATCCGGCTCGAACCGGAGTTTTGGGAGGCGCTCTCTTGCATTGCGAAGCGCGAAGCAACCGACCCACCGGGGGTGCTTCTGGAGATTGAGCGGATCCATGGGCGTAGCCGATTCGCTTCGAAAGTTCGAGTTGCGATCCTGAACTATTTCCGCTTGTGAGCGATTGCATTTTGCCGCAGCGCCACCGGACGCGATTAGTTCTATTGTTAAAGTCGTAGACGGAAATTAACGTTTCTTTAATGTTGTGTGCATGGGACTACATGCGTAGTCGCGAATCGCATGTTTCGCCGAAGATTTTCACCGAGACGATTGTCTCAATTCTAGTTGTCTCGGCGAGAGCCTGCGATTCGCAACGGGAACATCGTATATGTCTGTCGCGGGCAATCGGAATGTTCGGCGACAATTCCATGCTTGTTCGGGCCAGATTGAGGGATCATTCTCGACATATGATAAAGGCACAACCCTCGCATGGGCTCGCCCAGGCATTTTCGAATGTTGGGCACAGCTATTCGCATCTTCTGACGATGCTGTTTCCGACCGTCGTCCTCGCGCTTGAGAGCGAATGGTCGATGAGCTACGGCGAGTTGATAGCTCTAATGCTCGCGGGTCAGATTCTGTTCGGGGCCGCGGCGCTGCCGGCCGGTTGGATCGGCGACCGGTGGTCGGCCGTTGGCATGATGGTTGTTTATTTCGTCTGCAGCGGCCTTGCGGCGATCGCGACGGGTTTTGCGAGTTCGCCGCTCCAGATCGCGATCGGGCTTGGCGCCATCGGCATGTTCGCGGCGATCTACCATCCGGTCGGCATGGCGTGGCTGGTCCGTACGGCGGTTGATCGAGGCAAGGCGCTTGGCGTGAACGGGGTTTACGGCGCCGTCGGTATTGCACTCGCCCCGCTGGCGGCAGGTCTCCTAACGGACTGGATCTCGTGGCGTGCCGCATTCATTGTGCCGGGCATTACGGCCTTCGTGTTTGGCCTCGCCTTGTGGGTATGTGCGGTCCATGGGCGTGTTGTCGATACGCCGCGCGACGTGAAGCCGACACCGGAACCCACACGAGGCGACGCGGTGCGGGCTTTCGTGCTGCTGTCTTTTACCATGACCTTTGTCGGTCTTATCGGCTCGACGTTCATGGTTATGCTGCCCAAACTATTCGATGATCGGCTGCGCGACATCACGGCAGGTGGCGTATTCGGCACCGGGGCCCTGGTCACGACGGTCTATTTGATTGCGGCTTCGGCGCAGTATTTCGGCGGGCGGCTTGCCGACCGCTACGCGATGAAGCGTGTCTATGTGACGGCCTTTGCGATCCAGGCACCCGTGCTGTTCGTCGCGGCGTTTCTCGATTCCTGGCCGCTTTTGGCGGTCGCAATCGCGATGGTGTTCGTCAATGTCGGCGCGTTGCCCGCGGAGAACGGCATGCTTGCGCATTTTACGCCGGGCAAATGGCGCGGGACCGCCTACGGCGCCAAATTCGTGCTCGCCCTTGGTGTGGCCGCGGCTTGCGTGCCGCTGATCGGCCAGGTCTACGACCGCACCGGCGGCTTCTTCTGGCTGTTTATGGTGCTGTCGGCGGCCGCCGCCCTCGTAGCGGCGATTGGCGCGTTTTTGCCGAACGATCGCGCTGCCTCTGAACCGCGTGCGTCCGCACCGGCTCAAACCGACGCCGTCGCTGCCGAATAGCGCCTAGCCGCTTGCGCGCGCCAAAGCGCGGTCGAGATCGCGAATCAGATCGTCGCTGCCTTCGAGCCCGACCGACAGCCGGATCGTGTCTGGACCCGCACCGGCCGCGATCTGCTGGGCTTGCGTGAGCTGGCGATGCGTGGTCGAAGCCGGGTGGATAATCAACGAACGCGTGTCGCCGACATTGGCAAGATGGCTGAAGAGTTCGACGCCTTCGACGATGCGCACGCCCGCATCGAAGCCGCCTTTCACGCCGAAAGTGAACACGGCCCCCGGTCCTTGCGGTAGATATTTTTTGGCGAGCGCATGGTAGGGGCTCGTTTTGAGGCCCGCATACGAAACCCAGGCGACGGCCGGATGGGCCGCCAGATATTCGGCGACAGCCTGCGCATTGGCGACGTGCCGCGCCATGCGCAGATGCAGCGTTTCGATGCCGGTTATCGTCAAAAACGCGTTGAGCGGCGCCATCGTGGGCCCGAGATCGCGCAAGCCAACGGCGCGCGTTTTCATCGAATAGCCGAAATCGCCGAAGGTTTCGGCGAATTTCAGGCCGTGATAGGCCGGGTCCGGTTCGGTCATCGAAGGGAATCTGCCGTTCGTGCTGAGCCAGTCGAAGCGGCCGCTTTCGATCACCGCCCCGCCCATCGCGTTGCCATGCCCGGCGAGGAACTTGGTGGTCGAATGCAGCACGATATCGGCCCCCCATTCGAAGGGCCGGCACAAAAACGGCGTGGCGAGCGTGTTGTCCACCATCAGCGGGATGCGCGCGGCGTTGGCGATCGCCGCGATGGGTTCGAGATCGACGACCGAGCCGCCGGGATTGGCGAGGGCTTCGCAGAAGATCGCTTTGGTCTTCGGAGTGAGGGCGGCCTTGAAATTCTGCGGATCGGCCGGATCGACGAAATGGCAGATCCAGCCGAATTTCTTGAAGGCGTGCGCGAACTGCGTGATCGAGCCGCCATAGAGATTACGGCTCGCAAGGAACTCGTCGCCCGGCTCCATCAGCGAGAAAAACGCGAGCAGCTGGGCTGCATGGCCCGATGCCGCACACACGGCCGCACGCCCACCTTCGAGACTTGCGAGCCGCTCTTCGAGGACTGTGACCGTCGGATTGGTCAGGCGCGAATAGATGTAGCCGAAGGTCTGCAGATTGAAGAGCGACGCGGCATGGTCCACGTCGTCGAACACATAGGCCGTCGTTTGGTATATGGGCGTGCTGCGCGCACCCGTCGTGGGGTCGGGTGCGGCACCTGCATGGATCGCGCGCGTCGCAAAATCGTAGGGGTCGTTGGCCATTGCGGTCCCTCGTTTGTTGGGGCCGCATGGTGCCGCATCGACGCAATTTTTGAAAGCGCTAGCGGGTGCGGGCTTCGCGCATCCAGCCGACCGTGCGCAGCGGTGCCAGCAGCCATCGGCGAAGATCAGCCAAAGCGGCTGCGAACGCTTTGGTGCGCAGCATGCGGGCCTTTTTGACGTGTGCGGCGTAGTCGATCGCGGGGCGGGCGAGGGGCGTCATGGCGATCTCCGAAAGCGGGGTTTGCGATGGGCCCAGTGTCGGCGCGATCTTCGCTGGCGATAATCGGGTGTTTCGGACTATCGTTTGTGAAATTCCATCACGAATGGACGCGAGAGTCGGGGGAGGGGCGGTGGATTCGGCAGGCGAGATGGCGGCTTTTGTCGAGACGGCCGAGCGCTCCAGCTTTTCGGCGGCGGCCCGCGCGCTCAAGCTCACGCCCTCGGCGCTATCCAAGCTCGTGGCCCGGCTCGAGGCGCGATTGGGCGTGCGCCTCATGCAGCGCACCACGCGGCGCGTAACCTTGACGCCGGAGGGCGACGTGTTCTTCCGCCGCGCGCAGCGCATCGTTGCCGACATACGCGAGGCGGAGAACGAGGCGGCGGCCTTCCGCCAGCGCCCGCGCGGTCTGTTGCGCATCAATGTCGGCAATTCTTTCGGCATCCAGCAGCTCGCGCCGGCCTTGCCCGAGTTTCTGACGCGCCATCCCGAATTGAAGGTCGAGATGGCGCTGATCGATGCGCATGTCGATCTCGCGGCGGTCGGGGCCGATCTTGCCGTTCGGGTTGGGCCTGTCGGCGACGACCGTATGATCGCGCGCAAGATCTGCTATGCGCATCGAATCATCTGCGCTGCTCCTTCCTATCTTGCCGAACGCGGCCGGCCGCTGCAGCCCAGCGATTTGCTCGCGCACGACTGCATCGTCATGGCCGGCATGCCGGCCTTGGCGCGCTGGCCGTTTCGCGACGGCAGCATCACGGTTTCCGGCCCGGCCACGTCCGACAGTGCGTCGGGTGTTCTCGAGCTTGGTGTGCGCGGCCTCGGGCTTGTGCGGCTTGCGGACTTCGCCGTGGCGAATTTTGTGCGCGACGGTCGCCTTGTGCCAGTGCTCGAGGAGCACAATGCAATCGAAAGCCTGCCGATTTCGGTGCTCTATCCGCCCGGGCGCCATCGCGTGCCGAAGACGGCGGCGTTTGTCGATTTCATGATGCGCCGTTTTTCCCATCGCCCTTGGCGACTAGACGCTCCCAAGCTGCCGAGGATCCCTCGATGAGCCGCTCGGCGCGCGCAAGTGCTTTTTCCATACTCGAGAACGATGGCATTCCATCGCGCCTGCGCCGGGGCTGCGACGCGCTGTTCACGCTAGCGATTTTCGCGTGGCTGGCCGAGGGCGTGTTCCGCACAGTGCCCACGCTCGGGCGCGACGTTCTTGGCACGTTTGGCTGGCTCGAACTTTCGATCGCCGTGCTGTTCGCGTCCGAATGGGCGCTGCGCGTGTGGATCGCTCCCGAGCAGTACCACGAAGGGGCGATGACGGCGACGAACGCGCGCCGGCTTTATCTCTTTTCGCCGCTCGGTCTGCTCGATGCGGCGATCCCAATCGTGTACTTCTTCGGCGACCGCACATTGGGGCTCGGTGGTGCGATGATCGAAATTGTCGAGCTGCTCGCGGTCTTCAAACTCACGCGCTATTTCCCGGGCCTCGATCTCGTGTTCTCCGTGCTGCGCACCGAGATTCGCCCGCTCGGTGCCGCACTTGCCGCGATGCTCACGTTGCTGCTGCTCGCATCTAGCGTGATGTACTATCTCGAGCGCGACGCGCAGCCCGACATGTTCGCCTCGATCCCTGCTTCGATGTGGTGGGGCATCGTCACGATCGCGACTGTGGGCTACGGCGACATGGCACCGGTGACACCGTTCGGGCGGCTTGCGACCGGGGTGGTGATGCTGATCGGCATTGCGCTGTTTGCACTGCCCGCCGGCATTCTCGCCAACGGCTTTGCTGTCGAACTCAAGCGCCGCGACTTTCTCGTGACGTGGCGCTTGGTGGCGAAGCTCCCGATCTTTGCCGATCTCGATGCGGCCGTGATCGCCTCGATCGCGCGCCTCCTGCAGCCGCGCGCGATGCCCAAAGACAGCGTGGTGATCCGCAAAGGCGAGCCCGCGCACGGCATGTATTTCGTGCTGAGCGGCGAACTCGAAGTGCATGTGCCGAACCGCACCGTGCGCCTGGGGCAGGGCAGCTATTTCGGCGAAATGGCGCTGCTCTCCGACCAGCCGCGCTCGGCGACGGTCGTGGCCAATGTCGATTGCGAGCTGCTCGAACTCGGATCGGCGGAATTCAAGCGCGTCTGTGCCGAATATCCGCTTCTCAAAGAGCGGGTCGAAGCCGAAGCAGCGCGCCGGGCGGCGGCATCGGCCAAACCGTGAGCGTCTGGCGGTCCGACAATATCCGTGCCGCGGGTGCCATGACGCTCGCATCGGCGGTGTTTGTGTTCAACGACGCCGCGATGAAGCACGTTGCCGAAAGCGTACCGATGATGCAGGCGATGTCGGTGCGCGGAGTGGCGGTTTCCTTCGTGCTCGCCGTGCTGGCCTACGCGACCGGTGCTTTCAAGCGGGTCGGCATGCTGACGAATCCGCTTGTGTGGGCGCGCGCGGCCAGCGAGATGGTCGGATCTGTCGGCTTCATGTCGGCCCTGCCGCACGTGCCGCTGGCGATCGCGACAGCGCTCGGCATGGCGACGCCGCTGCTGCTGCTGCCCTTGGCATGGATTTTCCTTGGCCAGAAGATCGGTGTTCGACGCGTGGGCGCAATAGTCGCCGGCTTTGCGGGCGTGCTGCTGATCGTGCGGCCGACGGCCGACGGCGTGGATCTGTGGCTGCTGCTGGCGGCATCATCGGTGCTGTTTTTTGCTCTTCGCGACGTGGCAACGCGGCGCCTTCCGCCCGAATTGCCGGCCCTGCTGATCGCCCTCGTGATGTCCATGACCGTGACGGCGGCCACGAGCGTGCTGGCTTTTTCGGCGGGCTGGCAGCCGATGGGGCCGAGCGAATGGCTGGGTGTATTTGCTGCGGCCGTGCTCGTCGGTACCGGGTATTTGTTGATGGTGAGTGCGATGCGCATCGGCGACATCGCGATGACCGGCAGTTTCCGCTATACGGCAATGGTCTTTGCCGTCGCTTTGGGCTGGTTTGTGTGGGGCGAATTGCCGGATTTGGCGGCGTGGTGCGGCATCGCGCTGATCCTTGCGTCGGGGCTCTACGCGCTGCATCGCGAGCGCGTGCGTGCCCTCAACGCCAGAGCCCGCGTGCCGCAAGCCAGCGATTGACGATTTCGGCGACGGCGGCGTTGTTCTTGTCCATCATCGGCAGATGGCTGTTGCCGAGGATGCCGAGCTGCGGCAGGTCGATCGCCTCGGCCGAGCCGCCCGCGGCGCGCAGCGCTTCGAGATAGCGCAGGCCGTTGCCTTTGATGGCGGGCCAGCGCGCATCCTGGTCGATGAAATCGCCGTACACGGCCGCGACCGGCACGGCCGCAAGGCTCGCTGCCTTGGCCGGATCGCCGAAGCCCGCAGGCTCGATCGCCACGATCGCGCGAACTTTGGCCGGGAGCGTTTCGGCGACGCGGAAGGCGAACTGCGCACCTTGCGCGTGCGCGAGCAGTACGCACGGGCAGATGCGTTCGACGAGGGCCGTGTAGGCTGCGAGCACGGCGGCGTCCGTGGTGGTCCAGCGCGGCACGAACTGCTTGGCGAACGCGTCGTAGGAATCGACCGGAAACTGCGTACCGTCGAGAGCCTCGCGCCGCGCATAGGTGCCGGGGCCGCCGCCGATGCGGAAGCGTTCGAACGGCTCGGGCTTGGCGAGGAACACGGGCTCGCCCGCGAACACCAGCGGCGATTGCGCGAAGCCTGCCCGTCCGCGTTCGACCGCGTCGGCGTTGTAGACCGGCCAGCCGCGGCGCAGAAAGAAATTGAGCCAGCCTTCGCGCCCGTCGGGCGTGGTTTCGAAGGCGACCCCTGTCATGCCGCCGCCATGCATGAGCAGCAACGGCACGTCGCTGCGAACGGCGACCGGCACGAAATACTGCACATAGGCATGTTCCACCGCGAACACGCCGTTGGGGTCGATGCGCGCGACCGGCCCGCCGGGGACGATCGGCGTTTCGCGCACCGGTTGCCCCGAAATCGCGACATCGCGCCCGCCGACATGGAAAGACCCCATCGAAGCCAGTCGAATCGGCCCGTCGACGCTGGGGGCGGGGGTTCCGCCGCCGCAGGCCCCCAGCGTCGAGGCCAGTGCGATCGCGGCGAGTGTCGAAAAAGCGCGCATCGTTTCAGGCCTTGCTTTCGGGCGGATCGAACGCATCGCCCCAAACGGCGCGCAGTTCGTCTTGGCGGGTTTGCAGCTGCGTGAAGTTGTCGACTTGGCTGCGGGCGCGCAGCAGCTGGGCGATCAGCGGGCTGATGAACGCGATCGACATGCCGAAACCGCCGGCAAGGATTGGCACGAGCCAGGCCGAGGGCTCGGCGACCGGATTGCGCGTGGGATCGAGCAGTCCTGCGAGGATCACCGGCCCGGCGGCGGCAAATGTCATGGTTGCGCAGCCCAACGATACAAACCGGTTGCCGCCGGATTCCAGCGCCAGAACGGCGCCGGCCGGCGCGAACACACCGACCACATAGATCAGCATGGATGGCCGGAAGATGAAGACTCCGACCAGCAGCACCGAAACCGTGAGGATGGCGAACGCATTGTAGGCCGTGCTGAGCTGCATGGATTACCCGCCGCGTACGAGTTGGAAGAAGAGCTGCGTGAGCACGGTCACAACGGCCGCCGCCGAGAGAATCAGCAGCGCGATTTCCTGGCCCTTGTCCCGTGCCATGCGCCGGTTCGCGTCCTCGATCGATTCGCGCATGTCGAGGATGCGCTGGTTGGCGTCCCATTCCTGCTTGGCGCGCAGGAACTCCGCGCCGTCGCTGCCGAAGACGACCGGATCGGTGGCGACGTCTGCGAGCGTTTGGATGTCGTTGGCGCTTGCGGCTGCTTCGGCCTTCTGCTGCTGCTCCTCGCGCACGTGCGGTTGGCGCAGCCGCCCGATCAGCGCCAGCGCGGCCTTGAGGCAGATGCGGCACAGATTGGGAAGCTGGCGGCCGCCCGCTTCGATCTGCAGTTTCACGCCGAGCTTCAGCACCGTTGCCGCGGCGCGCGGATCGGTGCCGTCGAAGGTTTTGAGCGTCATGAGGTCGGCCGGTTTGATACCGCCGCGCGCGCTCAAGAAGGCCACGATGTGCGGATCGGGATCGAAGCTGCCGTTCTGCAGCTGATGCTCGATGACGGGGAGCAGGTCGCCGACCGCATCGACCCAGCTGCCGGCGACCGCGGGCGACAGGCAGGGCGCGTCGGGATTGAGGATGTAGAGCGCGCTCTCGATCTTCTCGAGCCCGTGCGAGATGCGGTCTTCGATGTCGAGAAGCATCTTGGCTTCTTCGTCGACGAGGCCGAGCGGCGTTGCGGCCTTCGCCCACAGATGCACGAGGCGCGCGCCGAACAGCTCCTGCATCTGGTCCCGCTTGTTCGGATCGAGAAGGGCCGCGTACATGACGGCACCGGCACCGTTCGGGAAGAACGACAGATCGCGATAGCGCACCGGGCCCACCGGATCGCAACGCACCGCTTCGCGGCCGAGCTGCACGGCATCGCTCGCGAGCAGTTCCTGGGCTTCCTTTTTGCCGGTTTCGTCGATGGCGAGGGCGAGCACGCGCTGCACGTCGTTGGCCTTGAGCCACACCGCGATTTCGCCGCTGTGCAAGGCCGCTGCCGCTGGGCCCGGATAGCGGATGATCGCGTAGGAGAGTTCGCGCGGCTCGAGGCAGGCGACCGGCCCGATCTGGATCGTCGTGCCGCGCCGTGCGGCGGGCCTGCGGTTCGACATTTCCGGCCGCCGGCCGTTCGTCCAATCCGTCAGCGCCGCAAGCGACCAGCGCTCCTTGATGTCGTCGTCGAGCAGCGAGACGACGGCGTCGAGAAGTTCGCTCGGCACCTGCGAGGTATCGACCATGGCGCTGATCGAGCCGTAGGCGAGGCGGCGCGCCATCAGCGCGTCGGGGTCCTGGCCCTCGCCCGGATATTTGCCGGTGGCGAGGCAATAGAGGGTCATGCCGAGGCCGAACATGTCGTCGATGCTGCCGCCGGCCCCCTTGCCGTCGGGCGTAGCGAGCGCGCGCTCGATCGTTTCGAAGGCGGCCGGCTGGTCGAATCCGGGGGGGCCGAGCACGCAGGGGCCGAGAGCGAACATCTGGCCCTTGGTGTCCTGGTGGAACACGTTGTTGGGCCGGATCGAGCCGTGGATCGCATCGCGCTCGGCAAGCTCGGCCAAGGCGGCGCAAGCCGGCTTCAGAAAATTGTTGATGAGCACCTTGGGCGTCCAGCCGCCCCAAGCGCGGCGCGCGGGCGGCAGGCCGACCGGCTTTTCGAAGACGAAGCCGTAGGCGTCGCGCCCGCTCGGCCGGCGCAGAACCCCAGAATCGAGCAGTGTGAGCATGCCCGAGCGGCTGAAGCCGCGCAGGCGCTGGGCCGTGCGGATGCGCACCGAGCGGTCCGGTTCGCACACATAGGCCACATGCTCGGCCTCGGGGAAGCGCGTGTCGACCGCGGCAAACGCTTCGGCGCCGGGGCGGTTGAACGCCGTCAGCGGCTTGGCAAGATCGATCTCGATATGGTCGCCGAGGCCGACGCCGCCGCCGCCGCGGCTGCCGCCGTCGTCGGCAGCGCGCACGGCGCGCCGGTATCGGGACATGGGTTCCGACATCGGCGCGCCGTCTTAGGCCGGATGCGCTGCGCTGCGCATTGCGGTCAGTTCATCGCCTTGACGAGATTTTCGTCGATCTTGGCGAGGAACGCGTTGGTCGAGAGATAAGGCGCGTCCGGCGCGATCAGCACGGCAAGGTCCTTGGTCATGAAACCCTGCTCGACCGTTTCGACGCACACGCGCTCGAGCGTCTTGGCGAACAGGCAGACTTCGGGCGTCTTGTCGAACTGGCCGCGATACCAGATGCCGCGCGACCAGGCGAAGATCGACGCGATCGGGTTGGTCGAAGTTTCCTTGCCCTTCTGGTGCTCGCGATAGTGGCGCGTGACGGTGCCGTGCGCGGCTTCCGATTCCACGCACTGGCCGTCGGGCGTGGTCAGCACCGAGGTCATGAGGCCGAGCGAGCCATAGCCTTGCGCAACCGTATCCGACTGCACGTCGCCGTCGTAGTTCTTGGTCGCCCACAGGAAGCCGCCGGGCCATTTGAGGGCCGAGGCCACCATGTCGTCGATCAGGCGATGCTCGTAGATGAGGCCCTTTTCCTTGAACTTGGCCGCGAACTCGGCCTCGAACACTTCCTGGAACAGATCCTTGAAGCGCCCGTCATAGGCCTTGAGGATCGTGTTCTTGGTCGAGAGATACACAGGGTACCCGCGGTTCAACCCGTAATTGAACGACGCGCGGGCGAAGCCGCGGATCGATTCGTCGACGTTGAACATCGCCATGGCCACACCCGGCCCGGGGAAGTCGAACACTTGGTGGCGGATGTTTGTCTCTCCGTCCTTCGAAGTGAAGGTGATCGAGAGCTTGCCTGCCGACGGGATCGTGAAATCGGTGGCGCGGTACTGGTCGCCGAACGAATGGCGGCCGATCACGATGGGCTTGGTCCAGCCCGGGATCAGGCGCGGCACGTTCTTGCAGATGATCGGTTCGCGGAAGATCGTGCCGTCGAGGATGTTGCGGATCGTGCCGTTGGGCGAACGCCACATCTGCTTGAGGCCGAACTCCTTCACGCGCGCTTCGTCGGCCGTGATCGTCGCGCATTTGACGCCGACGCGGTACTTCTTGATCGCGTTGGCGGCGTCGACCGTGACCTGGTCGTCGGTGGCGTCGCGATGCTCGATGCCGAGATCGAAATATTTGAGGTCGACATCGAGATAGGGAAGGATCAGACGCTCGCGGATCATCTTCCAGATGATGCGGGTCATTTCGTCGCCGTCGAGCTCGACAATCGGATTTGCGACCTTGATCTTCTGCATTGGAACGGAGCTCCCCCTGGGGCACGTCTGTGGTCTGGAACGGCACGGGGATACACCGTTGCCGCGCGGAGTTCCAGGGGCTTAACGGCGCCGGTGCGATGCGGTCGCAAGGTCGCGTGCCGGAGGGCTGCACGCGACTCCAAAGAACAGCCAACCAAGCGCGACGCCCCGCGACGATATTCGGTCACCGCTCGTTGCCCGGAACGGTCGGCGGACCGAGCAAAACGCCATGAGTATGAGCCAAACTGGCTTTCGCTGCTAAGCGCCCGCTTTGGAAAAGTGCCGCAGCACGAACGGCATTGCGAGAGATACGAAGACCGTGACCAGCAGCGACTGGCGCAACGACTCAGCGAGGAGCTGCGTAAGCACAAGAGCGCCAGTACCAAGGGTGCACGCGGCTCACAAATATCTGTCATTTCCAGAACCTCAGAGAACGAACTGCTGGATAGAGCGCGAGCACGCCGTGCGGCGAACACGCGACGACGCTCCTCCGACTTGCCGTAGAACGTTTAAGTCTTGATTAGTGCCCAGCTTCGCCGCTGCTGGCATGTCGAAGAAAATTCGAACCGCTAGCCAAAGGGTCCGTGGTCCATCCCTTGCCCGAAAGCAAAAGCCCGCCGACCGGTCTCCCGGTGGCGGGCTCGCTTAGTGGTCGGAGCGGCGGGATTCGAACCCCGCGAGGCGATGCCTCGCGCCCCAGTCCCCCAGTTCTATAAAAACTGAATAGTTTCAATGTCAGTTTCCAAAATTTCCAGTAATTAATAGAACTGAGTGGAAACCAAGGGCAATGAAGGCACGTCAAAAGCGACGCCTTCCCTCCCCTGTCAACTCGAAATCTCGGCGATGGTTTAGCAGCAGCGACAGAGCGAGATGGGTTTCCCGTCGCTCGCGGATTGATACCCATGCGTCGTCCCGTTGCGGGTAAAGCTGGGCAATACTGGGGACGTATGCTTTAGCCCCCCACGGCCGGATTGTTCAGGCGAACGCTACCAGAGTTCCAGACACGGCAGCGATCAGTAGGTCGCGCGTCCGCCCGAAAGGTCGAAAACCGCGCCAGTGGTAAAGCTGTTCTGCTCAGTCGCAAGCCATACAATCATCTCGGCGGATTCGTCGACCTCCAGGAAACGTCCGCGAGGAATCTTCGAAAGCATGTAGTCGATATGGGTCTGCTGCATCTGGTCGAAGATGCGCGTGCGCGCGGCAGCGGGCGTAACGCAGTTTACGGCGACGTTCACGTCGGCAAGTTCCTTGCCCAATGACTTCGTGAAGCCGATGACCCCCGCCTTCGATGCCGAATAGGCGCTGGCGTTGGGGTTGCCCTCTTTGCCCGCGATCGAGGCGATATTGACGATCCGGCCGTACTTCCGCGCACGCATGCCGGGCACCACCGCTTTGTTGACATGGAAAGTGCCGAGCAAATTGATCTGGACGATCTTCTCAAATTCTTCGATTGGATAATCGGCAACGGGCGCATTCATGCCTGCGATGCCGGCAGAATTCACCAGTATGTCGACCGCGCCGAGACGCGATTCGGTTTCGGCCAAGGCGGCCACTACCGAACTCCAATCGGCCACGTCGGCGCGCACGGCAATGGCGCCACCGCCGATCGCATCTGCATGGGATGCGGCCAGGCTCGTATCGAGATCCCAAAGCGCCACCTTGGCGCCGTTGGACGCAAGCAATCTGGCGACCGCACCGCCAATCCCTTGGGCGCCGCCTGTAACGATCGCATACTTTCCGGCGACATCGTATTTGTTCATTGTTCGAGCTCCCTGCTATCGACCCAGTTCAACGCGCTGGCCAATTTTTTGAACCATTCCCATTGGAAGATTACGACATCGTAACTGCGTCGAGAAGTTCGTCCCTGAGCTCGCAATTGAAGCTTTGGTAGTCACCGCTTTGCCAATCGCAAGCGCGCTCGATGAACAAAGGCCACCACCCGATCTGCGCGGTCCCAATCGTTGCCCCTGAGTTTCAGCAAGGAACTGCCACACCTCTCGCGGCGGCAGACGCTGCAATCGCCGTCGCCACCTCGAGTCCGGCGACGGCGTCCGCAGCTGTCGCCTCGGGCTCAAGTTCGCCGACCAAGCCCGCCACCCAGCGCCGATGGTGGCGCTCGCCGAAGCGAACGCCTTCGAGCGTCTCAACCGTCCACGCCGCGTCGCCGGACCGGCGCCAGGCGAGCGCGCCGAGTTCGCTGCGCACCCAAATTGTTCCGCGGTTGCCGTAGAGTTCCAAGCGAAATCGGTCGCACCCCGCCGCCTCGACAAACGACATTTCGTGCAACGCAACGACGACGCCGTCGCAGCGATAGACGGCCCAGGCGCTGTCGGGATTTTCGACCACCACGCGGCGTCCGTCGGCAAGCGTGCGGATCGGCTTCAGGATCGCCGTCGTGGCGCTGACGCTGGCGATCTCGCCCGCGACCAGCCGGACCAGATCGATGCCGTGAACGCCAAGCTGGTGGACAACGCCGCCCGACACGTTCGCGCGTTTGTAGAACCAATCGCCCCAGTCCGGGCCCGGCGTGGCATTGCGGATGCGGATACTGTGCAACGCGCCTATAGCGCCTTCCGCGACAAGTTCGCGCGCGCGCGCAAATTCGTCGAAATAGCGATGCATAAAACTGACCTGCAGGTCGATCTTCGCCGCAGCCGCGCGCGCAACGATGCGCCGACACGCGGCCACATCGCCCGCCATCGGCTTTTGCAGCAGCAGCGCCTTGCCCGCAGCGGCAACCTGCGCTGCCAGATCTTCGTGCGTGTCGTCGGGCGTCGCCACGATCACCGCATCGATATCCGCACGCGCGAGGACGGCCGCCAGATCGGCGCTTGAAGCGCCGATGCCGTGGCGCGCGGCAAGCGCTGCTGCCTTGTCGGCATTGCGGCCGACAATACACCGCATCTCCGCGCCCGGAACGCTCCCAACGCCAGCAATATGGTAGTCCGCGATCGAGCCAGTGCCGACGATCGCGACACCCAGGCGCCGCGTCATGGCATCGCCTGCCCGATCGTAATGCTGGCAGAATCGTTGGCTGCCGAGGCGAAGGCCGCCTCTACGATTTCGACCGACAGCAACGCTTGGGCAAAGCTGCACGAGACCTGCGCACCGGTGCGCAGCGACGTCAAAAACTCGGTCGTAATTGCGCCTTCGTTCGGCACCGCGGCCAGTTCCTCGCGCGCGGCACCGCGCTTGCTGTGCCAGCCCATCGTCCAGCCCGTGGGCATCGCCAGCGGACGGCGCAATTCGATCATGCCATCCTCGCCAAAGATTCGGATTTCGTCCCACATATGCCAGCCCTCTTCGATGCACGAGATCTGGCACTCGACGCCGGGGAATCCGATCTCGATGAAGCCGCCAAGATCGGCGCGGCCCGGCGGACCCGCACGCAGGCGGCTGCGCACCTGCGTCGGCCGACTGTCGATCAGCCATGGCACAATATCCGCCATATGCGTGCCGCGCCCGGTATAGGCACCGCCACCGCCAAGGGTTGGATCGAGAAACCAGCCGCCTTTTTCGTAGCCGAGTTGGATCGTCTGAACGAAACGCACGGCGCCGATCCCGCCCGCCCGCACGATGTCGCGCGCGCGCAAGCAGCCGACATCCAAGCGCCGGTTGAACGCGACCGCGTTGGCAAGATTTTTGGCGCCGGCACGTTCAATCAGACGCACTGCGTCCGCACGCGCCATCACAAAGGGCTTGTCGACGAGCACGGCCCAGCCGCGCTCCAAGGCAGTCATCGCATGCCCCGCATGCAGCATGTGCGGCGTTGTCACCAGGACCGCATCGACATCGGGCATATCTTCAAGGCGCGCGACGAGCCTTGCGCCGGTTTGCGTTGCAAGCGCCTTGACCGCGTCGCCCGCCAACGGATCGAAGATCCCGACCAGCTTGACGCCCGTGTCGGCCAACAGCGTCGGAACGTGGTAGCGGCGCGAAAAGCCGCCGCACCCGATCATCGCAAATCGAATCATTCTCAAGTCCTCTCAAGATTCCGACGAAACAAAGCGAACAGGCGCGACCAGACGCGTTCGGCAGCCTGTTTTTGGTAGCAATAGCGTTCTGGAAACGTGAAGCCGTGCTCCGCACCTTTGTGGTGCTCGATGCGATAGTGCAGGCCGCGCGCGACGAGTGCTGCTTCGAGCGCATCGGCGTGGGCAAGCGGCGCCACGGGATCGTCTTCAGCCCAGCCGAAATAGCTTTCGGCGTTCGTGCGCGCGACCAGCAGATGCGGCGAGTCCGCGCCTGCACTCACCAGCCTTCCACCGTGGAGCGAGGCGTAGGCCCCAATGCGATCCGGGCACGTAGCCGCAGCCGCCAGAGCATGGCGCCCGCCCATGCAGTAACCGACAGCTGCCGCACGCGCGCCGGCATTTGCATCGCGCGCGGCAAAGTCAAGCATCGCCCTCGTGTCGCCCGCAGTCATCGCCATCGACAAAGCGTCGTTGAGCGCCATCATGCGCGGATCGAGCGTGCCTGTCGCCAGCACGCTCGGATCGAAAGACGGGCAGCCGTCGCGATAATAGAGATTGGCCAGCATCGTATAGTAGCCCGCCGACGCAAAACGCCGCGCCATGTCGCGCAGTTCCTCGCGGATGCCGAGCGCGTCCATGTAAACGAGCACGACCGGATACGGGCCGCCCTCGTCGGGATGAACGACAAAACACGGCATGCCCCCGTCGGCCGTCGCGATCTCGAGATCTCGTTCGATCATGTTTGCCCCATCCGAACGAAGATCGGGCTCGACCACGCGTAGGCGCCGTCCCATTGCCGCACGCGAACCCAATAGGCGTTCCAGCCCGACTGCGGTGCTGGATCTCGCCACGTACCCGCCCAGTTCGAGGCACCAAAATTCGCCGGCAGCCGGCGGACATCAAGTTCGCGCAGCGGTTTGCGGTCGGCAAAATGCGCCGGCAGTTCGGCGACCGGAACCGTCGCGGATATCTGCGGCGTTTGGATCGACAGGATGGCGTCGTCAGCCGACTCGAGCGGCACGACGATGCCGTCCCAATCGCCGCCCGTCATTGAGCGCCATGCGATATGCTGGGGCCCCGCCTCGACGATCCCTTCGTCGGGCGTGTCCAGCGCATAGGGTGCGGGTGCGCCGAAACGCCCGTGCGAGAGTGCAACCGACCCGTCCCAGCGCATGCGCGCCTTGCTGAAATTGCCCGGCGCCGTTGCGCCGCGCCAGGCGATGCGAATGCGGTTCGACGCCTCGGTGCCTTGGTCGCGCAGCACAGCACTATGGACGATCTGCGTGCCGCGAAATATCTCGACGGCCTCAAGCGGGCCCGTGCCGTCGATGGCGATCGACAGCAATGGCGCCTTGTCCGCAGCGAACTCGCTGCCCATCGCATGGCCGTCGGCCGAATATTCGAGGCGGATACGCGCGCCGTTGGTCGCATAGCAGTTGCGCGCTTGCAGCGCTTCCCACAGACCCTGGCGCGACAGGCTCGACAGCGGTGCGGCGACAAGCCCGCCGCGCACATTGCGCACCGACTGGCGGCCGGGATGGCTTGCCCCCGGTCGCCCATCGACGCCGTCGCTCCCCGCCGTCACGCCCATGCGGTAGCCGCGTTCGAGTGCTTCGAACAAGAACCATTCGGACGTCGCATGCGTCGAATGGACTTCGATCAACCGTTCGAGCCACGGTTCGTGCCAGCGCAGATCCGTCGTGCGCCCGCCGACATGCAGCGCAACCAGCGTGTCGGTGCCGCGATACTTGGCGTGCAATGCGTCCACGTCGTCAAGATCGCTCGCGATGTCGGACGTGTCGGCGACGTATTCGTGGCTGCAGCGCGTGATCGGCGCTTGGGCGCCCGGAAAATAGAGATTGCGGTCGCCGCCTTTGGCTGTGTCGGCCGACCATTCGAGACCCAGCAGCGCTGCAAACCGGCCGGTCTCGTTGTAGCGCTCGGTGACGGCTTCGGTTTCGTGCCATTCAGGCGTCGTGACCAGGAAGCAGTTGGCCTGGTGGCTCGCAAAGTCCAGCCGCGCAAAGTCCCGTGCATGCGCAAAAAAGGCGTCGAGCGTGCGCGCCCCGCAGCCGACGAGACTCTGGGCATGGATATCGCCCCACTGGATTCGCCGCGTCGGTGCGCTTGCATGCACCATTGTCGGGTTCGAGACGATGCGCCCAAACGGCCCGGCGTCGGCAACTAGGCGCGTGGGGCCGATCGCTGCGAGCGTCGTGCGCCAACGCAACACCCCCGGCAGCTCGGGCAGTTGTTCGCCGTCCAGCGCCGGACGCGTTGCGAGCTGGGCCGGGTTTCCCCATTCGTCTTCGATGCGCAAAGCGGCTTCGAACGGGACGCCTGCGACGATATCGCTCGGCACCACCAGATCCAGACGATGCGCGTGACCGCCCACAACGCGCACAGCCGGGCGTGCGATTTCAACCCACGCCGTGTCGCCAAGCCGCACGCGTACCGACAGCGCGCAAGATTCTTCGATGAAAGTCTGCGCGCGCAGGCTGGACGCGATCGAAATTGTCGCGCCGCGCGGCAGTCCGCCCATCGTCTCGATCTCGAACACGTGGTCGAACGGATGCCATTCGATCGAGCGGCGCGTGCGCCAGCGAAACGCAGTTGGCGGGTTTATGGACACCGTCGTGTAGCCGGGCGCGTCCGGTGTCTCGCATTGCGGCGTGTCCCAGTCGCTCGGCCAGCGCCGCACCAAAGCAAGCGCACTTTCTGGCGGCAAGCCGTCGGGTCCGACCGAATAGCGCAGTTCCCAGGACGCGTGCGCACCTGCGACAACCGGGTCGGGTCCCCTTAATTCGGCGCGACCCGATTTTCCGGACGCGTCGAAAAAGATGGGCAGGCCGCTCATGCCATGCCGATCGGCTGCGGCGGCGGATCGCGCACGTCCTGCGGACGGCTGCGGATCATTTCGGTGAGTTCGCGCTGCATCGCCGCCATCGCCGGATCGCCGAAGCGATTGTCCATCTCGCTTGGGTCGCTGGCCAGATCGTAGAGTTCGCCCGCACCCGAATCGAGTTCGAGCGTCAGTTTGTGCGTTCTCGTGCGCACCGTTCGCAGGCGCAGCGCCACGCCGCAACGCGAGGGATGGAGGTCCCATTCGTTGTAGGCGAAGTCACGGCTTGCCGCACCTTCGATGAGCGGGCGCAGGCTGCGCGAATGCAAGGCTCGGCCCTCCGACAGGCCCGCATAGTCGTAGAAGGTCGAGGCGAAATCGAGCGTGGAGACCGGATGCGGCACGATTTTGCCCGCCGGAACGCCGGGTCCGCGCACAATGCAGCCCACCCGCAGCAGCCCGTCATAATGCATCGGCCCTTTGAGCAGCAGGCCATGGTCGCCAAGCCAGTCGCCATGGTCGGTCGAATAGACCACGAGCGTGTCGCGGTCGAGGCCGAGGCGTTCTAGCCCGAGCAGGATGCGCCCGACATTATGGTCGATCAGCGAAATCATGCCGTAATAGTTGGCGATCAAATGGCGCAGCTGCAGATCGCTCTGTACGGGCGTGCGCGACTGTTTGCTGCGGAAAGCCTGCAGTTCCGGATCCGCCAATTTCGGCGTGCCTTCCAAGCTGGCGCGATGCCACCACGGTCGCCGGTCTAGATCGAGCGCGCGATGCGCAGGCAGATCGACCGCGTCGGGATGGTGCATGTAGCACCAGGGGCTGGGCGCATCGAACGGATGGTGCGGATCAGGGAACGACGCCCAGGCGAGCCACGGGGTATCTTTGTTCGCCTGGATGAAATCGAGCGTACGGTCGCCGATCCACGTCGAATTGTGGAAGGCCGAGGGCAACGCCGAATTCCACGTCTGTGCGGCGCCGACATCGGGCGGCAGTTTGGTCGAGAAAAGTTCGTCGAGCCGATCGCCGCGGCCCTCTTTGTGGTACCACGCCTCATATTGCAGCCCTTGCGGCGGCTTTTGAGGTAAGAACATGTTGTGGCCGGCAATCATCATATCGACATGCTGAAAACCCATATAGGGCCCGGACCAGTCGGCGCCAAAATCCTGCGAGCTCGACCGGCATTCGGGCCGACCGCTTGGCTTGAACGTATGGAACGTCGAGAAATGCGCTTTACCGATGAAGCCGGTTCGCCACCCGCCGCGCGCGAACGTGCCGCCGAATCCCGCTTCGCCGATGTCAGTATCGAGATCGATGCCGTTGTCCCAGACGCCATGCGTGCGCGGCAGCAGCCCGGTCAAGATCGAGGCGCGCGACGGCTGGCAGACGACATTGGGCGTGATGCAGGCCGAAAAGCGCGTGCCCGACTGCGCCAGCATGTCGAGATGCGGCGTCTGCACCTTGCGTCCTTCGAAGCCGTAGCAGTCGCCACGCTGCTGGTCGGACGTGATCAGCAAGATGTTCGGTTTGCGTCCCATTGTTTCAGGCCTCGATCCGCGTGGCAAAAACGGGCTTCTGGCCGGGCGCGGGCGAATAGCCGAAATCGCCGCGCTTGACCAGCGCATCGACACCGCCAAACCGCGCGATCTTCGCTTCCTGGTCGGCGAAAGCGCGCGCATTGACGGCCTCGGGATCGAGACGCTCGCGCAGCTCTGCCTCCATCGCCGCCAGCGTTTCGCGATGCGCCGGGCTTTCGCCAAGATCCGTGGTTTCGCCCGGATCGCTTTCGAGGTCGAACAGTTCGGCGCGATAGCCGACATGGTGGATGTATTTCCAGCGCCCCTTGCGCACCATGTACATCGCCGTGATCGAGCCGGCAGCGTGGTACTCCCCCAACGCAACGCGTTGCGGGTCGTAAGCTTCCGTCGCAATGGCGACCAGCGACTTGCCGGGAAGCTTCAGTTCGAGCGCATCCGGCGCCAATCCCACGCTCTCGACGATGGTGGGATAAACGTCGACCAGCGTCACCGGCGTCGCGCAGGTTTTGCCCGCAGGCACGCCCGGCCCCGCCACGATCATCGGCACGGCGGCCGCTTCTTCGTAGTGGATAGACTTTCCCCACATATGGCGGGTACCCAAATTGTCGCCATGGTCGCTCGAATACACCACGCGCGTGCTGTCGCCGAGCCCGGCGGACTGGAGTGCTGCCAGCACGCGGCCGATATTGTCGTCGAGAAAACTCACCATGCCAAAATACGCCGCGAGCGCCACGCGCACCTTCTCGGGCGTGAAAAAATCGTCGTAGTTCATGCACGCGCGCAATGCCGCGACCGAGGGGTGCTTGGGATAGTCGTCGGGGCCTGCAAGACGCGGCATCGGCAGCGTTTCGGGCGGATACATCGCGTAGAACTCGGGCGGAGCTATCAGCGGAAAATGCGGCTTTACGAACGACACGAACAGGCACCACGGCTTGCTCTGGCGCGCGGCATGGTTGGTGAGCCACTCGATTGCGCCGTCGCGAATGTTGCGGTCGTACGCAGCATACGTCGACTCCCCCGGCCCGGCCGCCTTGGCAAGATCGGGCATCCCGCCGCGCTTGGCGGCCTTGGGGCGGCGAATGAGTCCCAAGAGATCGCCCTCGCCGTCCACCACATGCAGCGGGATGATCTCCTCTACAAATCCATTGTCGTCGCTTTGCGCCCGAAAATGGAGCTTCCCGATGGACATCGTGTGATGGCCGGCCGCCTTCAGCCGATGCGCCCAGCTGCGCATCGACCCGTCGTAAGGATGCGCATTATCCCAGCACGCATTCTCGGCGACGTAGGTTCCAGTATGCAGGCTCGCGCGCGCGGGCACGCAAATCGGGCAGTTGGTGTACGCGGCCGTGAATTTGGTGCCGCGTGTAGCCAGCGCGTCCAGATGGGGCGTCTTGACGATTTTATGGCCGTAGCAGCCGGCGACATCGCGCGTGTGCTCGTCCGACAGAATAAAGAGAACGTTGGAGGCTGTGCCGTTCATCGGATCCTCGGAAGCGAAGTGACAAAAGGCCCGCCGACCGGCTGGTCGGCGCGCTCGGGAAATTCATCGCGCAGCTGCGGTTGGATCGCCTCGATGCGCTTGTCGAAGGCTGCGATACTCGCTGCACCGTCGATCGCCGACAGCGTCGTCGTATAGACGCGCGCGTCGCCGTGCTCGAGCCATACAGTCTCGTTGCGTGCATCCGCGCTGGCCCGGTCGCCCCATCGTGTCGATGCGGGCTCGACCGCAAAGCCGTAGATGCCGTCGGCCAAGCACTGCCATTGCTGCAAGCAAATGAAATTGTCAGCGCCGTACTCGACCGCAAAGCCGAGTCCAAGTCGTTCGTTGAACAAAGCGGTTGGTACGCGGCCGTCTTTGTCGGCCACAGCTTCGTGGTCAAATACCTGTTGGACAAAGCGCGCGCTCGGCGCTGCTTGCGTCCGATAGCCGCTTTGCTGGCTTTCGCGCGGCATGTTGGCGGCCAAAGTGCGCTTGATAGGTGCTGCGAACCTGGCTCCTTCGTCGAGCAACGGCCAGCCGACATTGATATGGTAGAGCAGCATATGCGGCGTCTTCGAGAACCCACGATTTTCGATGCGATCGACGATGCGCACGTCGCTGCTACCGACAGCGACTTCGATGCGCCGCACGAGCGCCAACGACTCGCCCATGGCCTGCGCCTGCACAACTGTACCCTCGCACCACAGCGTGCACTCGTCGCCGTCCCACCGCGCGCCGTATCCGTCGAGACGGGCGGGCTGGAACGCGCCGCGACCGTGCATCGGATAGGCAATCTCTTTGCGCAACGGCAAATCGAAGTGTGCGGCCGAGCCTTTGTCGGGCTGGCGTACATGGTCGAAACCGCACGTGCACAGCAACCCTGAAAAGCCGCGCATAAAACCCGTTCCGCCGTCGCCCATGGGATCGAGAAACGCCGGACTGCGG
>JADCGL010000004.1 GCA_020248985.1 Telmatospirillum sp. | reverse complement strand
CTCGCCGTGTTCGACCGCTCGTGGTACGGGCGCGTGCTCGTCGAGCGCGTGGAGAAGCTCTGCGCGCCCAAAGACTGGAAGCGCGCCTATCGCGAGATCGTCGAGTTCGAACGCCAACTGGCGACCGACGGCGTGCGCATCGCCAAAGTGTTCCTGCACATCACGCCGCAGGTGCAGCTCAAGCGCTTCGCCGACCGGCTCGAAGATCCGACCAAGCGCTGGAAGCTGACCCAGGCCGATCTCGACGCCTATCGGCAGCGGGGCGCCTACGCCAAGGCCGCCGACGAGATGTTCGAGCGCACCGATTGGAAGCACGGGCGCTGGCGCCTCGTGCAGGCGGACAGCAAATGGCGCGCGCGCGTCGATGCGATTTCGCACGTGCTCGACGTGCTCGGCAAAGGCATCGACACGCGCCCGCCGCCGATCGATCCGAAGTTCCTGGCGGCTGCGCGCAAGATGCTGAAGGCCGGAATCTAGGCTTTGCGCGCAACGAAGTTCGCGAGCACGCGCTTGCCGCGATGTTTGGCAAGCTTCGGAATGCGCGCGACATGGTCGTCGGCGGCCCATTCGGCGATGTCGCATGGTGCGAAACCCGCAGCGGCAAGGGCGACCCTGAATTCGGCCGCGTCGTGGCCGAAGCTCGGCAGGCGATGGACCTTGCCGTCTTTTTCGAAATGGGCACCCGTGCCCGCCGCCGCCAAATCGGCATGCATTTCGGCGACGAACAGCACGCCGCCGCTTTTGAGAAGTTTTGCCGCCGTCGCCACGATCGGCGCAACGGCCGGGAAATGCTCGAGAACGAGCGAGATGCACGCAATGTCGAACGGTGCTCCCGGCAAAGGCGGCCAAGTGCCGGCCAAATCGGTTTCGACGAGGGTTGCCGCCGATCCGAGCCGGGCTTTCGCTTGCGCGAGCATGCCGCTCGAGCCGTCGATGCCGACGAGGGTGGCCGCACCGCCGTCGCGCGCGAGCCCGAGATTGCGCCCGGTGCCGCAGCCGATATCGAGGAAGGCGGCACCGCCAAGCGGCAGCCGGGCCTGCGCGAAGGCGAGGGCGGCCAGCGCCACCATTGGATTGTCGAAGCGGTCGTAGTCGCTGGCCCAGAGATCGTAGCCGGCCGCCGCACTCACGGCGCAAACTGTTCCTTGAGCACGCGTTCTTCGAACGAGTGCTCGGGATCGAACAACAGCGTGAGGCGCTTGGTGCGGTCTTCGGCGACGTCGACATGGATAACGTCGCGGATTTCGGTGTGGTCGGCGGTGGCGCTGACCGGGCGCTTGTCGGATTCGAGCACTTCGAACGTGACCTTCGCGCGCGCGGGCAGCAATGCGCCGCGCCAGCGCCGCGGGCGAAATGCCGTGATCGGCGTGAGGGCCAGAAGCTCGGCCCCCATCGGCACGATAGGGCCATGGGCCGACAGATTGTAGGCGGTGGAGCCCGCAGGCGTGGAGACGAGCACGCCGTCGGCAATGAGTTCCTCGAGCCGCACCACGCCGTCGATCGAAACGCGGATTTTGGCCGCCTGGCGCAATTGGCGCAGCAGGCTCACCTCGTTGATCGCGACGGCGGTTTCGGTTTTGCCGTTTTTGCAGCGCACGGTCATGCGCAGCGGATGCAGCGTCACGCGGTGGGCGGCTTTGAGGCGCGCCAGCAGCCCGAGCGGTCGAAAATCGTTCATCAGGAACCCGACCGAGCCGCGATGCATACCGAAGACGGGCACGCCGCGCGCGAGCGACCGGTGCAGCGTCTGCAGCACGAATCCGTCGCCGCCCAGCGCCACGACGATGTCGGCCTTGTCGAACGGCACGTTCGCGTATCGCTTCTTGAGGCGTGCCAAGGCGGCCGTCGCATGCGGGGTGTCGGCGGCAACAAACGCGATTTTGGACGGCGTGTCGGACATGGGCGAGATGTTTACGCCAGCCGCCCTCGCGGTTCCAGGGGCTTGTCGGGCGCTAGCCGCCGGTAACCGACATGTGGCGCGCGACGGCGGGCGCTTTGTGGCGCCGGTCGATCACGAAATCGTGCCCCTTGGGCTTGCGCGCGATGGCGCTGCGGATTGCGTCGTCGAGGGCCGCGTCGTCGGATGAGGCGCGCAGCGGCGTGCGCAGGTCGGCTGCGTCGTCCTGGCCCAGGCACATATAGAGCGTGCCGGTGCAGGTGAGCCGCACGCGATTGCAGCTTTCGCAGAAATTGTGCGTGAGCGGCGTGATGAAGCCCAAGCGCCGGCCGGTTTCGCGCACCGTGAAATAGCGCGCGGGGCCGCCGGTGCGGTAGTCGGTCTCGTCGAGCGTCCAGTTCTTGGCGAGGTTCGCGCGCACGAGCGACAGCGGCAGATACTGGTCGAGGCGCGCTTCGCCGCCGATGTCGCCCATCGGCATCACCTCGATGAACACGAGGTCGAAGCCTTCGTCGCCCGACCAGGCGACGAGACGGTCGAATTCGTCGTCGTTGCCGCCTTTGAGGGCGACGGCGTTGATCTTGACGGCGAGCCCCGCCTGTTTGGCGGCCTTGAGGCCGTCGAGCACCTGGTCGAGCTTGCCCCAGCGCGTCAGCGCCGTGAATTTGGCCGGGTCCAGCGTGTCGAGCGACACGTTGATGCGGCGCACGCCCGCTTGGTACAGCTCGTGCGCATACTTGGCGAGCTGCGAGCCGTTGGTGGTGAGGGTGAGTTCGTCGAGCGCACCCGCCTCGATATGGCGGCCGAGATTGCGCACGAGGCTCATCACGTTGCGCCGCACGAGCGGCTCGCCGCCGGTCAGGCGCAGCTTGCGCACGCCCATCCGCACGAAGGCCGAGCACAGCCGGTCGAGTTCCTCGAGCGACAGGATCTCGGCCTTGGGCAGGAACGTCATGTTTTCGGACATGCAGTAGACGCAGCGAAAATCGCAGCGATCCGTGACCGACACGCGCAGATACGAGATCGCGCGCGCGAACGGATCGACGAGTCTTTCGGCGGCTTGTGCGGCCGGGGGGGCGAGGCCAGTGTCCATCGAAATTCCGAATCCTTGCGTTATGTCCGGCGGAATATAGCGCCTGGAAGGCCGCTTGTCGCGCCCAGCGCTTAGGCGGGGCGCTTGGGCGGGGCTTGTTCGGCCGCCGCGCGCTTGGCGCGCTCGTTGTCGCGCAGATCGTCTTCGGTCGTGCGCGTGAGCGGGCGCGGCGGGCCCGCAAAAGGATCGATCGCGGCTTCCGCCTGGCGGATCAGGCGGCAGTCTTCGCACATGCGGATGCGCTCGACCACTTCGGGCTTCTGGAACATCCAATGTTTGTCGGCAAGTTTGGCCGTGACGTTCTCGATCGCCGACAGCGTGCCAAAGGGCTTGCCGCAGCGCACGCAGCAGGCCGGCTCTTCTTCTTTGACCAGCGCCGGCGATTTTGCAGCGGAGGTGAAATCGAGCTGCGGCTTCAGCTGGATCACCTTCTCGGGGCAGGTCGCCTTGCACAGGCCGCATTGCACGCAGGCTTCCTGAATAAAGCGCAACTGCGGCATGTCGGGATTGTCGATGAGCGCACCGGTCGGGCAGGTGCCGACGCACGACAGGCACAAGGTGCAGCCCGCCGTGTCGATCGCGAGCGTGCCGAAGGGCGAGCCGGCGGCCAGCGGCAGCACATCGACGGGGGCGGGGGCGACCTCGTGCAGATGGCGCAAGGCGAGCAGCGTCACCTCGCGCTTGCCGCCCGTCGGCAGGAAGCCGCCTTGTTTGGCCGCGGGCGCGACCTTGGTGCCGTAGAGCAAAGCTTCGACCGTTTCGGGATCGGCGTCGTCGATGATCGCAACGCGGCCCTCGCCGAAGCCGAGGCCCGACATGGCCGTCTCGGCAAGGCCGATCTGGCCCGCAAGCCCCGCAAGCTCGTCGCGCTTTTCGGGATCGACGAGCAGGCGCACTTGCGCCGCCCCGAAGGCCAAAGCGCAGGCCAGAAAGTCGAAGCCGACTTGCGTGATCTCGTTGACCGCAAACGGCAGCACATGGGCCGGCAGGCCGCGGCCATGGCGCGCGATCATGTCGATCACTTCTTCGCCGTGTTTGCCGTCATGCACAAGCAGCACAGCCCGGTTGCCGCCCGCGCGCCCATAGGCCACGAGCAGCGTGCGCAGCCGATCGAGCACCGTATCCTTCTCCGGTAGCGCGTAGGTCGCGGCACCGGTCGGGCAAACGGACGCACAGCTGCCGCAGCCCGCGCACACATACGGATCGATCTCGACATGGTCGCCCGCCGACGCGATCGCTCCCGTCGGGCACACGTCGAGGCAGCGGTTGCAGCCCTTCTTGGTGTTGCGGCTGTGCGTGCAGATGTCGGCCTGGTAGGCGATGTAGCGCGGCTTCTCGAATTCGCCGACCATGTCGGACGCGGCATAGATCGCGCGCTCGACGGCGGCCGGATCCTTCGGGTCGGCGCGGAAATAGCCGTCGCGCTTTTCGTGCGCCTGGAACAACGGCGTTCCGCCGGTGAGGTCGAGAATGATGTCGCATTTGGACGATGCGCCGTCGCGCGCGCGCTCGAAGCCGAGCTGGCCGCGCGAGGCGGGCAGGGCGGGCGCGTAGTCGTCGACGGTGATCTCGAAAGCACCCAGATAGCCCTTGGCGCGCGCGATGGTGCCGCGGAAGATCGGCACGTCGGTCAAGCGCGGTGGGGCGACCGAGGCGGGCTTGGTCAGCAGCACTGTGCAGTCGAGGCGGGCCCCCAAGCGCTTGGCGGCCTCGATCGCGGTTTCGTCGCGCCCATAGACGAGCGCAATGCCTTGCGAGCGCATCGCCACACTCGCGGTCGGCGGCACGTCGATGGCGGCTTCGGCCAGCAAGGCCGCGATCTTCGGCATCGCCTTATCGGCTTCCTCCGACCAGCCCGCGCGCTCGCGGATATTGACGAAGCGGATATTGTTGTCGAGCCCGAGCTCGGCGCGTGTCTCGGCGAAGAACGGGGCTTCCTGCGTGCACGCAACGACGAGCTCGCGGCCCTTCTTGAGGGCGGCTTCGAAATTGCCGATCTGGGCGCGGCACAACAGCGTGTCGGGGGCGACCTCGCCGACATCTTTGCCGGTCGCGGCCGTGCAGGCTTTGCGCAGCGCCTTGCCGTCGAGCGGCATGGTGCCCGTGCAGTCGCAGACCAGAACCGTTTTGCCGTCGATTTCCATGGGCACTTTCGGGGGGCGAGTTCTCGGCCGTTATGTGGCAAAGCCGGGCGACGCGATCAAGGCGTTTCTTTCGGCACACCGCTCTTGAACGGTCGCCTATTGGGGGCCATTCTCCCGCGCATGGCAAACGAATTCCTGCTGATGCCCGATCCCGCCGACGCGCGGCTCGTGGCGCGCGTCTCCGGCATCGACCAAACGGGGGCAAGCGTCGAAACCTCGGTCGTCGCCGAAAAGCCGCTCACGCTCTATTTGAACGCGCGCGAGATCGTGACGATGATGACGATCGGCGACTATCCGGAATATCTGGCCCTCGGCTATCTGCTGAACCAGAACATGCTGCCCGCCGACGCGAAGGTAACGGGCATCGATTTCGACGCCGAGCTCGACGTCGTCGTGGTGCGCACGGATCGCGAAACCGACTTCGAAGACAAGCTGCGCAAGAAGACGCTGACGTCGGGCTGCGCGCAAGGGACCGCGTTCGGCGATCTGATGGAGAAATTCGACAAAGTCGCCCTGGACAAAACCGCCCAGCTCAAGACCTCGCAGCTCTACCGTTTGCTGCGCACGATCAACACGGCACCGTCGCTCTATCTCGAAGCGGGGGCGATCCATGGCTGCGTGCTCTGTGCGGCCGATCGAGCACTCGTCTATATGGAAGATGTCGGGCGCCACAACGCGGTCGACAAGATCGCGGGCTACATGTATCGCCACGGGCTTGCGCCGCACGACAAGATTTTCTACACGACCGGCCGGCTCACGTCGGAGATGGTGATCAAGACCGTGCAGATGGGCATTCCCATTCTCGTCTCGCGTTCGGGCTTCACGGCCTGGGGGGTCGAGCTTGCGCGCAAGGCAGGCCTCACTCTGATCGGCCGCGCGCGCGGCAGCCGCTTTGTGGTGCTGGCCGGCCCCGAGCGCGTCGTGTTCGACGCAAGCGCGCGCGAAGCCGCCGAAGAAGACGCCAAGCTTCGCCGCAAGGGTGCGGAAGATGGCTGAGCCGATCGCAGGCGTGGTGCTGGCGGGCGGCCAGTCGACGCGCATGGGCGGCGGCGACAAATGCCTGCGCGATTTGGGCGGGACGCCCATCCTTGCGCATATATTGGCGCGCGCTACGCCGCAAGTGTCGGCACTTGTGCTGAACGCCAATGGCGATGCGTCGCGCTTTGCTTCGTTCGGCCTGCCGGTCGTCGGCGACAGCGTGCCGGATTTTGCGGGTCCTCTTGCCGGCATTCTGGCAGGGCTCGATTGGGCGGCGGCGAACGTGCCTTCCGCGACCTATGTGGCGAGCTTTGCAGCCGATGCCCCCTTCCTGCCGCGCGATCTTGTGGCGCGCTTTGTCGCGGCCGTCGCGAAGGAGGGTGCCGATCTTGCGTGTGCTGCGTCCGACGGCCAGGCGCATCCGGTGTTCGGCCTGTGGCGCGTCGATCTGCGCGAGGCGCTGCGCCATGCGCTCGTGGCCGAAAAAATCTTCAAGGTCGATCGCTGGACGGCGCGTTATAAGGTCGCCATGGTTGCGTTCGACACCAAACCCTTCGATCCGTTTTTCAACGCCAATCGGCCCGACGATCTGGCGGCTGCCCACGATCTGCTGGCGCTTGCCAACACATGAACACGCCCGATCCGCAAATCATTCCGCCCAAAGACGCGCATCTGTCGATCGGCGTGCTGGTGGCCCAGTCGCCGCCGCGCACCGCCTGGGGCGAGCCGCAATGGCGGCCGCACTCGGTCGTGCTGGGCGGCGTTTCCTTGGCGCCTTGGACCGAATTGCGCCGCGAAGACGACACGACGATCTGGTATGCGGGCGAGTTTCCGATCGCGTTGTTCGTGGCCGAGACCGTGACCTATCGCATGAACTTGGCCGAGCCGGTGCCGTCCGTCTATGTCGTGCTGCGCCGCGATCCGTCGCTGCCGCCGCCCGGCATTGTCGTGCGCCACGTGACGGTGAGCCCCGGCGAGGCGGAAGCCTATTCGGTCGACGGCGAGCATATCGTCGAGAAGGTGCCGATGCCCGAAGCGCTGATGGCGTGGCTCGGCGACTATGTGCGCGCCTACCATGTCGAAGAAGTGTTCAAGAAGCGCAAGCGCACGCGCATCGATCCGAACAAAGGCTTCGGCAAAGGGGCGGAGGGCAACGACTACCGCGCCTCCTTCGCGCAGAAGGAAAACAATGGCTGATGCCGATCAACCGCGCGAAGGATTTGCCGGCCGCTGGTCGCGCCTGAAGGCCGAAGCGCGCGCCGTTGCGTCTGTACCGACGCCGGAGCCTGCGGCCGAGCTTGTGCCGGCGCCGATTGCGACCGATGCGCCGCCGTCGGAGAAGTCCGAACAGTCGGCCGAGAATGCGGCCCCGCCGAAGACCGAATTGCCGTCGCTCGAATCGCTCACAAAAGATTCGGATTTTTCGCTGTTCATGAACAATGACGTCGCCGAGGACACGCGCAAGCAGGCCTTGCGCAAGCTTTGGACGATGGATCCGCATTTCGCGACGATCGACATTTCCGAATGCCATTCGATCGATTTCAACGCCGTACCCACTTTCCCCGACGGGTTGTTGAACACGATCTATCGTGTGGGCTCTGGCATGGTCGAAGCGGTCGAGGAAATCGAGCGCAAAGAGGCGGCTGAAAAAGCGGCGGCCGAGAAAGCGGCCGCCGAGCAGGCCGCAACGGCTCGTGCGGATTCGCCGGCCAAAGCGAACGACGAGCCCGCGTAAGCGGTTTTGCTGCAGTGCAGCAATTTTGCCCGACAATGGCCGCCAACAAACGCTTTTGTATGCTGCAGCGCACACGGTATCCCGCGATGCCGCGGCCTCTTGACAGCGCTAGTGCACTGTCGCATAGGTTGGGTGTCTGACCGTTGAAACTACACAATAAAAATTGAGTTTCGCGGGCAGACGGTGCCGGTACCAAGAAGCAAAAACACACGCGAGAAGCTGTCAGTTTTCAATGTCCTCACGTCCAGTCGAAGTCTTTGCGTTCGGCGTTACAAACCGCTTTGTGGGGCAAGCCCGATGAGCGAGAGCCCGTCCGTTGCGCGCAGCCTTGCGGCCCTTGAGCTTGCGATCGAGCGAGCGGGGGGGCAGTCGGCCTTGGCGCGCGCGATCGGCAAATCGCAGGGCCATGTCTGGCATTGGGTGAAGGTTGCCAAGCGCGCACCGGCCGAAGCGGTCCTCGCCATCGAAACCGCCACCGGCGTGCCGCGTTCGGAACTGCGCCCCGACGTCTATCCGCCCGCCAATGCGGCTTCATCCGAAATCCTGGTGCGGCCTGCGGCCGAGGCGGAAGAAATCGAAATCGACGAAGACGAATTGCTGCGCGCCCAATGGTACGCGCTGCTCGGCGAATTGCTGGCGCAAGCGCCGGACGAAGCGTTCTTGGCACGCCTCGCCGCCCTCACGGGCGACGACAGCGAGCTTGGCAGCCATATCGCAGCCCTTGCCAAGACCGCACAGCGCACAACGGTCGAGCAGGTGCGCGACGAATTCCACGATCTGTTCATCGGCCTGTCGCAGGGCGAGCTGTTGCCCTACGCGTCGTATTATCTCACCGGCTTTCTGCACGAGAAGCCGCTCGCGGCTTTGCGCGGCGCGATGGCCGAACTCGGCATCGTGCGCGCGACCGGCCGGCCCGAGCCCGAAGACCATATGGCCTCGCTGTGCGAAGCCATGGCCGGGCTCATCGTCGGCGCCTTCGGCAAGCCCGCGACGCTTGCCGTGCAGCGCGCATTCTTCGCGGCGCATATCGCCCCGTGGGCGGAAAAATTCTTCGCCGATCTGGCGGCGGCCAAGTCGGCGCGGCTTTACATGCCGGTCGGGCAGATCGGCCGCATCTTCATCGAGATCGAAAACGCCGCCTTCGCAATGGACGAAGGCGATCAACGACACGAACCGAATAACGGATAGAGGGGCGAGGCAGACCATGAGCAACAACCCAGACACCAAAGCGGCCAATCGCCGCCAGTTCTTCAAGGTCGCAGGCCTTGGCGCCGTCGCGGCCGGAGCCGCAGGTGCCGGCACGATCGCGGCCCCTGCCGCCGCCAAGGCGGCCGAACCGGCGCTGGAAAGTGCGGGCTATTCGGAAACCGCCCATGTGAAGACCTATTACGCGCTCGCGAAGTAAGGAGAGCCAATCGATGCTGACCAAGAAATCTTCGGGCAAGGCCGTCGGCGCGCGTTTGACCGCCGCTCTTGCAGGCGCCGCCGGGGCCGCGATGGATCGCCGCGCCTTCATGCGCCGTTCGGGTCTCGTGGCGGGCGGCATTGCCGCGGCTGCGTCGCTGCAGCTCAAGACCGTCGAAGCCGCGGGTGCGGCGGCGGGTGCGCCCAAGTTCGGCGTTGCGACCAAGATCGTCAAAAACATGTGCACCCACTGCTCGGTCGGCTGCACGGTGACGGCCGAAGTGCAGAACGGCGTGTGGACCGGCCAGGAGCCGTCTTTCGACTCGCCGATCAATCTCGGCGCCCATTGCGCCAAGGGTGCGGCCATCCGCGAACTCGTCCATGGCGACCGCCGCCTCAAATATCCGATGAAGCTCGTTGCCGGCAAATGGCAGCGCATGACCTGGGACCAGGCCGTGAATGAAGTGGGCGACCGCCTGCTCAAGATCCGCGAAGAGGCGGGCCCGGATTCGGTCTACTGGCTCGGTTCGGCCAAGTTCACGAACGAGGCCGCCTATCTCAACCGCAAATTCGCGGCCTTCTGGGGCACGAACAACATCGACCACCAGGCGCGTATCTGCCACTCGACGACGGTGGCGGGCGTTGCCCAGTCGTGGGGCTACGGCGCGCAGACCAACTCCTACAACGACATCCAGAACTCGCGCTCGATCTTCCTGATCGGCGGCAACCCGGCCGAAGCGCATCCGGTGTCGCTGCTGCACGTGCTGCGCGGCAAGGAAAACAACCAAGCGCCGTTTATCGTGTGCGACCCGCGCTTCACGCGCACGGCCGCCCACTCGACCGAACATGTGCGCCTGCGCCCGGGCACGGACATCCCGCTGATCTGGGGCATTCTCTGGCACGCGTTCGAAAACGGCTGGACGGACGAAGAGTTCGTCAAGCGCCGCGTCTACGGCTGGGACGACGTCAAAAAGGAAGTCGCCAAGTACAATCCCGCCGAAGTCGAGCGCATCACGGGCGTTCCGGGCAGCCAGCTGCGCCGCGTTGCGCAGACGCTGTGGAACAACCGGCCCTTCACCGTGATCTGGTGCATGGGCGGCACGCAGCACACGGTCGGTTCGGCCAACGTGCGCGCTTACTGCATCCTCAACATGAACTACGGCACGATCGGCGTGGCGGGCGGCGGCACCAACATCTTCCGCGGCCATTGCAACGTGCAGGGGGCGACCGACCTCGGCCTCGACGTGCTGAACCTGCCGAACTACTACGGTCTCACCGAGCAGGCGTGGCGCCATTTCGCGCGCGGCTGGGGCGTGCCGTACGAGTACATGCTCGGCCGCTTCCGCTCGAAGGCTCTGATGGAAATGCCGGGCACGCCGCAGTCGCGGTGGCATGACTTGGCGCTCGAAGCCAAGGCGAACCTCACCGGCCAGCCCGATAACATCAAGGCGATGGTGTTCTGGGGCCACGGGGCTAACACGCAGACGCGCGGCCCCGACGGCAAGAAGGCGATGGAAAAGGTCGATACGCTCGTCGTGATCGATCCGCATCCGGTGCAGATTCCGGTCATGGCGGCCGAGCGCAAGGACGGCGTCTATCTGCTGCCGGCCTGCACGTCGCTCGAAATGCGCGGCAGCCGCACGGCCTCCAACCGGTCGCTGCAGTGGGGCGAGCAGGTCGTCGAGCCGATCTTCGAATCGAAGAACGACTACGAGATCATGTATCTCCTCGCCAAGAAGTTCGGTTTCGCAGCCGAGATGTTCAAGAACATCAAGGTCGAAGGCAACATGCCCGAGGCCGAGAGCATCCTGCGCGAAATCAACCGCACCTGCTTCACGGCCGGCTATTCGGGCCAGAGCCCGGAACGCCTGAAGGCGCACATGGCGAACCAAGACGTGTTCGACCGCGTCAATCTCAAGGCCCTCAAGGACGTGCCGGCCAAGGACGGCATGGCCGAAATCAAGAAGGGCGAGTTCTACGGTCTGCCCTGGCCGTGCTGGGGCAAGCCCGAACATCGCCATACCGGCACGCACATCCTCTACGACCAGTCGGTCCCGGTGGCCGAAGGCGGCGGCAATTTCCGCGTGCTGTTCGGCGCCGAGCGCGAGGGCGTGAGCCTGCTCGCCGACGGGCTGTTCTCCAAGGGCTCGGAGATCAAGGACGGATACCCGGCCTTCAGCTACGGCATGCTGAAGCGTTTGGGCTGGGAAGGCGAACTCACGGACGCCGAGCGCGCCGAAATCCTCGAGATCGGCACGATGGTGTTCGGCGGCAACGCCGACAACGTTCCCTGGAACTTCGACACGTCGGGCGGCCTGATGCGCGTTGCGATCGCCCACGGGTGCGATCCCAAGGGCAATGCGCGCGCCCGCGCCAACGTGTGGAACTTCCCCGATCCGGTGCCCACGCATCGCGAACCGCTCTATTCGGCGGACCGCGAAATGGTGCGCAAGTATCCGACCTATACCGACCGCGTGCTGCACCGTCTGCCGACCCTGTTCAAGTCGATCCAGGATCGCGACGTCTCCAAGCAGTTCCCGACGATCCTCACCTCGGGCCGTCTGGTCGAGTACGAGGGCGGCGGCGACGAAACGCGTTCGAACAAGTGGCTCGCCGAACTGCAGCAGAGCATGTTCGTCGAAATCCATCCGGCCGATGCGCGCCGGATCGGCGCCAAGAACAACGACGATGTGTGGGTGTTCGGGCCCGAGAACAACGCCAGGATCAAGGTCAAAGCGCTCGTCACCGAGCGCGTGGGCCAGGGCGTTGCCTGGATGCCCTTCCACTTCGCGGGCCACTGGATGGGCAAGGACATGCGTTCGTCCTACCCGCAAGGGACCGACCCCATCGTGCTGGGCGAAGCGGTCAACACCGTCACCACGTACGGCTACGACCCCGTGACCCAGATGCAAGAAACCAAAACCACCTTGTGCCGCATCGAGAAGGCCTAAGGCTTAGGGAGCGACAGACATGGCTCGCATGAAATTTCTGCTCGACGCCGAACGCTGCATCGAATGCAACGCCTGCGTCACCGCCTGCAAAAACGAACACGAAGTGCCGTGGGGCATCAACCGCCGCCGCGTCGTGACGCTCAACGACGGCAAACCCGGCGAGCGTTCGATCTCGATGGCGTGCATGCACTGCACGGACGCGCCCTGCATGGCCGTCTGCCCGGTCGACTGCTTCTACAAGACCGCCGAAGGCGTGGTGCTGCACTCGAAGGATCTGTGCATCGGCTGCGGCTACTGCTTCTACGCCTGCCCGTTCGGCGCACCCCAGTATCCGCAGGCCGGCAATTTCGGCACGCGCGGCAAGATGGACAAGTGCACCTTCTGCGCGGGCGGTCCCGAGGCTTCGACCACGGATGCGAGCTTCGCCAAATACGGCCGCAACCGTCTGGCCGAAGGCAAGCTGCCGTTGTGCGCCGAAATGTGCTCGACCAAGGCGCTGCTCGGCGGCGACGGCGACGTCATCGCGGGCATCTACCGCGAGCGCGTGGCCACGCGCGGCTACGGCTCGGGCGCTTGGGGCTGGGCCACGGCCTACGGCGATCCGTCGCGCACCTAAACGCGAACCCGGCCGCAAGGGGCATCTCCCTTGCGGCCGGTCGTATTTCCAAGAGGGACTTGAAGCAAAATGTCATCCGGTCAACGCAGCATTCTTTGGGTCGTCTTCGCGCTGTTGCTGATTGCAGCCGCTGCGTTCAGCGCACGCGACCCCGGCATCCGCGAAGGGGCGCAAGGTTCGTATCTCGGGCGCAGCGTCGCAGCACCCAGCGTGCCCGCCAACGCGCGCGACATGCTCGAAAACCGCGCCAATTCCGGCCAGCGCTACTAGCGTCGGCAGGGGGGAGAGAGAAACCATGAAATCCGCCAACATCCTTCGTTCGCTCGTCGTCGGCGCCGCCTTGCTGGTCGCAGGTGCTGCGTCGGCACAAGCGCCTGCACCGGCACCCGCCGCACCTGCGGCAGCACCTGCTGCAGCACCGGCACCGGTCGTCTCGACGGCCGCACCGCCGGTCAGCCGCCTCGACGGCGTTAATGTTCCGCCCGCCGGTCCGGGCAGCTACCAGAGCCCGAGCATGCGCCCGGAAGCGGGGCTGATGTCGAACGATGCCGAGTTGCTGCGGGCCCTCGCCCCCACGCGCGGCCAGGTCACGATCCCCGACCAGAAGCTCGCCACGCTGATCCAGCCCGCCGGCCGCGATTGGCGTGCGGCCGTCAAGGGTCCGATCCGCGTGGTCGGTTCGTGGCTGCTGCTCGGCATGTGCTGCTTGCTGATCGCGTTCTATCTGCTGCGCGGCAAGATCATGATCGACAGCGGCATGTCGGGCCGCACGGTCGAGCGTTTCAATTCGTTCGAGCGTTTCGTTCACTGGATGACGGCGGGTGCCTTCGTGGTGCTGGCCATCACCGGCCTCAACATCACCTACGGCCGCTATCTCCTGCTGCCGCTGCTGGGTCCAGACGCGTTTACCGCCATCTCGGTCGCATTCAAGTATTTGCACAACTACCTCGCCTTCGGCTTCATGCTCGGCGTGGTGCTGATGTTCGTGCTGTGGGTGCGCCACAACATTCCGTCCAAGATCGACCTGCAGTGGATCGCGGTCGGCGGCGGGCTGTTCTCGAAGGGCGTGCATCCGCCGGCCGAGAAGTTCAACGCGGGCCAGAAAATCATTTTCTGGTCGGTCATCGTGGGCGGCGTTGCCCTCAGCGTCTCGGGCGTGTGGCTGATGTTCCCGTTCTTCCTCGGCGACGTCGCCTCGATGCAGCTCATGCAGGTGATCCATGCGGTCGTCAGCCTCGTGCTCACGGCGATCGTGATCGCGCACATCTATATCGGCTCGCTCGGCATGGAGCAGGCGTTCGATGCGATGGGCACGGGCCAGGTCGACGAGAACTGGGCCAAGGAGCATCACGGCCTGTGGCTCGCCAAACTGAAGGGCCAGGCCGCCCCGCAATACAAGATGGGCCACGACTGAAGGGCCTGCATTTCGTAAACTACCGGCCCGCGCCAGATGACCGGCGCGGGCCTTTTTCTTTGGCGAGACCGACTATGCGCATTCGAGCATTGCTGACAGCCGTCCTGCTGGCCGCATCGCCAGCTTCGGCCGAACTTGCCGGGCACGGCGCCATGGTCAATGCCGTCGCCGTGTCGGCCGACGGCACGCAGGTGCTGACCGGCTCGTGGGACTATTCGGTGCGGCTGTGGGATCTCGCCTCGCAGCGCGAACTCAAATTGTTCGACGAGCATGTCGCGTCCGTCAACGGCGTGGCGTTCGTGCCGGGCACGTCGATGGCCTTGTCCGGCAGTTGGGACTCGACGCTGAAATTGTGGGATCTCGCGAGCGGCAAGCTCGTACGCAGCTTCGAGGGGCACAAAGCCAACGTGGCGGCCGTGGCCGTGTCGCGCGACGGCAAGCGGGCCGCATCCGCAAGCTGGGACCGCAGCATCGCAATCTGGGACGTAGGCACGGGTCGGCTGCTGCGCAGCTTGAACGGCCATACGGCCAACGTGATGTCGGTGGCCTTCTTGCCCGACGGCCGCACGCTCCTGTCGGGAAGCTACGATCTCACGCTGCGCCTGTGGGACAGCGAGACGGGCCGCGAGCTTGCGATGCTGGAAGGCCACGTCAACAGCGTCAACGGCGTCGCGGTCTCCGGCGACGGCAAGCTTGCCGCTTCGGCTTCGACCGACGGCACGGTGCGACTGTGGGATCTTGCCCAGCGCCAAGAGCGCCGCGTGCTCGAAGGCCATCGCGGCTTCGTCACGTCCGTTGCTTTGTCGGCGGACGGCTCGCGGCTTCTATCCGGCGGCGGCGACCGCACGATGCGCCTGTGGAACACGGCAGACGGGCGCGAACTGCGCCAGTTCCTGGGCCACAAAAGGCCGGTCTGGGCGGTGGCATTGGTGCCGGGCGGCAAGCTCGGCATTTCGGCGGGCTATGACGAGGTCGCGAAAATCTGGGATCTTGAAACCGGGCGCGAAATCGAAGCGGCTCCCTGAAACGCGAACGGCCCGCCAAAGGCGGGCCGTTCGACTGCAGCGGAAAAGCCGGGGCTTAGAGGCGCACGCTCGACGCGACCGAATAGCGGTCGGCGGTCGAGGTCTGAACGCTGTCGAGCACAAAGTGGGCACCGATGGCGATGACGATAGCGGCTGCAAATCCGGCGAACATGGCTTTCATGGGAGACTCCGCAAACGAAGCTTTTTCTTGCGTGCGAATTTACCACAAACCCGCTGCCACGCAAGCGGATACCAAGCGTGGCGCAAGCGCCCTCAGGGCGCGGTCGCGCGCCGCAGATAGGCGATCAGGTCGGCGCGGTCCTGGTCGATCGCGAGCCCGCCATACATCTTGGTTCCCGGCACGAAGGCTTCGGAATCCTTGAGGAAGGCGTCGAGCGTGGTTTCGTTCCACACGAGGCCCGAATTCTTGAGGGCAGCCGTGTAGCGAAAATCGCCGACGGCGCCGGCTTGGCGCCCGAACAGCCCGTGTAGGCGCGGTCCCACGCGGTTGCGCCCGCCCGCCTCGAGCGTGTGGCAGGACGCGCATTTGCGAAAGACGGCTTCGCCGCGCGCGGGGTCGGCGTCGGCAAACGCCGGGGCGGGGAGGGCGGCCGCGCTCAAAAGACCGGCAAGAAGAAGCGAAACGGTGCGCATGGTCTAAACGGTTTTTACGGCAAGCTCGGCCTGCGGATCGACGCGCACGAGCGTGACGTGCGCGGCATCGATCAGCAATTTGCCGACATGTTCGAAATTGACGGTCACGCGCATGCCGATCGCGGACTGGACTTGGCCTATGCCCCAATCGGGGCGGTCGGGGTGGCAGACATAGGTGCCGGGCGAAAGTCGGGTCATCGTTAACGAAGTATAGACCAATTCTGCGGCATGAAGAACCCTGTAGGATGCCGACCCATTCGAACGGGTGCAGGGGGAAATGTCGCAGAATTTCGAATTACGTTTGGCCGAGTTGATCGCAGCGCGCATGAGCCACGATTTGGTCGGCCCCGTGGGCGCTTCGGTCAACGGCGTCGAATTGCTGGCCGAGGACGGCACGGCCGATCCCGACGTCGTGGGCATGATCGGCCAGGCTGCCCGCCAGGCAAGCCGTCGCCTGCAGGTGTTCCGTGCGACCTACGGCACGGCTGGCGCCTTGCCGGCCGGTGCCCCCTTTGCCGCCGCACACAAGCTTTTTGCGGCACTTCTCGAGGGCGACAAGGCTGCGCTTTCGGCCTGGACCGCGGCCCCCGCGCTCGAAGCCGAAGCCGGTCGCCGGGGCGCGCGCATCGCATTGCTCGCCGGCTTTGTGCTGTCCGAAGGGTTGCCGCGCGGCGGCGATCTCTATTTCGACGGCGGCATTGCTGCCGGGCGGGCCACGCTCGAATGGCGCGCCACCGGAGCCGGCGCGCGTCTGTTCGAAGAGGTCGAAGCGACGCTTGCCGGCAAAGTCTCGCTCGGCGAATTGACGCCCAAAGCGGCACCGGCCGCCCTTCTGCAGCGTCTTGTCGCCGAATTGGGCGGTAAACTGACATATGCGCCGGGCAAGGACGCTTTGACGCTGACCATGGCCTTTCAGGCGCCGGGCGATGCCTGACGGCGACGGCGCGCGGCGGGCCCAAGAAGCGGTGTTGGCGCAGGCGCGCGGCTCGGCTATATGATGGGGTGTCGATCGGCCGCTGCCTGGTTTTTGCGCGGCGGGGACGGAGGGCGTGAATGAAGTCGTTTCTGGTGGTCGACGATTCCCGGGTCATTCGGAATGTCGCGCGCCGTATTCTTGAAGCGTTCGGCTTCAAGATCGAGGAGGCCGCCGACGGCCAGCTGGCGCTCGAAGCCTGCAAGCGCGCAATGCCGGACGGCATCCTGCTCGATTGGAACATGCCGGTGATGAACGGCATCGAATTTCTGCGCGCGCTGCGCGCGACACCGGGCGGCAATGCGCCCATTGTGCTGTTCTGCACGACCGAGACCGATATGACGAAGATCCAGCAGGCGATCGAAGCCGGCGCCAACGAATACATCATGAAGCCGTTCGACAGCGAGATCGTCGAATCGAAGCTCACGCAAGTCGGCCTGCTCTAGATGGCGCTGCCTTCCGATCCGCCGAAGCCGGGGCCCGGCGCGCCATCGCAGGTACGCGTGATGGTCGTGGACGATTCGGCCGTCATACGCGGCCTCATCACGCGCGCCCTCGAATCCGATCCGGCCGTGCATGTCGTGGCGACCGTCGGCAACGGCCAACTCGCCGTGGGCCAACTCGGGCGCACGGACGTGGACGTGATCGTGCTCGACATCGAAATGCCGGTCATGGACGGGCTCACGGCTATTCCGAAGCTGCTCGAAGTGGCGCCGGACGTCAAAATCATCATGGCTTCGACGCTGACCCAGCGCAACGCGCAGTCGAGCATCGAGGCGATGAACAAAGGGGCGGCCGACTACATCCCGAAGCCGTCATCGACCGGCGAGATCCACGGCTCGGCCGATTTCAAACGCGAACTCACCGAAAAGGTCAAAGCGCTCGGCCGCGCGCGGCGCGACAAGCGCGACCGCAACCGCGCCGCCGGCGTGCCCGAAGTGCGCCCGCAGCTGACCGAGACCACGCGCGCGGCCACGGCCGCCGGCGTGCCGCCGCCGTCGGCGCGCAGTTCGCTGCTCTCGCCCCAGTCGCCGATCCAGCTGCGTGCGGCCGGCCGCACGCCGCCGCAGATCGTCGCCATCGGCAGTTCGACCGGCGGGCCGCAGGCTTTGTTCGCCGTGTTGGGCGCATTGCCGGCCGCCATGCGCCTGCCGATCGTGATCACGCAGCACATGCCGGCCACCTTCACGACCATTCTGGCCGAGCATATCCAGCGCACCTCCAAGCGGCCGTGCGCCGAGGGCGTGGACGGCCAGACGCTCGAAGCAGGCCGCATCTATCTTGCCCCCGGCGACAACCACATGAAGGTCGAAAGCCAGGGCGCGCAGAAGGTCATTCGCATCACCAAGGAGCCGCCCGAGAATTTCTGCCGGCCGGCCGTCGATCCGATGTTCCGCAGCGTGGCTGCCTCCTACGGCGCTGCCGTGCTCGGCGTGGTGCTGACCGGCATGGGCTCGGACGGGGCGAAGGGCGGGCGCGTCGTCGTCGATGCCGGCGGCACCGTCATCGCGCAGGACGAAGCCACCAGCGTCGTGTGGGGCATGCCGGGGGCTGCCGCCATGGCGGGCATCTGCGCTGCCGTCCTGCCGGTCGACAAGATCGCCGGCGAGATCGTCAAGATCGCGGGAGTGCGCGCGTGAAGCCCGACGATTTCGCCTATTTCACGAAATACATCTACGACCAGACCGGGCTCGTGCTGGGGCCGGACAAGATGTATCTGATCGAAAGCCGCTTGGCGCCGCTCGCGCGCAAATGGAACGTCGCGACGATCGACCTGCTGGTGGGCCAGCTGCGGTCGGCACGCGATCCGGCGCTGCAGCGCGACGTCGTCGACGCGATGATGACGAACGAGTCGTTCTTCTTCCGCGACGGCAAGCCGTTCGACCAGTTTCGCCAGCTGATCCTGCCCGCGTTGCTGCAGTCGCGTGCGGCCAAAAAGAGCTTCCGCATCTGGTGTGCGGCCGCATCGACCGGGCAGGAGCCCTACACGCTCGCGATGATCCTCAAAGAGGAAGCGGCCAAGCTCGCCGGCTGGCGCGTCGATATCGTGGGAACCGACATCAGCCACGAAGCGCTCGAACGCGCGAAGGCCGGCATCTACACGCAGTTCGAAGTGCAGCGTGGCCTGCCGATCACGCTGCTGGTCAAGTATTTCAAGCAGCAGGGCGACAAATGGGGCATCGCGCCCGAGATTCGCTCGGCCGTGCAGTATCGCAGCTTCAATCTGCTCAGCGAGTTCGCGTCGTTGGGTGCGTTCGACGTGATCTTCTGCCGCAACGTGCTGATCTATTTCGACCAGAAAACCAAAGGCCAGATCCTCGATCGCATGGCCAAGCTGATGCCGGCCGACGGCGTGCTTTATCTGGGCGGTGCCGAGACGGTGCTGGGCGTTACCGAACGCTTCCAGCCGATGCCGGGCCAGCGCGGCATCTACCAGGTCGTGGCGCCCGGCGGAGCCGCCAAAGCGGGCTGATCAGGCTGCTTTTCCCTTTGCCGGCGGATCGCGCAGCACATAGCCGCGGCCCCAGACCGTTTCGATGTAGTTTTCGCCGTCGCAGGCAGTCGACAGCTTCTTGCGCAGCTTGCACACGAACACGTCGATGATCTTGAGTTCGGGCTCGTCGATGCCGCCGTAGAGATGGTTCAAAAACATCTCTTTGGTCAGCGTGGTGCCTTTGCGCAGGCTCAGCAATTCGAGGATCGCATATTCCTTGCCCGTGAGGTGCAGCGGCCGCGCGCCGGCTTCGACCGTGCGCGCCTCGAGATTGACCATCAGCTTGCCAGTCTTGATGATCGACTGCGAATGGCCCTTGGCGCGGCGCACGATCGCGTGGATGCGCGCGATGAGTTCGCGCTTGTCGAACGGCTTGGTCAGGTAGTCGTCCGCACCGAAGCCGAGGCCTTTGATCTTGGCGTCGAGTTCGGTGAGGCCCGATAGGATCAGGATCGGCGTCTTGATGCGCCCGGCGCGGAAGCGGCGCAGCACTTCGTAGCCGTCCATGTCCGGCAGCATCAGATCGAGCAGGATGATGTCGTAGTCGTAGAGTTTACCGACCTCGAGCCCGTCTTCGCCGAGGGCACTCGTGTCGCAGACAAAGCCTTCTTGCTTGAGCATCAGCTCGATCGAGCGGGACGTTGCCTGATCGTCTTCAACCAGCAGCACGCGCATCGGCAGGGCCTCCAAGAAATTAGTTAACAACCTATCACGGCACAGGCGTTGTTAACAATTCCAAACAAACATCTCTATTTATCAAATCTTTATGCAGAAATTTACGCAACGTTAATCAAACTTGGCTACAGTCCGAAACGGTCCGCAACCCTCGGATTTTCCGCCAACTTTTCGGGACGGGTGATCGCGCGTATGTCCGCACATGAATTGGTTGCCGCCGTTGAGCGCATCCCGACCTATCGCTACTACGGCCGCGTTTCGGCCGTGCAAGGCATGCTGCTCGAGATCGGCGGCGTGGACGATCTGCTGGCCGTCGGTTCGCGCTGTTTTGTCGGCACGCGCGACCGCCGCCGCGTTCCATGCGAGGTCGTGGGCTTCCGTCAGGGGCGCGCGCTGCTGATGGCGTTCGGCACGGTGGACGGCATTGGCGTGGGCAGCCGGGCCGAAATCGCCGATTCCGATCCCGTCATCTATCCGCACCGCTCGTGGCTCGGGCGCGTCGTGAATGCGCTCGGCGAGCCGCTCGACGGCAAGGGGCCGCTGCCGATGGGCCCGGCCCCCTATGCGATCAAAGCCTCGCCGCCCGCCGCCCACAAGCGCCAGCGCGTGCGCGGCAAGATCGATTTGGGCATTCGTGCGATCAACACGTTTCTCACCTGCTGTCGCGGCCAGCGCATGGGCATTTTCGCGGGCTCGGGCGTGGGCAAATCCTCGGTCATGTCGATGATGACGCGCTACACCGCCGCCGACGTGGTCGTGATCGGCCTCATCGGCGAGCGCGGCCGCGAAGTGCAGGAGTTCATCCAGGACGATCTCGGGCCCGAAGGCCTTGCGCGCGCTGTGGTTGTGGTGGCCACCGGCGACGAGAGCCCGTTGATGCGCCGCCAAGCGGCCTACATGACGCTCGCGATCGCCGAGTATTTCCGCGATCTCGACCGCGACGTTTTGTGCCTCATGGATTCGGTCACGCGCTTTGCGATGGCGCAGCGCGAGATCGGCCTGTCGGCGGGCGAGCCGCCGGCGTCCAAAGGCTACACGCCGTCGGTCTTCGCCGAATTGCCGCGCCTGCTCGAACGCGCCGGACCCGGCACGGGGCAGGGCAGCGTGACGGGCCTCTTCACCGTTCTCGTCGAGGGCGACGACACGAACGAGCCGATTTCGGACGCCGTGCGCGGCATCGTGGACGGCCATATCGTGCTCGAGCGCGCCATCGGCGAACGCGGCCGCTATCCCGCCATCAATATTCTGCGCTCGGTTTCGCGAACCATGCCGGGTTGCAACACGCCTTCCGAAAACGCGCTCGTGGCGCGCGCGCGCCAGCTGATGGCGCAGTACGAAGACATGGCCGAGATGATCCGCCTGGGTGCCTACCGGCGCGGCTCGGATGCGTTGGTGGACGAAGCCATCCACTACCAGCCCGAGATCGAGAATTTCCTGAAGCAGGGCAAGCGCGAGCGCGCCCTGTTGGCGCAAGGCTATGCGGGGCTCGCCGAGATTCTCGGCATGCCGGATCCCGGCGGTGCAGCCGAAGGCGCCGAAGAGCCGGCCCTTGCCGGTTGAGACGCGCTAGATGGCGGCCAAAACCAAGGGTTTGCGCTCGCTCATTCGGCTCGCCGAAGCCGATCTCGACGACAAGCGCCGCGTGCTCGTCGAAATCGAGCAGCAGGAAGCGACCTTGCAGGCGCGCGCCGTTGCCCTCGAGGCCGAGAAGGAACAAGAGCAGCGCCATGCGCGCGAACTTGAGGTCGGGGCCTTTGCCTATGCGGGCTATGCGCGCGGCGTGATCGAGCGCCGCGAGCGTCTGGCCGCGCAAATTGCCGGCATGCAACCGCAGTTGGAGGAGGCACGCCAGGCCGTGGCGGAGGCCTTCCAGACGCTGAAGCGCTACGAAACAGCCCTGGCCGCGCGCATCAAGGCCGACAAAGACGCGACCGAACGCAAAGACCAGCAGAATATGGACGAAATCAGCTTGAACGCGCATCGCCGCCGCCAAATGGCGGAAGCGGCACCCGCGGCAACATCAAGCGTATCGCGACAATCGCGGGCTTGAAGCGCCCGCACGCCCTTGCGACACTGCCGCATCGAGGCTTGGGGGCAGTGCCATGGAACGCAAGAGCAGCTACCTGACGATCCTTATCTGCGGATCGTTGGTGCTTACCGTGATGATGGGCCTGCGCCAGACGTTGGGCTTGTTCCTCAAACCCATGACGATCGATCTCGGCGTTGGGCGCGAGGTGTTTGCGTTCGGGCTCGCGGTTTCCAATCTTCTGTGGGGGGCCGCCGGGCCGTTCGCCGGGGCGGTCGCCGACAAATTCGGCACCTCGCGCGCGGTGCTGATCGGCGGCTTGCTCTATGCCGGCGGCTTTTGGGCGCTCTCGAACGCGCAGGACGGCACGCTGATCCTGGTCGGCAATACGCTGCAGGGCCTCGCGATGGCCGGCGCCGGCTTCTCGATCATCCTCGGGGCCGTGGGCCGTGCCGCCCCGCCCGAGAAGCGATCGCTGGCGCTGGGCATCGTTGCGGCCGGCGGTTCGTTCGGGCAGTTCGCCTGCATGCCGTACGCGCAGGTGCTGCTCGACATGCTGGATTGGCGCGGCGCGCTGTTCGCGATCGCGCTGAGCGCCTTGGCGATCTTGCCGCTCGCCTACGGCTTGCGCGGCTTGGCCGCACCCGCCGCCGCCCAATCGCAGCAGACGCTGGGTGCCGCACTTAAAGAAGCGATGGGCCATTCCGGCTTCTGGCTGCTCACGATCGGGTTTTTCGTGTGCGGTTTCCAGGTCGTGTTCGTGGGCGTGCATCTGCCGGCCTACGTGGCCGACAAGGGCCTGCCCGGCTGGGTGGGCGCCTGGTCGTTGGCGCTCGTCGGACTCTTCAACATCGTGGGCACCTACACGGCTGGCGTGCTCGGCCAATTGCGGCGCAAAAAATATCTGCTCGCTGGAATCTATATCGGCCGCTCGCTCGTGTTCATCGTGTTTCTGCTGACGCCGATCAGCGAAGCGAGCGTGATGATTTTCGCCTCCGCGCTGGGGCTGTTCTGGCTGTCGACCGTGCCGCTGACCTCGGGGCTCGTGGCGCAGATTTTCGGCACCACCTACATGTCCACGCTCTACGGCATCGTGTTTTTCTCGCACCAAATCGGCAGCTTTATGGGCGCTTGGCTGGGTGGTAAGGTCTACGACATGTACGGGTCCTACGATGTCGTATGGGGGCTTTGCGTGGCCACGGGCTTCATCGCCGCGGCCTTGCATTGGCCGCTGCGCGACGCCCCGCAGCCGCGTCTGGCGGCGGCGGGCTGAGGGCAAGCATGCGGCTCACGCCAGCACAATCCGGGCTGATGGCGGGCGGCGTTTTGCTGTTTGCGGGGGCCGTGTATCTTTGGGCCGTGCGCGGGCCGGCGATTCTGCTCGACCTTGCGTTCATTGCCTGTCTTTGAAGGAGTTCCGCGTATGGCCAATCTGGCTTTTCTTGGTTTGGGTGTGATGGGTTTTCCGATGGCAGGCCATCTGCAGAAGGCCGGCCACAGCGTGACAGTCTACAACCGCAGTGCCGCCAAAGCGGCCGCGTGGGTGGCCAAGCACGGCGGCAAGTCGGCCGCGACGCCGGCCGAAGCCGCCAAGGGTGCCGATATCGTGCTCGCCTGTGTGGGCAACGACGACGATCTGCGCTCGGTCGTCTACGGCGATAAGGGTGCGTTTGCCGGCATGGCCAAGGGGACGATTTTCGTCGACCACACCACGGCGTCCGCACTTGTGGCGCGCGAGCTCGACAAGGCCGCGACGGAAAAAGGCTTCGGCTTTCTCGACGCGCCCGTGTCGGGCGGCCAGGCGGGGGCCGAAAACGGCCAGCTCGGCATCATGGTCGGCGGTACGGAAGCGGTGTTCGCCAAGGCGGAGCCCGTGCTCAAAATCTACGCCAAGGCGCTGACCTTGATGGGCCCGGCCGGTGCCGGCCAGCTCACCAAGATGGTGAACCAGATCTGCATTGCGGGGCTCGCACAGGGCCTGTCGGAAGGGATGAATTTCGCGGTCCAGGCCGGGCTCGACACCGACAAGGTGCTGTCGGTCATCACCAAGGGGGCGGCCGGTTCCTGGCAGATGGAAAACCGCGCCAAGACGATGGTGCAGGGCAAGTTCGATTTCGGCTTTGCGGTCGATTGGATGCGCAAGGACCTCGCGATCTGCCTCGAGGAAGCCAAGACCAACAAAGCCCGCCTGCCGATGACGGCCGTGATCGACCAGTTCTACGCGGCCGTGCAGGCGCGCGGCGGCGGGCGCTGGGACACGTCCTCGCTGATCAATCTGCTCGCAAAACCGTAGCGAGTTCGGCCATCCGGTCGATGACCACGGCACCGGTCGCGGCAAGTTCGCCGCGATCGGTGTGGCCGGCCCCGGCATAGGCATAGGCCTTCATGCCCGCGGCCTTGGCGGCGCTGAGGCCTGCGAGCGTGTCTTCGATCACGACGCAGTCGGCAGGCGCAAAACCCATCGTGGTGGCCGCGAACAAAAACAAATCCGGGGCGGGTTTGCCGTTGGCGACCTGCGCGGCGCTGAAACAGCGCCCGTCGAAATGGGGCAAGAGGCCGCACAATTCGAGGCTGCGCCTGATGCGCGGCGGATCGCTCGACGAGGCGAGGCAGAAGGGCAGCGCCAAGCCTTCCAGCAATTCGGGCACGCCTTCGACCGCCTGCAATTCGCCTTCGTACGCGGCCAGCACTTTCGCGCGTTCGGTTTCGGCGAAATCCGGCGGCAGCACGATGCCGAAGCTTTTTTCGATGTCCGCGATCGCCGAGGCCATGCTGCGCCCGACATAGCGGCGCGTGGCCTGCTCGAGCGTGAGCGGCACGCCGTGTTCGGCCAACTCAGCATGGAAGATGCGATTGGCGATGCGCTCGGAATCGACGAGCACGCCGTCCATGTCGAAAACGACCAGACGCCTCATGCGCCGATGGCGCCGGGACTGGCCCAAACGAAGCGCAAGACTTGGTGCTCGGTGCCGTCGATCGCGCGATAGCCGTGCGGCGCACTCGCGAGGCCGCCCATGCGCCGGTAGAAGCCGACGGCGTTTTCGTTGGCGAGATAGACCGTGAGATGCATCGGCGTGCTCGGGAGATTGGCCGCGACCCATGCACCTGCGCGCTGCAAGAGCTGGCGGCCGATGCCGCCGCGTTTGATGTCGGGCCGCACATGCAGATTGTCGAGCAGAGCGCCGTGTTCGGGCTCGGCATCGGCCATCACGCAGGCGAAGCCGATTGCGGCGCCGTCCTGCTCGGCGAGGCCAAGAAAGCTGCGTGCCGGATTCCACGCCGCCATACGCGCTTGCCAGTACTGCGCGCGCTCGACATGCGCGTTCGCGAGATAGGCTTCGCTCAAGATATCGCGATAGGCCGTTCGCCAGCTTGCGGTGTGCAAGGCGGCGACGGCGGCGGCGTCGGCTGGCCCGGCGCTGCGGATCGAAAGCGCTCCCATCTCAGTTGCTGCGGCGGCGCAGATCGCGTTCGATGTCGAAGGCGGTCTGGGTGGGGGCGATGTTGCGGCGATAGATCTGCAGATTCTCCATCACGCGCTGCACGTAGCCGCGCGTTTCCTCGAACGGAATCATCTCGATCCAATCGACGACATCGACGTCCGGCTGACGCGGATCGCCGAAATTGCGCATCCATTCGCGCGCGCGCCCCGGCCCTGCATTGTAGGACGCGATCGCCAGCACGTAGGAGCCGCCGAAATCGTCGACGAGCGAGGCGAGATACGACCGGCCGAGGCGGATATTGTAGGCGGGCTCGAACAGTCTTGCGTCGGTATGGTTGCCGAGCGTGTTTTCGGTCTTGGCGACCGCGCGCGCGGTGGCGGGCATCAGCTGCATGAGGCCGCGGGCTCCCGCGGAGCTCACGACCTCCGGTTCGAACTGGCTTTCCTGGCGTATGATCGCGTAGGTCAAAGCGCGCTCGGGCCGTTCGCCCGTCATCGGCAGCACGGGCCAGCCGAGATCGTGCAGCTGCACGCCGGCGGCCTGGGCCGAGCGCTTCGAGACGATGACCGCCAGATCGTTGCGGCCGAGCTGGTGCGCGAACTCGGCGACCAGCGCATGCTGGCCGGGCGTGCGGGCCACGCTTGCCAGCCGCACGAGGAAGGGCCGCACGCGCTCGGGCTTCTCGCGCGTTTCAAGGAGGATGCGCGCGGCGATCACGGCTTCGTTGCGCGCGAAGGCCTGGCGATCTTCGGCCGTGGCGAGGATGGGGCCGGGCCAGGTCGGGCGCGTGGGGCTCTTGCTGCGCGCAGCGGCGAGCTGGCCGTAGTAGGTGGTATGGAGCGCCGCCCCGCGATTGTACCAATCGTTGGCGGCGGCCATTTGGTTCTGCGCTTCGAGCGCGCGGCCGATCCAGTAGGCGCCGCGCGCGCGCGATACGGGGAAGCGCGCGGCCTCGTGCACGCGCTCGAAATGCGCCTGCGCCCCCTTGGCGTCGTTGAGGCGCCGGAGCGCAATCCAACCCGCAAGGAACTCGGCCTCGAGGAAATTGGCGCCGTGCGACTGCACCATGCGGTGGTCGCGGGCGAGGCGATAGGCTTCGGCCGCGTCGCCGGCCAGGATCGAGCGGCGGGCGAGCACTGCGCGTTCGTTCCACCAGATTTCGGGCCGGCCCAGATCGCGCGGCAGATTGCGCATGGCCTCGCGCGCGGCCGCTTCGCGATTGGCGCGGCGGAAGGCGCGCACGCGGTCGTAGAGCAGGCCCGGATCGTTGGCGAGGCTTTCGGGAACGCGCTTGGCTTGCGCTTCCACATTGCCGCCCGCGCGGATGCGCAGCCTGGCATCGGCAAGCGTGCGCCGCTCCGGCGGCACGAGCGGGAACACGCGCCGCGCTTCTTCCGCCTTGCCGTCCCACACGAGCCGGTCGAGTTTTGCGGCATGGTGCTGCGGCTCGAGCATGCCGCGATAGCGCTCGAGCCAGCGTTTGTGCTGCACCTCGTTGAACGTGCCGGAGACCCAATGCTCGCGGATTACGCGCAAGGCCCTTTCGCGCTCGCCCGACGCGGTCAGCGCATCGGCGTAGCGCATGGCGCCGTCGGGCGTGAGCGGGTTGCGCGTGCCGAACCAGGCCAGCACCAGCGTGTTGTTGCTGGGCCGGTCGAGCAGCGCTTCTTCGGCGCGCCTGGAGATTGTTTCAAGCGACGGCCAATCCGGATTCTGATCGACGAACTGGACGATGTCCTCGAACGCAATGCCCGACCGCGGCAGCTGCAATTCGAGCCAGCGGAACAGCTTGTTGGCGACCGGATGGTCGCCGCGCGCCAGGAGCGTGCGGGCCGCTTCCCAGCGCCCGGCTTCGATCGCGGCGAAGGCTTGCGTATAAAGCTCGCGCTGGCGCGCATTGAGGACGGGGGCGCCGATCGGCTGGATCGTGCGCGCGGCCGTGACGATAGGCCCGGTCGGCGGCCCGGCCGCGAGGCTCGCGACGGCTTGCGCCAGCAGCACATCGCCGCCCCCGTTCTCGTTGGCGCTCGTTCCTGCGGCTGCGACCTGTACGGGCTCGGCCGATTGCGCTTCCGCCACGATCGCGGCGGGCGGCACAACGGCCGCATCGCTGCGCGCGCACGCGGCGAGCGCCAGAGGCAAGCCGAGGATCGCCAAGCCGGTCCACTGGTCGAATCGAATACGCCTATTCATGGCATGCAGTTAAGACCGCGGGGCCGCCCCAGCGCAAGCCAAAGGCACTTGTTGCGAAAGCGGGACGAGGGGTCTAATTTCGCGCTCCTTTTGCCGCAACCGCCGCCATCCGTTCCAAGCCGGAGATTCGCCATGTTCCAGGGTTCGTTCGTCGCGCTCATCACGCCGTTCCGCAACGGCCAAGTCGACGAGCCGGCGTTCCGCAAATTCGTAGCCTGGCAGGTGCGCGAAGGCACGGACGGGCTCGTCCCCTGCGGCACCACCGGCGAATCGCCGACCTTGAGCCACGAAGAGCACGAAGCCGTGATTGAGATGTGCGTGGCAGCCGCCAAGGGCCGCGTGCCGGTGATGGCGGGGACGGGCTCGAACTCGACCGAAGAGGCGATCAGCCTCACGCGCCATGCCGAGCGTGTGGGCTGCGACGCCGCACTCGTTGTGACGCCCTACTACAACAAGCCGACGCAGGAAGGCCTCTATCTGCACTACAAGGCCATCGCGAAGTCGGTGAAGATCCCGATCTTCATCTACAACATCCCGGGCCGCTGTGCGGTCGACATGTCGGTCGAAACGATGGGCCGCCTGGCGCAGATCAAGAACATCGTCGGCGTCAAAGACGCGACCGGCGACTTGACGCGCCCCGGCCTGCAGCGCCTGGCCTGCGGCCCCGATTTCTGCCAGCTCGACGGCGACGACGGCACGGCACTCGCGTTCAACGCCACGGGCGGCGTGGGCTGCATTTCCGTGACCGGGAACATTGCACCCAAGCTCGTGGCCAAGATGCAGGCGGCTTCTCTCAAGGGCGACGGCAAGACGGCCTTGAAGCTGCAGGACCGCCTGATGCCGCTGCACAAGGCGCTGTTCGCCGAAACGAGCCCGGGGCCGGTGAAATACGCGGCTTCGCTGCTGGGCATTTGCAGCGACGAAGTGCGCCTGCCGCTGGGGCCGATCGCGCCCCAGACCAAAGAGCGCGTGAAGGCGGCCCTCAAGGGGGCCGGCCTGTTGAGCTAAATGCCGGCACCCGACCAAGGCCGCAAGGTCGCCGCGACCAACCGCAAGGCGCGGCACGATTTTGCGATCGAACGGACGCTCGAGGCGGGCCTCGTGCTGACCGGCACGGAGGTCAAATCGCTGCGGGCGGCGGGCGGGATCGCGATCGGCGAAGCGCATGCGGTCGAGCGCAACGGTGAATTGTGGCTGATCGACGCGCATATCCCCGAATATGCCGGCGGCAACCGCCAGAACCACGAGCCGCGCCGGGCGCGCAAGCTCTTGGTGAGCCGCGTGGAGATGAACAAGCTCATCGGGGCGGTGACGCGCGAGGGCATGGCGCTGGTGCCGTTGCAGCTCTATTTCAACGCGCGCGGCATCGCCAAGCTCGAGCTCGGCCTCGCCAAAGGCCGCAAGAAAGCCGACAAGCGCGAGGCGATCGCCACGCGCGACTGGAAGCGCAGCCAAGCCCGGCTGCTTTCCGCGCGCCGTTAGGGCCAAGGGCGGGCGGTCCGGCAGCCATGCGCCAGCAGACCGACCTCTACGTGCCCAACGATGTGCGCCTCACCACGCCGCGGCTCTTGCTTGCGCCGCTGCGCACGACGCATGCGCCGGCCTTCGCGGCTTTGCTGGGGCCGGACCAAGCGGCCATCGCCATGCTCTCGCACATGCCCGATCCGCTGACGCCGAAAGCGGCGGCCGAATGGATCGAGCTGCGCACGGGGCCGGGCGGGCATGTGTTCGCGCTGTTCCTGGCCGACGGCAGCTTCATCGGCACCAGCGGCTTCGGCGGCCCGCGCGACGGGGTGCCCGGCTTCGGCTACTGGATCGGGGCCGCCTATCGCGGCCTCGGCTACGCGACCGAGGCGGGCGAGGCCTGTATCGCGCGCGCGCGCAGCTTGGGGGCCCGCCAGATGGTGGCCGAAACCTTCCCCGGCAATCGGGCTTCCGAGCGCGTGCTGGCCAAGCTCGGCTTCGTGCCGCAAGGACAAGTCGAGCGGCACTATCCGCTGCGCGGCGGCTGGCGACGCTTGATGTTCCACAGCCTCACGATCGCCTGACGCCGCCCCGGAAATAGGTTGCGGGGACCGGCAACAATACCGCCAGATCGGCGGAAAGGGTTGCGATGCTGCGCCCGGCGGTATCGATCACATGGTCGACCGTCCAGGGCTCGAAATCCATCGCCAGTACATCCTGCCAGCGCGGCAACACATGGCCGGGAATATCGGCCTGCCGTGTCTCCACCCGGCGGCGATGTTCGGCCGCATCGGAACAGACCACCTCGATTTCGATGGCCTGCGCACTGGCCGCCGCTGCCGCCGCGCGCCAGCCGGCACGGCTGGCCGCCACCGGGTTGACGCTGTCGGCGATCACGGTCAGGCCGAGCCGCAGATTGTCGGTGGCAACCTGCTGTGCGACGCCATAGCCGGCCGCGCCGATCCTGTCGCCGAGCGTCGCCTTCAGGGCCTGTTCTATGGTGTCCACGCGCAGATGCGTCGCGGCGAGCTGCTGCGCCAGTGCCCGTGCCAATGTTGTCTTGCCCGTTCCAGGCCGGCCGCCGAAGATGATTAGCATCAGTGCTCCATGTGGTGTGGCCTGTTATATAACCGATCCGTTGACGGCGAAGGCGGCCGCCGAATAGATCGAGCTGCGCACCGGCCCTGGCGGGCACGTCTTCGCGCTGTGTTTTGGCCAACGGCAGCTTCATCGGCACGAACGGCCTCGGCTACGCGACCGAGGCGGGCCAGGCCTGCATCGCACGCGCGCGCGCAGCTTGGGGGCCCGCCAGATGGTGGCCGAAACTTTCCCCGGCAACCGGGCTTCCGAGCGCGTGCTGGCCAAGCTCGGCTTCGTGCCGCAAGGCCAAGTCGAGCGGCACTATCCGCTGCGCGGGGGCTGGCGGCGCTTGATGTTCCACAGCCTCAATATCGTCTGACGGCCCCGCGAATTAGGCGACGGCGACCGGCGACAATAGGTTACCAAAGGCGTCAGAATAGGTTGCCCCAGGTTACATTGTTGTGAGGATTGAGCTACAAGCATCTGATTTTAAAAGATTAACCTCTGAAATAGGTTACATGTGACGGGTTTTTCGCCGGTCGCCAAAAATGGGCCAAAAGGCCCTCGAGATTCACGATGTCAAACAGCGCGCCCGCTTCGGCGGCGGCCGAATAGAGCTAAAAATCACTCTAGACTAAATTTCCTTAATCTTCAATGTTCGTATAAAGTTTTGATGGCCGAGCACGATGGCGCCGAGTGCGGCAAGCGTGGCGGCGGCGATCGGCCAATTGGGCTGGGTCACGATATTCGTGAAGGCGATGGCGACCAGCGCCCAGCCGAACGCGAACACGAACCAGCCATTGGCGCGGCGCGCCAGGATCGTCGCCATGGCGAGCACGGTCGCGGGCAGCAGCGTGGCCAGCGCATACACGGCCATGGGCACGCCGAACGGCTCGGCCATGCTGCCGCGCACGACCGAAGTCGTGTTCAGCATGATCGCCGCCGTGAGCCACCCGCCTTGCAGTCCGAGCAGCACGGGCAGCAGGCGCGGCAGGCGCCCTTCGAGGGCAAAACCCGAGAGCCGCGCACTGGCGATCATCGTCGCCGCATACATGCCGAAGATCAGCGGCAGCAACACGACCGACGAGCCGAAAATCTGCGTCCACAGCATCCAGGCCGTGCCGGCCGCGAACATTGCGGCGGTCGCGGCCCCGATGCGCCGATAGACCGGGTTTTCCCGCGCGCTCGGCAGGGCCTGGTGCACCGCATAGGCGAGCCCGAGCGCAAAAATCGGGAACCAGATCGAAAACGCCCAGCCGGCCGGCTGTTCGGGCGGCAGGAATCCGCCGTCGATCGCGCGCCGCCCGATCGGCCCGCCAATGCCGGTGACGGCAGAGAAGCCGGGGGCGGCAAACTGTGCCACGGCGAGCACGAGATTTAGGATCTGGCGAAGACGGTCGTTCATGGTTTTACGTTACGCAGGATCGCAGCGCTTGGATCAGGGCGTTTGAATCAAGGCTGGGGCACGCAAGGCAACGGCCCGTGTTCGACCAGGATCAGCTCTGCGGTCGGAAAGCCGAGCCCGCGCGCCTGTTCGACAAGGCGGTTGCGGATTTCGGGCGCAAGATCGGGCCGCCGGGCGAGAAGCCACAAATAGCCGCGCGTCGGCCCCGAGATCAAAGCCCAACGGTAATCCTGCTTGTCGAGGGCGAGCACATGGTAGCCGCCCGCGAACGGCCAGAAGAACGTGACAGACAGGCTCGCAACGTCGGGTGCCCCCTGGAATACGGCGCGCCCCGTGGCTTCTTTCCAGCGGCAGTTCTTGGCGTCGAACCCGCGATTGAGAACGCCGACCGAGCCGTCGTCGCGCAGCGTGTAGGTGGCGGTGACGTTGGAAAGCCCGCGCTCGAAACTATGGTCGAGCCGCATGATCTCGAACCATTCGCCCTTGTAGCGCTGAACGTCGAATCCATCGATGGGGGCCACACCCTTGGGAATGCCCGTGCAGGCACCTGCCGCCAATGCGAGCAGCAGCACACCGAAGAGCGCACGAGCGCGCGGGAGAACGAAGTTCCGGAGATGATGCAGGGAGAATGTCATCCCCCACCATACGCAGGTTCGGCCGGTGCGAAGCAAGTGCGCAGACGGGGCCGGCGCCTACAGCCTTGCCTTGATGCCGGCGAATACGGCTTCGAACATGGTAGTCGTCAGCACGCCGGTATTCGTGTTGTAGCGCGAGCAATGATAGCTGTCGGCGAGGATCAGGCCGCCCGGCAATTCGTGAACGGCGCCATGTGCGAACTTGGCTTGGGCGGGCTTGAGGGCGAGCGTCTTCAGCACCGCGTTGTGGGCGAGGTGGCCCAGGGCCAGGATCGCTTTCAGCTTCGGCATGGCGGAAAGCTCGCCGGCCAGAAACGGGCGGCAGGTTTTTTCTTCAGCCGGCAGCGGTTTGTTGGCGGGCGGCAGACAGCGTACGGCATTCGTGATGCGCGCATCGACAAGCGCCACATCGTCCGGCACCCAAGCCGCATCCTCGCGGCCCGCGATGTAGGTGCCGGTCGCGAAGCCGAATTTTTTGAGCGTGGCAAACAGCAGGTCGCCCGCAAAATCGCCCGTGAAGGGGCGGCCCGTGCGGTTGGCCCCCTTAAGCCCTGGGGCGAGGCCCAGAATCAGCAAACGTGCGGTTGCAGGGCCGAAACCCGGCACGGGCGCATTGTGCCAGGCCGGATGCTGCTTGCGCAGATCGTCGCGGAACGCCGCCAGCCTGGGGCAGAGCGGGCAGTTCCGCGACGGTTCGTTGGCGGGCAAGTTTGTGCCCTTTTATGCGGGCGGGGCGTCGCTTGGCGGCAGCGTGTTGGGCTGGCCGCTGGCGCCATCGCGCCCGCCGGGCCGCGAGATGTGGGCGGCGAGGTCGAACAGATCGACGAACATGTCGGCCTGGCGGCGCAGATCGTCCGACGCCATCGGCGGCTGCGAGCGGATCGTCGAGACGACCGTCACGCGCACGCCGCGCCGCTGCACGGCTTCCACGAGGCGGCAGAAATCGCCGTCGCCCGAAAACAGCACGACATGGTCGAGCTTGTCGGCCAGATCCATCATGTCGACGGCAAGCTCGATGTCCATGCTGCCGCGGAAACGGCGCCGGCCGGTGGCGTCCGTGAATTCCTTCATCGGCTTCGTGACCATCGTGAAGCCGTTGTAGTCGAGCCAGTCGACGAGCGGGCGGATCGGCGAGTAGTCCTGTTCTTCGGCCAGTGCCGTGTAGTAGAAGGCGCGGATGAGGCGGCCTTTGCTCTGGAACAGCTGCAGGAGCCGCCGGTAGTCGATGTCGAAATTGAGGCCGCGCGCGGCGTTGTAGAGATTGGGCCCGTCGATGAACAGCGCCAGACGTTCCTGGGGATAGAAGGCCATGCGAATTTCCTTTTGCAAAAGCGAATATGCGCGCGTTTCAAAATGCGTCGCGCGTTCTTTAGCGTTATTGGCCATAGGGTTCAATACGGAGTTTGGCGTTTGATCCTCGTTGCCCTCGGCGCCAATCTGCCGGGCCTGGCCGGCTCGGCGGCTGCAACCGTGCGTGCAGCGATTGAGCGGCTCGATGCGGACCCCACGCGCGTGGCGGCCGCCTCGCGCATTTGGGAGAGCCCGCCTTGGCCGCCGTCGGACCAGCCTTGGTACGCGAACGCCGTCGTGCGGCTCGAGACCGCGCGCGATTCGGTGGCATTGCTTGGCCATCTGCACGCGCTCGAACAGGAATTCGGGCGCGTGCGCGGCCAGCGCAACGCCGCGCGCACGCTCGATCTCGATCTTCTCGACTACGACGGCATGCTGCGGGCCCCGCCGCAAGCGGCGCCCGAATTGCCGCATCCGCGCATGGCCACGCGCGCGTTCGTGCTGTTGCCGTTGGCGGAAATCGCGCCCGATTGGCGACATCCGGCGAGCGGTACCAGCGTGCGGGATTTGATCGCGGCTTTGCCCGGCGATACGATCTGCCGCCCGCTCGCACCGCCAAGCGCTTGATTGCGCAAAGGATTTCGGCGCGAAAAGGGGTTGTGTTGCGCTGCAGCGGCTTGTATATTCTTTGCCCCTGTTTGGCGCATATGCGCTTTTGATTATTGGAGTTTGACCGCATGGCTCGCGTAACCGTCGAAGACTGCGTTGTCCGCATCCCCAACCGGTTCGAACTGGTGATGCTTGCGGCCCAGCGCGCGCGCGAGATCCAGGCGGGCTCGCCGCTGACGGTCGAGAAGGACAACGACAAGAACCCGGTCATCGCGCTTCGCGAGATCGCCGAAAACTCGCTCGATCTCGACATTCTGCGCCAATCGGTCGTGCAGGGCCTGCAGCGCCAGGTCGAAAGCGAAGAGCCGGAAGACGACGCGATGGAACTGCTCGCCGCCGACCGCGACATCGCGGGCGTGCCGGAAGACGCGACGCGCGACGGCATCGAAGACGAAATGGAAATCGAAGACGCCGAGGACAAGCTGGCAGGCGGTGCCGAAGATGCCGATGCCGGCGCGGACCTCTAAGCGCCTGCGCACGAGGCACGCTTGAGCGCCGACGGCGGCGACGCGAGCCCGGCGGCGGAAACGCCGTCGGTCGCGGCTGCCGCGTCATCGATCGCCGCGTCATCGATCGCCGGGGCGCCGGCAACCGAAGCGGGTCCGAAACGCGTGCGGCCCGCGATGATGCGGGTCTTCGAACTCGTCGAGCGCGTCAAAGCCTACGATCCCGAAGCCGACGAAGACCTCATCAATCGCGCCTACGTCTATTCGATGAAGGTGCACGGCGCCCAGACGCGCGCCTCGGGCGATCCGTATTTTTCGCACCCGCTCGAAGTGGCGGGCATCCTCACGGGCTACCGGCTCGACACCGCGACGATCGTGACGGCGCTGCTGCACGACACGGTCGAAGACACGCTTGCCAGCATCGACGACATCGAGCGCGTGTTCGGGCCCGAAATCGCGCGGCTGGTCGACGGCGTGACCAAACTCTCGCGCCTCGAGCTGCAGGCGCAATCCGACAAGGCCAAGCAGGCCGAGAATTTCCGCAAGCTGCTGCTCGCCATGTCGGAAGACATCCGCGTGCTGCTCGTGAAGCTCGCCGACCGGCTCCACAACATGCGCACGCTGGGATTCATCCCGAAGCCCGAGAAGCGCCAGCGCATCGCGCGCGAGACGATGGAGATCTATGCCCCGCTCGCCGAGCGCATCGGCATGCGGCGCATCCAGGAAGAGCTCGAAGATCTCGCCTTCGCGCAGCTCAACACCGACGCGCGCGAATCGATCGTGCTGCGGTTGCAGGCCCTGCGCGCGCGCGGCCAAGACGTCGTCGCGCGCATCGCCGACCAGATCGTGGCCACGTTGGCGGAGGAGGGTGTCACGGCCCAAGTCTCGGGCCGCGAGAAGACGCCCTATTCGATCTGGCGCAAGACGCAGTCCAAAAACGTCGCCTTCGAACAGCTTTCCGACATCATGGCGTTTCGCGTGATCGTCGCCGACACGGCCGAATGCTACCGGGCCCTGGGCGTGATCCATTCGCGCTGGCCCGTGGTGCCGGGGCGCTTCAAGGACTACATCTCGGTCCAGAAGCCCAACGGCTACCGCTCGCTGCATACGGGCATCTTCGGGCCGGAGCGCCAGCGCATCGAAATCCAGATCCGCACGCGCGACATGCACGACGTGGCCGAATCCGGCGTTGCCGCGCACTGGTCCTACAAAGAAGGCCGGCCCGCGGCGGCCGACGCCAAGGGCACGTTCCGCTGGCTGCGCGAACTGCTCGACATTCTCGAGCACGCGTCCAATCCCGAAGAATTCCTCGAGCACACCAAGCTCGAAATGTACCAGGACCAGTGTTTCTGCTTCACGCCCAAGGGCGATCTGATCGCTTTGCCGCGCGGCGCCACGCCCGTCGACTTCGCCTACGCGGTGCACAGCCAGGTCGGCGACCATTGCGTGGGGGCCAAGATCAACGGCCGCATGATGCCGCTGCGCACGGCACTCGCCAACGGCGACCAGGTCGAGATCGTGACGTCCAAAGCCCAGGTGCCGTCGCCGACCTGGGAGCGCTTCGTGGTGACCGGCAAGGCGCGCGCGCGCATCCGCCGTTTCATCCGCGCCCAGCAGCGCCAGCAATTCATCGATCTCGGCCGTTCGATCCTGCAGAAGGCCTTCAAGAGCGAAGGCTACGACTATGCCGACAAGTCGCTCGAAGGGGCGGTGAAGCCCTTGAAGGCCGAAGACGTCGAGGATCTGATCGAGCGCGTCGGGGCAGGGCAGACCGGCGAGCGCGAAGTGCTCGGCATTCTGTTCCCCGAAAGCCGCGTGCCGCCGAAGCCGCCCAACGTCGTGTCGCTGCGCAAGGGCAAGGCGAAGGACAGCAGTTCGAGCCACGCGCAGGTGCCCATCAAGGGCCTCATTCCCGGCATGGCGATCCATTATGCGGGCTGCTGCCATCCGCTGCCCGGCGACCGCATCGTCGGCATCGTCACCACGGGGCGCGGCGTCACCGTGCACACGATCGATTGCGACACGCTCGAGCAGTTCGCCGACCAGCCCGCACGCTGGCTCGATGTGGGCTGGGACGTCGAGGACGCGTCGGGCGAGGCATTCGTGGGGCGCGTGGCCATGGTCGTGCGCAACGAGTCCGGGTCGCTCGGCGCACTCTCGACCGTGATCGCCAAGAACGCCGGCAACATCACGAATCTCAAGATCGTGAACCGCACGGCCGAATTCTGGGAAATGATCATCGACGTCGAAGTGCGCGACGTGAAGCACCTCACCAACGTGATCGCCGCCTTGCGCGCGACCCCCGTCATCAACTCGGCCGAGCGGGCGCGCGGATGATCCTCGGCCTCGGTTCCGACCTCGTCGACATTCGCCGCATCGAAAGCACGCTCGAACGTTTCGGGCAGCGCTTCACGCACCGCATCTTCACGGCCGCCGAGCGCGACAAATCCGAGCGCCGGGCCGCACGTGCGGCCAGCTACGCGCGCCGCTTCGCCGCCAAAGAAGCCTGCGCCAAAGCGCTGGGCACGGGCTTTCGCAAGGCCGTCTATTGGCGCGACATGGAAGTGGTGAATCTGCCCGGCGGCAAACCCTCGATGCGGCTCACGGGCGGCGCCTTGGCGCGGCTTGCGAGCCTCGTGCCCAAGGGCATGCGCGCGCAGATCGACGTGAGCCTCACCGACGATCCGCCGATCGCCCAGGCGATCGTGATCATTACGGCTCTGCCGGACACGGCCGCCCCGGCTTGACACGGGCGGCCCTTGACGGGCCATATCCCGCCCATCCGCACGCATTTCGATTTCCCGCCCGCTTTCCCGAACATTCCAGGCCCTTTCCATGTCGCTGCCGCCGATCGCCAAAACGCAAAAGCCCGACACGCTGGTCGAACTCGTCAAGACGGTCGTCTATGCGGTGCTGATCGCGCTCGGCATCCGCACGTTCTTCTTCGAGCCGTTCAACATTCCGTCGGCTTCGATGGTGCCCACGCTGCTCGTGGGCGACTATCTGTTCGTGTCGAAATTCTCGTTCGGCTATTCGTTCGCTTCGATGCCCTATTCGGTGAAACTGTTCGACGGGCGCATCGGCGGCTCCGAGCCCGAGCGCGGCGACGTCGTCGTCTTCAAGCTGCCGCGCGACGGCAAGACCGACTACATCAAGCGCATCGTCGGCCTGCCGGGCGACCGCATCCAGGTCACGCGCGGCGTGCTGCTGATCAACGGCGAGTCGGCCAAGCTCGAGCGCGTCGAGGATTTCGTCGAAAGCGACGGCGGCTTCGTGCGCCGCGTGCCGCAATTCGTGGAGACGCTGCCGGGCGGCCGGCAGCATCGGGTGCTCAAGATCCACAACGACGGGTTCTACAACAACACGCCCGAATTCACCGTGCCGGCGGGCCATTATTTCGCCATGGGCGACCATCGCGACAATTCGCAGGACAGCCGCGACGCGAGTGCCGTGGGCTTCGTGCCGTTCGAGAATCTCGTCGGGCGCGCGCAGATCCTGTTCTTCTCGACCGACGGCACCGCCAATCTGTTCCTGCCCTGGACGTGGGTCACGGCCGCGCGCTACGGCCGCCTGCTCGACCGGGTGCGCTAGGCAAGACGCGATGCAAGGGGCGCGCGCCAAGCTCGAAGCGGCGATCGGCTACCGTTTCGCCGATGCCGACCGCTTGATCGCGGCTTTGTCGCATTCCTCGCTGGGGCGGCGCGGCAATGCGCGCAGCTCGGGCGCCGATTTCGAACGGCTTGAGTTCCTCGGCGACCGCGTGGTGTCGCTGGCGGTCGCCGAGATGCTGGCGCAATCCTACCCCGCCGAAAACGAGGGCGATCTTGCCAAGCGCCACGCGGCCCTCGTGCGGCGCGAGCAATTGGCCGCCCATGCGCGCACGATCGGCCTTGGCGAAGCGCTGACCTTGTCGAACAGCGAACTGCAGGGCGGCGGGCGCGACAATCCGGCCGTGCTGGCCGACGCGTTCGAAGCGCTCGTCGCCGCCATCCATCTCGACGGCGGCTATGCGACGGCGCAAGCCGTGGTGCGCCGCCTGTTCGAGCCGCTCATTCAGCCGCAGTCGGAATTGCCGCGCGAGCCCAAGACGGCGCTGCAGGAATGGGCGCAAGGGCGCGGCCTCGGGCTGCCGGTCTATCGCGTGACGGCGCAGGAGGGCTTGGCCCATGCGCCGCGCTTCGTCGTCGAAGTTTCGGTTGCCGACTTTCCGCCCGCCACGGCCGAGGGCACGTCCAAGCGCCTCGCCGAGCGGGCTGCGGCCCTTGAATTGCTGCAGCGACTGGAGGCTGCAAAACCATGACCGAACCCCACACCCAATCGCGCTGCGGCTTCGTGGCCTTGTTGGGCGCACCCAATGCCGGAAAATCCACGCTCGTGAACCGCATGGTGGGGGCCAAAGTCGCGATCGTGTCGCCCAAAGTGCAGACCACACGCAGCCGCGTGACCGGCATTCTCGTCGAGGGCACGGCCCAGGCCGTGTTCTTGGACCTGCCGGGCGTCTTCGCGCCCAAGCGCCGCCTCGACCGCGCGATGGTCGCGGCCGCCTGGCGCGGCGTCGAAGAAGCCGAGCAGCGCTGGCTCGTCGTCGATGCCGCGCGCAGCGACGCCGACGAAACCGCCCTCATTCTCGACGGCTTGAAGTCGCGCAATCTCAAAGCCGACATCGTTCTGAACAAGACGGATCTGATCGATCCGCCGAAGCTGCTGACGCTGGCGCAGTTCTACGCAAATTCGGGCCTCGCGGGCGAGGTGTTCATGGTGTCGGCCGAAACCGGCGACGGCTGCGAGCGGCTGAAGGCGCATCTGATCTCGAAGCTGCCGCCGGGCCCGTTCCTCTATCCCGAGGACGATATTTCCGATCTGCCTGCACGCCTGCTGGCGGCCGAAGTCACGCGCGAGCAGATCTACCGCCAGCTCCACCAGGAATTGCCCTACGCGTCGGCAGTCGAAACGGAAAAATTCGAAGATCGGCCGGACGGCTCGGCGCGCATCGAGCAGACGATCTACGTGGCGCGCGAAGGCCAGCGCAAGATCGTGATCGGCGCGGGCGGCGAGCGCATCAAAAAGATCGGCGAGTCCGCGCGCATCGAATTGACGAAGCTCCTCGACCGCAAAGTGCACCTGTTCCTGCACGTCAAAGTGCAGGAAAAATGGGACGAGAAGCGCGATTTCTACAAAGCGTGGGGGCTGGAATACGAGGTGTGAGGGGGAGCGCGAAACGCGACACCAATTCGCAGGTGTCTCGATCATAGGAGATGGTATCGCTTGTGCGAAGTGCCCACTGGTGAAGCGGGCTAGGTTTCAGAACTTGTTGGCGACGCGTTCATTGTGAGATCAGTCCTGCACTCAAGCAGAAGCGGCAGCCAAATGTTCGGCGGTAAGGGCAACCTATGGTACCGGCACGCCATTGCGAGTACTGGCCAATGATCGAGTCGCATTGTTGAGAGATTCGTAAAGGCTTCATTATTGCTGCATTCCCGATTTAGGATGTCGAGTGCAGTCTCACCATCAGCCGTAATTGGTATTCCACTCAACGAGGCCCCATGGTTCTCGGTGCCACTAAAAATTTTTGCTTCGGTATCTTCGCCTGGAACCCAAAACTGAAATGCACAATGCCCAAGAAATTTCGTTGCAAACTGCGCCAAGTCGCTTGCCGCGTCGTCCGCACCCAATGACGAAGCCCATAACGAGAGCAGGGGGATCAATGTACTCGCTGAAGTTTGTGCAACTCGATAAGCATCCGTCCGTTCGCGGGGGTGATCCAATAAGTCACGATAAGCAGTTTGGATTGTCGGATATCTTCCGTGAATTTGATAGGCAAAGCAGATACGGTCTATCAATTCCGTCACAAAATGGCGCGCTGCGACTCGATGGCTTTTTACGGAACTCAAAAACACAATTGCGAGGCCTATGTCTGCAGACTGTGCATCGTTGATCGGCGACAAAAGTGTTGGGTTATTGCGTATCAATTCAATGATCTTTCCTGCCAACTCCCGAGCCTCAGTTGGTTGTTCATCTGCAACGGTTTGGGGCAGTGGGTCTTGCCCGCCTTCCATCCAGAGCGTCCAGATTCCGCGTTGCGCGAGGCGTCCCAGGACTTCAAATAGCTTCAGGTTTACATCGACACTTGAAGACGATCCCACAGCTGCGGAGATCGCAAATTTTACGTCAACAAAGGGTAGTATCTTGTTCTTGAGCAGTTCATCCCAAACTTCGAAATGGACGGATAGGAGTTGCGAGAACGCGTCTGCAATCTCCCGGGATGCTTTGCTGGACCCGGCGAGATCGCGGTTAATCATCGCCCATGCTTGAAGGATCGCAAACTCGCTGGCTCTGTAGGGGCCTTCGACATTTCTAACGTCGCGCGCCCAGACGAACAGGACCCACAAGCAAATGTTCAGTTGCCGAATTGAGGTAAGTCGATTTTTTATTTCCTTTCCCTCTGCGTTGCAGAGCTTACGGGTGAGAGCCGAAAAATGTTTGAAGGATATATCTGGCTCATCGACCATCGCGACTGCCTTTTGAAAGTCGGCTCGCAGTTCTTTTTCCAGAAGTTGCTCTCGAAGCGTGCCTTCGGCAAGCATTCCAGCAATATGATCGCCATTCCAAATTTTGAATGAAATTACTTCGGTTGCTTTCCCTTCTGTATACCCGATAACATTAGATTGAATAGACTCGTGAATTTCACCCCCAAAGCAAAGGCAAACTACAATCTTTAGTGTTTGATGTTCCGCAGCGATATGTTTCGGAATATAGACATCAAGAATCTCGTTTAACGAACTGCGCAGCGCTTGCGGCGTGCCATCCCACTCGGCCCGAGTAAGGTCTCCTTGTTTGATCGATAGCAAGAACAGCTTGTTTTCACCATCGACATCTCGGCCGATTGCCGCAACGTCTACGCCGTATTGGCGCGTACCGATCGATGGTCGCGACAGAACCGTAAATCCGAGTTCACTTAACAAATCGGGAATTATTACGTCAAGCTCGCGACGTTCGCGAAGTGATGCAAGATATTGGCGAAAAATGAGTTTCATGCAGGGGGCGGCTCGGACTTAAAGTTTATTAGGACGAATTGAAGGCCAAGAGGGTCTAATATGTCGGTATGGGGCATCTCAAACGATGCGCTGATTGTTCCGAGTTTTGCTTCAGTTCTATGCAATGGTCCGGACGGAAGTGGAAGGTAAGTGATTGCGCTGTTGCCATAAAGCAATACAGATTTCTTGAATAGCTGATGTACGAAGGACTTTTCACTCGCCGACTTATGCGCGTCCTGCATCTGATCGGAATGTCGTTGCCAAGCAATTTGGCGCTCTCGTTCAGACGGATGAAGTTCCTTGATTTCTCCAACAGCGTCGAAACTCGCGTGGTAGGTTTCCAGCTCTTTGACTAGGTATTGTGCTCTGCGTGACGCGGGATCGTTTGAATCATCTGCAATCTTTTTTAGAAGTCTTTTTCCGACGCCACCGTAGTTTACTAAGATATGCTCGTAAAACAGAGTGAGAATCTCGGATGTTTCAGTCGTTGGTGCATGTCGCATCAGTGAAGCGACAAACGAAACCATAACCGCTGGCTTTAGGAAAAAGTACCCTATGACCTTCCGCGCCAAAAATGCAAACTCTGATGCCTTCAGAGCAAAGCGGCTGAAGTCAATTTCGAATTTGAATTCGTCCATAGATGCGTCGAAGAGATATTCGCTTAGCTGATTGCAGAGTTTGTGATTTCCGCTTCTCAACCATGTGACAAACCAGTCTTCGAGAATCACTCTTTCTCCGACAATTAGTTTATATCGAAGAGAGTCAAAGTGGCCCATGTTTAGCGTGTTGCTATCTTTGCTAAAGAGTTGTTTTAAGAACTGCTGTGCCTGCTGTGCCTTGCCAGCTTCGACGAGTTTTACCAATCCGATGTCAAGTTGATCTATTGTTGATCTGTGTTCGGGATTCAATGAGAGTAAGGCGTCGAGAAAATTCTCGATCATCGGATCGTTTGATCCTGCCAAGTCGTCTGAGATCGCCCATGCGCAAGCGTTGAGCGTGTTGTCGCCCAAGGGTGCAATTGCGGATGCGACTATCGCGCGGAGGGGGGCCTGATATTCTGTGGGGGCCTGTTTAATTTTTCTTAAGGTGGCACGCAGTATCGCGCTTCTATCAGTGTCTCCACGGTTCTTTGCGATAGCCTCCTCGAACCGTGTTGTGAAATCGTTCCAGTCCTGTCCCGATAACAGTGTGATCTGTCCCAACGCTTGTATCGCGTGGAGACGTTCTAAGTCGGTACCGCTATCGATGTATCTATACGCTCGTTCGACAAAGTAGCTGTGATTCACTGCGGCTCCGCGCGTAAGCGCTACGATTAGAAACTTTTCCGCGTGATCGGCTCCACGCTCAACTTGATTGAGTAGAGCTTCTGGGCGACTTGGATCACCTTCGCACCATTTTCCCAAGTCATTGGCCGGGAGCCCGGCAGCCAAGTCGCTTCCAGCTGCGTCCATCAGTGTTCCTAGCGCGCGAACGAGCGAAGCTGTTGGAGCGTTGATTTTGCCGATAAGTAATCGGTAAATATGCTGACCTACGAAAAGCTTTGGACCTTTGAACTTCTCAAGTGCTGCGGGAGTAAGTAGCGCCAAAACATCTACGTTGCCTTCGTTGTGGAGCTTCGCGAGGGCTTCAATTGCCGGGTCGTTAGCATCGGATACACTTTTTCCACAGCCGGAAAAGATATAGTCCAAGAGGGAGGAATCTGAGGCACTAGCGAGCTGATCGATTGAGGCGGAGGGAGGTGGCGAATCGTTCATTTGAAGCGACCTGCTAAAGCGATTTTGACGCACACATCTCTAAACTGAAGACAAAAGCGACCCGATGATTATTGATGGAATTGAAAATTGAAACAAACTGTCTGCACGATATCAGTTTCGGAAATTGAGGGGCGGAAATCAGGTCGGCACTAAATTCGGTTTGCATATCACTTAGTTCAAGAATGCCGCACACCGGGCCGGCGCCAAAGTTACGCCCCACCTTGCCCGTGCGGCGAATAGGGGCCATAATCGCCGCAGAAAGTGCGGAGATTATGGCGAGCTTCTATCACGAGCGGCCGGAATGGCCGCAGTTTTGGTGGGATTACAGCGGGTTGGCCGATCTGCTGGCTTCGGTGCGCCATCGGCAGGGGCGGCTGATCGGGCGCATGGAAGCGCTTGGGTTCCCGCTGCGCAGCGAGGCCGTGCTGCGGACCCTTACCCAAGATGTCATCAAGTCGAGCGAGATCGAGGGCGAGATTTTGGATGCCGCTTCGGTGCGCTCGTCGCTGGCGCGCCGTCTCGGCATCGATATCGGGGCACTTGCCCCCGCTGACCGCAATGTCGATGGCGTCGTCGAGATGATGCTCGATGCGACGCAGAATTTTAGTAGCAAGCTTTCGGCCGCGCGGTTGTTCGGCTGGCATGCGGCCTTGTTCCCCACGGGCTTTAGCGGCCTCAACCGCGTTGCGGTTGGCACTTGGCGCGACGATGCCACCGGGCCGATGCAGGTCGTCTCGGGCCCGGTCGGCAAAGAGCACGTGCATTTCGAAGCGCCCGCCGCAACGCGCCTCGATGCCGAGATGCGGCGATTTCTCGATTGGCTCGATGGCGATGCTGCGATCGACCCGGTGCTGAAGGCGGGCCTTGCGCATCTGTGGTTCGTGACAATCCATCCGTTCGACGACGGCAATGGGCGCATTGCGCGCGCGATCGCCGACATGTGCTTGGCACGCGCGGAAAACAGCGCGCAGCGGTTCTACAGCCTATCGGCCCAGATCCGCAAAGAGCGCGACGCCTATTACGCGCTGCTCGAGGCAACGCAACGCCAAGTCGACGGCGACGTGACGGCATGGCTGCGCTGGTTCCTTGCGTGTCTCGACCGCGCCTTTGAGGGGGCCGAGACAACGCTCGCAAGCGTGCTCGCCAAAGCGCGTTTCTGGGAGGCGCATGAAGCCGCCGCATTCAATCCGCGCCAGACCGACATGCTCAATCGCCTGTTGGACGGGTTCGAGGGCAAGCTCACGAGTTCCAAATGGGCCAAGATCGAAAAATGCTCGCCCGACACGGCCTTGCGCGATTTGTCCGACCTTGTCGCGCGCGGCATCCTGGTGCGCGAAACGGCAGGCGGGCGCAGCACGAGCTACGCGCTCGCCGCGCCGTCTTAGTCTATTGCGTTCGGAAAACAGGCGGCGTTCGGCACGTGCTTGAAATAGCGGTCGCAGGTGAGGGGGGCAGCATCGTTGGCCTCAGAAACGGTCGGCGCGGTCGCGATCGTTCTTCGCTTTCGCGTCGCGTTCTGGCGCTGGGTCCGCCGCCGTGCCGCCGGTGGGTAGCGCGGCGGCACGGATCTGATTGGCCACCAACGCGCGATAGGCGGTGGCGGAAATCAGCACCGAATTGTCCCGCCCGTGCGATGTGACGGTCACGGGGCCTTCGGCGGCGTGGCGCAAAAAAGTGCCGATATTGCGGATCAAGTCGGTGGCTGCGATGCGTTTCATCGTGCAGTCCTAGTCGATCCGTTCGAATCATTCAAACGATTGTCGAACGCTGCACGCGTCACTTCTTGAACGCGTACGCACTCGCACCTTTCACATTCACGTCGATGTCGAGGCGGTGCTGCAGCGGCGGGTAGGCGCGCTGGCGGCAGTTTTCGCGTTCGCACACGCGGCAGCCCACGCCGATATCCACGACATGGCCGAGTTTTTCGAGGTCCATGCCGTCGGCATAGACAAGCTCGTGCGCATTCGCGATTTCGCAGCCGATCCCGACTGCGAGCAGGCTTTGCGGCTCGAGATAGCCGCCGCCGGTTTTGGCGACCGTGCGCGCCACGCAGAAGAACGTGGCACCGTCGGGCAAGCGGGCGGCTTGCGTCAGGATGCGGCCGGGGCTCGTGAAAGCCTCGTGCACGATCCAGCGCGGGCACGAGCCGCCGAATCGCGAGAAATGGAAACCGGCGGCCGAGAAGCGTTTCGAGACGTTGCCGGCAATGTCCACGCGCACGAGCCACAAGGGCACGCCCTTGTCGCCGGGGCGCTGCAGCGTGGAAAGGCGATGGCAGGCTTGTTCGAAACTGACGCCGAAATGGTTCGACAGAAGTTCGATGTCGTAGCGCACGCTTCGCGCGGCCGCGAGGTACGGCGTGTACGGCATCAGCACGGCACCGGCGAAATAATTGTAGAGACCGACGCGCACCAGCGTTTCGGTTTCCTTGGACGCGAGTTTGGCCGTCGCGGCGATGAGATCGACCTGCTTGCGCGCGGCGAATAGGCCGATCTGGTAGGCGAGATGGAAGCGGCGCGACGCGCGCGGCAATGTTTCGCTCAATTGCAGCGTTTTGGTTTTTGTGTCGTAGCGGCGCACGGCACCTGCGAGTGCGGCTGGCTCGACGATTTCGACCGCGATCGAAAACCGCGCCTTGGCGTAATCGACGAGGCCGCGCCAGGCTTCGCCGATCGGGACACCGGCTTGTGTCAAGACCGCCTCGGCGGCGTCTTCGATATCGGAAAAATAGTTCGTGCGGTCGTGGAAGAAGTCGCGCGCCTCTTCGGCGGGCAGCACCATCTTGCGCGTGTTGCCGCTCGGCAGGCCCAACGTCATCGATTGCGCATCGTCGCGCGCCAGGCGATAGGCGCGGTAGAGTTCGAGGATCGCCTTGGCCGCGTTGGGGGCCGCTTCGGCGAGCGCCTTGATCTCTTCGGGGGAAATCCCCTGGGCGGCGAGCGTGCCGTCGGCGAACACTTCGCGCAGGCCCGTGGCGAGTTTGCGGTCGTCGTCGTCGGACAAGTCGGTCAATTCGACGTCGAACTGCTTGCCGAGCTTCAGCAGCAGGGCCACCGTCACCGGCCGCTGGTCGTGTTCGATGAGGTTGAGATAGCTCGCCGAGATGCCGAGCTGCTCGGCCATGCGCGCTTGCGTGAGGTTCGCCTGCTCGCGCAAACGGCGGATTTTGTTGCCCAGCAGCGTTTTGCGCGCCATTGCCTGCCTCGTTGCGGCCTGATTTACAAACTTTACACCGCACTGCCGAAACTTGCAAATCCAGCGACGAGTTTACGGTTTTGGGCCGTTTTTGGGCTGTCGGGCACGCACACGCACTGTGAAGATGTTTACATCGAATCTTTCTTCTCGGAGGCGCCACATGGAAAACGACTGGACCACGAACCCGCGTTGGGAAGGCATCAAGCGCGACTACACCGCCGCCGACGTCAAGAAGCTGGCCGGTTCCTTGCGCATCGAGCACACGCTGGCCCGTCGCGGGGCGGAGCGCCTGTGGAACCTCCTGAAGACCGAGCCCTACGTGAACACGCTGGGCGCCCTCACCGGCAACCAGGCCATGCAGCAGGTCAAGGCCGGCTTGAAGGCCATCTATCTGTCGGGCTGGCAGGTCGCGGCCGACGCCAACAATGCGGGCCAGATGTATCCCGACCAGTCGCTTTATCCGGTCTCCTCGGTGCCGGACGTGGTCAAGCGCATCAACAACGCGCTGCGCCGCGCCGACCAGATCCAGACCATGGAAGGCAAGGGCGACACCCATTGGTTCGCCCCCATCATCGCGGATGCCGAAGCGGGCTTCGGCGGTGCGCTCAACGCCTACGAACTCATGAAGTCGATGATCGAGGCGGGCGCTTCGGGCGTGCATTTCGAAGACCAGCTCGCGTCCGAAAAGAAATGCGGCCATTTGGGCGGCAAGGTGCTGGTGCCCATGAGCCAGCATTGCCGCACGCTGAACGCGGCACGCTTGGCCGCCGACGTCGAAGGCGTGCCGACCGTGCTGCTCGCGCGCACCGACGCGCATTCGGCCCAGCTCATCACCTCGGACGTCGACGAGCGCGACCGGCCGTTCCTCACGGGCGAGCGCACGCCCGAAGGCTTCTTCCGCATCAAGGAAGGCAAGGGCGTGGAATACGCGATCGCGCGCGGTTTGGCGTATGCGCCCTATTCGGATCTGCTGTGGTGGGAAACTTCGGAGCCGGATCTGGGCGAAGCGCGCGAGTTCGCCCAAGAGCTGCGCCGCCAGTTCCCGGGCAAGATGCTCGCCTACAATTGCTCGCCCTCGTTCAACTGGCGCAAGAAGCTCGATCCGCAGACGATCGAGACCTTCCAGCAGCAGATCGGCGAGATGGGCTACAAGTTCCAGTTCGTGACGCTCGCGGGCTTCCACGCGCTGAACTACTCGATGTACGAGCTGGCGCGCGGCTACGCCAAGCGCGGCATGGGCGCGTACTCGGAACTGCAGCAGGCCGAGTTCGACGCCGAGAAGCACGGCTACACCGCCACGCGCCACCAGCGCGAAGTGGGTACCAGCTATTTCGACGCGGTCGCGGTTGCGATTTCGGCCGGCAAAGCCTCGACCACGGCGATGGCCGGTTCGACCGAAACCGACCAATTCCATGACCGCCCGAAGGCGGTGCCGCACGCGGCGGAATAATCAAAAAACGAGGAAACGCCCCCCGGGCGAAGGGTCGGTGCCGAAAGGTGCCGGCCCTTCTGCTTTTTGGTGCCGCCGAATATTTCGTTCGCCAGTTCTTAAGCATTTGTTAAATTCGATGGACTCCGGCGCCCCGTGCTATTAGCTTAGCAAATGGGTGCGCGAATCGAGAATTAGAGAGAATCATCGTCAGATGAGTACTTCGACCATCAATGTCGGGCAATTGCGCGCTTTTCTTGCGGTTTTGGACGAGGGCGGGTTTACCGCTGCCGCGCATAAACTGGGGCTGACCCAGTCGGGCGTGAGCCAGGCGGTGGCGGCTCTCGAGGAATCGCTGGGCGTGGTGCTGCTGTTGCGCACGCGCGGCCGCGTGGCCGCGACGGCCCCGGGGGCGGCGATCCAGGCCGATGCGCGCGCGGCCCTCGACGCGATCGAACGCGTGCGCACGCGCGCCCAGGCTTTGACCGGCCTGCAGAGCGGGCGCGTGCGCGTGGGCAGCGTGTCGAGTGCGGCCACGCGCCTGCTGCCGCCGATCATCAAGAATTTCAGCACGCGCTATCCCGGCATCGAAGTGGTGCTGATCGAAGGCACCGACCACGAAGTGCGCGATTGGGTCGTCGGCAGCACGGTCGATATCGGTCTCACGGCCGAATTGCCGCGCGATTTCGACACGATCCCGGTCGCCGAAGACGATCTGCTGGCGATCATGCCCAAGCGCCACCGTCTCGCCAATTCCGAGAAAGTGTCGCCGGCCGATCTCGCCGACGAAAGTTTCGTGATGCCCAATGGCGGCTCGGAAGCCGATATCCGCGCATTGTTCGCGCGCGAAGCTGTGGTGCCGCGCGTCGCCTTCTCGGTGCGCGACCAGACGGCACTCATGGCGATGGTGCGCGAAGGGGTGGGGGTGTCGATCGTGCCCGAACTCAGCGTGCCGTCGGGCGAACGGCGCTTGGCCGTGGTTCCGCTCGATCCGCCGGCCAAGCGGCGCCTGTGCGCGGTGACGCCGCGCGAGGGCCTGTCGCCCGCCGCCGGCGCTTTCCTCGACTCGCTCGCCGCCGCCGGCCGCCAGTTCCAGGGCCGGGCTTAAAAGACGGGCGCTATCGGCATTCGATCTGGAAGGTGAAGCTGCGCGACAGGTCGGCCACGTCGGCCGCTTTCATGTCGCGCTGCGACGGCGCTTCGGCGTAGCGCTGGCCGCCCGCTTCCAGGAACAGGCGCGCGACGGCGCCCTGCACGGCGAAATTCACGTTCTGCGGAATGTCGCCGGTCGACTGCGCCACGCGCTCAGCGTTCTCGCCCATCCTCCTGCTTCCTCCACGCATCCAGGAAAGTTATCAAAGCCTCTTTATCTTCTATTCTAACGTGATCTGCAGTTGCTAATAGTTCGACCCTGTCTCGGAATCTCTCAGTGTCAATAATTTCTTCGAGTCCTTGGACCACAGCGCGGATATTCCGTCGTGCGACGCGATCAGACAAACCTGCGAAGCCTGCACTGGACGACCATGAATGCGAGGTAAAGGCTGATGCGAGGCGGGCGACCATTGCGTCGTCTTCGAGTTGGCGGTCAGTCCAGGCTCGAACTGCAGTGTTGTCGCCAGAAAGCCGATGCCAGCTAAATAAGAGTGAGGGCAGCTTCCGATGGGCGGCGAGAGTACCGTCGGCTGCAGCCAAAGCAATTCGGTCACTTGCCGTATGTCTCAATTCATCTGCAATACTTTTAGTTACAAGGCAGCGCTCTTCGCGTTCGGGTTCTCTTCCATCACGCGGGTGATAATCTGCATAAGCGGATTCTGAAAAGTCGATCAGCCAGCCCAATGCAGCTTTTTCGCAGGCACGCTTAAACACCTCTGCCCGAACATCGAGACGAAGACGCTCGAGGGTAAGCCGCCGAATAAGCCAATGAATGCGAATACTGTTGTCGACAAATTCGAATGCCTTTCCCTCGTCTGAGGTAACATCAAGGTCATCGGCGATTGAAAATAGGACCGCAAGAAATGACGGGATCTTGGCTTGGTCAATTTCCGTTGCATAGACATTCAGTTGCTCAAGCAATGCGGACGCACGAGTTGAGCCATTCCGTCGTTTTTTCTCAAGTCCAGCTCGAAGGATTGCCGAAACGAAATCTGAATCATCGGCTCGAGAGATAAGTTCGTCGATTTCCTTTTTGGGAATTGCATTTTCGCCAACGGCTAAGCGGAAGTAAGTACCAAAATGCTCTTTGGAGCAGGCGCGCCGCTGCCGGGACCAATTGTCATAAAAACTCGACGAGTGAGAATTATTGCTCCAAATGCCCTGCAGCTGAGGAAACAAACGCATTAATGCGCGGCGATAGCGCTGTCGCTCATGCTCACCGAAAGAACCAAGCAGGCGTCGATCATATTCGTTGCTCCGCTCTTGCTGCGAGCCGCGCGTATCAGTCTTTTTTGCCCCATGGATTAGATCGCCATTGTTACGAATTGCCATATAGAAGGAAGGTTGCAGTACGCGAAGAGTCTCTAGCGCCATTAAGTCTGCTGCATAGACCTCACCTGCTATTGGGGGCCAGGTTACTGAAAGTGCATTTACAATTCTGGGTATGTCGCGTGGCCGTTGAAGTTCGGGAGCGACGACGTCATAAAAGATATTCATAAAGTCAAATATATCTCTTTGGAATTCAGCATCGCCGAAGATGGCTTGAACATGATTTAGCAACTGTGAACATAGGTCTGCGTGATCTGGACCCGGCAGTTCAAATACAGCTTGCACGATCTTCTCAAGATAGTGCGCGCCTTCCGCAGGGAAGCGTTCTGCGACAATTCGCTCAGCGAGCTCTCGATCGTATACAAGCAGGTAAATGACGTTGGGCAGGCGTCCAATGGACTTGACCAAGCGAAAAACCAGCAATGCCTCTTCGGGTGAAAGTCGGTCGATATCATCGATGATGATAAGGAATCGGCGGTCCAGTTCTGCAAGCTTCTTTGACAGTTCAGCGTGTAGCTTCTCAACGCTCTCGTCCTGCTCAATCATCGCGCTGAGCCACTCCATTGCCCCTGCGGCGATTGTGCCTGCACCGGCCCCGCCAGCGAGATCGACTGCAGGCCCTACAACTGAGCCTGCACGTAGTAGGCGAGAACCCAACTTAGGGATGATTTTCTTTGTACGTTCCCCAAGGCTCGGATTGAGTGCTGCGTAGATCTCGCGAAAGAATGCAAGTGCTAGCGCGTCTTCACCGCGAAACCACCAGCACTCAAAATTGACAACATCGATTCTGTCGCGATCAGCAGTTTTTTTCAGATGGTGTCGGATTAGGTTTACGGCGCTGCTCTTGCCGCTTCCCCATGGGCCGTTTAGAGCGATGACCGAACCTTCTGGTGTCGCAAGCGAACGGATACTTTGCGCGAGTGCGCTTGCGAATGAATTAACTCCAAATCGATCTTCATCTGGATCGGTGATCGGCTTGTCGTTGTAGGGGTGATTGATCACTGCACGCTCGTAGAAGAGTCATCTGAAGTAGGTTCGGCAATGTCAGTATTACACTCCGCCGTTGAACATACCAGATCGGCCATCCAGACTCTTTATATCAATGGATCTGCATTGGTCCAAAGGCGTGGGGGCCAAACATCGACCTGTAGAAGCTAGGGGATTCGCGCGAGCTTATAAAAGTGAGATTTCAAGACGCTTTTTATTGTTGTTGAAAGCATAATCCTCGCGCAGTTTCGCGCGCCGTCTCTATCGGCATTCGATCTGGAAGGTGAAGCTGCGCGATAGGTCGGCGACGTCGGCGGCTTTCATGTCGCGCTGCGAAGGCGCTTCGGCGTAGCGCTGGCCGCCCGCTTCCAGGAACAGGCGCGCGACGGCGCCCTGCACGGCGAAATTCACGTTCTGCGGAATGTCGCCGGTCGACTGCGCCACGCGCTGCGCATTGAGTTTGCTCACGACGACGCCCACGAGATTGCCGGACATGTCGAGCAGGGGCCCGCCCGAGTTGCCGGGCTGCACGGGCGCAGTGATCTGCATCAGGGCGATGTTGCCGCCGAGGCCCGACATGGCGCTCACATTGCCGGTCGTGATGTTGAGCCCGTTCTGCAGCAAGGTCGGCAACGGAAAGCCCGCGACCACGATGTCGTCGCCGGCCCGGATCGAGGGCTGGGCGCGGAAGCGCGCGAACGGTACCGTCCCGCGCACATCCACCTTGATCAAGGCAAGATCGTTGCGCTCGTCCTTGCGCACGAGCTGGGCCGCGACGCGGCCGGTTTCCAGCATCACGCCGATGCGCTGGCAGTCGCCCGCGACATGCGCGTTGGTCAGCATGTGCCCCTGTGCCGACACGAAAAAGCCGGTGCCGAAGGATTGTTCGTTGCCGCGCGCTTGCTCGCTGTTGGGGCGTCTGTTGGGGGCCGGCGCGGCTGGCGTGCCCGAAGCGCGCGCATTCGACGCGTCGAACGCGACCTCGGTCAAGCTGCAGAGATTCTGGTTTCTGAGCTCTTCGCGCCGATCGTCGTCGTAGACCACCGCGATGTCCCATTGGCAGGGGCCTTGCGGCAGGTCCACGTTGAAGCGCTGGCCCGCGGCCAGCACATCGTCGCCGAGCCGGTCGCGCCCCCAATCGGTTTCGCTGGCGCGCGAGACGTAGATCTGCGCGATCGTGCGCGGCGCGCGGTTGACCAGCGCAAAACTCGGATCGCCTTGCGCGTCTGCTTGTGCAGAAGGGGCGGGGGCTCCGCCGTCGAAGGCCATTTCGGACAATTGGCACAGATTCTGGCGCCGCCGTTCCTCGGATTGGCCGCCGCGATAGACGATGCGCACGTCGAAGATGCACTCGTTGGCAGCCGGCCGCACGGTCTTACGCGCCCCGGGCAGGATCACGTCGTCGCGCAATACGTCTCGCCCCCAATCGTCGAGGGCGGAAGGCGAGACATAGACCTCGAAAATGGGCACGCGCGCGCGGTTCACGATTTCGAAGGTCGTGTCGTTTTGTGCGTGCGCACTGCCGGCCCAAGCAGCGATCGCGAAAAGCAGGAATGCCAAAAAGCGGCCGGAACACCCCATCGAAGCCCCGCATTTTCGCGACGAAATCAAGCAGATTTGAGATACGTAGCGCGTGGGGCGCGTTCTGGCAATGCGATGCGTCAGCCGCGCTTCCAGCGCGCGAGTGCCAAGATCGCACCGCCCGCGATCAGGCCCCAGAAAGCGCCGCTCACACCGCCGAACGAAACGCCCGACGCAGTCACGAGGAACGTGACGATCGCGGCTTCGCGATCTTCCGGCGCTTGCATGGCGCCCAGCAAGGCGCTCGCAAGAGCCCCCAGCAATGCCAAGCCCGCCACGGCTTGGATCAGCACCGGCGGCGCGGCTGCGATGAAGGCGGTCGCAGCACCCGCCAACAATCCGAAGGCGAGATAGCCGATACCGCAGAACCCTGCCGCCCAATAGCGGCGCGCAGGATCGGGATGGGCGTCGGGGCCTGTGCACATCGCGGCCGTCAGCGCCGAGAGATTGACCGCGTGGCCGCCGAAGAACGAAGCGCCCATCGTGAAAAGACCCGTGAGGCGAAACAAAGGGGCGGGTGCGGGCGTGTAGCCATTCACCTTCAGCACCGCAAAGCCCGGAATGTTCTGGGACGCCATCGTGACGATGAAAAGCGGGATCGCAATGCCGATCGCCGCATCGAGCGTGAAGACCGGCAGGCCGAATTCGATCTGCGGCACGAGGCTGATCGCGGCGAAATTTCCGGCGGGCGTTTGCGCCCAAATGATCGCGACGGTGACGGCGACGGCCGCCGGCACGGCGTAAAGGCGGCTCAATTTTGCGACGAGCGCCCAGGTCACGACGATCGCCAAACCCTGCCAGGGCAATTGCGCCACGGCTTTGACCGGTGCGAGACACAAGCCCAGCAGAATGCCGGCCAGCATCGCATTGGCAAGCGATGTCGGGATCGCCGACACCCATTTACCCAAACGCTGCCAATAGGCGCAGGCCAAGATCAGCACGCCGCACACCAGGAAAGCCCCTGTCGCGGCCGCAAAGCCGCCCGACAGAATGCCGGACGTGGCGAGCAGTGCCGCCCCTGGCGTCGACCATGCGATCGCAACCGGCGTGCGGCTCGAAAAACTCGTCCACACGGTGGCAAGGCCCATCGCGACCGAGACGGCGAGCAGGCCCGAGGCGGCTTGGGCGGGCGAAGCGCCCACGGCGGTGAGCCCCTGCACGATCACGGCAAAGGAACTCGCACAGCCGACAAAGGCTGCGAGCAGCCCCATGGTCATGGCTTGCGTCGAGAAATCTTTGAACATGTGGCGTTGCATAGCCAAACCCGGACCGTTTTGCAAAGCCCGACGCTTTTGCAAAGAGGGGCGAATCGGCCCATGTCTAGGAGCATGGAATGGACCGACGACGGCATCGTGCTGGGGCGGCGCGTGCATGGCGAGCATGCGGCGGTCGTGACGTTGTTCACGCTGGCCAACGGGCGCCATCTGGGCTTGGCGCGCGGCGGCGGGCATGGACGGGGTGCCGCCCTTTACGAGCGCGGCAATGTCGTGCGCGCCACGTGGCGCGCCCGCCTGCCCGAGCATCTCGGCAATTACAGCTGCGAACTTGCGCGCACGGTGGGCGCCTTGTTGCTCGACGATGCCGACAAGCTCGATGCGCTGACGGCGGCCACGTCGCTGCTCGAACTGGTGCTGCCCGAGCGCGAGGCGCATGCCGAGCTCTATGCGGCGACGATCGGCTTCATCGAAGCACTCGAAACGCCCGATTGGGCGGCCGCCTATGTGCGCTGGGAGTGCCGGTGCCTGGCCGAGCTTGGATTCGGCCTCGATTTGGCGCGCTGTGCGGCGACCGGAACGGTCGAAGATCTGCGCTATGTGAGCCCGCGAACGGGCCGGGCGGTGTCGGGCGAGGCGGGCGCCGAATTTTCTGCCAAGCTCTTCCGATTGCCCGCTTTTTTGTTGGGACAGGCACCCGCCTCGACCGCCGATCTGGTGGCTGGGCTCGAGATTTCCGGCCATTTCCTGCTGCGCTATGCGCTGGCGCCGAACGGGCAGGGCTTGCCCCCGCCCCGAGTCCGGCTCTATGAGCGCTGGCGCAAGTCTTTGCCGTTTGAACCCACGAGAACCGATCCGACATGACCGCCAGTTTCGCCGCCGACATCCGCCCCGTCGATCTCAAGGACGCGTTGGGCGAACGCTATTTGGCCTATGCGCTGTCCACGATCATGGCGCGCTCGCTGCCCGACGTGCGCGACGGCCTCAAGCCCGTGCATCGCCGCCTCCTGTGGGCGATGCAGCAGCTCAAGCTCGATCCGGCCTCGGGCTTCAAGAAGTGCGCGCGCGTGGTCGGCGACGTGATCGGCAAATACCATCCGCACGGCGACCAGTCGGTCTACGACGCGCTCGTGCGTCTGGCGCAGGATTTTGCGCAGCGTTATCCGCTCGTCGACGGGCAAGGCAATTTCGGCAATATCGACGGCGACAATGCGGCGGCCATGCGTTACACCGAGGCGCGCCTCACGGAAGTGGCGGCCGAATTGCTGCGCGGGCTCGACGAAAACGCCGTCGATTTCCGCGCCACCTACGACGGCGAAGGCGAAGAGCCGCTGGTGCTGCCTGCGGCCTTCCCCAATCTGCTGGCGAACGGGGCGGCCGGCATTGCGGTCGGCATGGCGACCAACGTGCCGCCGCACAATATCGTCGAAATCTGCAACGCGCTTTTGCATCTGATCAAGACGCCCAATGCGCGCGTGGCGACCCTCGTCGATCTGATGCCGGGCCCGGATTTTCCCACGGGCGGCATTCTCGTCGAAAGCCGCGAGACGCTGGTGGCGGCTTACGAGACTGGGCGCGGCAGCCTGCGCCTGCGCGCCAAATGGGCGGTCGAAGAACTGCCGCGCGGCATGTGGCAGATCGTGGTCACGGAAATTCCGTACCAGGTGCAGAAATCGAAGCTGATCGAAAAGATCGCCGAATTGCTGCACGCCAAGCGGCTCACGCTGCTCGCCGACGTGCGCGACGAGTCGGACGAAAACGTGCGCGTGGTGCTCGAGCCCAAGACCAAGCTCGTGGACGCGAAGCTCTTGATGGAATCGCTGTTCCGCAACACCGAGCTCGAGACGCGTTTTGCGCTGAACATGAACGTGCTCGACGCGACGGGCACGCCGCGCGTGATGAATCTGAAGGAAGTGCTGCAGGCCTTCCTCGACCATCGCCAGGTCGTGCTGCAGCGCCGGGCCACGCACCGGCTCGACCAGATCGCGCGCCGCCTCGAGATCCTTGGCGGCCTGCTTGTGGCCTATCTCAACATCGATGCGGTGATCAAAATCATCCGCAACGAGGACGAGCCCAAGCCGATCATGATCAAGAAATGGGACCTCACCGAGGTGCAGGCCGAGGCGATCTTGAACATGCGGCTGCGCTCGCTGCGCAAGCTCGAAGAATTCGAGATCCGCAAGGAAAATGACGCGCTGACGAAAGAAAAGAAAGAGCTCGAAAGCCTGCTCAAGAGCGAAGACAAGCGCTGGGCCGCGATCGCCGAAGAAGTGCAGGGCATCAAGACCAAGTTCGGCCCGCGCACCCCGCTCGGCAAGCGCCGCACGGAAGTGGCCGATGCGCCCGCCGATCTTGTGGTGCCGGTCGACGCGCTCATCGAGCGCGAAGACCTCACGATCGTGTGCTCGGACAAGGGCTGGGTGCGCGCCTTCAAGGGCCATCTCGACGAGACGGCCGCGCGCGAAATCCGCTACAAGGACGGCGACAAGGAAGGCTACGTGATCCGCACGCAGTCGACCGAGAAATTCATGGTGTTCGCGACCAACGGACGCTTCTACACGCTCGGTTGCGACAAGCTGCCGCGCGGGCGCGGCGACGGCGAGCCGCTCAAAGTGATGCTCGAGCTCGCCAACGACGTCGACGTCGTCAACGTCTTCATCCACAAGCCCGAGCGCAAACTCGTGGTGGCCTCGAGCGACGGGCGCGGCTTTGTCGTGCCTGAGGCCGCTTGCGTGGCGCAGACGCGCCAGGGCAAGCAGGTGCTCAATCTGGGCGAGGGTGCGGAAGCCAAGGCCATGTGCACGGTCGAGGGCGACACGCTCGCCGTGCAGGGCAGCAACAAGAAGCTCTTGCTGTTCCCGCTTGCGGAACTGCCCGAGATGGAGCGCGGCCGCGGCGTGATCCTGCAGCAATACGCCAAGGGTGGCTCGCTCTACCAGATCCGCACTTTCGCGCTCGCCAAGGGCTGGCCGATGGGCTTCGCGCGCTCGGACGAGCGCGAAAATGCGCCCAAGAATTGGCTCGGCAAGCGGGCCCAAGCGGGCCTGCTGCCGCCCAAGGGATTCCGCTTCGGGTAAGCGCTACTGGGGCGTGCCGCAATAGGCTTCGATCCGGTAGCCCTCCGGATCGACGATGAAGGCTGCGTAGTAGTTGGCGTCGTAGTCGGCGCGAATGCCGGGTTTGCCGTTGTCGGTGCCGCCAGCGGCAAGTGCGGCTTTGTGGAACGCATCCACACTCTTGCGCGTGGCCGCCGCGAAGCAGAAATGCAGGCCCGACTCCCGGTCGGCCGGAACCGGACGGGCCGCAAGACCGATCCACAAGGCAACCGCATCCTTGCCGTAGCCGAGCGAAGTTTCGCCCGTGCTCAGCCGCGTGAAGCCGAGCGGCTTCAGGCATGCATCGTAGAATTTTTGGGCCTTCGCGATGTCGCGGACGCCGAGCGAAATATGGTCGAACATGGGTTTTCTCCTGTGCGGTGTCGAGACGCCGATATGACGCCCGCGCGCGTTTGCGCGCTTGGGGAAAATTGCTAAAATTGGCGTCATGGCCACGGCACTTCCGCAATCCGCCCCGGCATCCGCAGCGCGTCTGCCCGGCAGCCGGGTTTTGGCTTCCGGCTGCTGCTGGCGTTTGAGCGAGTTTGTGTGCACGGCCGGCCCCGGCGACAGCACCTTCGAAGAGCGCCACGAGGACATGTCGATCTCCGCCGTGGTCGAAGGCACGTTCAACTACCGAAGTGCGGCCGGCCGCGCGACGCTGCATCCGGGCGCCTTGTTGCTTGGCAATGCCGGTGCTGGTTTCGAATGCGGCCACGACCACAGTGCGGGCGACCGCTGCATCTCGTTCCAGATATCGGCCGACGCATTCGAAGAGGTGGCGGCGAGCATTGCGTGCCGCTCGCGTTTCCGCTTTCCGGTCGCGATGCTGCCCGCATCCAACGGCCGCCTGCCGCTCTTGGCGCGGATCGAGAATTTTGCGGCAAAGGCCGATCCGTTGGCGCTCGATGCCTTTGCCTACGGTCTGGCCGAAGACGCGATCGCCGCCGCATCCGGGCAGGTGCCGCGCGCGGTGCGTCCATCGGCGCGCGACGAGCGACGCGTCGGCGCGGCCTTGCGCCACATCGAGGCGCATCTCGACGCGGCGCTGCGCCTCGATGCGCTTGCAAGCGCGGCGGCGACGAGCAAGTACCATTTTTTGCGCGTGTTTCGGCAGATCGTGGGGTCCACGCCCCATCAATATGTGCTGGTCCAGCGCTTGCGGCGTGCTGCACGGCGCCTGGAAAATTCCGCCGCGCCGATCTCGACGATCGCGTTCGATGCGGGCTTCGGCGATCTGTCGACCTTCAACGCGCGCTTCCGCGCCGTGTTCGGCGCCAGCCCTTCGCGCTATCGACGCACCTGCTTGCAAGTGCCGGGGCTGCGCGCTAAGCCTTGAGTCCCGACATTGGAGATCCGCGCAATGAACACCCATCCGACCTTGATCGACACGTTGTGGCCCGCACCCGCGCGCAGCTTCGCGCGCAGCCTTGCGTTGGCCGTCCTCGGCTCGGCTTTGCTGTGGGCCTCGGCCAAGGCGCAAGTGCCGATGTGGCCCGTACCCATGACGATGCAGTCGATGGTCGTTCTGCTGATCGGCTTTGCCTACGGCTCGCGGTTGGGTGTGGCGACCGTGGCCCTCTATCTGTTCCAGGGGGCGGTCGGCCTTCCCGTGTTCGCCGGCACGCCCGAAAAGGGCATCGGCCTTGTCTATATGGTCGGCACCACGGGCGGCTTCCTGTTCGGCTTCGTGCTCGTTGCCGGTGTCATGGGCTGGCTTGCCGAGCGCGGCTGGGGCCGCACGCTGGCGGGTACCGCCGCCGCGATGGTCGTGGGCTCGGTGCTGCTGTTTGTGCCCGGCGTTGCGTGGCTTGCGACGTTCGTCGGCTTCGAGAAGGCGATCGCGTTCGGCTTGATGCCGTTCGTCGCCGGTGCAGTGGTCAAAGCCGCGTTGGCGGTTGCGATCGTTGTGGCTGCTTCGCGGGTTGTCTCCAAAAAAGTTGTGAAATAACAATAGCTTTAGGGCTTGATCGGCGCTGCGGCGCCGCCCTATAAGGCGCTTCGGTTTCGGCCGGAGCGCCTTTTTTCTTGGCCGCTTTGGCTGCCCTCAACGGATCCAAAAACGCCCGTGCTCGCGGGCCGACAGGGTGGAGCTAGCGCGCCGATGGGCCTTCTCGAATCCTATATCCGCGTCGTCGATGCGACGAATACGGCGATCGGCAAAGTCGTGGCGTGGATGACCTTCGGCACGGTCGTCACTTGCTTTGCGACCGTCTATTTCCGCTACGCGCTCGACAGCGGCTTCATCTGGATGCAGGAAGCCTATGTTTGGCAGCACGCGATCGTGTTCTTGGTCGGGGCGGGCTACACGCTGCTGCATGGCGGCCATGTGCGCGTCGATATCTTCTATGCGCGTATGACGGCCCGCAACCAGGCCCGCGTCGAGATTTTCGGCACGCTTGCGTTCATGATGCCGTTCCTGTGGATCATGTTCGACAAGTCCTGGCCGTTTTTCGTGACGTCGTTCGTGGGCCGCGAAGGCTCGCAGCAGCCCGACGGCATCCACAATGTCTGGCTCCTCAAATCGACGCTCGTGCTGTTCTGCATTCTCGTCGGCGCGCAAGGCTTCGCCACGGTCGCGCGCGCGGTGCTGTTCTTGAACGGGCGCAGCGAATACGCGCCGTCCAAGACCAGCCACTAATTCCGTTTACCCCCCAAACCTAGCCGAACCGGATCGACAAAATGGGCGCTGAAAGCCATCTGCTGGGAGAGTTGCTGTCCGTCGCGATGTTCGCGACGATCGTGGCGCTGCTGATGCTGGGCTATCCGGTGGCGTTTTCGCTGGGCGGCATTGCGCTCGCCTTCGGCGGCATCGGCTGGCTCGTCGGCGTCTTTGACCCCAACTTCCTGACTGCGATCCCGACGCGCATCTGGGGCGTGATGAACAACGAGATTCTCGTTGCCGTCCCGCTGTTCGTTTTCATGGGCGTGATGCTCGAGCGCAGCCGCATCGCCGAAGTGCTGCTGACCACGATGGGCCAGCTCTTCGGCGGCGTGCGCGGCGGCCTCGGCTATTCGGTCATCATCGTGGGCACGCTGCTCGCGGCCTCGACCGGCATCGTCGGTGCGACCGTCGTGACCATGGGCTTGCTGTCGCTGCCCGCCATGATGCGCGCAGGGTACGACCCCAAACTTGCGACCGGCATCATCTGCGCGTCCGGCACGCTCGGGCAGATCATTCCGCCCTCGACCGTGCTGATCTTCCTCGGCGACATTCTGCAGGGTGCGAACCAGCAAGCGCAGCTGTCGCTCGGGAATTTCTCGCCCGATTCCGTGTCGGTCGGCGACCTGTTCGCGGGCGCTTTCATCCCCGGCCTCATGCTGTCGTTCCTCTATGCGTGCTGGGTGTTCTACCGCTCGGTGTCCGATCCCGATTCGTGCCCGCCTTTGAAGATGACCGACGAAGAGCGCGCAGGCCTTGGGCGGCGCGTCGTGATCGCCTTGGTGCCGCCGATCTTCCTGATCGTCGCGGTGCTGGGCTCGATCCTTGCGGGCGTTGCCACGCCGACGGAATCGGCCTCGGTTGGCTCGCTGGGGGCAGTGTTCCTCACGGTCGTCAAGATGATCGCCGACCGTCTGGCGACGTCGGAAGATCGCGTCGCGCTGGAAAAGCAGCTCGCCGTGTTCTGGGTCGGCTTCATCCTGTTCCTGGGCGCCATCGGCTATGCCTACGGTGCGACGGGCCTGCTGACGGCCTTGGTGGTCGTGCTGGTGATCGGCAGTCTCTATCTGCTCGCGATCGGCGCGGCTCGCCGCGAATATGTCGGCGTGCTGACGGAAGTGTCGCGCTCGACCATGACGATCTCGTCGATGGTGTTCGTGATCCTGATCGGGGCGTCGATCTTCAGCCTCGTGTTCCGGGGCTTGGGCGGCGAATATCTTGTGCACGACACGCTGTCGAACATGCCGGGCGGCAAGGATGCGGCCCTGTTCGTGGTCATGGCGTTGATGTTCGCGCTCGGCTTCTTCCTCGACACGTTCGAGATCATCTTCATCACCGTGCCGATCGCGGGCCCGATCCTGTTGAAGATGGGTTTCGATCCGGTGTGGCTCGGCGTGCTGATGGGCGTCAATCTGCAGACGTCGTTCCTGACGCCGCCCTTCGGCTTCGCGCTGTTCTACTTGCGCGGCGTGGCCCCGCCCTCGATCACCACGCAGATCATCTACAAGGGCATCATCCCGTTCGTGGCGATCCAGATCCTGGTCATGGCGCTGCTGTGGGAGTTCCCGGAACTCGCGACGTGGCTGCCAGATCTAATCTACAATCAGGAAGCGCCCACGCTCGAGAACCAGCCCTCGATGCCGACCGACTTCCTCGAGGATCCCGACGCCGACAATCCGGGCGATCCCGCTACCGAGCCCGAGGAAGAAGCGGGCTAATCGCCCGCCATACGGCGCCCAACAAAAAACCCCGCGAGCTTGCCGCTCGCGGGGTTTTCCGTTTGCCCGAAGGGGCGGTCGGATCAGGTCAGGTACTTGAACGCGCGCACGCGGGCATTGAGCAACGCGCCGTCGTTCCAGCGGGTGTAGGGCATCACCTGGCCGCGGAACTTGAGATACGATTCGAAGAGCTTCTTCGTCATCGCATCGCCGCGGTCGCGCACTTCGGCCAGGAACTCGCCCGCCGCCGTGCCGCAGCCGTCGATGATCGGTGCCGGCAGGTTCAAGAAGCGCACGCCGTGGCGCGTGCGCAGCGTTTCCATGGCTTCGCCCGAGCGCGCCATGTATTCGGTCGTCATGTCCATGTCCATCGACTGGGCGGCGAACTGGACGATCGCCTTCAGGTCCGCGGGCAGGGCGTCGAAGCGCGACTTCGAGACCATGAGCTGCAGGTTCGAGCCCGGCTCGTGCCAGCCCGGGCCGTAGCACAGCTTGGCGACCTGGTGCAGACCCATGGCGAGGTCGTTGTAGGGGCCGATCCACTCGGCCGCATCGACCGAGCCGGACTGCAGGGCGGCGAAGATTTCGCCGCCGGGCAGGGCCACCTGCTGGGCGCCGAGGCGCGTCATGATTTGGCCGCCCCAGCCCGGCATGCGGATCTTGAGGCCGCGGAAGCTTTCCACGCCCGTCAGTTCCTTGCGGTACCAGCCGAAGGCCTGGGTGTTCGTGTTGCCGGCCGGGAAGGCTTTGACGTTGTAGTTGGCTGCGTGCTCGTCCCACAGCTGCTGGCCGCCGCCGTAGTTGAGCCACGCCGACTGCTCGGTTGCCATGAAGCCGAACGGCACGCAGGTGAAGAACTGGAACGCCGGGTGCACGCCGATATGGTAGTACGACGCGTCGTGGCCCATTTCGGCCGTGCCGTCGCGCACTGCCTGCAAGCATTGCAGGGCCGGGACGAGTTCGCCCGCCGCGAACACGCGAACCGTCAGGCGGCCGCCCGACATTTCGCCGATGCGTGCAGCCAGGCGCTCGACGCCCGTGCCGACGCCGGGCAGGTTCTTCGGCCACGACGTGACCATGCGCCATTCTATGCGGCCTTGGCTGATGGCCGGTGCGGCGAGACCGGCGGTGGCCACGCTTGCGGCACCGGCGGCAAGAAATTTACGGCGAATCATGAGGGGGGGCTCTCCTGGGTTTCCCTGTTGCGGTCGTCCGCTTGACGACCTTTGCTGTCTTTGCGCGGCTGTCTTTGCGCGGATGGCTCGTCGGCGACGCGTGGCATCGCCGGTCAATCCGGAAATTTGTATTGCGGAACTTTGCGGCAAATTCAAGTCAAGATGGGACAGGGACGCGAAAAAGCCCTTATTTTACTTTGATGTATTGCAGAATACATTTTTAACACAAATCAATAGTACAACCCTCGACAGCGCTGCAGGAAGAGAGAGGGGGGCGTTCTCGCCCGGTTAGCCGGCAGTTCTCGTGTCCGGCGCTCGCGCTATTCAAATGTCGCGAAGATCAGCAGCGTTCGTCGTACGCGACGGGCGCATACGCGAAGCCGGGCTTTTTGGTGTTGGCCTGCGGCTTCATGCCTTTGCGCGTGTAGCCGGCGGCGGCCGAGCGGTCGGCGTTCCACACTTCGGCGATCGCCTTCATCACACCTTCGTTGACCTTGCGCGCCGACTGGATGGCACGCTGGTTGCGCATGGCCACTTCGTGCACGCGCATGAGGGCGGCTTCGATTTCGCTCTGCACGATCGGGAGCGCGCTTTTGAGCGCGGCCGGATTTTCGCGCAGCTGGCGCACGCTCAGCGCATAGAGGCGGCACATTTCGCTCTTCTGCGCCTGAAGTTCGCCCACATCCTGGGTCTTCATGTCCAGCAGCAGGGCGGTTTCGCGCTCGAGAAGATGCACGAGATTGGCCGAAATCTTGACCAGCGTGTCGATCTGGACGCGAACATTGGCCGCACTCGTCGGCGTCGGGTCACTGTTGTGCGGCTGCATTGGCTTGCTCCTGGATCTTGAGAATGTCGCGCGCGATCGACGAGCTGAGGCCCACGCCGCCGGCTTTGACGACGTTCTTGGCGTAGGCGTTGACCAGCAGCGAGCGGACGGTCTCTTCGCCCTGGCCGCCGCCGGTCGTCTTGTCGACCCCGATCGTGCTGAACATGTGGTTGAACATCTGTTCGAGGAACAGGGTTTCGAAATCGTCGGCGGTGCGCTTGACGTCTTTGGGGTCGAGCGTCTTGCCGGCGGCCGGCGCCTTGAGGGGCTTGAAGGCCGCACTCTTTGCGAGATCGAGCGCACCCGCAGCGTTGCCCTGCGAAAGGCCGGGGCTGGAGATCGAGCCCGCCATCACAGCACCGAGATTTCGGCTTGCAGCGCACCTGCGGCTTTGATCGCCTGCAGGATCGTGATCATGTCGCGCGGCGTGATGCCGAGTGCGTTGAGACCGTTCACGAGTTCCTGCAAGGTGACGCTGCCCGGCAGCACGGCGAGATTGCGGCCGCCGCCCTCGTCGACCTGGATGTCGGTGCGGTTCACGGTCGTGGTGGTGCCGGTGGTCGAGAAGGGGTTGGGCTGGCTTACTTGCGGCGTCTCGGTGATGCGGATCGTCAAGTTGCCCTGGGCGATCGCGACGGTCGAGATGCGCACATTCTCGCCCATCACGATGGTGCCGGATTTTTCGTCGATCACGACGCGAGCCATCTGGTCGGGCTGGATCTGCAGCTGTTCGATGTCGGTGAGGAAGCCGATCATGTCGTTGCGCCGATTGGGCGGCGCCATGACGAGCACCGTGCCCGGATCGCGCGCGCGCGCCACGGGCACGCCCGCAAAAGCGCTGATCGCCTGTGCCACGCGCCGCGCGGTCGTGAAATCGGGATTGCGCAAGGTCACGTTCACGACCTCGAGCGAGGAAAGTTCGAACGTGACTTCGCGCTCGATGATCGCACCGTTGGCCACACGGCCGCCGGTAGGGGTGCCGCGCGTGACCGACTGGCCGGCACCCGAAGCGGCAAAGCCCGAAATCGCCACGGGGCCTTGGGCCACCGCATAGACTTCGCCGTCCGCACCCAGCATCGGGGTGACGAGCAGCGTGCCGCCCATCAGGTTCGTGGCGTCGCCAAGGGCGCCGATATTCACGTCCATGCGCGTACCCGTGCGGCCGAAAGCGGGCAGGGTGCCTGTGACCATCACGGCCGCGACGTTTTTGGTGCGCAAGGTGCTCGAAATGTCGCGGGTATTGACGCCCATGCGCTCGAGCATGCCGATGATCGACTGCTGGGTGAACGGCGCGTTGGCGATCGTGTCGCCCGTGCCGTTGAGGCCGACCACCAGACCGTAGCCGACCAGCATGTTCTGGCGCACGCCTTCGAAATCGGCGATGTCCTTGATGCGCACGCGCCCTTGGGCAGCGGCGTCGGCGGGCAGCAGAACCGGGCTTGCGCACAAAACGGCGCCCAGGAACGCAAAAATCAGCTTGGTGGGTCGGTTGGCCATGGTCGTTTTTCCCGCAACTGGAGAGGTCCGCGTCAGGCTTTGCGAGACATGTGCCAGTCTCTAAACCATTCCAATTCAATGGCTTGCATGGAAGGGCCGGCAGCGTGGCTCGGCAAAACAACGTTTTGACCCGGCAGAAATTGCCGATTGCGGAAAAATCGCTTCGCCCGCATCTTCTGCGGGCAAGCCCAAGGAGATGGCGCCATGAAGGTCGGCGATACCGGCGGTCCTCGCAATGTTGGCGGCCCCAAATCGGCCGTCAAGCCGGGTGCGGGTAAAGGCAGCGACTTTTCCAAACTGCTGGATGCGGCCGAACGCGGGGCCGAATCCGTCGGCGGGCCGACGGCTGCCTATGGCGTGGGAGCCGTTTTCGGCGCCCAGGAGGTCGAAGACTCGACCAACAAACCCGCCAACAAGCGCGCGCGCCAGCGCGGCGAGGACATGCTCGACAAGCTTGATGCGCTGCGCCAGGGCTTGCTGACCGGCTCGATGTCGCGCGGCGACCTCATGGAATTGGCCAAACTGGTGCGCGCGCGCCAGGAAGTGGGGGCCGATCCCGAATTGCGCGCCATTTTGGGCGATATCGAACTGCGCGCGGCCGTAGAACTGGCCAAACTCGAAAGCCTTCGCTGAAATTTCACATGGCTTTTGTTACGTTTGTGATTCGCTATCTGGTGCCTAGTTTTGTTTTTGCTTGAATAAGCGCTGTCGTGCCCAAAACTAGGCACTTTGGTCGGGTTAAGTTCAGTCAAGCTCTCTTTTATGACGGCGTCACCGATGACGACCGCCAAGGATTGCGTTTTGAGCGACCTTTAGGGTAGCTAAGTTAAGCAAACTTGTGGTCGGTCGATTGCGGGATTGGCATTGTGGCGTGTTGGCAGGCAACAGTAGCCATTACCGCTCGATAAACGACATACGCAAGTTTAGTTTACTTTACTTTAGATACGGAGATGATTTTGGCGGCGATTGGCTCTTTCACTCTCATTCAGCCTGCGGAATGGCTCTTTTCAACTCATGGTGACGTAATTGACGCTAAACGGCGTGCAGAAGAGTATAGACAACAAAAGGGCTCCTACGAGGGTGCTGAATTCGTTATTGAAGAGTTCGTGCGTCAATGGATTTTGGCGCAACTAGTATCGTCATATCGATACCCGGCTGACTGGTTAGGCGAACGAATCACAATAGAAGAACCCGTAAAAATGGGGTCATCGGAAAAGGAAGCTGATATTTCGATAAAAAATGTCAATCATAGGGTGTTTCTTTACGTTGAAGCTAAGAGACGTGGGGTATCAGATGAAGAATTTCGAGAGGCTGAGCGGCAATTAGAGAGCTATCTGGCCTCTACCCATACGGCGACCATCGGCATGATTACCGACGGTGATCGCACCCGAACAGTGCGAAAAAAAATCGATCCAAATGATTTTGAGTATATCCCTGATCTGCCTGCATATGGCCTAGAAGCCCGCATCAAGGTCCAGTTAGTTCGCGAGTTGCCCGACGACCGGCATCAAGGTCGTAGTACCGGGTTGATGATACTCGACAATGATTATGAGAAGGTTCTGTTTGAGTGCCATAGTGCAGCTCGTGATGCAGACGGCCTACACGCAGATGAAGCCCTTGATGAGATTTGCAAGGTTATTTATGCAAAAATATATGACGAACGTACAGTTACAAAACAAGAAGAAGGCACACCTTTTCGATTCCAGACATACGGTGCAAGTAACGCCTCGGAAGTAGCATCCAACATCCGTGTGCTTTACGAAGATGCGCGTACATCGGATATTGAGATATACTCAAAGCGAATTCCTGGCTATGAAAGGTCGCGAGGGGTTTTTAAAAATCAAATTAAGTTATCTGACGCTGCACTTTATCGTGTAGTCGAGCGCCTTCAAGAATTTTCGCTAATTGACAGTAAAGCGGATATCAAGGGACGTGCGTTTCAGAAAATTCTTGGCCCTGCCATTCGTGCAGGCATGGGGCAGTATTTCACGCCAGATCCGATTGTTGAACTTGCAATAAGAGTTGTAGACCCAAAGGCGTCTGACCTGATTCTGGATCCATTTTGTGGGTCGGCACATTTTCTAACAAAGGCGCTTCAATACGTTGTTGCTCGCCAGCGTGATTTGACGCCGCATGACTTGCATGAGTTCAAATTCTTCCATCTGCATGGCATCGAAAAATCTGATCGGATGGTACGAATCGCTATGACTGACATGATGCTGCACGATGACGGGCACACAAACATCCGAAATCAAGATGCCCTTTTGAGCTTCGACAATTATCCAGACCTTATCGCGCTTCGCGACGACGGAGTACAGGATCCAGCTGTATTCGACATTGTTGTCACTAATCCACCGTTTGGAAGCATAATGAAGCAAGAAGTCATGGAGATGCTTGGTCGCTTCGATTTAGGTCATCGTAAAAAGTCGTTACCACTCGAGATATTGGGCTTAGAGCGGAGTCTACATTTTTTAAAACCAGGTGGAAAACTAGCGATTGTACTTCCAGAGCACTTGATGAAGGGAAAGAACGGGCTATTTGTTCGTAAATGGCTATACGGTATCGCGCATATTCGGGCCATTTTCTTTTTCCCTGAAGAAGCGTTTACGCCTTATGGCGCCATGATTAAGACATGCCTATGCATTTTCCAAAAACATAAGGCAGACGACCGACCCAACGGGGGGGATGAGACTTTCCTTTGTGAGGTTGAAAACTTGGGTTACGACGCTACTGGCCGCGCAAAGTCTGGGAGCGAAATTGAGGCAGCTGCGGCGGCCTTTATGGAGCAGGCTAAAAGGCAATGAAAACTCTTTTAAGATCGCGACGTGAACTGGAACTCGCTGGGCGATGGGACATCGATTTTCATTTGCCTCCGGAGGGAATTGCAAGATATCCGAACCAGCTATTGCATCGCGTCGAGGACGTTGCCGATATCGTTAAAGGAAAGCGTGACCCCAGTAGAGATCCTGAAGTTGTTTTTCAGTACATCGATATTGCGTCTGTAGATGTCACGGTTGGAACGATTACCAATCCACAAGAGCTTGAGGGAACTGAGGCCCCCTCGCGTGCTCGGAAGGTCGTTCGTGCCTTCGATGTTATTGTTTCGACTTGTCGGCCGACTCGCGGGGCAATCGCCGTTGTTCCGTTGAGTTTGCATGACCAAATCGCTTCAACTGCATTTTCAATCGTACGTGCCCATCCGGGAGTTAATCCTTTCTATCTCCATTTTGCACTCAGGTTACCTAGTACATTGGAACAGTTTCGAAAGTGGAGCACCGGGTCCAGTTATCCAGCGATCTTGGACGGAGACGTTCTTAAGACACTTATCCCTGTGCCTGCTCCTGAGATACAGGACATGATTGCTGCAAGGGTGGTTGCTGCGTTTCAAGACCGCGCCAAATCGATTCACGCTGCTAATGTTGTGTGGAATAGTATCTTAAGCGATATCGATGGCACACTCACTGGAAGGCCAGAGCAAATCGTTCAAATTGAAACGGATGATACCATGCAGTTCGAGGCGTTCACTTTGTCGGCGGTCCAGGCTGTTCTCGCCCGTTTACCAGCGATTCGGACCGACGACGCCATATCGGCAAATGGAAACGAATTGGATTTGCTTAATCAATAGTCGATTGGGGAGTGGGATTGTGTCTAAAGAGGCGTTAACTATTTGTGAAACCTATATAAGTTTCAAAGATTAACATGGATTTTTGCGCGTGGCACGCTATGTGCTTTGAACTGAAGCGAACATGAAGCGACAATGCTTGTCGCGCTTGATTTTGGCTAGGGTACTCGGATACAAGCCGTGTTTACAAACAAAGCCAGTTCTTCCAAGACATCAGGGAGTTCGAACGGGGGCGCCATGACCTATCCTTTGTTGCCACCAGACTACCGCCCTTCGGACAACGAAGAGTTCATGAACCCGCTGATGCGGGAATACTTCCGGCAGAAGCTGCTGAGTTGGCGGGCCGACCTTCTTAAGGACTCGACCGAAACGCTGCAGCATTTGCAGGAAGAAACGGTGCCCGAGGCCGACGTGACCGACCGGGCTTCGACCGAAACCGACCGTTTCACGGAACTGCGCACGCGCGACCGCGAACGCAAGCTGATCGGCAAGATCGACTCCGCTCTGCGCCGCCTCGACGACGGCAGCTACGGCTATTGCGAGGACACGGGCGAGCCCATCGGCATCAAGCGGCTCGATGCGCGCCCGATCGCCACCTTGTCGATCGAAGCGCAGGAACGCCACGAGCGCATGGAGCGCATGCAGCGCGAAGACTGACGGCGGAGGTCAGCGCTAGCCGACCGTGCGCAGGTCGGCGGCCGCCTCGGCGGGCAGGCATGGGATGTATTCGCCGTCTTTGGCGATCGTGCGCACGCGTTCGAGCCGCACGGCAGAAACGCCCGGAATGCGGCGCAGAAAATCGTTGGCGAGCGCCTCGAGTTCCGCCTTGTCGCGCGCGCGCAGCTTCAGCATGTAAAGCCGATCGGCGGCGAGCGGGTAGCATTCCTGCACCTCGGGCCGCACCATGACGGCGGCCAGAAACATTGTCTCGTCGAGGCTGCTTGCGAGTGTGGTCTCGGCAAAAGCCAAAACCGGATAGCCCAGGCGGGCCGCGTCGACACGCACGGTCCAGCTGCGGATCATGCGCGTGGCGACGAGCTTGCGGATCCGCTCGTTGGTGGCTGAAATCGACAGGCCGATCCGTCGGCCCAGTTCTGCCAGCGACGCGCGCGCGTCCGCTTGCAATGCTTCGAGCAATGCCAAGTCTCGCTTATCCATGGTTTCAATTTCGCGAAGCAAATTGCGAAAGTCAATCGCGCGTGGGCGACAAAACGAAAAAACCCCCGCCGATCGGGCGGGGGTTCTTCGTCTGGGGAAACGGTCAAGCCGTTAGAATGGCGAGACGATATCGAACAGCTGCTGGCCCCAACGCGGCTGCTGGAAGTCGGTGATCTGGCCCTTGCCGCCGTAGGCGATGCGGGCTTCGGCCAACTGGTCTTGGCGGATCGTGTTGACCGAGGTGATGTCCTGCGGCCGGATGACGCCGGCCAATTGCAGCACGCGCGCTTCGAAGTTGACCCGCACTTCTTGCGAGCCGTTGACGACGAAATTGCCGTTCGGCAGCACTTGGGTGACGACGGCGGCAACGCGCAGGTTCAAGGTTTCCGAACGCTGGATGCGGCCGGTGCCGTTGTTCGAGGTCGTTGAGCTCAACCCGCCCAGCGACACCGTGTTGCCGGTCGTGTTGTTGCTCGAGGTGCTGTTGTTGCGGCCGGGCAGGCGCGACAGGAGATCGGTCGTGCTGTAGCCCAGGAACTGCGACGACACGTCGGCGGCTTCCGAGTTCGTGCGGCCGCGGGTCGTCGTGTTGCTGAAGTCGGCCGTGTCGGCGATGCTGACGATCACGGTCACGATGTCGCCGACTTGGTTGGCGCGGTTGTCCTTGAAGAACTGGCGCGCACCCGTGCGCCACAGCGAGGCATTGTTCTGGCCTTCGCCTTCGGCACGCGGCGGGGCGGGCATGGTGACGCGGGCATTGGTCTCGGCCGGGTTCTTGATCGGCGTCAGGGCCGGGCCCTGGCCCATCTCCGAGAGGCGCGAGAGCGTGTTGCCGCAGGCCGCAAGGCTCGCAGCGGCGCACACGACGAAGGCAAGGCGAACGAAGGGTTTCATGGCGGGTCTCCGATAAGGCGAGCGAGAAGCGAAAGGGTTAGGGCTTGAGGGCGGCCAGGCGCGGCGTCGTCTGCACGGCAACCGTGTCGGGGCCGACGACGATGCCTTCGATCTGGCGGTTGGAAACGGTGTTGTGGACGCGGATCGTGTCGCCGCGCGAACCTTCTTCGATCGCACGGCCCTGCACGCTGAGGCTCAGATTGCCCATCTGCAGCAGCACGGTGACGTTGGCGTTGCGCGCCACGAGCGTTACGGGGCGCACGTCGGTTTCGCGCACCGGTTCGCGTTCGCGCAGGCGCTGGCGGGCGACCTGGCCCACGAGCTTGTCGGCACTTGCGATCACGTCGCGGCGGGTTGCGTCTTCGCGCACCTGCATCATTTCGACGTCGGCGGCGCGGATCGTTTCGCCGGCACCGATGGCGCGGCGCAAGACCGGCAAGCGGGCCGTGGTCATCACGCGGCCTTGCAGCGTGAGGCGCTGGGCGCCGGCATGGCTGCCGCCGGCGATCAGCGTGGCCGTGAAGCGGCCGTTGGTGCGGTCGAACTGCAGCTGGCGGACTTCGAGATCGGCCGGGGCTTCGAGCGGCAGCGAAATGCTCGGCGCACGGCCGCCGAAATCGATTTCGTCGCTCGCGCGCATGCCTTCGGCGACCAGGGCTTGGCGCAGCACCGGCACGATGTCCGACGATTCGATCGTGCGGCCCATGCGTTCGACGAGCACGCGGTCGAAGCGCGTCTGCGGGCGCCAGGCGAGATTGTTGGCGCGCGCGATTTCCATGAGCTGGGCGATTTCGACGGCCACGCGGCGGCCTGGCGCTGGGGCCCGCAGCACGGCGCGGTCGCTGTTGACGCCGTCGAACAGGTCCGACAGGCGCACGAGATCGCCTTCGACGACGACGAGGTCGCTGCGCAGCGTTTGCGCGTGGGCGGCCGGCGCAAACGCGGCGGGGGCGAAGCTTGCGACGGCGGCGGCGAGGAGGAGGGCAAAGCGGGTCATGGTCCTTATCTTTCAGGCTGGATCAGCGCATCTGGTTGACGGTGTTCAGCATCTGGTCGGAGGCCTGGATGATCTTCGAGTTCATCTCGTAGGCGCGCTGCGCCGTGATGAGCGAGGTGATCTCGTTGACCGAGTTGACGTTCGAGCCTTCGACGAAACCCTGCTGCAGCGTGCCGAAACCGGCCGTGCCGGCCGTGCCGCCGATCGCGTCGCCGGACGCCGCACTCGTCAGAAAGTTTGTGTTGCCGATCGGGATCAGGCCCGCTTCGTTGATGAAGGCGGCCATCGTGAATTGGCCGACCTGCTGCAACGCGGTCTGACCCGGGATCTGGACGAATACCTGGCCCGACTGGTTGACCGAAATGCTCGTGGCGTTGTTCGGCACCTGGCCGGGTCCGACCACGGCGAAGCCGTCGGCCGTCACGATCGAGCCTTGGTTGTTGAGCTGGAACGAGCCGGCGCGCGTGTACGCCGTTTCGCCGGTGGGCAGCGTGACCTGGAAGAAGCCGCGACCCTGAATCGCGAGATCGAGCGAATTGTCGGTCTTCAGCAGCGAGCCTTGCTCGTGGATGCGGTAGACGGCCGTGGGCTTGACGCCGAGGCCGATCTGGATGCCCGCAGGCACCGTGCCGCCGGCGTCGGACGCGGCCGTGCCCGCGCGGCGCTGGGCCTGATAGAGCAGGTCCTGGAATTCGGCGCGCTGGCGTTTGAAGCCGGTCGTGTTGAGGTTGGCGATGTTGTTCGAGATGACTTCGACGTTCAGCTGCTGGGCCAGCATGCCGGTCGCGGCGGTGTTGAGGGAGCGCATGGGTCTATCTCCTGGTCAAAAGGTTCAAGCGACGCGGGCGAGGCGGTCGATCGCCCGGCGGGCGCGGTCGTGTTCGCTGTCGATGATGCGTTGGGCGCTTTCGTAGCGGCGGGTGATGTCGAGCATCTGGGTGAGTTCGGTCACCGACACGACGTTCGAGCCTTCGAGAATGCCCTGGTGGATTTCGGCGCGCGCATCGGCCGGCACGGGGTCTTGCGTGCTGGCATAGAGCCCGCCGCCGAGGCGCGTGAGCGCCTGGTCGTCGACGAACGACACGAGGCGCACACGGCCGACATTGTTGGTGCCGTTGATGACGTCGCCCTGCTTGGTGATTTCGATGCTGGGCTCGTTCGGATTGACCGTGATCGGCCGGTTGTTGCGGTCGAGCAGCGCAAAGCCTTCGGTGTTGACGATGCGCCCGGTGTTGTCGAGGCGGAAATTGCCGTCGCGCGTGTAGCGCGGGCCGACCGGCGTCTCGACGACGAAATAGGCGTTGCCGTTGATCATCATGTCGAGCGGGGCGTCGGTCTTGATCGCCTGGCCCGGCCGCGTGTCGCGGTAGGTGCCGATGCCTTCGACGAAAGCGAGTTTCTGCGCGCCGTCGCCGCCGATGCCGGGATTGCCGGCCTTCGGCGTCAGATACTGCGCGAACAGCAGCCGCTCGCCGCGATAGCCCGTGGTGTTGGTGTTCGCCAGATTGTTGGCAACCGTCTCCATCTGGCGGCGCAAGGCGCTTTGATGCGACAGGGCGAGATAAGAAGGGTTTTCCATCGTTCGGGTCCGTGGGGCAGTCGGTCGGTTGGCACAGGTCCCATTGCGGGGACGGCCTTGAGGATTGCAGCCGCCGTGCCAGCTGATTAATCAAGCAAATTCAGACGATTAGAGAAAATCCGGAAACCTGCGAACATGCCTCCCGGCAATTCCTGCCGGGCTGAACCTGCCGCTTCTGGCGCTTTGGCGGGATGCGCAAGGCGAGCGTTGAAACTGGCGGGCGGGTGCGGCATAGTCCGCGCCCGTTCGTGCCCGTCTTCACCCCAAGACGATCTCTTGCGCAAGAACGGCGACGGCCGGATCAATGACGGAGCGTAGCGCAGCCCGGTAGCGCATCAGTCTGGGGGACTGGGGGTCGTGGGTTCGAATCCCGCCGCTCCGACCAAATAGGCGAGCCCGCCGCCGGGAGACCGGTTGGCGGGCTTTTGCTTTTGGGCGACGGATGGACCATGGGCACTTTGGTCAGCGGTTCGAATCTTCCTCGGGACGCCAGCGGCGACGAAAGTGAGAACCTCACGGGGTATCTGTGAGACCCGGGGCAGGCTAAATTCCGCAAAGACCCCATAAGCTCAGATAGAGCTTTTCGAGATCGCCAATCTAGGGCTGGTTGAGGAATCGTATTGCGCGCCCAGTCAGCACCAGATGGAGCTTGGCCGTCTCTTCGAGATCTTCCATCGCACGGACGACATCGTCGAGCGTCTTGCCGGCGACGACAAGGCCATGATTTTCTGCCAGTAGTTTGGGTACCAGACTTAGGCCCAGAATCCATTCGGCGAACCCATACGATCGCCCGGTCAATGTCGGCTACTTGACCGCACCTGTCGTCAGGCCGCGCACGATGTAGCGCTGGCCGAAGGCAATCAGCAGCAAGGCCGGGACGATGGCAATCATTGAGGACGCCGCCATCTGCGCATGCTGGATCTCGAATTGCTGGGCAAACCGCGCGATTGCGACCGGCACGGTCGCGGTGTCGCGGGCAGTGAGATTTAGGGCGATGGCAAAGTCGTTCCAGCTGAAAACAAACGACAAGATGCCCGCGGAAATCAATCCGGGGACGACAAGCGGCAGAACGATGCGCCAAAACATGGTGAAGTCGCCGCAGCCGTCGATCGTCGCGGCTTCGTGCAGCTCGACGGGCACCTCGTTGAAATAGGTCAGCATGATCCACATCGTCATCGGCAGATTGATGGTGATGTGCGTGAGGACTAGCGCCAACAGGGTATTGTAGAGCCCGAGCGAATGGAACAGCAGATACCATGGCCCCACGAGCGTGATCACCGGGATCATCTGGAACACCAGCACCCAGCCGAGCAGAAGGCGCGCAAACAGCCGTCGCCGGTGCCAGCGATGGATGCCGTAAGCGCCAAGCGAGCCCACGACCAGCACCGCAGCCGTGCTGGCAAAGGCCGCGACAAAGCTATTCAGCAGATTGCCAACCAAGTCGGACCGGCGGCTGAACAGAACTTCCTTGTAGTTGGCCAAGGTCGGCTCGAACACCCAGGCCCCGGTGAAAATTGCGATCTGGAATTTGATCGAGTTGACAAAAATCCACACCATCGGACCGACGATGAACAGAATGGCCAGCGCCACCACGCCGTAGCCGATCCAAGCCGTGCGGCCGTAAAGCGGGATCATCGGCCCGCACCGGCACGATCGCCGCGCTCCAGATGCGCACTGGTCCAGCGCGCCACCAAAATGCTGGCCGAGATCACGGCGATGATCGCCAGCGACAGCATCGAGCCGTAGCCGATCTGATTCTGCTCGAAGAACACGCGGTTGAGATGCAGGCTCAACAGCTCGGTCGATGTGCCGGGCCCGCCCGATGTCAGCAGATACACCTGGTCGAACGCCTTGAACGCGGTGATCGCCCTGAACACGGCGGCCACGGCAAGGGCCGGGCCCAGCAGCGGCAAGATGATCAGCCGGATCGTCTGCCAAGCGGAAGCGCCGTCGATGCGCGCGGCCTCCAGCACCTCTTGCGGCAGCGATTCGATCGCCGCGTATAGGATCAGGAACACAAACGGCGTCCAGTGCCAAACGTCGACGATCACCACCGACAACAGCGCCCATTGCGTGTCGCCCAGCCAGTTGATCGGCTCAATGCCGAGCACGCCGGCGACCTGATTAAACAGCCCGAAGTTATAGTTGTACATCAGCTTCCACATGCTGCCGATGGCGACTCCCGGCAGCAGAATGGGCAAGATCAGGACCGTGCAGGCGATCGTGCGGCCGCGCGGCATGCAGGCGACGAATAGGGCCGCAAAAAAACCCAGCACCATCTCGATTGCCACCGACAGGCCGACGAAGAAGAGCGTGTTGACGACGGCATCGCGCAGCACCTCGTCGCCTAGCAGCAGATCGAGATTGCGGCGCGGCGTGAAGCTCCAAACGCTGCGCCCGTCGGCGAATTCGATCGTCGATAGCGCCATGGGTATCAGCTGCAAAACGGGATAGACCGAAAGTGCGAGCAGGAAGCCCAAGCATGGCCAAAGGCTCCAATGCTTGAACGTCCTGTTCGCAAATTCGGAAATCAACGCGACCTCCTCACTCGGGCAACGGTGTGAGCTGGCCGGTCCGCCGCCCGCCGCGCTGGAAGATCGCCTCGATTTCGCGCGCCGCCGTATTGAGGGCGCGGGCGGGTGACATTTCGCCGACCAAAGCTTGGTTGAGCCGCAAGCCCAACACCGCTTCGACTTGGGCGCCCTCGGCATAGCCAAGTTCTTGGCGGGCAAACGGCTGGCTGTCGATATAGGCCTTCATCCAACGAAACTCGGGCCGCGACGCGAGGTCTGAGGCAAAAGTATCCGAGCGAACCGGAATGCCGCCGCCTTCGGCATAAGCGCGCTGTGCGGGCGCCGTCAGAAACCAGTTCGAAAACGCGATCGCAGCGCGCTGGCGCTCGGCTGGGATGTTCTTGGGCACGGCAAACACCCAGTTGCCGATCGCCACGCCCGGGTTGCGGCCCGGAAAAGCCGGTACGACAACAGTGTTGATCTTGCCGACGACGGCCGAGCGCTGGCGATCGTCGAAGGTCGGCCAAGCGGCGATGACCGCAAGCCCTTGAGCGGCGGTGCCGGTCGCCAAGAGCTGGATCACGTCGCCTTGCCCGAGCACGCCGACATTGGGCGGGGCACAACTTTTCTGCAGCGAGATGTAGCGGTCGAGCGCTTGCAGCGCTTGGGGCGAATTGATCGTGACCGTGTAATCGCCGTCTTTGGGTGCGCGCACGATCGAGGCTCCTGCCCCTTGCATGAACGGCGTCCAGTCGTACCGGATCGGATTGCCCTTCTCGCCGCGCGTGATGAAGCCGTACATGCCCGGCGGCCGATGCAGCTTCTGGCAGATCGCAGCGACATCGTCCCAGGTCTTGGGCGGCTCAAGGCCTGCCGCTTTCAGCAGATCGTCGCGATAATAAAGCACATGGATATTCCCGTTGGGGGAATAGCCCATGAGCTGGCCGCCGTCGCGCGTGCGCCAACGTTGCTGAGCGTTCCAATAGTTCGAATCTTCGAAGGTCAGCACTTCGGCGGGCAGTGCGAATGTCGGATCGATCTCGGCCAGCGGCTTCAGAAAGCCGCCTTCGTAGAATTCGATCGTCCACAGCGCGTCAAGATTGAGGATGTCGTAGGGGCTCGTCCCGGCGCGTACGGCGTTGCGCCCTTTCTCGAGCATGCCGCCATACGGCGTCACGTCGAGTTTTACCTTGTTGCCGGTCTGCTTTTCGTAGAGATCGACGATTTTTTCGAACCCGCCGAACCATGGGGACGAGTTGATGAGAATTGAGATATCGACCTGTTTGCCGACATTGGCGAACGGGGCTTGGGCGGCGGCCGGGCCGGTCGCGGCGAGCGCCAAAGCGCCTGCGGCCGCAAGTGCCGCCATATTCTGGAATTGCATGGTTCTCTCCCTCGTTTTCCGACCGTTCAAGCGGCCAGTTTGTGGACGATTCCGTAGCGGGCATAGAGTTCGGCGGGCGCATCGTGAAGGCGCATCTGCTCGGCAATGCCCCGCAAGAAGCGTCGCTCGATGTCGGCGTCTCGGAACGGTTTGAGCTGCTTTGGATCGAGCGAAATATCGTAGAGCGTTGTGCCTACGCCCGGATCGAACAGCTTGCCGTCGTGCATGGGGATGCGGCGCGCGTCCATCAACGCGTCGATTTTGAGAATCGGCATGCCCTTGGTGAAATCGAACGGTTCGCGCAGTTGTGCGGTTTTCATTTCGGCAGCGCTGAACAGCGAGTGCAGATGCATCGGCATCAGCGTGTATTCGTTTAACCCAGGCGCATAGAGATCGCGCGGATAGAGATAGTAGGTATAGCGCCCGTCGCTGGCTCCGATCGGCCCGCCAAACATGCCGAAGATCCCGACGTCGCGGATCTTCTTGTCCCCAGCCATCAACGGCAGTAGCGAGCGCCCTTGAACCTCGTCGGGGATCGCGAGCCCGAAAACATCCAGCAAGGTCGGCATCAGATCGATCGTCTGCGTGACCGACGCGCGGCGCTGGCCTGCGTGCGCGACATGCGCAGGATGATGCATGATCATCGGGATGTGCGAGATGTCGGTATAATAGGGCATCAGATTCTTGCCCCACCAATCGTGCTCGGCGAGCAGAAATCCGTGGTCGGTCGACAGCACGATAGCCGTATCCTTCCACATGTCGTGCTTGTCGAAATAATCGATCAGCTTGCCGAAGTAATGGTCGCAGGCAGTCATCAGGGCTGCGTAATTGGCGCGGATCTCGTCGATCTCTTCTTGGCTTTCCGTCACCTTTTCGTAGTGCGGCCAGTCGAGAATGCCGCCGTTGTAGCCGGTGCGATAGCGGTCCTTGAATCGGTCGGGCGCGTGGAACGGTTCGTGCGGATCGAAACATTCGAGCAGCAGGAACCAGTTGTCGGCCGTGCGGTTGGTGTCGAGAAAATCGAACGCGCTTTCGAAGCAGCGCGGCAGGCAGAAATCCTTTTCCTCAAGCATGTGTTCGCGATTGACCGCGTTCTGCAGGCGCTTCCAGCTCTTGGAAAAATCATAGTGTTTCGCGCTGTATTTTTCGCGTAAGCGCTCGATCGGCGGCTGCACCATCGCCTTCCACGGGTCGTATTCTTGCCCGCGGATGAAGTCCCAGGTGCGAAAGCGGCCGTGATACGTGGCGCCGCCATCCTCGAAATAATGCATATGGTCGGTCACGAGATGCGAATGCACGCCCGCGTCGCGAAGCATTTCGGGAAACGAATTGTCGAATGGCTCGAGCGGGCCCCAACTGCGATGCAGGAAATTGAGGCGCCCGGTATGGATGTCGCGCCTTGCAGGCATGCAGGGCAGACTGCCGACAAAATGGCTGTCGAACGTCACCGCACGTTCGGCAAAGCGCTTGAAATTAGGCGTATGCACATGGCTGTCGGCATAGGCGCTCATGGCAGAGCGCGTCAGCGAATCGAACAGGACAAACACAGCCCGCATATTGACGATTTCCCCCTCGGTATCCGGCGCTTTGCGCGCCCATTGACGACAAGCTTCCCACCGGCCGAACCAGTCCGTAAAGTTCCATTCGTTCCGCTAAGTATAACTTCAAGGAATGCCATGCTCGAAAACATCACGTTGCTGCGCCAGTTCCTAGCGGTCACCAAGGCCGGCAGCATCAGCGCGGGCGCCCAGGCGCTGGCGATCAGCCAGCCAGCCGTAAGCAAGGCGATTCATCGGCTCGAGCAGAGCCTCGGCGTTTCGTTGTTTGCGCGCCGCGCGCGCGGTGTGGTGCTCACGCGCTTCGGCGAAACGCTGCTGCGCCACGCCAAACTCATCGAGACCGAGTGGAACTTCGCGCAGTCCGAACTTGGCGCCTTTCGCAGCGGCCAAGCCGGTCGCCTGCGACTTGGGGCTGGCCCCTATTTCGGCGTCGCCCTTGTTCCACCGGCGATCGCCAAGCTGCATGCACGCTTTCCGCAGCTTCGCATCGATCTGCAACTCGGCGCCAATCCGCGCATGCTGCCGGGCCTGCTCAACGGCGATTTTGATCTGCTGGTCGGACGCATTCCGAGCGCGCCTCTGCCAGACTTCATCGAAACGCGACGCATTGCCGACGTGCGTGTGTGCGTGATCGCAGCGACCGGCCACAAGCTCGCGCGCCAGCGCCAGATAACCGGCAAAGATTTGGCGGCGTATCCATGGGTCGTGTTCCAGGACGACGACGAGACGATTGCCGAGCGCGAGGCGATGTTCAAGCGCATGGGCAGCCCGCCGCCGCACATCGCCGTGGAATCGACGTCGCTCACCTCGATCTTCCAGCTCCTGCGCGCCGGCCCGTATCTAGGCTGCCTAGCCAGCGGCCTGCTTGGGTCTGCGATCGGACAGGGATTGGTCGAGATCCGACTGCCGACCGAAGGGTTCCGCTTTCGCGCAGGGGCGATGTTCGCGCGCACGCTTGCCAACGTGGCGCCGATCAACGTGTTGATCGAGCTGTTGCGCGTGGAAGCGGCCAAACGCTGAGCCGCGTCCAGACAGATGACTGAACTTGATGGTAGCTTTCGGTAATTCCAAGAGAAATACGGAGCATGCGAACGAAAGACGCAGTGGGAAGCGCCAAATCTTGTTACGCCGAATCTCAAACAAGGCTTCATTAAGTATCTGCAATACCGGGAGCGGCCCTTGGTTCGATATGCGGCAGTCGCACGCAATGCCTCTGGCGGAGTTGCACGCGATGGGCAACCATCGTCGCGTCGAAGTGATCAATGCTCAGATCGATAGCATTGGCTGTCGGCAAACCTGTCCGATCGCGTCGAGTTTTTCGTCGGAAAGATATCCGTACCGGTTGATCCATACCTTGTGAGCTGACGAAGCCCAGGCCGTCGATAGTCGGGCGCGAAAATCGTCGACGGGGCCGTAGCCGTGCGCCATCGCGTAGACGGAAGTCGGCGCGCTCCGTCGGCGCGCCGCATCGATTTTGCGCGCCATGGCGGCTGCGCCGACCGGATGCGGCGCATCCGGTTCCGGATACTGGCCGATGGCATCGCCAAACTCCTCGGGTGTGTCCGCGACATCAAACATCTTCGCGACAAGTG
>JADCGL010000039.1 GCA_020248985.1 Telmatospirillum sp. | reverse complement strand
CCCCGACGGCATTCGCGATGCGGTCGGCCCCCGCTTCTTCCGGGCGGTCGATCTTGATCTCGATGCCGTAGCGAATACCCGGCTCGCCGACCACGACCGGATCGGCCTTGGCGTAGCGGCGGCAGAAATCGCGAAGATTGAACATGGCCTGCGGCACCACGTTCGACACGACCACGCCCGCGATCTCGGAAAACGCCATGCCTTCGAGCGCCATCAGATGCGTGAGCCACACCGCGTATTCGTCGGCCGTTCGCTTGGGGTCGGTCGAGATGCGCCACGAGGCGCGTTTGGTCTGGCCCTCGAAAGCGCCGAACACGGTGTTGGTGTTGTTCGAGTTCACGACCAGCAGCATGGCTCTAGCCTCCCGCCAGATGCACGTCGCCGGCCGTCACGCTGCGCACGCCCTGCGGCGTCTCGAGCAAGAGCACGCCGCTTGCGTCGAGATCGGTGAAGCGGCCGGTCAAAGTTTCGTTCGGCAAGCGCACTTCGATCGTTTCGCCTTTGAAGGCGGCGCGCGCAAGCCAGGCTTCGCGGATCGGCGCAAAGCCGTCTTCGAGCCAGCGATTGGTCCAGGTGAGGAAATGGCGCGAAAAACCCACGAGCGCTTCCTCCGCCGAGATCTTCGTGTCGGTCTCGGCGCGGATATTGGTCGCCGGAAAGCGCGTCTGCTCGGGGTGCGAAACAAGATTCACGCCCACGCCGAGCACCATCCAGTCGAGCCGGTCTCCCTGCCCTTCGGCCTCGATCAGGATGCCGCCGATCTTGCCCTTGCCGAGAAGGACGTCGTTGGGCCATTTGAAGCGCAAAGGGACCAGCGGCGGCACATGGCTGCCGACCATGCCGGCAACGCCCAAGGCCGCAACGAACGCAAGCTGGGCTGCTTCGTATGTCGGGCATTCGGGGCGCAGCACAAGCGAGCAATAAAGATTGCCGGGCGGCGAGGTCCAGTCGCGGCCCTGGCGGCCGCGCCCGGCGGTCTGCTCGCGCGCCCAGACAAGCGTGCCGTCCTCGGCACCTTCGGCGGCCAAGGCGCGCGCGGCATCGTTGGTCGATCCGACGCTCTCGAGTGCGATCAGGCGATAGGCCGGCGGCAGCACCGGCAGTGCTGCTTGGACTTCGCTCATCCGCCGAACAAGGCAGCGGCCGCAACCGACGCAGCACCGACGAGCGGTGCGGGCCACGCGAAGAACAGCAGCGTGAAGGCCGCCCCCACGCCGAGGACGGCCGCAGGCCCCGCATCGAGCCCGCGGTCGAAGCCGGCGCCGACGGGCGCGTCGAAATACATGATCTTCACGATGCGCAAATAGTAGTAGGCGCTGACGACCGAGGCGAGCACGCCGATCACCGCCAGCGGATAGAGCCCGGCCGATACGGCGGCCAGGAAGACGTAGAGCTTGCCGAAGAACCCGGCCAAAGGCGGAATGCCGGCCATCGAGAACATCGCGATCGCCAGGGCGGCAGCCACCAAAGGCTGGGTACGCGCAAGGCCCGCGAGGTCGGAAATGGTCTCGACCATTTTGCCTTCGCGCTTCATGCACAGAATCGCCGCAAACGCCGTCAGATTCATTGCCAAATAGATCGCCATGTACACGAGCACGCCACGCACGCCCGTCTCGTCGCCGGCCGACAGGCCGACCAGAGCGTAGCCGATATGGCCGATCGAGCTGTAGGCCATCAGGCGCTTGATGTTGGTCTGGGCGATCGCCGCAAAAGCGCCGATCAGCATCGAAGCGATCGCGATGAAGACGATGATCTGCTGCCAGTCCTTCGCAAGCGGGCCGAACGGTTCGACCAGCACGCGGGCGAATAGTGCTATCGCCGCCACCTTCGGGGCGGCCGCGAAAAACGCGGTCACGGGCGTGGGCGCGCCCTCGTACACGTCCGGCGTCCACATGTGGAACGGGGCCGCCGATATCTTGAAGGCCAACGCGGCCGACACGAACACGATGCCGAACATCGCGCCGAGCGGAACGGCCCCGGCCTGGTCGATCATCGAAGCGGCCAACGTTTCGAAATTCGTGGTGCCCGAAAAGCCGTAGATCAGCGATGCGCCGTAGAGATAGAGGCCCGACGACAAAGCGCCGAGCACGAAATATTTGAGGCCCGCTTCGGTCGCCTTAACGCTGTCGCGCCGGAACGCGGCCAGCACGTAGAGCGAAAGGCTCTGCAGCTCGAGACCCATGTAGAGGGACATGAGGTCGTTCGCCGACACCATCATCGACATGCCGAGGGCTGCGAAGATCATCAGCACCGGATATTCGAACCGGTCGAAACCTTCGCGGCGGTTGAATTCGAGGCCCATCAGGATCGTTGCGGCCGTCGCGAGGAAAGCGAGCACCTTGGCGAAGCTCGCAAACGGATCGGCCACGAAGAGCCCCGAGAACGCCGTCGTGCGGCTCGCCTCGGGCGTGAGCGCCAAGACACTCGCCGCAAGGAGAACGGCAACCGCGAGCCACGATACGAGCCGCGTCGAGCTGGGGCCCATGAAGACGCCGAGCATCAGCAAGGCGAGCCCCGAAAAGGCCAGCAGCAATTCCGGCAAGGCGGCGGAGAAATAGAGGTCGGTCATGGGCGCTGCTCCGCCGCTTGGGCGTGGCTGTTGAGGCGGTTCTGCTCGCGCGCCACGTCGTAGCGATCGACGATGTTCTGCACCGAGGGCCCGAGCATGTTCAGCACCGGCTGGGGCTGGATGCCGAGCCACAGCGTGCCCACGATCAGCGGCGCGAAGACGAGTTTCTCGCGCAAGGACAGATCCGGCATCGTCTGCAGATCGGCATGCACGAGCTTGCCGAAGATCACGCGACGATAGAGATAGAGCATGTAGGCGGCCCCGAGGATCACGCCCGTCGAAGCAAGTGCGGCGGCCCAGGTCGAAGCCTGGAAGGTGCCGGTCAGCACCAGAAACTCGCCGACGAAGCCCGACGTGCCGGGCAGGCCGACCGAAGCCATGGTGAAGACCATGAACACGGTCGCGTAGGCCGGCATGCGGTGCACGAGCCCCCCGTAGCGCGCGATCTCGCGCGTGTGCAGCCGGTCGTAGATCACGCCGACGCACAGGAACAAGGCGCCCGAAACCACGCCGTGCGAGATCATCTGGAACATGGCCCCTTCAACGCCCTGGCGCGTGCCGGCGAAGATGCCGAGCGTCACGAAGCCCATATGCGCCACCGACGAATAGGCGATGAGCTTCTTGATGTCTTCCTGCACCAGCGCCACGAGCGAGGTGTAGATCACGGCCACGATCGACAGCGTGAACACGAGCGGCGTGAAGAGCTCGCTCGCGGCCGGAAACATCGGAACCGAGAAACGGATGAGGCCGTAGCCGCCCATCTTCAGCAGCACGCCGGCAAGGATCACGGAGCCTGCCGTCGGCGCTTCGACGTGCGCGTCGGGCAGCCACGTGTGCACAGGCCACATCGGCACTTTGACCGCGAAGGACGCGAAGAAAGCGAGCCACAGCCAGGTCTGCATCGGGGCCGGGAAATCGTAGTCGAGCAGCTCGACGATGTTGGTCGTTTCGGTCTGCCAGTAGATCGCGAGCATCGCAATCAGCATCAGCACGGAACCCAACAGCGTGTAGAGGAAAAACTTGAAGGCCGCATAGACGCGCCGTTTGCCGCCCCAGATGCCGATGATGAGGAACATCGGGATCAGCACGGCTTCGAAGAACACGTAGAACAGCAAAAGGTCGAGGGCTGCAAACGTGCCGACCATGAAGGTCTCGAGCACGAGGAACGCCACCATGTATTCGCGCACGCGCGTCTGCACGTGCCAGCTCGCGAGGATGCAAAGCGGCGTGAGGAAGGTAGAAAGCAGAATGAACGGCGCCGAAATGCCGTCCACGCCCATATGGTAGCCGATGCCGTAGCCCGGGATCCAAACGCTGCGCTCGACGAACTGGAAGCCGGCGTTCGTACGGTCGAACGCGAACCACAAAGGCAGCGAAACGACGAACACGACCAGCGAGGTCCACAACGCCGCCCAGCGCGCGTTTCGCGCCACGCTCGCTTCGTCGCCGTTCACGGCCAGAATGAAGACGGCACCCGCCAGCGGCAGGAACGTTACGAGGGAAAGGATCGGCCAGTCGGTCATGGGTCTCTCAGTGGCCCGCGCGCAGCACGTACCAGGTGGCAAGGAGAACGATGCCGATCAGCATCGCGAAGGCGTAGTGGTAGAGATAGCCTGTCTGCAGGAGGCTCGCGCGCTGCGCCAAGCGCAGCGTGCCGGCGGCCAGCGCGTCGGGACCGCCGCGGTCGATGACCTGCCCGTCGCCCTGCTTCCACAGGAAGCGGCCGATCACGAACGAGGGCCGCACGAAGATGCGATTGTAGAGCTCGTCGAAATACCACTTGTTCAGCAGGAACAGGTAGAAACCCTGGAATTCCTTGGCCAGACGCCGCGGCAGATTGGGATCGCGGATGTAGAAGCCGTAGGCAAGCCCGATCCCGCCCAACCCCACCGCCACCAGCAGCGGCGGAATCCAGTGGGGCGCATGATGCGCTTTTTCGACCGCATCGTTCAACGAAACGATCGACGCGCCCCAGAAAGCGCCGTGGCTGTCGCCCACGAACAAGGGTGCGAGTGCAACGCCCGAGAACAACGCGCCGAAGGCCAGCACGTAAAGCGGCACCAGCATCACAGTCGGGCTCTCGTGCGCATGTTCGGTCGCATGATGGTCGGTCGAAGGTGCCCGATGGAAGGTCATGAAAATCAAGCGCCACGAATAGAATGCCGTCATGGTCGCGGCCGCAACCCCGAGCCAGAACGCGTAGCGCCCGACCCCGGTTTCGACGGCCCAGGCCGCTTCCATGATCATGTCTTTGGAATAGTAGCCGGCGAAGCCCGCCACACCCGGGATGCCCATGCCAGCCAAGGCGAGCGAGCCGATCCACATCAGTATGTACGTCGTCTTGATCTTGGTGTGGACGTTGCCGCCCATCTTGCGCATGTCCTGCTCGTGGTGCAGCGCATGGATCACGGAGCCCGCCCCCAAGAACAGCAGCGCTTTGAAGAACGCGTGCGTGGTGAGGTGGAACATCGCGGCCGGATAGGCCGATACGCCGGCGGCGAAGAACATGTAGCCGAGTTGCGAGCAGGTCGAATAGGCGATAACGCGCTTGATGTCGTTCTGCACGAGGCCGACCGACGCCGCGAACAGAGCGGTCGACGCCCCCACAACGGTCACGACCGCGAGCGCCGTCGGCGCGTATTCGAACATCGGCGACAGGCGGCAGACCATGAACACCCCCGCCGTCACCATCGTGGCCGCGTGGATGAGGGCCGACACGGGCGTGGGGCCCTCCATCGCGTCCGGCAGCCAGGTGTGCAGGAAGAGCTGCGCGGACTTGCCGCACGCACCCACAAACAGCAGCAGGCACAGCGTCGTCAGCGCGTCGAACTCCCACGACAGGAACTGGATCGTCTTGCCGACCATCTGCGGGGCGGCGGCGAATACGTCGGCGAACTGTACCGAGCCGAACATCAGGAACACGCCGAAAATGCCCAACGCGAAGCCGAAATCGCCGACCCGGTTCACGAGGAAGGCTTTGATCGAAGCTTCGTTTGCGCTGTCCTTCTCGTACCAGAAGCCGATCAGCAGATACGAGGCGAGGCCCACGCCCTCCCAGCCGAAGAACATTTGGATGAAATTGTCGGCCGTCACCAGCATCAGCATGAAGAAGGTGAACAGCGACAGATACGACATGAAGCGCGGAATCGACTTGTCTTCCGACATGTAGCCGATCGAATAGACATGCACCATCGACGACACGATCGTCACGACGCACAGCATCGTCGCCGAGAGCGCGTCGAACTTGAGGGCCCAGTTCGCCACGAAGGAACCGGACTCGATCCAGGTGAAGAGCTCGACCGTGCGCGCTTCGCCCTTGATGCCGACCTGGTAGAAGATGACGAGCGAGAACAGAGCGGCCAAGCACACGCAGGCCGAAGTGGCGATCTGCGCCACGCGGTCGCGGGTTGCGGGCGGGAACGAGGACATGAGGGCAAGGCTGCCCAGCACGAACCCGATCAGCGGCAGGAAGATGGCGGCGGCGTACATGCGGGCTCTTCCCCCTCAACCCTTCATCATGTTGATGTCTTCGACCTCGATCGTGCCGCGATTGCGGAAATACACGACGAGGATCGCAAGACCGATGGCGGCCTCGGCGGCCGCGACCGTCAGCACGAACAGCGCGAAGACCTGGCCGACGAGATCGCCCAAATGCGTCGAAAACGCGACGAGGTTGATGTTCACGGCGAGCAGCATCAATTCGACCGACATCAGAATCACGATCACGTTCTTGCGGTTGAGGAAGATGCCGAAAATGCCGAGCGTGAACAGGATCGCCGCCACGGTCAGATAATGGCCCAGACCGATTTCCATCAGACGTCGACCCCCTCGCGCGATTTGACCGACACGGTTTCAACGCCCTCGCCGCGCGTGCGCGCAACCTGGCGCGCGATCGACTGGCGCTTCACGCCTTCGCGGTCGCGCAAGGTCAGCACGATCGCCCCCACCATCGCGACGAGCAGCACAAGGCCTGCCGCCTGGAAGAGATACGCGTAGTCGGTATAGAGCACGAGGCCGAGCGCCTTCGTGTTGTGGATTTCGCCCGGATCCGGGATCGGCATCGAAATCGCCTCGGGCACCGACGCCGAGAAGGCCCAGGGGGCGAGCACGAACACCAATTCGGCCGCCAGCACCAGGCCGACGGCGGCACCCACCGGCAAATAGCGCGCGAAACCTTCGCGCAGCTTCACGAAATCGACGTCGAGCATCATCACGACGAACAAGAACAGCACCGCGACCGCACCGACATAGACGACGACCAGGATCATCGCCAGGAACTCGGCCCCCATCAGCACGAACAAACCCGCCGCGTTGAAGAAGCACAGAATCAAGAACAGCACCGAGTGCACCGGGTTGCGCGCAACGATGACCATCGCGGCGGACGCGACCAGGATCGCGGAAAAAACGTAGAAGACGATGGCGGCAAGCATGGGGCTTAAACGTCTCCGGGCTCAGCGATAGGGCGCGTCGGCAGCAAGGCTGTGCGCGATCTCTGTTTCCCAACGGTCGCCGTTGGAAAGCAGCTTGTCCTTGTTGTACATGAGCTCTTCGCGCGTCTCGGTCGAGAACTCGAAATTCGGGCCTTCGACGATCGCATCGACCGGGCAGGCTTCCTGGCAGAAGCCGCAATAGATGCACTTGGTCATGTCGATGTCGTAGCGCGTGGTGCGGCGGCTGCCGTCGGCGCGCGGTTCGGCTTCGATCGTGATCGCCTGGGCCGGGCACACCGCTTCGCAGAGCTTGCACGCGATGCAGCGCTCTTCCCCGCTCGCATAGCGGCGCAGCGCATGTTCGCCGCGGAAACGCGGGCTGATCGGCCCCTTTTCGTAAGGGTAGTTCAGCGTGACCTTCGGCTTGAAGAAATACTTCAAGGTGAGCGCCATGCCCGAGACCAGCTCGGACAGCAGCAGCGCCTTTGCCCCTTGGTTCAGATTGCCTGCCATCGGTCCATTCCCTCTCAGCGCGGAATCCAGCCCGTCGCCATCAGCACGCCGGCTGTGGCCACGACCCAGAACAGCGAAAACGGCAGAAAGATTTTCCAGCCCAGACGCATGAGCTGGTCGTAGCGGTAGCGCGGCATCGTTGCGCGCACCCACAGGAACACGAACAGGCACAAGGCGGTCTTGAGCGCAAACCACACGATGCCCGGAATCCAGTTGAAAGGCACGATGTCGAACGGCGGCAGCCAGCCGCCCAGGAACAGGATCGCCGTCATCCCGCTCATCAGGATCATCGCCGCGTATTCGCCGAGGAAGAACATCGCGAAGCTCATCGAGGAGTATTCGACGAAATAGCCCGCGACGATTTCGGACTCGCCTTCCGGCAAATCGAACGGCGACCGGTTGGTTTCGGCCAAGGCCGACACGAAGAAGATCACGAACATCGGGAAGAGCGGGATGAAGAACCACATGTTCTTCTGCGCGTTCACGATGTCCGACAGGTTCAGCGAGCCCACGCACAGCAGCACGGTGATGATGACGAAGCCGATCGAGACTTCGTAGGACACCATCTGGGCTGCCGAGCGCATGGCGCCCAGGAACGCGTATTTCGAGTTCGACGCCCAGCCCGCCATGATGATGCCGTAAACGCCGAGCGAGGAGATCGCAAAAAGATAGAGGATGCCGACATTGATGTCGGCAATGACCCAGCCCGCATCGAACGGGATCACGGCCCACGCGACGAGGCTCAGCAATAGCGTGAGCATCGGCGCCATCATGAACACGATGCGGTTCGCACCCGTGGGCACGATGGTTTCTTTGGTGAGCAGTTTCAGCGCGTCGGCGAAAGGCTGGAACAGGCCGAACGGGCCGACGACGTTCGGGCCTTTGCGCAGCTGAATAGCACCGATCACCTTGCGCTCAGCATAGGTCAGCATCGCCACCGCCAGCAGCAGCGGGATCGTGACCAGCAGGATCTGGCCGAGGATCAAAGCACCCGTCAGCGCCATGCTCAGATACGTGCTCTCAACCATGCGTGCCGGTCCTGCCCGCGCGGGCTTCGAGATAGGTCCGCGTGCAGGCCGCCATCGTTTCCGACACGCGGCTGATCGGATCGGTCATGTAGTAGTTCGAAATCGGCGACACGAAGGCGGCATTGTCGACCGGCCCTTCTTTGCCGAAGGCACCCCAGTTTCCCGGCTGGGCCACGTCGCGCGTCGCGAACACGGGCGAGATCGCCTCGAGCCTTGCGCGCATTTGGGCGAGCGTGTCGTAGGGCAATTTCTTGCCGGCGTGTTCGGACAGTGCACGCAGAATCTTCCAGTCTTCTTTGGCCTCGCCCGGCGGGAACACGGCGAGGCGTGCATGCTGCACGCGGCCTTCGGTGTTCACATAGGTCGCATTCTTTTCGGTGAAGGCCGAACCCGGCAGGATCACATCGGCGCGGGCAGCCCCCGCATCGCCGTGATGGCCCTGATAGACGACGAAGGCTTTTCCGAGTTTCGCCGTATCGAGTTCGTCGGCACCCAGCAGATACACAAACTCGATGTCGCCGTTCGAAGCGCCGTCGAGAATGCCGGCGACGTCGCGCCCGAACGCTTGCGGCACGAAGCCGAGCTCGAGCCCGCCCACGCGTGCGGCCGCCGTATGCAGCACGTTGAAGCCGTTCCAGCCTTCGACCACGAAGCAAAATTCGTCGGCAAGCTTGCGCGCGAGCGCGAGCACGGCAGCGCCGTCGGCGCGCGCGAGCGCCCCTTGGCCCAAGATCAGCATCGGCTTCTTGGCGGCTTTCAGCGTTTCGGCGAACGAAATCTTGCCCGCGATCAAGTCGGCAAGGCTCGAGGGGCCCGCGCCCAGATATTCGTATTTGTAGGTAAGATCGAGCTGCGGCCCGATCGCCGCGATCTTGACGCCGCCGGCACGGTAGCGCTTGCGGATGCGCGCATTCAGTACCGGGCTTTCCCAGCGCGGATTGGTGCCGATCAACAGGATCGCGTCGGCCTCTTCGATGCCGGCGACCGTCGAGTTGAACAGCCAGCCCGCGCGCTGCGAAGGATCGAGCTTCGCCCCGTCCTGGCGGCAATCGAGATTGGGGCTGCCGAGCCCGGCCATCAGATCCTTGAGGGCCGCCATCGCTTCGCAATCGGCCATGTCGCCGGCGATCGCGGCGATCTTGGCGGGGGCTGTCGACTTGAGCTTGGCCGCGACCGCGCCGAGCGCTTCGGCCCAGCTTGCGGGCACAAGCTTGCCGTCTTTGCGCACATAGGGCCGGTCGAGACGCTGGCGACGCAGACCGTCGATCGCGTGGCGTGTCTTGTCGCCGATCCACTCCTCGTTCGTACCCTCGTTGAGGCGCGGCAAGACGCGCAGCACTTCGGGCCCGCGCGCGTCGACGCGGATGCTGGCACCAAGCGCATCGAACGCGTCGATCGTTTCGGTCTTGCGCAGCTCCCACGGGCGCGCATTGAAGGCGTAGGGCTTCGAGGTGAGCGCACCCACCGGGCAAAGATCGACGATGTTGCCCGAGAGCTCGCTCGACAGCGCCTTCTCGATATAGGTGTCGATTTCCATGTGCTCGCCGCGGAACACCGCACCGAGCTCCTCGGTGCCCGCCACTTCGGTCGAGAAGCGAACGCAGCGCGTGCAATGGATGCAGCGCGTCATGATGGTTTTGACGAGCGGGCCGATTTCCTTGTCCGGCACGGCGCGCTTGTTCTCGAGATAGCGGCCGCGATCCATGCCGTAGGCCATGGCCTGGTCCTGCAAATCGCATTCCCCGCCCTGGTCGCAGATCGGGCAGTCGAGCGGATGGTTGATGAGCAGGAACTCCATCACGCCGTTGCGCGCTTTCTTGACGAGTGGCGTGTCGGTCTTGATGACCTGGCCTTCGGCCACCGGCATCGCGCACGACGCGACGGGCTTGGGGCTCTTCTCCATCTCGACCAAGCACATGCGGCAATTGCCCGCGACCGACAAGCGCTCGTGGTAGCAGAAGCGCGGCACTTCCTTGCCGGCGATTTCGCACGCCTGCAGAACCGTGATCCCGGCCGGGACTTCGATCGCTTCGCCGTCGATGGTGACTTTCGGCATGCTCGGTTCGTCCCTTTTTACTCGGCCGCCGCGCGCGGCTGGGCGCGCGAGGCTTTGTAGTTCTGGATGCGCATTTCCATCTCGGGACGGAAATGGCGGATGAGGCCCTGCACGGGCCACGCCGCAGCGTCGCCCAATGCGCAGATCGTGTGGCCTTCGATCTGGCGCGTGACTTCTTCGAGCATGTCGATTTCTTTGGGCTCGGCCTCGCCCTTGACCATGCGCTGCATCACGCGGAACAGCCAGCCCGTCCCCTCGCGGCACGGCGTGCACTGGCCGCAGCTTTCGTGCATGTAGAAGCGCGACAGGCGCGCGATCGCTTTCACGATGTCGGTCGACTTGTCCATGACGATGACGGCGGCCGTACCCAGGCCCGAACGCACTTCGCGGAGCGCATCGAAGTCCATCAGCACCGTGTCGCAGATCGCTTTGGGCAGCACCGGCACCGACGCGCCGCCCGGGATGATGCCGAGCAGATTGTCCCAGCCACCGCGCACGCCGCCGCAATGTTTCTCGATGAGTTCTTTGAGCGGAATGCTCATCGCTTCTTCGACCGTGCAGGGCTTGTTGACGTGGCCCGAGATGCAGAACAATTTCGTGCCCGAATTCTTGGGCCGCCCGATGCCGGCAAACCACGCCGCGCCGCGCCGAATAATCGTCGGTGCGACCGCGATCGATTCGACATTGTTGACCGTCGTGGGGCAGCCATAAAGGCCCATGCCGGCCGGGAACGGCGGCTTCAGGCGCGGCTGGCCCTTTTTGCCTTCGAGCGATTCGATCAGCGCGGTTTCTTCGCCGCAGATATAAGCCCCGGCACCGCGATGCACATACACATCGAACGGCCAGCCCGAACCGCAGGCGTCGGGCCCGAGCAAGCCTGCCGCATAGGCTTGCTGCACGGCGATCTCGAGATTAGAGGATTCGTTGTAGAACTCGCCGCGCACATAGATATAGGCGGCGTTGGCTCCCATCGCAAAACCGGCGATCAGGCAGCCTTCGACGAGCTTGTGCGGATCGTGGCGCAGGATCTCGCGGTCCTTGCAGGTGCCCGGCTCGGACTCGTCGGCATTCACCACGAGGTAATGCGGCCGCCCGTCGGATTTTTTGGGCATGAACGACCATTTCATGCCGGTCGGGAACCCTGCCCCGCCGCGCCCGCGCAGGCCTGAATCCTGGATCTCCTTGATGATCCAGTCGCGGCCTTTGAGGAGAATGTCCTTGGTGCCGTCCCAGTCGCCGCGCTTGCGCGCACCGTCGAGGCCCCAGTCGCCGTCGGCATAAAGATTGGTGAAAATGCGGTCTTTGTCCTGAAGCATCATTCGGCTCCGCTTGCAGGGACCGGGAACAGGCTCGTGCGCCCGCCCGCCGGCATCGACACTTGGCGCCCGGCCATCGAGCCCTTGGGCGGCGGATTGCCGGCTGCCAAAGCATCGATCAGCTTTTCGGTCGAAGCGCCGTCGAGATCTTCGTAGAAATCGTCGTTGACCTGGATAACCGGTGCATTGACGCAAGCGCCCAGGCACTCGACTTCGCGCACGGTGAATTTGCCGTCGGCCGAATGCAGAAAACTCGCATCGCCCGTCGCCTTCACATGCAGCTTGCGCTCGCAAGCCTTCATCACCTCGTCCGAGCCGCGCAGCCAACACGGCGTGGTCGTGCAGACCTGCAGGAACCATTCGCCGACGGGTGCAAGATTGAACATCGAATAGAAGGTCGCGACCTCGTAGACGCGGATCGGCGCCATGTCGAGCAAGCCCGCCACATAGTCCATGGCCGCGCGCGGCAGCCAATTGCGATGCTGGCGCTGGGCGCGGTCGAGCAGCGGCAACACGGCACTCGCCTGGCGGCCTTGCGGATATTTGGCGATGACCTTCTGCGCCCAGGCGAGGTTCTCGGGCGTGAAAGCGAAGGTCGCAGGCTGTTCGGCGTGGGCAGTGCCGCCACTCATCGGTCGATCTCTCCGAAAACAATGTCGAGCGATCCGATAATCGCGACGACGTCGGCCAGCATGTGGCCCTTGGCGAGGAAATCCATCGCCTGCAGAAACGCAAAACCCGGCGCGCGGATCTTGCAGCGGTAGGGCCGGTTCGTGCCGTCCGAAACCAGATACACGCCGAACTCGCCCTTGGGCGCTTCGACGGCCGTGTAGGTCTCGCCCGCCGGCACCCGGTAGCCTTCGGTGTAGAGCTTGAAATGGTGGATGAGCGCTTCCATCGAGCGCTTCATGTCCGCGCGCGGCGGCGGAGCCACTTTGCGGTCGTCGGTCTTGACCGGCCCGCCCGGCATCTTCTCGATCGCCTGCTTCATGATGCGCAGCGACTGGCGCATTTCGTCCATGCGCACGAGATAGCGGTCGTAGCAGTCGCCGTTCTTACCGATCGGCACGTCAAATTCCATCGCCTCGTAGGCGTCGTAGGGCTGCGCCTTGCGCAGATCCCACGGAATGCCCGAGCCGCGCACCATCGGCCCCGAAAAGCCCCAGGCCAAAGCATCGGCCTTCGACACCACGCCGATATCGACCGTGCGCTGCTTGAAGATGCGGTTCTCGGTGAGCAGGCTTTCGATGTCGTCGAGCACTTTGGGGAAGTGCGCGATGAATTTGAGCATGTCTTCGGCCAAGCCCGGCGGCAGATCCTGGCTGACGCCACCCGGCCGGAAATAGGCCGCGTGCAGACGCGCACCGCACACACGCTCGTAGAACTCCATCAGCGTTTCGCGCTCTTCGAAGCCCCACAGCAGCGGGGTCATGGCGCCGACGTCGAGGGCGAAGGTCGTGACGTTCAGGATGTGGTTGAGGATGCGGCCGATCTCGGCATAGAGCACGCGGATATATTGCGCGCGCGGCGGTGCTTCGATGCCAAGCAGCTTTTCGACCGCGAGCGCGTAGGCATGCTCCTGGTTCATCGGCGACACGTAGTCGAGCCGGTCGAAATAGGGCACGGCCTGCAGGTACGTCTTGTACTCGATCAGCTTCTCGGTGCCGCGATGCAAGAGCCCGATATGCGGATCGGCGCGCTCGATCACTTCGCCATCGAGCTCGAGCACGAGGCGCAGCACGCCGTGTGCGGCCGGATGCTGCGGCCCGAAATTCAGCGAATAGTTCTTGATACGAACTTGGCCGGGCGTCTGTTCGCCGGCAGGTGCGGCAAGTATGGGTTCAGCCATGGCGTCTATGCCTTTGCCGGAGCTGCGGGGGCCGGAGCGGCGGGCGCCGGTGCGGATGCAGCAGGTGCGGCCGCTTTTTCGTCGCCCGGCAATTTGCCGAGCTGCGCCAGACCGAGACCTTCCCACGGCGACAGGAAATCGAACGAGCGGAAATCCTGCGTGAGCTTCACGGGCTCGTAGACCACGCGCTGCTCGGCCGCGTCGTAGCGCACTTCCACATAGCCCGTTAACGGAAAATCTTTGCGCAGCGGATGGCCTTCGAAACCATAATCGGTGAGCAGGCGGCGCAGATCGGGATGGTTGGCGAAATAGATGCCGTAAAGGTCCCAGGCTTCGCGCTCGAACCAGCCGGCCGACGGGAACAGACCCACGGCCGATTCGACCGGCGTGTTTTCGTCGGTGCTGATCTTCACGCGGATACGCCGGTTGTGGCGCATCGACAGGAGATTGTAGACAACGTCGAAACGCTCGATGCGCTCGGGCCAATCGACGCCGCACAGATCCATGAGGGCGGCGAATTTGCAGTCCGCAGCGTCGCGCAGATAGGCGAGCACGGGCAGGATCGATGCGCGCGCCACGGTCGCGCACAATTCGCCCTTTTCGATTTCGACCGCCAAAATGTCGGCGCCGAGATCGGCTTTGATCTTGTCGCCAAGGGCGGCGAGCGATGGATCGAGATACGCAGCCATGTTGCGAACCGTCTGTCCCTTCAGCGCAGGATCGTGGTGGTGCGCTTGATCTTCTTCTGCAGTTGGATGATTCCGTAGAGCAGGGCTTCGGCCGTCGGCGGGCAGCCCGGCACATAGATATCGACCGGCACGATGCGGTCGCAGCCGCGCACAACCGAGTAGCTGTAATGGTAGTAGCCGCCGCCATTGGCGCAGCTGCCCATCGACAGCACCCAGCGAGGCTCCGCCATCTGGTCGTAGACCTTGCGCAAAGCGGGCGCCATTTTATTGGTGAGCGTGCCGGCCACGATCATAACGTCGGACTGGCGCGGGCTCGGGCGGAAGACCATGCCGAAACGGTCAAGATCGTAACGGCTTGCGGCCGTGTGCATCATTTCGACCGCACAGCAAGCGAGCCCGAAGGTCATCGGCCACAGCGAGCCGGTGCGCGCCCAGCCGACGAGTTTGTCGAGCTGCGCCACGACAAAACCTTTTTCCTGGATGTCATCGACGGCTGCCTTCAACAGCGCATCTTGCGCAGGGCCGGGCGGCAGGGGCCCCGCACCATGCGCTTCGATCACTCCCATTCGAGAGCTCCCTTTTTCCACTCGTACACAAAGCCGATCGTCAGTACGCCCAGGAAGGCGACCATCGACCAGAATCCGAACATGCCGATCTCGCCCAGGGATACCGCCCACGGGAACAGGAACGCGACTTCGAGGTCGAAAATGATGAACAGGATCGCGACGAGGTAGAAGCGCACGTCGAACTTGCGGCGTGCATCGTCGAAGGCTTCGAAGCCGCATTCGTATGCGGACAATTTTTCAGTATCCGGTTTCTGGCGCGCGATGATCAGTGACGCGGCGACCATTAAAATCGACAAGACAATGGCCAATCCCAAGAACATGAGAATCGGCAGATATTCGCGCAGCAATGCCGCATGTGCGTCCATTGGATCCCCAAACTCCAGCGCCGTCCGCCAGACCCCCTGGCTCGAATCCGATAAGTCTTTCTCCTATAGGCCAAAGCGCCGATTTTTGCCACGATTTAAGGAGCCGCAATCCGAACCTTAACAGAACCAGGCACCGCGCTGTCAAAATTGCAACGAATGATGTTGCTGCACCGCAACAAGAAAAGCCTGCCATTGGGAAATGGCAGGCTTTGCATGGTGAATATCGGAGCTTTCGGCCAAGTGGCGCGAGCGACGGGACTTGAACCCGCGGCCTCCGGCGTGACAGGCCGGCGCTCTAACCAACTGAGCTACGCCCGCGCGGGGACTTGGCTCGAAAGTCCGCGGTTTGTACCGGGCCGAACTAGGCGCGTCAAGCGACTAGCGAAGCGCGGCCCGGGAAAAGTCCGGCCAAGCCCGTCGGGCTGGCGGCGCAAATCCCCCGCTCTGTAATAAGGCCAGTGACCAACCGCGCTGGGGTTACGTCGAAGGCGTCGTTGCGCGCCGGGCTGCCGGGGGCCGCGATATCGACCTCTACCACGCTGCCGTCGGCAAGGCGCCCCGCCATTCGCGTGACCTCGAGCGGGCTGCGCTGCTCGATCGGGATCTCCTTGACCCCGTCCGAAACGGTCCAGTCGATCGTCGGGCTCGGCAGAGCAACATAGAACGGCACGCCGTTGTCGAAGGCAGCAAGCGCCTTCAGATAGGTGCCGATCTTGTTGCACACGTCGCCGCGCGCGGTCACACGGTCGGTGCCGACGATGCAAAGGTCCACAAGCCCGTGCTGCATCAAATGCCCGCCGGCATTGTCGGCCACGATATGGTGGGGCACGCCATGGCGGCCAAGTTCCCAGGCGGTGAGCGACGCACCCTGGTTGCGCGGCCGCGTCTCGTCGACCCACACATGCACGTCGATGCCGGCATCGTGCGCCATGTAGATGGGAGCGATCGCCGTCCCCCAATCGACCGTCGCAAGCCAGCCGGCATTGCAATGGGTCAGAATATTGACGGGCCCCTTCCCGCCCACTTTGGCTTTGCGCTCGGCAGCCTCTCGAATGGCTGCCAAACCGTTGCGCCCGATGGCTTCGTTGATCGCGACGTCCTCGTCGCAGATTTCGGCCGCAAGCCGCCACGCGGCAACGGCGCGCGCGGCCGCGTCGATGGGGGCGAGGGCCGCGCGCGTGCGGTCGAGCGCCCAGCGCAGATTGATCGCCGTCGGCCGCGTGACGACGAGCGTGTCGTAGGCATGCTGCAGCCCGCGATCGGACGGATCTGCGCGCAATCCAAGCGCCATGCCGTAGGCGGCGGCGGCGCCGATCAACGGAGCCCCCCGCACGACCATGGTCTTGATGGCGTCGGCCGCAGCGGCAAGATCGGTCCAGCGCTGGACCACGAAACGATGCGGCAGCTGCGTTTGGTCGATGACCTCGACGGCAAGGCCGTCGGCGGCCGGCCAGATCGTGCGATAGGGCGTGCCGTCGATCTTCATGGCGCAACCTTAGCAATGAAACGAAAAAGACTGGTGGGCGGTGAGGGGATCGAACCCCCGACATTCTCGGTGTAAACGAGGCGCTCTACCGCTGAGCTAACCGCCCGAAGCAAGGCCTCAATTCAACCCATCGCGCAGAAATTTTCCAGCCTTGAATTTCGGGCAACGGCTGGCCTTGAGTTTGATCGTTTCGCCCGTGCGCGGATTGCGACCCGCACTCGCCTTGCGCTGGGCAACGTAGAACGTGCCGAAACCGAACAGCTTGACGTCTTCGCCCTTGCGAAGCTGGCGGGCGATCGTCTCGAGAGCCGCGTCGAGCGCTTGGGCCGCCTGGTCTTTCGACAGTTCGGTTTTCGCCGCAACGGCGGCAATAAGATCATGTTTGTTCACGGGCGAAGCGCACTCCGCGGGGTGGATCGATCTAAACGGCACGCAAAGTCGCGCGCGAGAGAGGCCGGTTCTAGGTGTTTGAAGCCGCCCCGTCAATCGCACGCATCGGAGTATCCACAATTTTTCCGGCTTGACAAAAAACGCGAAGGGCCGCCGACGAAAACGAATTTCGTTTTCATCGACGGCCCTTTTTGAGCGCATCTCGCATGCGCAAAACGCTCAGTGCGTGACGAGCCCCGTCGCGTCGCCCTCGGCCTTTTTAGTCGGCACGTTTTCGATCTCGGGCTCGATCCATTCGATCGCCTGCGGAACGCGCGTCAATGCGCGCGCCAGCACCTCGTCGACCGTCGAGACAGATACGATTTCGAGCGCCTTCTTGGCGTTCTCCGGAATCTCCGCCAGATCCTTTTCGTTGTCCTTCGGGATCAGAACCGTCTTGATGCCCGCGTGCAACGCGGCAAGCAGCTTCTCTTTGAGGCCGCCGATCGGCAGTACCCGGCCGCGCAGCGTGATCTCGCCCGTCATCGCCACGTCGCGACGAACCGGAATGCCGGTCAGCACCGACACGATCGCGGTCGCCATGCCCACACCGGCCGACGGACCGTCTTTGGGCGTGGCGCCTTCCGGCACGTGCACATGGATGTCGCGCCGCTCGAACATCGGCGGTTTGATGCCTAGGCTCGCGGCCCGGCTGCGCACGTAAGCGTGTGCCGCCTGGATCGACTCCTGCATCACATCGCCAAGCTTGCCGGTGATCGTCATCTTGCCTTTGCCGGGCGACATGACGGCTTCGATCGACAGCACTTCGCCGCCGACTTCCGTCCACGCCAGGCCGTTGACGTGGCCCACCATGTCGTCGCCGTCGATCTCGCCCCAACGGAACTTGCGCACGCCGGCGTATTTTTCAAGATTTTTCGGCGTGACCTGCACTTTCTTGAGGCCTTCGACGAGGATCGCCTTGACGGCTTTACGCGTGAGGCCTGCAATTTCGCGCTCGAGATTGCGTACGCCCGCTTCGCGCGTGTAGTAGCGCACGAGGTCGCGCAAGCCTTCGTCGGTGATCGACCACTCGCCCTTCTTGAGGCCGTGCATCTCTTCCTGCTTGGGGATGAGATGGCCGCGCGCGATTTCGATCTTTTCCTCCTCCGTGTAGCCGGAAAGGCGGATGATCTCCATGCGGTCGAGCAGCGGCTGCGGCATGCGCAGCGTGTTCGCTGTCGTCACGAACATCACGTCGGACAAGTCGTAATCGACCTCCAGATAGTGGTCGGCGAAGGTCGCGTTCTGCTCGGGATCGAGCACCTCGAGCAAAGCCGACGACGGATCGCCGCGCCAGTCGGAGCCGAGCTTGTCGATCTCGTCGAGCAGAAAGAGCGGATTGGACGACTTCGCCTTCTTCATGCCCTGGATGATCTTGCCCGGCATCGAGCCAATATAAGTGCGCCGATGGCCGCGGATTTCGGCTTCGTCGCGCACGCCGCCCAGCGACATGCGCACGAAATTGCGCCCGGTCGCCTTGGCGATCGACTTGCCCAGCGACGTCTTGCCCACGCCCGGCGGGCCGACGAGGCACAGGATGGGGCCGCGCATCTTGATCGTACGTTCCTGGACCGCGAGATATTCGAGGATGCGTTCCTTGACCTTCTCGAGCCCGTAATGGTCGGTGTCGAGCACCTTGCCGGCGTGCTTCACGTCGCGCTTGATCTTGGTGCGCTTCTTCCAGGGGATCGACAGGATCCAGTCCATATAGTTGCGCACGACCGTGGCTTCGGCCGACATCGGGCTCATCGATTTCAGCTTCTTGAGCTCGGCATAGACCTTGTCGCGCGCTTCCTTGGAGAGCTTCGTCTTCTTGATGCGCTCCTCGATCTCGGCACCTTCGTCCTTGCCGTCGTCGGTCTCGCCGAGTTCCTTCTGAATCGCCTTCAGCTGTTCGTTCAGATAGTACTCGCGCTGCGTCTTCTCCATCTGCCGCTTGACGCGGTTGCGGATGCGCTTTTCGACCTGCAGCACGCCGATCTCGCCTTCCATCGAAGCGTAGATCTTCTCGAGGCGCTGGGCGACGGTATCGAGCTCGAGCAGCTCCTGCTTTTCCGGAATCTTGAGCGCCAGATGCGAGGCAACCGTGTCGGCAAGCTTGCCCGGATCGTCGATCTGGTTGACCGAGACAAGCACTTCGGGCGGGATCTTGCGGTTGAGCTTGATGTACTGCTCGAACTGGCTCACGACCGTGCGCACAAGCGCTTCCATCTCCGAAGCCGTGCCAGCGCGGTCGGGCATCGGCTCGGCATAGGCCTGGAAGAAGCTCGGATTGTCGCCCCACGCCGTGACGCGCGCGCGCGCGCCGCCCTCGACGAGCACCTTGACCGTGCCGTCCGGCAGCTTCAGCAGCTGCAGAACCGTGCCGATCGTGCCGACTTCGTAGATGTCGCCGGCTTGCGGATCGTCTTGCGCCGCGTTCTTCTGGGCGACGAGCAGGATCTGCTTGTCGTCCTTCATCACGTCTTCAAGCGCACGCACCGATTTCTCGCGGCCCACGAAGAGCGGGACGATCATGTGCGGGAAAACGACAATGTCGCGAAGCGGAAGGACCGGATAGAGCGTGCCGCGTTTCGATTCCATTCGAGTTCGACTTTCCTGCTGCTCGGCCGATCAACTCGGCCGACCTAAATGAGACTGGAACGCCAGCGCCGAAAATCTACACCGCCGCGGCTCTCCTCAAGGAATTGGGCGCCGGCAAACCTTGGGTCAAGTGCCGACGTCGGCGTTAGGCCGACGTGCCGACCTGCGCCGCAGGCGTTCGCTCGCCATGCACATGCAGCGGTTTGGCCCGACCCTCGACGACCTCGCTGTTGATCACGACTTCTTCGATGCCGGTCATGCCGGGCAGTTCGAACATCGTGTCGAGCAGGATCACTTCCATGATCGAACGCAAACCGCGCGCACCCGTTTTGCGTGCGATCGCTTTGCGCGCGACCGACTTCAGCGCGTCGTCGGAGAAGCCGAGCTTGATGCCTTCCATCTCGAACAGACGCTGGTACTGCTTGACCAGCGCGTTCTTGGGTTTCTGCAGAATATCGACCAGCGCTTCTTCCGAAAGGTCGGTCAGCGTGGCAACGACCGGCAGACGGCCGATGAATTCCGGGATCAGGCCGAATTTCAGCAGATCTTCGGGCTCGACGTCCTTGAGGATCAGGCCCGTCGTGCGCTCGTCGGGGCCGCGCACGTCGGCGCCGAAACCGATCGACGTGCCCCGCGAGCGGGCCGCGATGATCTTGTCGAGGCCGGCAAAAGCGCCGCCGCAGATGAACAGAATGTTCGTGGTATCGACCTGCAGGAACTCCTGCTGCGGATGCTTGCGCCCGCCTTGCGGCGGCACGGAGGCGACAGTGCCTTCCATGATTTTCAGCAGGGCCTGCTGCACGCCCTCGCCCGACACGTCGCGCGTGATCGACGGGTTTTCGGACTTGCGGCTGATCTTATCGACTTCGTCGATATAGACGATGCCGCGCTGCGCGCGTTCGACATTGTAATCGGCCGCCTGCAGCAGACGCAGGATGATGTTCTCGACGTCTTCGCCGACATAGCCCGCTTCCGTGAGCGTCGTGGCGTCGGCCATCGTGAAGGGCACGTCGATGATGCGCGCCAACGTCTGGGCCAGCAGCGTCTTACCGCAGCCGGTGGGGCCGACAAGAAGGATGTTCGATTTGGCGATTTCGACTTCGGCACCCTTGGTGCCGTGCGAAAGCCGCTTGTAGTGGTTGTGCACGGCGACCGAAAGAACGCGCTTGGCGTGGTCCTGGCCGATCACGTAGTCGTCGAGGACTTGGCAGATGTCTTTGGGCGTGGGAACGCCGTCGCGGGACTTGACCAGCGTGGTCTTGTGCTCTTCGCGGATGATGTCCATGCACAGTTCGACGCATTCATCGCAGATGAACACGGTCGGGCCCGCGATCAGCTTGCGGACTTCGTGCTGGCTCTTTCCGCAGAAAGAGCAGTAAAGCGTGTTCTTCGAATCGCCCGAGGACTTGTTCATTCCGTCACCGCTCCGTCCGGTCGTTCCCCCCATGGGAATCCGGACATGGTTGGATGTTAGCCCTCACCGGCATCTGCGGCAACCGCAGCCGCCGGTCTAATTCCGTCGCTGCTGGGGGAAATCGACCCGCCCCCTCGAAAAACATAGAACTCCGCCAGCAGCGTTACAAGTCGCACGCATCCCGATCACGTCCCGGGCACAGCGGCTTGCCGTGCCAAGAACGTGCCAAACGGTATGCTGCAACGTCGTTTTCAGGCGGCTTTGCTCTCTTCAGGGCGCGGCGGGCGCGTGACGACGACTTCGTCGATGATCCCGAAGGTCTTGGCTTCGTCCGGGCTCATGAACTTGTCGCGCTCAAGGGCCGCTTCGATCGCCTCGACCGGCTGGCCGGTGTGCTTGACGTAGATTTCGTTGAGGCGCTTGCGAAGATTGAGGATTTCGCGCGCCTGGATCTCGATATCCGTGGCTTGGCCTTGCGTGCCGCCCGAGGGCTGGTGGACCATGATGCGCGAATTGGGCAGCGAAAAGCGCTTGCCTTTCGCGCCGGCACACATCAGCAGCGAGCCCATCGACGCGGCTTGACCGATACACACAGTCGCAACGTCGGGACGGATGTATTGCATCGTGTCGTAGATCGCGAGACCCGACGTGACCACGCCACCCGGCGAGTTGATGTAGAGCGAAATGTCTTTTTTAGGGTTTTCGCTCTCCAGGAACAGCAGCTGCGCGCAGATCAAGCTCGAGACGCCGTCATTGACGGGACCGACCATGAAAATGATGCGCTCTTTGAGAAGGCGCGAGTAGATGTCGAACGAGCGCTCGCCGCGCGCGGTCTGTTCGACGACCATCGGGATAAGGGTGCTCATCTGGGCGTCGAACGACATGGGTCGGATCTCCGGAGATTTTTGCCCGCAACGGCGCGGGGCCACTCCCTATATCTAGGCTGGGGCGGCGCGCACGATCAAGTGATCCGGCAAAAATAAAGACGGCGACGCCCGCCTGGGGGCATCGCCGTCTGGTTGGCCCGTCTTGTTCGAATGACCCTATTTCGGCGCGGACGCTTACGCTGCGTCCATTTCCTTGGTCAGTTCTTCGGCCGACACGTCTTTGTCCGAAACCTTGGCAAGTTCGACGATGAAATCGACGACCTTGTCCTCGAAGATCGGCGCGCGCAGCTGGGCCAGCGCGTCGGGGTTGTTGCGGAAATAGTCGACCACTTCGCGCTCCTGGCCCGGATAACGGCGCGCCTGCTCGCCCAGCGCGCGGTTGACCTCGTCTTGCGCGACCTGGACGTTGTTGGCGCGGCCGACTTCTGCCAGCAGCAGGCCCAAGCGAACACGGCGCTCGGCGATGGTGCGGTACTCGGCCTTGAGATCGTCGTCCGATTTGCCCTCATTGGCGGGGTCCTGTACGCCGCGCTTGCGGTCTTCTTCGACCTGGGCCCAGATCTGGTTGAACTCGAGATCGACCATGCTGGGGGGCACTTCGAAGATGTGCGCGTCGGCGAGCTTGTCGAGCAGCTGGCGCTTCATGCGCGCGCGCGAATGGCGGTTGAGTTCGCGCGACAGCTGGTCCTTGACAGCCTTCTTCAGCGTTTCGAGATCTTCGAAGCCGAGACCCTTGGCGAACTCGTCGTTCTGCTCGAGCGGCACCGCTTCGCGCAGTTCCTTGACGGTCACTTTGAACGTCGCCGGCTTGCCGGCGAGCTTGTCGTTCACATACTGCTCGGGGAACACGATATTGACGTCGCAGCTGTCTCCGACGCGCTTGCCGATCAGTTGATCTTCGAATCCGGCCACGAACTGATTAGAGCCGAGTTCGAGCGCATGGTCGCTGCCCTTGCCGCCGGGAAACGGCGTGCCGTCGAGAAAGCCCTCGAAATCGATCACGAGCGTATCGCCGCTCTTGGCCGCGCGGTCTTCTTCGACCTTCTTTGTCTGCTTTTGCGAGCGCGCGAGGCTTTCGAGCGCTTTGGCAAGTTCGCCTTCGCCCGGCTCGGCTTTCAAACGCTCGAGTTCGATCGTCTTGAAATCGACCGGCACGATCTCGGGCAGCACCTCGACGGACAGATTATATTCGAGGTCTTTGCCCTCCGCGAAATCGACGACTTCGATTTTTGGCTGCATGGCGGGCTTGAGACCGCGCTCGAGGATCGCCTGGTTCGAGGAATCCTGCACGGCGCGCTGCAGCACGTCGCCCATCACGGACTGGCCGTAGCGCTGCTTCAGCACCGCTTTTGGCGCTTTGCCCGGACGGAAGCCCGGCAAGCGCACCTTCTTAGAGAGGTCGTCGAGCTCGAGTTCGAGCTTCGCGGCGATGTCGGTGGCCGACACAATGACCTTATAGCTGCGCTTGAGACCGTCGTTCAGGGTTTCGGTGACTTGCATGGCATCCAACTCGGAAGAATTTCAGGGAACGTTCGAGGACATTCTTTATGCAACGGCAACTTCGTACGGGCGGCCCTGGTGCGGGCGGAGGGACTTGAACCCCCACGACTTTCGTCACGAGAACCTAAATCTCGCGTGTCTACCAGTTTCACCACGCCCGCGCGCCGTCCGTCGTTCGGACCCTCTCGGGGGGCTTCTCGTACAAGCCTTGCCGGGCGCCGTCAATCTGACAGACGCCCCGCCGCACTCAAAACCAGCATTGCACCTAATGCATGATTGACATGCGACCTGCGCATTTGATCGAAAAAAGTGCAATTTTCGCATTCTGTTCAGATAGTTGATCGAGAGTCGCTGGCGTTTGCATCAAAACCATCAAAAAAGATTTCTATAAAATTGTAGTGACTTTGCCGAATTGCTGGGATATGGTCTCTCCAGATCAGCAGAAGCTGGTTTGATCCATTCCAGAAGGAAGGAATATACTATGTCGAACTCTATCAACACCAATGTTGGTGCGTATACGGCGCTGGCGTCGTTGCGCGTGACTCAAGCAGGACTCAACGTCGCTTCCAAGCAGGTTCAGACGGGCTATCGCGTTGCCGATGCGGCTGACGATGCCTCGACCTTCTCGGTTGCGCAAGGCATTCGCGGCAACCTGCAGGCCTACGGCGCCATCCAAGCGTCGCTCGCCAACGGCGTGGGCATCGGCTCGGTGACCCAGGCGGCACTGACGAACGTTTCGAATCTGATCGGCAATCTGCAGGCCAAGATCACGCAGCTCGCCGACGGGTCGATCACCGCCAACCAGCGCGCCATCTATACGGCCGACTTCAATGCACTGACCTCGCAGGTCGCAAACTTCATCAGCCAGGCCAACTACAACGGCACCAACCTGCTCTCCGCCGGCTCGACGGCCAAGACGTTCTTGGCCGACACCAACGCGACCGTGCTCACCTTGAGCGCGCAATCGTCGGTCGATGCGGCGTTCAACACCTTCGCGACGACCGCCAACATCGTCGCAACGGCGTCGGATGCAGCCGCGGGCCTCAGCAGCCTGTCGACCTTCCAGCAGGCGGTCGCCACCTCGCTCGGCGCCAACGCCTCTGAAACGCGCTCGCTCACGCTGCAGTCGAGCTTTGTGAACTCGATCGTGGATGCGACGACGACCGGTCTCGGCGCCATCGTCGATGCCGACATCGGCAAAGCCTCGGCTTCGGTGCAGGCCCTGCAGGTTCGCCAGCAGCTCGGCATTCAGTCGCTGTCGATCGCCAACCAGCAGCCCTCGGTTCTGTTGGGTCTGTTCCGCTAACTTCCCGCGTCTTCGGGCGCATTCTCCAAAAACGGCGGAGACGGTCTTCGGATCGTCTCCGCTTTTTTTGTTTATAGAATCTTAGATTGTTTTCTGATTTTTCTGCTTCGGTACTTGCAGAAAGGCTTTGCTCAGTGAATTATTTAAAGTTAAATAAGAATTTGATTTAAATTTTCATGGTATACTTATAAAATAAGAACTTTTCTGATAAAAATCAAATACTTGCATGACCATTAAAAATGCGTATACTCATCCTACGATCCGTTTGTGGGCGTGGAGACGCCACTGCCAGTCGTTGGTCCAAAACCGACGTCTTGCAACATAAGCGCGAAGTTTCGACAGAAGTCGGAGCGATCAACCAGAAAGGGACCTCACAATGTCGAATTCCGTAAACACCAATATCGGCGCCTATACGGCTCTCGCTTCGTTGCGCACGACGCAAAACGCGCTCAACGTCGCATCCAAACAGGTCCAGACGGGCTATCGCGTTGCCGACGCGCAAGACGATGCTTCGACCTTCTCGGTTGCGCAAGGCATTCGCGGCAACCTGCAGGCCTACGGCGCCATTCAGGCCTCGCTTGCCAGCGGTGTTGGCATCGGCACGGTGACGCAGGCGGCTCTGACGAACGTTTCGAATCTCATCGGCAACTTGCAGGCCAAAATCACGCAGCTCGCCGACGGGTCGATCAGCGCCAACCAGCGTTCGATCTACACGGCCGACTTCAACGCGCTTACCTCGCAGGTCGCAAACTTCATCAGCCAGGCGAGCTACAACGGCACGAACCTGCTCTCCGCCGGCTCGACGGCCAAGACGTTCCTTGCCGACACCAACGCAACCGTGCTCACGATCACCTCGCAGTCGTCGGTCGATGCGGCCTTCAACGCATTCGCCGCTACCGCCAACATCGTCGCCACGGCTTCGGATGCAGCCGCAGGCCTTAGCAGCCTCTCGACCTTCCAGCAGGCGGTCGCCACTTCGCTCGGCGCCAACGCGGCCGAGACCCGCACGCTCACGCTGCAGTCCGGCTTCGTCAACGCAATCGTGGATGCGACGACGACCGGCCTTGGCGCCATTGTCGATGCCGACATCGGCAAAGCATCGGCTGTGGTGCAGGCGCAGCAGGTTCGCCAGCAGCTCGGCATCCAGTCGCTGTCGATCGCCAACCAGCAACCCTCGGTGCTGTTGGGCCTGTTCCGCTAGTTCGCTCTCAACCTCCCCGTCGCCGACGGGGAACGTTGCCGGCCAAGGGCCCCGCACGTCGCGGGGCCCTTTGTCTTGGCGACAGAATAAAAAGCGCCGCACCGCAAAATTTTCTGCCGCTGGACGGCGATGACGACGCTCCTTCAGCCCGATATACTGCGCTCCCTACGGACGCAAGGGACGAAGAGGCGCAGACGTGATCGGCAATTGTCTTCGCATATGGCGGCAGCGACGCGTCGACGAATACGCAGACGCTGCATCGGAATGCCGAACTGCCGATTTCGCAGTCGCAGTCGACAGAATTTGATGGCGGATCGACATCCTCTTCTCGCCCAGCAGCTGCAGCAGATCGCGCGCGACGGCGCGATCGACATCGAGCAGCTTTGCGAAGTCGTCAGCCAAACCTATGCCCAGCTCGAACAGCTGCACGCACCGTCGCTAGCGCCAAGGGAGCCACGTCTTGGAGAGTTCGCCGACCTTTCGTCCGATTGGTTCTGGGAGACCGATGCATCCCATCGCCACACGTTTTTGTCTGACGGCATACGCCGCATAGGCATCGAACCGGCGTCCCAGATCGGCAAGTCGCGTTGGGACATGTTCGACGGGGAATGGACACGCGATGCGGCTTTCGGCGCGCATATTGAGGCGGTCGATCGGCAGGAACCCTTTGCCGATCTCGTCTTCCGCCTGAAGGCGCCCGGAACCGGCGGCTATTGGATTTCGATGTCCGGCAAGCCGCACTATGCGGCGAACGGCACTTTTGCAGGCTATCGCGGCACGGCCCGCGAGATCGGCTCACAGATCGAGGCCGATCGTCAACTGCGGCTTTCCGTCGTCGCCCAAACCGGTCTCCTCGAGGAACTCGAAAAAACCCGCGAGCGTCTGGAACTGGCGCTCGAGACGGCGTCAATGGGCTGGTGGGATTTCGACACGCGCAGCGGCGAACAGTACTGGTCACCGCGCGCGCGCCAGATCTGGGGGATCGGGCCGGAAATCGAGCCCGACTTCGACACCTTTGTCGCTGCGCTTCATCCCGAAGATCGCGCCAAGCACGGCGACCTCCTGGGCAGCCCAAAATCGGTCGGCCGGCGGCTCTATCGAGTCGGTCTGCCCGACGGAGAGGTACGCTTTGTACGCGAGGATTTCCGCATCGACCGGCGTGCTGATGGCACGATCGAACGGATCTTCGCGACGGTGCTCGACCTCACCGATATCGAAATGCTGCGGACCGATGCGGAGCGCGCCAAAGTAGCCGCGGAAAAAGCCAATATCGCGAAATCGCGGTTCCTGGCCACGATGAGTCACGAAATCCGCACGCCAATGAACGGTGTGCTCGGCATGGTCGAACTGCTCGCGGGCACGCCGCTCGACGCGCGCCAACGCAGCTACGTCGAAGTCGCCAGCCAATCAGCCAGCGACCTGCTCGGCATCATCGACGCCATTCTCGATTATTCGCGCCTCGAGGCCGGGGACATGGCGATCGAAACCGTCCCCTTCGATCCGGTGGAAATCCTGAAACAGACAGTCGCCCTGCTGGCGGTCGCTGCCGAGAACAAGGGGCTTACCGTCAGCGTCGCCGTCGCCCCCGATCTGCCGGCCCCGCTCGCGGGCGATCCCACGCGCTTCCGCCAAGTGCTGCTCAATCTGATCGGAAATGCCGTCAAATTCACGGAGCGCGGCCGCATCGACCTGCGGCTCGACGTCGAAGCGCCATCCGCCACGCAGGCGATGCTGTTGGTTTCCGTGGCCGACACGGGCATCGGCATCGCACAGGAAGCGCTCGCGCATCTTTTCGACAGGTTCAACCAAGCCGATGCGTCGATCGCGCGCCGCTTCGGCGGATCGGGCCTGGGCCTCGCGATCTCGCGCGAACTGGCGCAGTTGATGGGCGGCGACATCACGGTGCGTTCAACGCTGGGGCGCGGCTCCGTATTCGAAATGCGCCTGCCGCTCGTCGTCGCCCTCCCCGAAGCGCCGCGAATCTCGGGGCTCCTAGGCGCCCAGCGCGAAGCATACCGCGAACTCGACGTGCTCGTCGCCGAAGACAACGAAGTCAACCGCATCGTCGTCGGCGAATTGCTGGTGCGCATGGGCCATCGTTGCACCTTCGCGCGCGACGGCGCCGAAGCGATCGCCATGGCGCGCTCAAAACGGTTCGACGTCGTGCTGATGGATGCGCAGATGCCGGAGATCGACGGCATCGAGGCGACGCGCTGGATCCGCACGTTGCCAGCCCCCTACAACGCCGTCCCGATCATCGCGCAGACGGCCAACGCAATGCGCGGCGACCGCGAAAAATATCTCGAAGCCGGCATGAACGACTACATCGCCAAACCGATCCGCAGCGCGGAATTGGCAGCGGCCCTCCAGCATGCTACGGGTGCTGCGTCCAAGCCAACCCATACGCGGCCCGCAGCAAGCACGCCTGCAAGTGCGGCCGCACGCAAGGGTCTCGCCGGATTCGCCGCCGAACTTCGCGGCGCAACGGAGAGCAGCTAGATCATGGCCGATACGGTCGCTTACAACCCATCGGACCTACGCATACTCGTCGTCGACGACAATCAGCAAATGCGCTCGATCCTCAAATCGATGCTGAACGGTTTCGGCGTGACGCAGATCGTGCCCGCTGTCGATGGCGCCGATGCGCTCGACAAACTTGCGGACCAAACTTTCGACGTTGCGATCTGCGACTGGCTGATGACGCCGATGGACGGGCTTTCCTTCATCCAGGAAGTGCGCAACCACCCCGTTGCGGCGCTGCGTGCGCTGCCGATCCTGATGCTGACCGCGCAGAAGGAGATGCGCAACGTACTCGACGCGCGCAGCGCAGGCGTCGATGCCTACGTCGTCAAGCCCGTAAGTGCCTCGCAGCTCTGGGCGCGGCTCGAGACCATCATCCAGCGCGCCAGACATGTTTCGCCCGCCGAGCCACGCGCGGCCGCGAAGGCCATTGTTGCCGCAACAAGCAGCCTTTCGCATTTGGCCGACGCCTATCGCGACGTACTGCGACTGGACTGCGAGGATCTGGCGCGCGGCATGGGCCTGCTGTTGACCAGCGACTGGGACAATCGCGACATATGGAATGCGATGTTCAAGAAGGCGCACGACCTCAAAGGCCAAGCCGGCTCCTTCGACTACACGCTTGCAACGGATCTTGCCGACGTGCTGTGCGAATTGCTGCGTCCGATCCGCCAGGAGTTTTCGCGTCGCAATCTGCGCGCCGTCGAACTCAAGACCGTACTGCAGGCCAATATCGGCGCCCTGCAGCTGATTGCGCGCGAAAACATGATTGGCGACGGCGGCCCCGAAGGCCGCGAACTTCTCGACCAGATGGACACCAAACGCTACCGACTCTTGTCGGCCTGGGGCATCGAGCAATGAGCGAAGAAACCGCGATTACGGACGCGGCGATCGAGGGTTCGTTCGGTCCGCTCGAACGCTTTCTCGAATCGCACGGCTTCGAAAAGCTGATGCTGCGCTGGGCGCCGGACGCGGCCACGCTCAACGTGCCGGAGCTTGCATTTCTGCACGAATATTGGCTTCGATTGCCTAGATCCGGCGCACTGGCGCGCTACGACGCGATCGATCCGCTCGAAATGCGCCCCGCGCTCGGCAACGTCATGCTGCTTGAAGCCGACGACGCGGCAAACGACTATCGCTATCGACTGTACGGCTCGCGGATTGCGGAGCGCGCTGGCTTCGATCTGACCGGCAAATTCACCCGCGACGTGCCGACACATCCGGCGATCGGGCTTTTCTTTCGCGTCTGCTATCGGGCATGCGCGCAGCGAAGGATTCCTCTTTTCACGCGCCATGCGCCGCCCGCGAACGTCGGTGTGGTCTATTGGAGCCGAATCCTGTTGCCGCTGGCCGACGAAACCGGCGCAGCACGCCATTTCCTCGTCGGCAACGTTCCCGGCAAAGGACATCCCACATGAGACGGGCGGCCTGAGACGGGCCCAGGCGCAGCTTCAAGTCGCCGCAAGGGCGGCGTTTCGCACACGTTTGGTCGATTCGTCGGCAAGCTGCGTAGCCGCCGCAATGCGATCGACATTTTGCGTGATCGACTGAACCGAATTGGCGGCAACGCGCATATTTGACGACATTTCACGCGTCACCGCACTTTGCTCTTCGACCGCAGCGGCCGTGCTTGTGACGTATTCACGCACCGATTCAATCGATTTACGGATCGCCGAAAGCCCGCCCACAACGTCCGTCGTAACGTTCTGGATATCGTTGATTTCTTTGGTGATCTGATCGGTCGCGTCGGCTGCCTGCCGCGCGAGATTCTTGACCTCGTTGGCAACGACGGCAAATCCCTTGCCCGCGTCCCCTGCCCGCGCCGATTCGATCGTGGCATTGAGCGCCAAAAGATTGATTTGACCCGCGATATTTTGGATGAGCTGGACTATACCGCCCATCGACTGCACCGCGCCTGACAGGCGCTGCGTGGCGCGGTCGGCATCGACCGCACGATCGTAAGCGCCGTCGGTCTCCCCGCGCGAACGCGACATGCTTTGGGATATCTCGCGAACCGACGCGTCGAGCTCCTCGGCACCGGCCGCGACGGCCTGGACGTTGTCGGCCGTCATACGCGAAGCCGACGCCGCCGCGGTCGACTGGGCACTGGCGTCGCTGATGGCGCGGTCCACCTCGCCAAGGCTCGTGTCGATGACTTCGCGCGCGCGCTCGGCATTGCGCCGGGCGACGACCTGGACGGTTGTGTCGGATGCGAATTTGACGACCTTGAAGGGACGGCCCGCCATGTCGAAGATCGGGTTGTAGCTCGCTTGGATCCAGACCTCGCGCCCGCTTTTATGAATGCGTCTGAATTCGCCCGCGACGAATTCCCCGCGTCCGAGCCTTTCCCACATGGCGCGGTATTCGGCCGATTGGCGTTCGGTCGGATCGACAAAGATCGAATGGTGGCGACCGACAACGTCAGCCTGCGCATAGCCCAATGCGTCGAGAAAATTGCGGTTGGCTTCGAGAATGATACCCTTCAAATCGAAGGCAATTACGGCTTGCGAGCGATCGATCGCTTCGAGTTGCCCAACGCGTTCGGCGTCGCGCAGTTTGCGCGCGGTCACGTCGGACGCGATTTTGACCACCTTGTACACGGCGCCGGACGAATCACGGACCGGCAGGTAGCTGGCATTCAGCCAGACTTCCTTTCCGTCTTTGGCGATACGGCAGATATCGCCTTGCGAAGGCGTGCCGTTCTTTAGATCGGTCCACAAAGTACGATAGCCGTCGCTTTCGCGCTCTTTGGCTGCAACGAAAATCGAATGGTGCTTGCCAATGAGTTCATCGAGCGTATAGCCCATGGCGCCCAAAAAATTCTTGTTGGCGGTCAGGATCGTTCCGTCCGGCTTGAACTCGATGAATGCAAGGGCGGCATCCACCGCCGCAAGCTTGGCCACACGATCGCGACTGGACGCACCGAAAGAAAAACCGACCATGTCTGCACGCTCCAAAAATCGTTGCTGCAACACCATATTTTACAACTAAAATATGGTGTTTTGTACTTCCGATAATACAGGACAAATCGATTCGCCGATCATGTTCTTGTCCCTGCGCGGGATCCTTGGTTTCTGGTACGGTTATTCGGTTCTGAGAGAAGGCATTGGAGGTAACGATGAGCCGGATTGCTGCAGTTTCTTCCATGGTCGCGATCGTCTTTGCTGCACCGGTGTCGGCGCAAGTTCACAGCGAGAAGGCGACGTATCGCGTGGTGCGGATGGCCGAGGGGCTTGAGAATCCGTGGGCCCTGGCACTGCTGCCCGACGGTCGATTGCTCGTGACCGAGCGGCCGGGGCGTTTGCGCATCGTCGAAAACGGTAGCTTGCAGCCGAACCCGCTCGCAGGCGTCCCCGAGGTCTGGGCGCGCGGCCAAGGCGGTCTGTTCGATCTGGCCTTGCATCCGGATTTCGCCGCGAACCGGCTGCTCTACTTCAGCTATGCAGCACCGGTCGGCAACGGCGCGTTGACGCGCTTGGCACGCGCGCGCCTGGGGAATGCCGGCCTCGAAAATGTCGAAACCTTGTTCGAATCGATGCCGGCCGTGTCATCGGCACGCCATTTCGGCGGCCGCATCTTGTTCGGGCGCGACGGCAAGGTCTATCTCACGACTGGCGATCGCGCTGAAGATATGCGCTCGCAAGACGGCCGCGATCTCAACGGCAAGCTCGTGCGCCTTGAGCCCGACGGCAAAGTGCCCGCCGACAATCCCTATCTCGGCCGCAGCGACATGCGGCCCGAGATTTTTGCGCATGGCCTGCGTAACACCCAGGGTATCGCGCTCGACGCAAACGGCGTGATTTGGGGTGCCGACCACGGCGCCCAGGGCGGCGACGAACTCAACAACCTCGTACGCGGCCAGAATTACGGCTGGCCGATCATCACCCACAGCCGCAACTACGGCACAGGCACGCAGATCGGCGAAGCCACGTCGCGCCAGGGCTATGCCGATCCGCGCGTGATCTGGACGCCGTCGATCGCACCCTCCGGACTTGCGATCTATGCCGGGGCGGCGTTTCCAGGTTGGCATGGCTCGATGCTGATCGGCGCGCTGCGCGGCCAGGGGCTCTACCGGATCGAATTGCAGGCCGACGGCAGCCATCGCCAGGAACGCCTGCTGGCGGAGCTGGGTGCCCGCATCCGCGACGTGCGTGTCGATCCGCAAGGGCGGGTATACGTGCTGACCGATGCGCGCAACGGCATGCTCGCCCGCCTCGATCCGGGCTGAACCAAGCCGCGCTCCCGCGCGCGCCCGCAGACGGGCTTGCCGAGCGGCCCGAGATACTTTAGACTTAAAATATCTCCGTCGCGAGGCTGCCTCGATGCAACGCCCGTCCGCCGCACCGTCCCCAGCGCTTCTGCCTGCAGCGTTCCTGGTCGGCCGTCACGCCCTAGTGACGGGCGCTTCGCGCGGCATCGGCGCGGCGATCGCACGATGCCTCGCAGCACACGGCGCGCATGTGACCCTTGTCGCGCGCAATGCCAAACCGCTTGCCGCCCTTGCCGACGAAATTGCGGGCGACGCGCGCGCTTGCGACGTGACCGATGCGGCAGCGCTCGCGCGCATGTTTGCGCAAGCGAGCGCACGCCAACCCGTCGATATCCTCGTCAATAATGCCGGCGGTGCGACCAGCGCGCGATTTGCCGACACGAGCGCCGAGCATTGGGCGCAGGCACTCGCCCTCAATCTCACGGCCGCCTTCGATGCGACCAAGCTTGCAGTGCCGGCTATGGAAGCGCGCGGCTGGGGCCGTATCGTGAATATCGCATCGACCGCCGGGCTCAAGGGCTACCCGTTCGTCTCGGCTTACGTCGCTGCCAAACACGGGCTCGTTGGGCTCACGCGCGCACTCGGACTCGAACTCGCGCGCACCGGCGTCACCGTCAATGCCGTGTGTCCCGGCTTCACCGATACGCCGATGCTTGCCCAAGCCGCCGCCGACGTCGCCGCACGCACCGGCAGCGACACCGAGCGCATCAAAGGCAAATACGCCGCTGCCAATCCGATGGGTCGGCTGATCACCCCCGACGAGGTCGCGGCGGCCGTCGCCTATCTGTGCTCGCCCGCCGCTGCGGCCGTCACCGGGACGGTACTCACAGTCGCAGGCGGCGAAATATGAGCCTTGCCAACGAACGCGCGGGCGACCGCGAACAGGGGCACGAAAACTCGCAGCATCTGCAGCTGCGCGCGTGGCTGCGACTGCTGACCTGCGCCAATCTGGTCGAGCGGCGCGTGCGCGCCAATCTGCGCGAGAGCTTCGACATCACGCTGCCGCGTTTCGACGTGCTGTCGCAGCTCGCGCGCGCACAGAGCCAAGGCAACGATGACGGCCTCACGATGGGCGAGTTGTCGCAGCGCATGATGGTGTCGGCGGGCAACGTGACGGGCCTCGTCGAGGGTCTTGTCGCGGACCGTCTCATCGTGCGCGTGGCGCAAGCCAAAGATCGCCGCTCGGCGCGCGTCAAGCTCACACCCAAGGGCTTGCGCGCCTTCGAGGCCATGCTGGGACCGCACGAAAGCTGGATCGATGCGGCATTCGCCGGCCTCGACGAAGGCGATCTCAAACGCTTGCTGACCTTGCTCGCCAAACTCAAGATCTCCGCCGCCGGGGTGCAGCCATGAGCTTCAAGAACTTCGATGCGAAAGCCTATCGCGCCACACATTTTCTTTGGGCGGTCGATGGCAAGGTTGCGACCGTTACGCTGAACCGGCCCGAGCGCAAAAATCCGCTGACTTTCGAAAGCTACGCCGAATTGCGCGACCTGTTCGCAAGTCTCGTCGATTCCCGCGAGATCAAAGCGGTCGTGATCACCGGTGCGGGCGGCAATTTCTGTTCCGGCGGCGACGTGCACGAGATCATCGGTCCGCTCGTCGACATGGAGATGCCCGACCTGCTGCGCTTCACACGGCTGACGGGCGATCTCGTGCGCGCGATCCGCGGCTGTCCGCAAACGGTCGTGGCCGCAATAGACGGCGTATGCGCGGGTGCCGGTGCCGCCATCGCCATGGCGGCCGATCTGCGCTTCGGCACCGAGCGCACGAAAGTCGCGTATCTGTTCGTGCGCGTCGGCTTGGCGGGCTGCGACATGGGAGCTTGCAGCATCCTGCCACGCATCGTGGGTCAAGGGCGCGCGGCAGAACTTCTCTACACCGGTCGCAGTCTCGCCGGGCCCGAGGGCGAACGCTGGGGCTTTTTCAATCGTCTCTGCGCGCCCGAGACGCTGCTGGCGGAAGCGCGCACCTTCGCCAAAGACCTTGCCGACGGCCCGACCTTTGCACATGCGATGACAAAGACGGCCCTCGACCATCAATGGAACATGAGCGTGTCGCAAGCCATCGAAGCAGAGGCGCAGGCGCAAGCGATCTGCATGCAGACCGAAGATTTTGCGCGCGCCTACCGCGCCTTCGCCGCCAAGCAAAAACCCGTCTTTGAGGGCAATTGATGGCGGACCGCTCCTACCTCGCTTGGCCGTTTTTCGACGCAAGCCACCGTGCACTCGCGAAACGGTTGGACGCGTTCGGGCGCGAAACGCTCGAGCCACGCGCGGTCGACCATGGCGACCCAGATTCGCTGACCAAAGAATTTGCGCAGGCTTTGGCTGTCGCGGGGTTTCTCGATCTTGCCGTGCCCGCCGAAAAACACGACGTGCGCAGCCTGTGCGTGGCGCGCGAACATCTCTCCTATCGCTCGGGCCTCGCCGATTTTGCGTTCGCCATGCAAGGGCTCGGAACGGGGCCGATCCTACTGTTCGGCAGCGATGCGCAGAAGGCTGCGTACCTTCCTGCCGTGCGTACGGGCAAAAGCTTGGCGGCGTTTGCGCTGTCGGAGCCCGAGGGCGGATCGGACGTCTCGGCCCTGCGGCTCCAAGCCATGCGCAGCGGCAACGGCTTCGTGCTTGACGGGCGCAAGACCTGGATTTCGAACGGCGGCATTGCCGGGCACTATGTGGTGTTCGCGCGCACGGGCGAGGCACCGGGTGCGAAAGGTCTGTCGGCATTCGTCGTCGATGCCAACCAGCAGGGTCTTGCGATCGAAGCGCGAATCGAGACGATAGCACCCCACCCCCTTGCCACGCTGCGCTTCGACAAGGCGTTTGTGCCCGCTGACGCAATGCTCGGGCAGCCCGGCGACGGCTTCAAGATCGCAATGGCGACGCTCGACATCTTCCGCTCGACGGTTGCCGCCGCGGCTCTCGGCTTTGCGCGCCGCGCCCTCGACGAGGCGTTGACCTATACGCGCGCGCGCGAAGCCTTCGGCAGCAAGCTTGCCGATTTCCAGCTCACGCAAGCGGCTCTTGCCGACATGGCGACTGAAATCGACGCGGCTGCACTGCTCGTCTACCGCGCAGCGTGGACTAAGGACGTGCAAGGTGTCCGCGTCACGCGCGAAGCGTCGATGGCAAAGCTCTACGCGACCGAGATGGCCCAGCGCGCGGCCGACCGTGCCGTGCAACTGCATGGCGGCCAGGGCGTGGTCGCGGGCAATGTCGTCGAACGCCTCTATCGCGAGGTGCGGGCGCTGCGCATCTACGAAGGCACGAGCGAGATCCAGAAACTTGTGATCGCGGGCCAAACCTTGGCCGCCTTTGCGGCGGAAGCTGGCCCATGAAACTGCTCGAACCCTTGCGCGTCGGCACAATGACGCTGCCCAATCGCGTATTGGTGCCCGCCATGGTCACGCGTCTGTCCGGCGAGGACGGCTACGTGAACGAGGGCATCGTCGAGCGCTATGTACGCTACGCGCAGGGCCATGTCGGGCTTATCGTGGTCGAGGCGATGGCCGTGCACGAGGCGAAATCGGGGCCGCTCTTGCGCCTGTCGCGCGACGAATTCGTGCCGGGTCATCGCGATCTCGTGGCACGCGTGCACGATGCGGGCCCCTCCAAGATCGTGCCGCAGATCATCCATTTCATGAAGGTCGCGCGCTCCGGTTGGCGCCAAACGATCGACCAACTTTCGCTTCAGGAGATAGACGCGATCGTCGATGCCTTCGCTGCCGCTGCGGGACGCGCACGCGAAGCAGGCTACGACGGCGTAGAACTGCACTCGGCGCACGCCTATACGCTGTCCTCGTTCCTTTCGCGGCGCAACATGCGACGGGACGAGTATGACGGCCGTACGCTCGAAGGCCGCCTGCGCCTGTTCGGCCGCGTGATGACGCGCGTGCGCGAAACGGTCGGCAAGGATTGGCCTGTCGGCGTGCGTTTCCTCGCCGAAGAAGCGATCAAAGACGGCTACGCCTTGCCCGACAGCCAACGTATCGCGCTGCGCATGGCGCAACTCGGCGTCGACTACATCTCGCTGTCGGTCGGCGGCAAGTTCGAAGACGCCGTCCACAAAGAGGGATCGCCACTCTATCCCTATACGGGCTATTCGGGCGATCGCTGCATGCCGGGCGAAGCCTATCCGCCCCTGCCGCATGCACACCTCGCCGCCGGCATCAAAGCCTTCATCAACAAACACGGCTACGACATTCCGGTCGCTTCGGTCGGCAAGATCAGCGATCCCGTCGATGCCGAGCGGCTGCTTGCAACCGGCCAAGCCGACATGATCGGCATGGCGCGCCAATTGCTGGCCGATCCAGACTGGATCAAGAAAGTGGCTGCCGGCCGCAGCGACGCGATTCTGCGCTGCATCTACTGCAATGTGTGCAAACAACTCGACGAGAATTTCAAACTTGTGAGCTGCTTTCTATGGCCCAAGGGGCTAGCGCAAGCGCCCATCGACGACCCAGCGCGCGAAGCGCCGCAATGGCCGACCGAAGGGGCCGCATTGTCGGCAACGGTCGAAAACGGCGTCGTACGGCTGGCGTGGAAAAAAGCGCTCGGCAAAATCGCAGGCTACGACATCCACCGCGCGGAAGCGGGCGGTGCGACCGCCATCGTCGAGGCCGTCAAAAGCACCAAGCACGCCGACAAGCTCGTCTTGGGCGGGCTTGGCTACAGCTACTACGTCACCGCCTACGACGAAAACGGCCGCCACAGCGCGCCGTCGAACGTCGTCGCCGTCGATCTAGCCATCCCCAACTTCGAAATCGCCGGACCTGCCCATGTCTGAGCCGCCGCGCCTGTCGCCTTCCGCCCATCTCGACGATTTCGCGCGCCGCAATCTGCCGCCGCAATCGGCTTGGCCCGAAATGTTCTTTGCGTTGCCGGAGCTCTACTATCCGACCCGCCTCAACGCGGCCGTCGAACTGCTCGACGCGGCCGTGGCACGCGGCTGGGGCGGGCGCGCCTGCATTCGCTTCGGCGCGCATGTGTGGAGCTATGCCGATCTGCTGACGCAGGCCAATCGCATTGCCCGCGTTCTCGTCGAAGATTGCGGCCTCAAGCCCGGCAATCGCGTGCTGTTGCGTAGTGCGAACAACCCGATGATGGTCGCGTGCTGGTTTGCGGTTCTGAAGGCGGGCGGCATTGCCGTCGCCACGATGCCGCTGCTGCGCGCCAAGGAACTGACCTACATCCTGCAGAAGGCGGAGATCGCGCTCGCCTTGTGCGACGTGCGCTTGGCCGACGAGATGGAGAAGGCCAAAGCGGCTGCCCCCATTTGCCGCGACATCGTCTATTTCAACGGCGACGCAGCCGACGGGCTCGAGAAGCGCATGGCCGCAAAGCCCGCTCTATTCGACAATTGCCCGACCGCCGCCGACGACGTGGCGCTGATCGCGTTCACGTCGGGCACCACGGGGCCGGCCAAGGGCACGATGCATTTCCATCGCGACGTGATGGCGATCTGCGACGCGTTTCCGCGCTACGTGCTGAATCCCACGCCGGACGACATCTTCACCGGCTCGCCGCCGCTGGCCTTCACCTTCGGGCTCGGCGGCTTGGTGACGTTCCCGATGCGCTACGGCGCATCCACATTGCTGGCCGAGCGCGCCTCGCCCGACGCATTGCCGCAGATCGTGTCGGACGGCAAGGCGACGATTCTGTTCACCGCCCCCACCGCCTATCGCGCGATCGCCGACAATGCTGACGCCAAAGCCTTTGCCACGCTGCGCCGCGGCGTATCGGCGGGCGAACATCTGCCCAAGACGACGTTCGAATCCTGGGAGCGTTTCTGCGGCGTGCGGCTGATCGACGGGCTGGGGGCCACCGAGATGCTGCATATCTTCGTGGCGGCAGCACCGGAAGACATGATCGCTGGTGCCACAGGCCGCGCCATTCCGGGCTATGCCGCCTGCATCCTCGGCGACGACGGCACGCCCTTGCCGCCCGGCGAGGTTGGGCGCTTGGCCGTGCGCGGCCCCACCGGCTGCCGCTATCTGGCCGATCCCGAGCGCCAAGCCAAATACGTGCAGAACGGCTGGAACCTCACCGGCGATGCCTACAAAATGGATGAACACGGCTATTTCTGGTACCAGGCGCGCACCGACGACATGATCGTGACGGCCGGCTACAACGTGTCCGGCCCCGAGGTCGAAAGCGTGCTGATCGAACATCCCAAGGTGCGCGAATGCGCGGTCGTGGGCGTTGCCGACGCCGAACGCGGCACGATCGTCAAAGCCTTCGTCGTGCTGCGCGACGCAAACCATGCCGACGCGGCGACGGTCAAAGAACTGCAGGACCACGTCAAAGCGACCATCGCCCCCTACAAATATCCGCGCGCTATCGAATTCCTCGAAACGCTGCCCCGCACCGAAACTGGCAAAGTGCAGCGCTTCCGCCTGCGCGAACCGGCAAAAGCCTGACCTTGCCGCCGGATAATCCGCCTGCGAAACTCCGCCCACAACCAAGAACCCCATAGCTAAGAACAGGGAGCCTCGACATGAAATACAAAACACTCTTCGCAGCTCTGGCGCTGACGGCCTCGGCCGTGCTGGCCCAGCCCGCAAGCGCCCAGCAGGGCGTCAAGATCGGCTTGATCACCACGCAGTCCGGCCCCAATGCCGGCCTCGGCCGCGACATGGTCGACGGCTTCAACCTCGCGATCCGCCACGCGGGCGGGCGCTTGGGCGGCGTGCCGACCGAACTCATCGTCGGCGACGACCAGTTCCGTCCCGATGCCGGCAAAGCGCTGGCCGAGCGCATGGTGCAGCGCGACCGCGTCGACATCGTGACGGGCGTCATCTTCTCGAACATCATGCTCGCCCTGTCGGACACGGTCCTCAAAGATCGCCGCGGCGTGTTCCTGGTGTCGGGCAATGCGGGTCCGTCGGAACTCGCGGGCAAGGACTGCAACCCGAACTTCTTCTCGGCCTCGTGGCAGAACGACAATACGCACGAAGCCATGGGCCAGCACATGACGAACGCCGGCATCAAGCGGGCCTACATCATGGCGCCGAACTATCCGGCGGGCCGCGACGCGCTCGCGGGCTTCAAGCGCTTCTTCAAGGGCGAAGTGGTAGCCGAAGTCTACACGCAGCTCGGCCAGACCGACTACGCGGCCGAGCTTGCGGCCTTGCGCGCCGCACGGCCTGAAGCCACCTACATCTTCTATCCGGGCGGCATGGGTGTGGCTTACATCCGCCAATACGCGCAGCTCGGCCTCATGCAGCAGATCCCGCTGTTCGCACCGTCCTTCTCGGCCGACCAGACGATCCTGCCCGGCGTGGGCGATGCCGCCATCGGCATGTTCTCGTCGACCTTCTGGTCCGAAAGCCTCGGCAATCCGGCCAACGAGAAGTTCGTGGCCGATTTCGAAGCGGCTTACAACCGCATCCCGAGCCCCTATGCGGCCCAAAGCTACGACGCGGCGATGATGATCGACGCCGCCCTCAAGGCGACCGGCGGCAGCCTCGCCAACAAGGACGCGTTCCGCAACGCGCTGCGCACCGCCAACTTCCAGTCGGTGCGCGGGCCCTTCAAATTCAACACCAACCACTTCCCGATCCAGAACTACTACCTGACCCAGATCGGCAAGGACGAGAAGGGCCGCCTCGTGAACCAGATGCGCGGCATCATCTTCTCGGGCCATGCCGACGCCTATGTCGGCGCCTGCAAGATGAAGTGATTTGAACGCCGCCCCTCGCCGTTCGCAAGACGGCGGGGGGGGCTACTTTTCCGGAACGATTTCGCTTTGTCCCTTCTTCTCTTCCTCGAACAGACGCTCAACGGCCTGCAGCTGGGCGTGACGCTGTTTTTGATGGCCGCCGGCCTCACGCTGGTGTTCGGCATCATGAACATGGTCAATCTGGCGCACGGCTCGCTCTACATGGTCGGCGCCTTTTTCGCCGCCAGCTTCACGCAATGGACCGGCAGCTTCTTCCTCGCCTTGCCGCTCGCCATACTTGCGACATTCGTCGTCGGCGTTCTCGTCGAAGCGATCGCGCTGCGCACCCTTTATGCGCGCGACCATCTCGACCAGGTGCTCGCCACGTTCGGGCTCATTCTGTTTTTCAACGAACTCACCAAAATAATCTGGGGTCCGATTTCGATTTTTATGGACGTGCCACCCTTGCTTTCGGGCCGCGTCGAACTGATCGCGGGGGCTCCCTACCCGATCTACCGCCTGGCCGTGCTTGCCGTCGGGCTTGCAGTCGCATTGGGGCTGTGGTGGCTGATTGCGCGCACGCGGCTTGGCATGCTGATCCGCGCGGGCGCATCCAACCGCGAGATGGTGGGCGCTTTGGGCGTCGATATCAGCCGACTTTACATGCTCGTGTTCGGCCTGGGCGCGGCACTCGCGGCCCTTGCGGGCGCCATGGCAGGCCCAATCTACGTGGTCGAGGTCGGCATGGGCGATGCGATGCTGATCAAGACCTTCGTCGTGATCGTGATTGGCGGCATCGGCTCGATCCGCGGTGCTTTCGTGGCAGCCGTGATCGTCGGCCTCGTCGACACGTTCGGGCGCATCGTGCCCGCCCAGCTCGGCCTGCCGACCGCCATCGCCGAAATGGCGATCTACATCCTGATGGCGTTCGTGCTGTTCTTCAAACCCACCGGCCTGTTTGCGGCGCGCGCATGACGGGCCTCAAACTCGACCGCCGGACGTGGTTTGTGATCGTGCTGCTGGCGGCCCTCGCCCTGCTGCCGCTCGTCGCGATCGCGACCGACAACGACTACCAGATCGCCCAGTTCCGCCGCATTCTGATCTTCGCGATCGCGGCGGTCAGTCTCGATTTGATTTTGGGCTATGGCGGCATGGTCAGTCTCGGCCATGCGGCGTTTTTCGGCGTCGGCGCCTACATCGTTGCGATTTTGAACTGGCACGCCGCGCGCGAAGTGCCGCTGTTCGGCATGATGCTGGGCACGCACAACGTGCTCGTCACGTGGACTGCGGCAGTCGTGCTGTCGGGCGCGCTTGCGGGCCTGATCGGGCTCGTGAGCCTGCGCACGACCGGCATCTATTTCATCATGATCACGCTCGCGTTTGCGCAGATGGTCTATTTCTTCTTCGTGAGCTTGCGCGCCTATGGCGGCGACGACGGGCTGCGCTTCCCCGGCGACACGGTGATCCTGGGGCTCATCGACACGGAAAACGACGTCGCGTTCTACTATCTCGTCTTCGGCATCCTGTGCGCGGTGCTCTACGCAACGCGCCGCCTCGTCAATTCGCGCTTCGGGATGGTCGTGCAAGGTTGCCGCGAGAACGAGCGCCGCATGAAAGCGCTCGGCTTCGCCACCTTCCGCTACAAGCTCGCCTGCTTTGCGCTGGCGGGTGCGCTCGCGGGGCTCGCGGGTGCTTTGTTCGCCGCCAACGAAAGCTATATCAGCCCCTCGATCATGCATTGGACACGCTCGGGCGACCTCATCGTGATGGTGGTTCTGGGCGGCATGGGCACGCTGATCGGGCCCGTCGTGGGCGCCCTTGCGTTCCTGTTCCTCGAAAAGACGCTGCCCGACTATACCGAGCATTGGATGGTCGTCTTCGGACCGATCCTCTTGCTACTCGTGCTGTTCGCGCGTCGCGGCATCTTCGGCTGGTTCCTGCCCAAGGAGGATCGCCATGGCGGCAGCCACTGAATCGCTGCTGGCCGTCGACGGGCTCGTGAAGCGCTTCGGCGGGTTGCTGGCGACCGACAATGTGTCGCTCGGCATTCGCGAGGGCGAAATCCACGCGATCATCGGCCCGAACGGCGCCGGCAAAACCACGCTGATCGCCCAGTTGGCCGGCGAGATCCTGCCCAATGCCGGCACGATCCGCTTTGCGGGCACCGACGTGACCGGCCTCACGGTCGATGCGCGCGCACGCCTTGGCATTGCGCGCTCCTACCAGATCACGCAGATCTTCAAAGGCTTCACGGCCCTCGACAATGTCGCGATGGCCGTTCAGGCGCAGGACGGCCACAATTTCCGCGCCTGGGCGCCCGCGCGCGCCGACGAAAATCTGCGCAAGCCCGCAGCGGCGATCCTCGAACGCGTCGGGCTTGGTGCGCGCGCCGACGTGCGCGCGGTCAATCTGGCGCACGGCGAACAGCGCCAGCTCGAAATCGCGATGGCGCTTGCCACGCGCCCGCGCCTGCTGCTGCTCGACGAGCCGATGGCCGGCATGGGCAAGGACGAGTCCGAGCGCATGACGGCCTTGCTCGCCAAACTCAAGGGCGAAGAAACCATCCTGCTCATCGAACACGACATGGATGTCGTGTTCGCCCTCGCCGACCGCATCAGCGTACTTGTCTACGGGCGCGTGATCGCGACCGGCAAGCCCGACGAGATCCGCGCCAATGTCGACGTGCGCGCAGCCTATTTGGGCGACGGCGATGCTTGAGCTCGAAGCCATCGAAACCAGCTACGGCGCAAGCCAGGTGCTATTCGGCGTCGGCTTCAAGGTCGAAGCGGGCGAGGTCGTGACGCTGCTGGGCCGCAACGGCATGGGCAAGACCACGACCGTGCGCTCGATCATGGGACTTGCGAAGCCACAGGCGGGTCGCGTGCGCTTCGACGGCACCGACGTTACGAGGCTTCCCGCCTATCGCGTGGCCCAGGCCGGTATTGGCCTCGTTCCCGAAGGCCGCCAGATTTTCCCCAATCTCACGGTACGCGAAAATCTCGTGGCGACGGCGCGCGGGCTCGGCAACAGCGGCTGGACGCTCGACAAGGTGCACGGCTATTTCCCGCGTCTGGCCGAGCGCGCTGGCAACATGGGCAATCAATTGTCGGGCGGCGAGCAGCAAATGCTCGCGATCGGCCGCGCCTTGATGACGAACCCGAAGCTTCTCATTCTCGACGAAGCGACCGAGGGTCTTGCCCCGCTCGTGCGCCAGGAAATCTGGCGCTGCCTGGCGGCCCTCAAGCGCGAAGGCCAAGCGATCCTCGTCATCGACAAGAATCTCGAATCGCTGCTGAAGCTTGCCGACCGCCATGTCGTGATCGAAAAAGGCCGCGTCGTCTGGCAAGGCACGTCGGCCGCGCTGGCGCAGGAACCGGCGATCCAGCATCGCTATCTGGGTGTGTGACAAACCCGGCCGAATTCGGTCCGGGAACCACTTGTCACAATCCGGGGCTTGACCGCCGGAGTCCGATTCCCGCATGATTCTCAAGTCGATAGTCCGGCCGATTCGGGACCTCTTGGCAACCCGGTTGACCGGATAGGGTGGGCGGCCCAATTCGCCCTTCCGGCCCCCGATACGACATCCGCGCGGGATCGCGGACCGGGCGCCGCTACGAAAGGAGGTGATCCAGTGCGCTTAGGATCGTTCAATTCCGGCTTCGGGCCGGGGCTTGCCGTGACCGCTTTGGAGAAATTCGAAGCAGGCCGCGTGCGGACGACGAACCAATCGATCGCCTCCGACGTGGCGTAAAGGGTCACTCCCTTACGGCATTCGATCCATCCCCCGCTGGGTCCCGCCCAGCGGGGGTTTCGTTTTGTGCTAGCTTTGAATCCATGACCGCACCGCAACCGCCTGCCCCCGAATTGCTGCACGATACGCCCGAGCCGGGCGTTCTGCGCCTCACCTTAAACCGCCCGACGGCGCGCAATGCGCTCAGCACCGCCTTGCTGGGCGCCGTTGCCGATGCGCTCGACGCAGCCAGCGCCGATCCCGCGGTTCACGCGGTTGTACTGACCGGCGGGCCTGCGATTTTCGCGGCCGGGGCCGATATCAAAGAACTCGCCACCCGCGACACGGCTGGTGCCCTCGACGATGCGCGGGTCGGCCATTGGCAACGCATCCGGCGGTTTCCCAAACCCATCGTTGCCGCCGTCAACGGTTTGGCGCTGGGCGGCGGATGCGAACTCGCAATGAGTGCGGACATCGTCGTGGCCGGCACAGGCGCCAAATTCGGCCAGCCCGAGATCAATCTCGGCCTCGTACCCGGTGCGGGCGGCACGCAGATTCTGGCACGCTTGGCAGGCCCGCAGATCGCCATGAAACTCGTATTAGCAGGCGAAACGATCGACGCTACGGAGGCCAAACAATGCGGCCTCGTGGCCGAGACGGTCGCCGACGATGCCTGCCAAGCGCGCGCCGTTGCACTTGCCGCCAAGATCGCGGCCAAGCCCGCCCTTGCCGTGCGGCTCGGCAAGGAACTGGTGCGTGCCGCGCGCGACGTTCCGCTCGAACAAGGTCTGCTGTTCGAGCGCAAGGCCTTCGCCGCCTTGTTCGCGACGGCCGATTTCCGCGAGGGTGTTGCGGCCTTCCTCGAAAAGCGCCCGGCGAAATTCGCCGGCAAATAGCCGTCTAGCGCCGTACGGGGCTGCGCGCGGGCAGCGGCTGGCGGCGATCCATCTCGATCAGCAGACGGCGTGCGCGCTCGGCGTCGCTGGGCTGAAAGCCTAGTGCGATACGGGCGGCCGCACTGCGTGCGCGCTCGAAATTCTCGCCCTCAAGGATGCGCCCGGCCCTGGCGGCATAGGCGTAAGCAAGGGCCAGATCGCGCGGCACGCCCGCCCCTTGCTCGTGCATCAAGGCAAGATTGAGCATCGCATGGCCGTGGCCTTGAGCTGCCGCGCGCGAGAACCAATCGGCCGCAATCGCCGCATCGCGCGGCACGCCTTCGCCCGCGCGATAGAGATGCCCCATCGAGAATTGGGCTTCCGCATCGCCCGCCTCGGCCAAGCCCAGCCAAGCGAACCATGCAGCAGCGTGGTCGCCTTCAAGATACGCTTTGAGGCCGTGCTCGTAGGTTACCGCTTGCGGTGCGGCAGACGGGGTCTGCGCGCCAGCATCGAGCGCAACGAAAAGCAAAAATAGCGCCACGAGACGCGCAGCCATTCAATCCCTCCGCGCGCGGAACCGCGCGCAAGGGGCCGCAATAACCGGCCTTGACTCGCGGCGTCTACGCGCCCTGCCCAATCATCGACAGAAATTCGCGCCGCGTCGATGGATTGTTTCGGAACACGCCGAGCATGCGCGACGTCACCATCGACACGCCGGTCTTATGCACGCCGCGCGTCGTCATGCATTGGTGCTGCGCCTGGATCACGACCGCGACCCCCTTGGGCGCCAGCACGTCCTGGATCGCATTGGCGATTTGGGCCGTGAGCTTTTCCTGGATCTGCAGGCGCTTGGCATAGGCGTCGAGCACGCGCGCGAGCTTGGAAATGCCGACGACGCGCTTGTTCGGCAGATAGGCGATATGCGCCTTGCCGACGATCGGAACCATGTGGTGCTCGCAATGGCTTTCGAAGCCGATGTCGCGCAGCACGACCATTTCGTCGTAGCCGTCGGTTTCCTCGAAGGTACGCTGCAGCAGATCGACGGGGTCGATCTCGTGGCCTTGGAAGAATTCTTCGTAGGCGCGCACGACGCGCGCGGGCGTGTCGATCAAACCCTCGCGCGCGACGTCGTCGCCGGTCCAGCGCAGCAATGTCCGCACGGCGGCTTCGGCTTCGGCGCGCGTCGGGCGGTCACAGGGACGGCCTTCGCTTTGGGGCTGCACCGCATCGACAAACGTATCCATCGCAACAATCCTTCCGCTCGCAGCGGCCTGGAATGCCGCCCAAGCAACTTCGTGCGATTTTTGTCGATTTCAAGCGCCAGCCCACTTCCTATTCGAACTATTGAAATTAAACATATTTTCGAAAACAAGCGGGCCAACCCCGCGATTTGCGAAGTCGGCCCGCCAAGATCGGCCGGAGACAGGACTGGCTTAGACGCCGATCTGCCCGCCGCCGTTTTTGGTGACCATCACGACCGACGGACGCGGCGGCACGTTGGCCTGGAAGTCGGGCCAACGGGTCGGCACTTCGTCGTAGGTCGGCAGCTTGCCGAACGGCGCGTAGTCGCGCGCACCGTCCGTGCCGGGATGCTGCACGGCGATCGTCATGGCCTGCGTATCCGAGGTGAAGTTGATGCCACAGATTTCCGCACCGACCGGCACGCGGAAAAACATCTTCGACGTGCCGCGCAGCGGACCTTCGGTTTCCATCGCGTAGACGCCATCGGCCGTACCCGAAGCAGGCTTCCACGCCGTACCCTGGTCGGTGCCGACCCACAGGCGGCCGCGCGGATCGATCGCGAGGTTGTCGGGGCACGCGAACCAGCCGTTTTTGCTGGTGGCCGGATTGTACATGGCATTCACGGCCGGATTGGCCGGGTTGCCGCAACGCACCAGGATTTCCCAGCGGAAGCGCGTCGCCGTCTGGTCGTTGTTCGCGTAGCTGAACTCGATCAGATGGCCCCAGTTGTTTTCCGCACGCGGATTGGACGGATCGACCTGGGCGGCCGTACGCTGGTTGTTGTTGGTGAGCGCCAGATAGACCTTGCCCGTGCGCGCATTGGCTTCGAAGTCTTCGGGGCGGTCCATCTTGGTCGCACCGATCACGTCGGCAGCCCGGCGCGCTTCGATCAGCACGTCGGCCTGGCTGTTGAAGCCGTTGGCCGCGGTGAGCGGGCCTTGGCCATGCACCAGCGGCAGCCATTCGCCCGAACCGTCGGCATTGAACTTGGCAACGTAAAGCGTGCCTTCGTCGAGCAAGTTCATGTTGGCCTGGCGGTTGTTCCGGTCGAAGCGGCCGGCGGTTACGAACTTGAACGCGTATTCGAAGCGCTCGTCGTCGCCCGAATAGACGACCACGCGGCCGTTGGGCGCAACGATCGTCTCGGCACCTTCGTGCTTGCTGCGGCCCAAGGCCGTGCGCTTCACCGGCACGGAGTTCGGGTCGTACGGATCGACTTCGACGATCCAGCCGAAACGGTTCGGCTCGTTGGGCTCTTTGCCGACGTTGAAGCGGTCATAGTGCGTGCCCCACGCGTACCAGCCCGACGGCACGCCGTAGCGGCGATGGTTGACCGTTTCGGCGTGGCCTGCCGGGAGCGTGCCGTTGAAATAGCCGTGGAAATTTTCCTCGGCCATCAGGTAGGTGCCCCACGGCGACATGCCGCCAGCGCAGTTGTTGATGGTCCCCATGACGGCACGGCCCGTCGTGTCGGCCGACGTCTTCAGGCGGTCGTGGCCTGCCGCAGGACCCGAAATGCGCATCGGCGTCAAGGCCGTGATGCGGCGATTCATCTGGCCGCCGCGCACATAGCTCCACTTGCCGTTCGTGCCCTTGCGGATTTCCACGATCGAACCGCCATGGGCGGCCATTTCGACGTCGCAGATTTCCTTCGTCATCTTCGACATGTCGGGGCGGCCGTCGGGCTGCATGACGTTTCGGAACATGAGCTCTGGGCTCGTGTATTCGTGGTTAACGCACATCAACGCCTGGGTGGCCGTGTTGCCGCCCATCGGCAGCGGAGCCAAGCCGACATAGTCGCAATTGTAGCCGAACTGGGTGAGCTGCTTGGCGCCCGTCTGGTTCGCCGGATCGAAATCGGCCGCGATCGTAAACAAGGGATCGCCCCAGCGGATCAGAATGTCGGCCGTGTAGCCTGGGGCGACGTGATGCTTCTCGTCGACGCCATGTTCGATTTCGGTGAAGCTGAAGGTCGGCTTGGCAGCGCTCTGCGCGGCCGCACCTTCGATCGAGCCGGCATAGGCGGCTATCGCCGTCGTCGCGAGCAGCCCGCCCATCAGATCACGGCGCCCGAGGCGGGCGGCGATCACGTCGCCGATCGTCGTGTTTGCGGTCGGGTTCGACGGGATGTCTTCGGAGACTTCGTAGAGTTCGCCCATCGTCATCCCGGCATATTCCGGGCGCGCAGCGAGCGTTGCATAATCCTTCGGATTCATTGGGGAGGCCTCCACGTGGGGGAATCTGGACCCCGCTTGGATACCAACCCGGCATTACAGGAACGTTACAGCGCCGACGAAATTCGCGATCACATTTTGGCCGCGACGTAGAACAGACCCACCATGCCGACGGCGGCGGCGGGCATGATCCAGAAGCCCGCATCGCCGCGGCCTTTGTTGCGCAGATTGAACACGTGGCGGACGCTTGCCCCGACGCAGGCAAGACCTGCCAAAAGCGCCCAGTTCCATTCGTGGCCCCAAGTGCTGCCGTAATTCTTCGAAAGCATGATGAAGATAATCGGCAGCGTGAAATAATTGTTGTGCAGCGAGCGGAACTTCGCCTGATTGGCGAACCGATACTGCGGCGTGCGGCCCTCGCGCGTCGAATCGACCAGTTCGCGCTGGTTGGGCAGAATGATGAGCCACACATTGGCGGTCATGATCGTGCCGATGACCGCCCCCACATGGATATAGGCGGCGTGCGGCGCCATCACGCGCGTGAGCAGATAGGCGAGCAGCACGAAGCCCAGAAACGTCGCAACCGTCGCCGCGAATGAATTGCCTTCCGCCCAGGCGGTCTTCCACATCTGGTCGTAGAGGATCCAACAAAACGCGATCACGCCGAGCGAAAAGACGGCAGCCCCCAACGTGCCGAATTGCGCAAAAAACGGATGCGTCAGAAACGAGCCGCCCGAGCCCACGTAGTAGACGAGCGACAGCAGCAGCACACCCGAGATCCAGGTAAAGGCTGCTTCCCATTTAAACCAATGCAATTCGGCAGGTAGCGTGGGCGGCGCCACGGCGAATTTCTCGACGCGGTAGAAGCCGCCGCCATGCACGAGCCAAGTTTCGCCTTCGACACGGTCGCGCGGCACTTCGGGTGCGCGGAATTTTGATTCAAGCCAGTTGAAATAGAACGATGAGCCGATCCACGCGATGCCCGTGATCACATGAGTCCAGCGCACGATCATATCGAGCCATTCCGGCAGCAGCTGCAGCATTCTGTTCCGTTCCCTTTAGGAGCCGCGATACGTGGAGTAGCTCCACGGGCTGACCAGCAGCGGCACGTGATAGTTCCCGTCCGCCTCGGCGAATCCAACCGGGATCGGCACGATGTCGAGGAAGGCCGGATCCGGCAGAGCGACGCCCATATCGCGAAAATAGGCGCCGATATGGAAGCGCAGTTCGTAGCGCCCCGCCTTGAAGGCATCCGGACCCATCAGCAGCTTGTCGGTTCGACCATCTTTGTTGGTGCGATAGTCGGCGACGAGCACCGGGGCGGCGTCCGCGACGCGCCACAATTCGACGCGCACGCCAGCAGCGGGTTTGCCGTGCATCGTGTCGAGAATATGGGTTGAGAGTTTGGCCATCGCTGTTTCCGCAGGTGAAGTTGGCTTCAATTCGCTGCAGCGCACCATAGATGCTCATTCCGGCAGCGACAAGAGCAGCCAGAAACGCTTATTTTGTTTGCAAATCGTCTCTTTATTGTGCAAACCGAACGTCAAAAGCGAAAAGGCAAGACCGCACATGGGCGGCACGAAGCTTGCCTAACAGAGAGAAGTTTTCGAACGGTTCGCGACACAGCAGGCTGGAGGCTCGATCTCGTGGCAGACATTGCGACAAACAACATTGGCGCCAAGGATTTTGTCGATATCGACCGCGTGAGCCTCGTTTATCGCACCAAAGATGGCGACACGCTCGCCCTCAAGGATGCCGACGTCAAAATCGCCAAGGGCGAATTCGTGTCAGTGGTCGGGCCGTCGGGATGCGGCAAATCGACTCTGCTGAAGCTCGTTTCCGGTCTCTACACGGCGACCACCGGCAATGTCATAGTCGGCGGCACCGAGGTGACCGGGCCGCTCAAGATTTGCGGCATGGCCTTCCAGAATTCGATCATGCTGCCGTGGCGCACGCTGATCGACAATGTGTTGCTGCCGCTCGAGATCGTCGAACCGCATGCCCGAACCTTCCGGCGCGATCGCGATAAGCATGTAGCTGCCGCCAAGGAGCTGCTCGCGACAGTTGGCCTGTCGGGGTTCGAAGAGAAGTTTCCATGGCAATTGTCGGGCGGCATGCAGCAGCGCGGCTCGCTGTGCCGCGCCTTGATCCACAGCCCCGAATTGCTGCTGCTTGACGAACCCTTCGCCGCCCTCGACGCCTTCACGCGCGAGGAATTGTGGGATGTCGTCCAAGCCCTTTGGATCAAAAAGCGGCCGACCGTGATGCTGATCACCCACGATCTGCGCGAGGCCGTGTATCTCTCGGACCGCGTCTTCATGATGAGCGCGCGCCCCGGGCGCATCATTTCGACCAATCCGGTCGATTTTGCACGCCCCCGGACGCCGGAAGACGCGTTCAAACCAGAATTCGTGGACATCGTGCACCGGTTGCGCGACGAGATTTCGGCCGTGCGCGCCAAGAAATAACTGCCCCTCGACGGGACTCGACGGGGCTGCGTACATAGAAAGTTCACATTTCTCGGGCAAACTTTTGCCGTTTTCGGCGTGTTTTGCGATGATAACGGACAATAGCGCTAATATAGCGCTAGAGTCGGTTCATTGACGACGCATTCAGCGCAAGCGCGCTCTTGCGTCGGCATCCAAGGCAGGCAGATCAGAAATGATGCGGGCAATCAGGAAATGAGAACGATGCGGGTCGAGGTTGCACTTGACGCGCTCGCAGAACGCGTGGCCGACCCGGTCGTGCGACTGGCACGCGACGGGCGCATCCTTTTTGCCAACGCCGCCTTTGCGCGCGACTTCGGGCCCGCCCCGACGCATATCATGGAACTGGCCGCCAACGGGGCCAACAGCGAAGCGCTGGTTGCAACCATTCTCGCCGGCACGGAAGCAGAATTGCCGTTGACGGACGCGTCGGGCCGGCTGTGCATGGTCACGATCGACGCAATGCTCTCCGGCGACGACGGGCATATGGTGGTGCTGCGCCCGCAACACCCGGAAGCCTTGCGCGCCGGCGACGTGTTCCTCGCCACCGCAAGCCACGAGCTGCGTACGCCGCTGAACGCGATCCTTGGCTTCGCTCAAATGCTCGAAGAGGGGTTGGCGGGCCCGATGACCGACCGCCAGCGCGAATATGCAGCCTCGATAAGGGCCGGCGGAATGCTGCTGATGGGCATCGTCGAAGATCTGCTCGAAGCGGCACAAGATGACGGTGTCGGCGAGCGCATGGCCGACAGCGCCTTCGACCTTGCGGCCCTCGCGCGCGCGCAGCGCGATCTGATGCGCGCCGAAGCGCAATCGCGCCGCATCGAGATCGCAAGCGCCCTACCGGATGTACCCGTTCCGATGCGCGGCGATGCGCGCAAACTCGCCAAGGCCGTGCTCGATCTGCTCGCCAACGCAATCCGCTTCTCGCCCGTCGGCGGCACGGTGACGATCGGCCTCGGCGAAGGTGCCAAGGGCAGCATCGCGCTGTGGGTCGGCGACCAGGGACCCGGCATTCCGCCCACCGACAAACGCGGCCTCGGCATGCCGCAGATCAATTCGGACAATGCCTATCTACAGCGCACGCCGGGCGCGGGTATGAGCCTTGCGATCGTACGCCACTACGTCGAACTGCATGGCGGGCAGCTCGAATTGGGGGCCGGCCCCGGCGGCGGTGCCGCCGTGACGATTCGCCTGCCCGCCGACCGGCGATTGAGTGCGGCCGAACTGCGCCGCTTCGAAAAAGCCTAACGCATATTCTCAAGCTTGGCCGTGAGCGCGGCGATCTTGGCGTCGCGCTCGGCCAAGGCTGCCGCCACGTCGTCGGCCGGGATCATCATCGGAATATGCTGCGGGCAGTTGCTGTCCCACGCCGCAACGTGGAACAGCAAGGCGCGCTCAGGCGTCGCCTTGTAGCCTTGCGGCATCAGGCTTTTGACAAACGCTTCGTCGCCCTCGACCGCCTCGAGCGTGCCCCAGATCTTGACGCGCCGCCGATGCACGTAGTCCATCACGAAGAGATGCGCTTTGGGATTGTCGGCTAGATTGCCGAGCGTGATGAATTGCCGATTGCCGCGATAGTCGGCAAAGCCCAGCGTGTGCGCATCGAGCGTGCGGATGAAGCCCGCAGGCCCGCCGCGATGCTGGATGTAGGGCTGGCCGTCGGCATTGACCGTCGCAAGATAGGCGGTGCGCTGCTCGGCGAGGAAGGCGGCCAGATCGGCCGTGACTTCCGTCTGCCAGCCGCCCCCTTCCTCGATGCGCCGATAGGCCGCGCGCGATCCCTTCTGCTGTTGGATTGCTTTTACGGAAGGCGTAAAGGCGATGTCGCTCGAGATCATGGCGCGGCCCTCGGGATTGAACGGTTAAGCGGCGATGCTGGGCTTGACGGCCGGGAAGTCGACCGGTGTCGCCGCAACTTCATTGACGTAGTTGGTGAGCGTGTTGAGCGCCACATGCGCCACGATCTCGAGGATCGCCGCATTGTCGAAGCCCGCTGCGCGCACGGCCGCCAGATCGCTTTCGGCCACATGGCCGCGCGCTTCGACGATTTTCTTGGCGAAAACGAGTGCTGCGTCGGTCTTGGCGTCCGAGGCATGGCCCGTGCGCGCCTTGGCGATGTCGTCGGCACTGATCTTGGCCATTTTTGCCGCGATGTAGCTGTGTGCCGCAAGGCAATAGCCGCAGCCATTCGCCTCAGCGACGGTCAGCGCGATCGCTTCGCGGGTTTTGATGTCGAGCGTGCCCGCACCAAGCGCGCCCGAAAAGCCGAGATAGCCATCCAAGGCGGCCGGCGCATTGGCCAGAACGCGAAACAGGTTGGGGACCGAGCCCAACTTGCCGTTCACGGCCTTAAGGCCGGGTTGGGCGGCGGCGGGCGAGGCTTCGATCGAGGCGGTTGGGGCAATACGCGGCATGGCATCTTCTCCGATGGTTTGTTGCGGGTCCGATACCCGCCGACACCCAGACGATGCGCTCTTTCGAATAATGTGATAATATAGAGATTATGACGTAGTTAATTGCATAAGGTGCAACAATATGGATCGCTTTGAAGATCTCAGCGCCTTTGTCGCCGTCGCAGAGCTCAAGAGCTTTGCCGCGGCTTCACGGCGTCTGGGCGTTTCCGCGTCGGCCGCAACGCGTGCCGTGGCGGCCTTGGAGACGCGCCTCGGCGTGCGCCTGCTGCAACGCACGACGCGCTCGGTAACGCCAACGGACGCGGGCGAGCGCTATCTGGCGCGCGCACGCAGCGTGCTTGCCGACCTTGCCGAGGCCGACGAGATGGCACGGGCCGAACGCGACGAACCGTCGGGCCGCCTGTCCGCGACAGCACCGGCAATGTTCGGCCGGCTGCATGTGGGCCCGCTGATGTGCAGCTTTCTCGAGCGCTACCCCAAAGCGAGCGGCGAGTTGATGCTGTCGGACCGCATGGTCAATCTCGTCGAAGACGGCATCGACCTTGCCGTGCGCATCGGCACGCTCGCCGATTCGAGTTTCGTCGTGCGCAAACTCGGCAGTACGCGGCGCGTTGCCGTCGCAGCACCTGCCTATCTCGCGGCGCACGGCACGCCGCAAACGCCCGCCGACCTCGCCCAGCATCGCCTTGTGCGCTTCTCCGCACTCGGCGGCGTCAATGAATGGCGCTTTGCCGAAGACGGGCGCGAGAAGCGGCTGGCGATCGCGCCGCGCTACACCACCAACAGCGCCGATGCGGCGCTTTGGCATGCCGAGCGCGGCGGCGGACTGACGGTGGTGCTCGCCTATCAGGCGGCCGAAGCCGTGCGTGCGGGCCGCCTGCGCATCGTGCTCGCGGACTTCGAACCGGCAGCGCTGCCGATCCAGATCGTCTATCCGGCAAGCCCGTATGTTCCCTCGAAGGTGCGCGCTTTCATCGACATGGCGCGCGAAACCGTCGATTGGAACTTCGTCGATTTCTGATCAGGAATCGGCGAGTGCGTGCAAGCAGTCGGCCAGCACGCGCGCACCGGCCGCAAGATCGCTTGGGCTCGCCGCTTCCGCCTCGTTGTGGCTGATGCCGCGTACGCACGGCACGAAGATCATGCCGGCGGGCCCCAAGGGCGCCACATGCATCGCGTCGTGCCCGGCACCGGACGGCATGTCCATGTGCGGCAAGCCGAGCTCGACCGTTGCTTCGCGCACGCGATCGACGATCTTGGCGTCGAACACCGTCGGCGCAACATTCACGACCCGCTCGACCTTGGCCGTGCACGGCCCGACGCTCGCCTGCACGACCTTGTCGATCGCGTCGCCGAGGCGCGCGAGGACCGCACTTTCCGGATGGCGGAAATCGATCGTGAAATGCACCTGCCCCGGCACCGTGTTGGGCGAACCGGGCCGGCATTCGAAACGGCCGACCGTAAAGCGCACGATGTCGGCTGGATCGTGCATGTGCCGCTCGAGCGCCTCGATCGCGGCAACGGCACTCTTGAGCGCGTCTTTGCGGGACCGCAGCGGCGTGGTGCCCGCATGCGCTTCCTCGCCGAAAATGTCGATCGTGTAGCGCTGCGAGCCTTGGATGCCGGTCACCACGCCGATCGTTTTGGCTTCCGCTTCCAGACGCGGGCCTTGCTCGATATGCGCCTCGATATAGGCATGGAAGCGCCGGTCGAATTCGCCGACGGTGCGGCATGGGGCCGCGACGAGCGTTTGCGCAAGCGCATCGGCGAGTTTAACGCCGGCGCGGTCTTCGACCGCGAGCATGCGTTCGAGATCGTAGTGCCCGGCCCACACGGCCGAGCCCATCGCACCCGGCTGGAAGCGGCTGCCCTCTTCGTTCATCCACGCGACCACGCCGACCGGCCGCTTGGTGCGAATGCCGGCATCGTCGAGCGCTTCAAGCGCTTCGAAACCCGCCAGCACGCCGTACATGCCGTCGTATTTGCCGCCCGTGGGCTGGCTGTCCATATGCGAACCGGTCAGCACAGGGGCAGCGTCGTTTTCGGTACCCGCCCGGCGCACATGCAAATTGCCGATGGGATCGCTGAACACGTCGTAGCCGCGCGCTTGTGCCCATTGCCCCAAAAGACGGCGTGCCGCCGCATCTTCGGCCGACAGAGCTTGGCGATTGACCCCGCCTTTGGGCAAGCCGCCGAGCTGGGCCATATCGACATGGCGCTGCCACAGGCGGGTTTCGTTGATTTTATCAGACGCGCGCATCGTCGCTCCACAGGGGGGAAGTTGAGCTGTTGGCCCCATCCATGCATTGGTGACGTCCAGGATGCAAGACCCAGAGATGCAAGAGCCAGGCCCTATCGTTGCCCAACCGTTGACGGCCGCGGCCTTCGCGCCGTTCGGCCAATTGGTTGCCCTGCCGAAAGGCGGCGGTCGGCCGTCCGATTTCGGCGCCCAGCTTCGGTTCGACCATACTGCCACGCTCCAAAATGCGCGCGGCGACGGCGCCAAACCCAACCTTGCCGTCGTGCAGGTCGCAGCGTCGACGGGCCCCTACCGGATCGACATGATGGAACGCCACGAATTTTCCTCGCAGGCGTCTGTCGCCCTCGATGTCGCGCGGTTTTTGACGATCGTCGCACCAACCCTGCCGGACGGTGCCCCCGACATCGCAAATCTGCGCGCCTTTGTCGGCGGGCCGGGCCAAGGCATCAACTACAAGGCGGGCACGTGGCATTTTCCGCTGATCGCCCTCGAGCGTGCCGGCGTGTTTTCCCTGTTGATGTGGGAAGACGGCACGCCAGGCGATTGCGGCATCGTCGCGGTCGAAAACGGCCCGACGGTTATTGCGCCGCCGCCCGCGGGCGCGGCTTGAGCCCGCCTTTCTGGCAGATGAAATCCGCGATTTCCGCGACCGCTTTGCCGGCCTTGATCTGCGCGAAGATGAAGGGCCGGTCGCCGCGCATTTTGCGCGCGTCGCGGTCCATCACCTCGAGCGACGCGCCCACGTAAGGGGCAAGATCGATCTTGTTGATGATCAGCAGATCCGAGCGCGTGATGCCGGGCCCACCTTTGCGCGGGATTTTGTCGCCGGCCGACACGTCGATGACGTAGAGCGTGATGTCGGCAAGCTCGGGCGAAAACGTCGCAGCGAGATTGTCGCCCCCGCTTTCGACGAACAGCAATTCGAGCCCGGGGAATTTCGCGGTCATTTCGGCGCAGGCCGCGAGGTTCATCGACGCGTCTTCGCGAATGGCGGTGTGCGGGCAGCCGCCCGTTTCAACGCCCATGATGCGCGACGGGTCGAGAGCGCCCGAGCGCGTCAGGAACTGCGCGTCTTCCTTGGTGTAGATGTCGTTGGTGATCGCAGCGACTTCGAGCACGTCGCGCAAATGTTTGCATAGCGCATCGACCAACGCCGTTTTGCCCGAGCCAACCGGCCCGCCGATACCGACGCGAAGGGGTCCTGTCATGATCTGAACAACCTCGAATATTGGGTTTCATGGCGAAATGAGAGCGCGTCGAGGGCGGGGGCTGCCGTCCCTGCGTCCTCAAGCGTGCGCGTTTGTGCGGCCGCAACAGCTTTTGCGACGGCGGATTCGACGGCGGCAAGAACGCGTTGGCCGTCGGTCTGACCAAGCGGGATCGCGCGAACCGCCGCCGACACGAGATTGGCAGCAAACGCGTGCAAATAAGCCGCCAACGCCGGGGTTGCGTCGATCCTAGCGACGGCAGCGGCGCAGGCGACGGCGACCGGATAAGCGGGGCGGATCTCGGCCGCGGCGAGCCGTTCGCGCCAGATCGCGATCTCGACCGGCCACGCATCGCCGATCGCGCGCAGGAAGCTTTCGCCCTGCTGGATCGACTCAAGCGCCAATTCGCCGGTTCCGCGCATCGCAGCGGCCCATTCAGCGACTTCTTGAAACGCGGCATCCTCGCCAGCCGCTACGGCGCGATGCGTGCACATGAAAAACACGCTGTCGGCGCGCGGGCTGCCGTGGTCGAGCAGGTCCTCGATCCAAGCTTGAAGCGATGCACGATCGGCGACGAACCCTTCGTCGATCGCCGCTTCGAGCGCGTGGCTGTAGGCGAACGCGCCGACTGGGAAGGACGGCGACAGCCACGCCAGAAGCTTCAGCAACCCGTCAGCTGCCATGGGCGTGGCTCGCGTAAGCGCCGGGCTCGGGATCGAACGGGGCTGCGTGCTGGCGCACCGTTGCCCCAAGCCCGGTCGCCATATCGGCAATCACATGGTCGGCAGCAAGCCGCAACGTGCCGCCGGGTAGCACCTGCACCGCCAAATGCCGATTGCCGACGTGCCAGGCAAGCCGTGCGAGATGGCTCGCATCCGCACACGAAATGTCGATGACCGGTTCGGATGCCGCGCGCACTTCCACATAGCGCCCGTCGTCGAGGGCCAGCCCGTCGCCTTGTTTGAGATGCGTTGCGTGCACGAGATCGAGCAGGAATTCGAAGCCCTCGTCGGCGCGCATCGCCAGACGGCGACGATGGCGCGCGTCCGACGCAAGCGTCACGTGGCCTGCCTTCAGCGCCATGTCCCAACGCCCCGCCGGTTCGACCGCCAACGCGCGCATCAGAACAAGAAGTAGCGCTGCGCCAACGGCAGCGACGTGGCGGGCTCGCAGGTGATGCGCTTGCCGTCGGCGCGCACCTCGTAGGTTTCGGGATCGACTTCCACCTCGGGCGTAGCGTCGTTGTGGCGCATGTTCTTCTTGCCGATCTTGCGCGTGTTGGAAACCGGCAGAACATGGCGGCCGAGACCGAGCTTGCGGCCGATATCGTCCTCGTGGGCGAGCTTCGACACGAAGGTCAGGTTCGACGACGCCAGCGCCTTGCCGAACGAGGCGAACATCGGCCGATAATGCACGGGCTGCGGCGTGGGGATCGAGGCGTTGGGATCGCCCATCGGAGCCGCCGCGATCGAACCGCATTTGAGGATCATTTCGGGCTTGGCGCCGAAAAACGCAGGCTGCCAGATCACGAGATCGGCGTATTTGCCCTTCTCGATCGAGCCCACATAACGCGAGATGCCCTGCGCGATCGCCGGATTGATCGTGTATTTGGCGAGATAGCGCTTGGCGCGCTGGTTGTCGTTGTCGCCCGTCTCGCTTTCGAGGCGGCCACGCTGCTGCTTCATCTTGTGCGCGGTCTGCCAAGTGCGCGTGATCACCTCGCCGATGCGTCCCATCGCTTGGCTGTCCGAGCTCATCATCGAGATCGCACCGAGATCGTGCAAAATGTCTTCGGCGGCGATCGTCTCGCGGCGGATGCGGCTTTCGGCGAACGCCACGTCCTCAGGGATGCGCGGATCGAGATGGTGGCACACCATCAGCATGTCGAGATGCTCGTCGATCGTGTTGACCGTGAAGGGCCGCGTGGGATTGGTCGAGGACGGCAGCACGTTGGGCAGCCCCACGACCTTGATGATGTCGGGCGCATGGCCCCCGCCTGCACCTTCGGTATGGAAGGCGTGGATCGTGCGGCCCTTGAAGGCGGCGATCGTGTCTTCGACGAAGCCGCTTTCGTTGAGCGTGTCCGTGTGGATAGCGACTTGGATGTCATATTTCTCGGCGAGCTTCAAGCACGCGTCGATGGCGTTGGGGGTCGTGCCCCAATCCTCGTGCAGCTTCATGCCGCACGCACCCGCACGCACCATTTCGACCATCGGCGCTTGCGCCGAGGCATTGCCCTTGCCGAAAAAGCCGAGATTGATCGGCAGGCCTTCGGCCGCCTCGAGCATGCGGTGCATGTGCCACGGACCCGGCGTGCAGGTCGTGGCGGACGTACCGGCCGCAGGGCCGGTACCGCCGCCGAGCATCGTCGTGATGCCCGAATAGAGCGCGTCTTCGACCTGCTGCGGGCAGATGAAATGGATGTGCGAGTCGATGCCGCCGGCCGTGACGATGCGCCCCTCGCCCGCGATCACTTCCGTGCCGGGGCCGATCACGATATCCACACCCGGCTGGATATCCGGATTGCCGGCCTTGCCGAGTGCTGCGATTTTTCCGTCCTTGAGGCCGATGTCGCATTTGACGATGCCCCACCAATCGAGCACCACGGCATTGGTGATGACGGTATCGACCGCCCCCTCGCGGCGGCTGCGCTGGCTTTGCCCCATGCCGTCGCGAATGACCTTGCCGCCGCCAAACTTCACTTCTTCGCCGTAGGTCGTGAGATCCTTTTCGACCTCGATCACGAGATCGGTGTCGGCAAGGCGAATGCGATCGCCCGTCGTGGGGCCGTACATGCCGGCATAGGCCGCGCGCGAAATCCGGAACGACATGCTATTTCCCCCGCTTCTTGGATTTGCCGCGCACGAGCGGTCCGTTCACGGCACCGCGGAACCCGTGCACGATGCGCGCACCCGCATAGGCCACAAGGGCCACGTCGCGCGTCTGCCCGGGCTCGAAGCGCACGGCCGTACCGGCCGGAATGTCGAGGCGCATGCCGTAGGCGGCGTCGCGGTCGAACTGCAGGGCGGGATTGGTTTCGAAGAAATGGTAGTGCGAGCCGACTTGAATGGGGCGGTCGCCCGAATTTGCGACTTTCATCGCGACCGACGGGCGCCCTGCATTGAGTTCGATCTCGCCGGATGCCACCAAAATCTCACCGGGTTTCATGGGGCCTCCCTCAGCGGATCGGGTTGTGGACGGTGACGAGCTTGGTGCCGTCGGGGAAAGTCGCCTCGACCTGAATCTCGTGGATCATCTCGGCGATCCCCTCCATCACCTGGTCGCGCGTGACGACCTTGCCGCCGTCGCGCATGAGGTCGGCCACGCTGCGCCCGTCGCGGGCCCCCTCGACGACGAAGTCGGCGATCAGCGCCACCGCCTCGGGGTGGTTGAGCTTCACGCCGCGCTCCAGGCGGCGGCGCGCCACCTGGGCCGCCATGGCGACAAGCAGCTTGTCCTTTTCGCGCGGACTGAGATTCATCGCATTCCCCCTTCACGTTCCGGCCGAAATTCTAGCATCACACGTGCCAAAGGCGAGACAGCCGTTGCGGCAAGCCGAACAAACGCGCGCGCAGCGCCCCCCACAGCGCCACATAGCGCGCGCGCAAAGCCGCGGTATCGGCATCGAGCAGGCGCACGACCAGCAATTCGCCGACGAGGCCGCACGAGACGCCGGGCTGCTCGCGGGCTGTCGCCAGTGCGGCGGCGGGGTCCGCGCACAGGCAAACGAGCGTGGCCACGGCGCGCGCGCCGCCGAACAACGCCGGCCGGTCGAGCAATGCATCGTCGATCGAGTCGACGATCAGCGCGTCGGCCCACAGCAAGCGCCCGTCGCGGCGCAGCTGCCAGCGGTCGAAAAGTGCCCCACCCGTGATCGTTTCGCCGCGCGCGCGGCGGCCGAAAACGACGATCTCGCCGCCTAAAAACTGCGCCGATGCTACGAGATCGACCGTCAAGCGGCGCTTGAGACGCGCTTGGTCGAAAAGGATCGTCTCCTGCGGAAACCATTCGAGCCGACCGCCCGCACCGACCGTCAGTCGGTTCGCGACATTGGCCGCAGGTCCCCAGCTGCGATAGATCTTCTCGGCCGCTTGGCCCACGACCAATGCTGCCGCCTCTGGCCCGACATCGATGGTGGTTTGCAATTCGTCGCCGCCGACCACGCCGCCGCCGGTATTGACCAACACGACGACGGGCTGCGGTTCTTCGAGCGGTGCCGGAAACAGCAATTTGAGCGGATCGCGCTGTTCGAGATCGCTCAGACGCGTCGTGCCGTCGGCCCCACACAGGAACGAAGCAAGACAACGCCCCGAAACCTTGGGACGCCCCAGCCCGATCATGCTATGTCCTTCGTCCATTCCATAAGCTTAGGGGGTTGCCGATGACCGAACAATCGTGTCGCGATCTGCGCGTGCTCGTGACTGCCGGTGCCGCCGGCATCGGCCGCGAAATCGCGGGCGCATTCGCGGGCGTCGGCGCACGTGTGGCCGTCTGCGACATCGACGAAGCGGCCCTCGCCCGTTTCCGCGCCGAACTGCCCGGCCACGAGGCGTTCGAATGCGACGTTTCCGACGAGGACGACGTCGACGATCTGTTCGACGACGTGATCGACACGCTCGGCGGGCTCGACGTGCTGGTCAACAATGCCGGCATCGCAGGGCCCACCGGTCCGGTCGAATCCCTGTCGCCCGACGATTGGCGGCATACAATGGAAATCAACATCGACGGCCAATTTTTGTGCGTGCGGCGCGCCGTACCGCTGCTGCGCGCGGCCGGCGGCGGCAGCATCATCAACATGTCGTCGGCTGCGGGCCGCTTCGGCTTTCCCCACCGCACGCCCTATGCCGCCAGCAAATGGGCCGTGATCGGCTTCACGAAAAGTCTCGCGATCGAATTGGGGCCCGACAATATCCGCGTGAACGCCATTCTGCCCGGTGCGGTGGATGGGCCGCGCATCCGCCGCGTGATCCAAGCCAAAGCCGCTTCGACCGGCGTTGCGGTCGAAGAGCTCGAGCGGATCTACACGCAGCAAGCTTCGCTCGGCCGCATGGTCGATCCGCAGGACATTGCGCGCATGGCGCTGTTTCTGGCGGGTTCGGGCGGGCGCAATATTTCGGGCCAAGCGCTCGCGGTCGACGGCGACACGCAAGCGCTGGTCTGACCGACCGGCTATTTCTTGGCGCTTTCGCTGACCTTGGCGACGTCGTGCACGAGCGCCAGCGCGGCCGGTACCGACGCTTCGGCCGCCGCCGCGTCGTCGACGCGCTGCAAATGGCCATCGACTTGCGCTTCGGGTTCGACGGTCAAAGTTTCGTAGCGAATGTCGCCGGTGACGCGTGCCGTGCGCCCGAGTTCGACCGCACTGGCGCGGATCGGCCCCACGACCTTGCCCAGAACCCGCACGCGCTTGGCCGTGACCTCGCCGCGCACTTCCCCGCTCACGCCGATCGTCAGCGAATAGGTGTGCAGCGCGCCTTCGACGGTGCCATCGAGCTGAATGTCGCCGTCGCAGGCAATGTTGCCTTTGACCGAAAAACCCTGCGCGATGATCGAGGGCACGTTCGAACTGGTCGCCTTGACGGGCCGCGTTTCGGCGACCGGTTTGCTATTCGATTTTCCGAACATGGCGGGCTGCCTCCAAAAAGCGGACGGGATCGACGGCGCGGCCATCGACGAGAACTTCGTAGTGCACATGCGGCCCGGTGCTGCGGCCGGTCGAGCCGAGCAGACCGACCGTCTGCCGCCGCTCGACGCGCTGGCCGACCCGCACGTCGATCCGCGTCAGATGACCATAGCGCGTCGAAAGGCCGAATTCATGCTGGATTTCGACCATATTGCCGTATTCGCCGTTCCAGCCCGCGGTAACCACGCGCCCCGGTGCCGTGGCCAGAACCGGCGTGCGCGGCGGGGCTTGCAGATCGATGCCGCTATGCATGGCGAGCTGCCCGTTGAAGGGGTCGCGGCGCATGCCGAAGGGGCTCATGACCGCGAAATCGTCGAGCGGCGCATGGACCGGTAGGCCGCGCAACGCCGTGCGCAGATCGCGCAGGCGCTCGAGGTCCGAGCCAAGCGAGGCGAGCTTGAGGCTGGCATTGGGCAACGATTCGTCGCCAACCGCGTTCACGAAGGGGCCGCCCGCATTTGCGACGCGCGCGGCAACCACACGATCCGGCTGCAGGCCCGTACCGCGCAGGATGCGCATGATTTCGTCGATCTGCGCCTTGGTCGATCCGGCGATTTCGCTGAGAGCCGCATCCTGCGCCTTGGCGGCATCTTGGTTTGCCGCCCGCACGCCGTTGAGGCTGCCGACAACAGTGCGATGCTCCATCGCCAAACGCCGCGCTTCGACCGCCAAGCGGCCGCGCTCGGCCATCGCTTCGATGCGCAATCGCTCGATCGCAGCGGCGCGTTCGGCGGCACTGGCGGCATCCGGCACGCGTGCCCCTAGGCGCGCCTCGACCTGCTGCAGCCGTTCCATCAATCCAGTGTGCGTGGCAAGGGCACGCTCGCGCTCGCTCTCGGCCGTCGCAAGGCCGCGCTCGATCTCGACCATGCGCGCGCTCAGCATGTTGCGCTGCTCGATCAGGCTCGCAACCGTTTCGGCAGCTTCCGCGCGCCCGCGCTCGGTCGCGCGCACCAAAGCTTGCCCAAGCTCTTCCATGCGCGCGCGGTGGTCTTCCTGCAGACGCGAGACATCGAGGCTGCGCGTTTCGATCTCGATGAGAGCAGCTCGATAAGCGCTCGTTGCAGCACCCCCGCCAACTACCGCTACGAGTATCGCGACCGCGGCGGATTTTTGAACCAAGCTCGAAATTCGGATGAGGCGTACTTCGCCGTCGGAGCGCAGCAGCACTTCGCGCGGCCGGAAAAGACGCGCCATGTGCGCGCGCATCCGTGCCGATAAACCGCGATTAGAACCGTCAAGCCGCATGCAATCGATCCGCATCCTTAAAACGAAGCGGCGATGATGCCGATTCAGCAAGGCCGGTTCAAGCAAGCTGTGGCGAATCTTGATCAAAAAATGGGCGCGAAATTAAGGCGATTTGATCACTTCAAGAGCAGCTCGCAAACGCATGATTCACAATGATTTCCAAAACATCGAAGGCACCTGCCTGTGGATAAGTCGTCCCGAGATTCCATTACGCTTTTGACCGCGCCGCGCCGATGCGGCTTGCGACCCACGCCAAACATGCGATGCACACGACCATAACGGTCGCCAGTGCGTTGATCTGCGGCGAAAGACCGAGACGCACGCTCGCATAAACGAGCATCGGCAACGTCGTCGCACCTGGCCCCGAAACGAAACTCGCAACGACCAGATCGTCGAGCGACAGCGTGAAAGCGAGCAGCCAGCCCGCCGCGACGGCAGGTGCCAGAAGCGGCAATGTCACGCGGACAAAAGCCCGCCACGGTTTTGCACCCAAATCGCGCGCCGCCTCCTCGAGCGCCGGATCGATGCCGCGCAAACGCGCTTCGACGATCACGGCCACGAAGGCCGTGCCGTAACAGGCATGGGCGAATGCGATGGCAAGAAACCCGCGCTCGGCAGGCCATCCCACGAGGCTGTCGAGCGTGGAAAACGCCATCAGCATCGCCAAACCCAGTATGACTTCCGGCAGGACCATCGGTGCCAGAAGCAGCAACGCAAAGACCGCCCGCCCAGGAAAACGCCCGAAACGGCCGAGGACATAGCCCGCCAAAGTACCGATCGTCGTCGAAAGGCTCGCGGCAAGCATCGCCACGGCAAAACTAAGCCCTGCCGATTCGAGCATGCGGACATTGCCGAACAGCTCGCCGTACCACCGCGTCGAAAATCCGGCCCAAACCGTGACCAAGCGGCTCTCGTTGAAGCTGAACGCCGCCATGATCACGATCGGCAGATACAGAAACGCAAACCCGGCGGCGAGCACGGTCGGTAGGGTCGAAAGGGTCGGTCGGCGCATCATCTGGTCGCCGAGCGCAGCCGGTCGAACAGCAGCAAAGGTACTGCCAGTAGGGCCGCCAGCGCTGTCGCAAGCGCGCACGCCATCGGCCAGTCACGGTTCTGGAAAAACTCGAACCACAAGACGCGGCCGATCATCGGCGAGTTCGGCCCGCCGAGCAGATCGGGGATCACGAACTCGCCGCTTGCCGGAATAAACACAAGCAATGCTCCTGCCGCCACACCAGGCAGCGACAGCGGAAACGTTACGCGCCAGAAAGCGCGCAGCGGCCCGACCCCGAGATCATGTGCAGCCTCAAGCAGACTGGCATCGAGCTTCTCAAGCGTCGCGTAGAGCGGCAAAACCATGAACGGCAGGTAGGCATAGACGATGCCGAGATGGACCGCGAACTCGTTGGCGATCAGCTGCAGCGGCGCATCGATCAACCCGAATTCCGCCAAAGCCGCGTTCACAAAGCCGGTCGGGCGCAACAATCCCATCCACGCATAGACTCGGATCAGAAACGACGTCCAAAAGGGCAGCATGACCAGAAACAGCAGCAAGGCGCGGCGCTGCGGACGCGCACGCACGATTGCCAACGCCATTGGGTAGCCTACCAGCAGACAAATCAAAGTCGAGGTGCCCGCAATGCGCGCGGCATTGGCAAGCGCCCCCCAATAGAGGTCGTCCGAAAGAAGCAGGCGATAATTGGCGAGCGAAAAGCTCCAGTCAAAAGGCGGAGCCCCTTGCGTAGCCTCGCCGAAACTGATGGCCACGATGAGCGCAAACGGCAGTGCGATCGCCGCCAACAGCCATGCAAAAGCCGGAAGAATGAAAACGGCGCGGTTCATTGCGGCAGGTAGCGCTCGACTTCGGGCGGCCAGCCGAACGCGATCTCAACGCCATTGTCCGGCACCGGCGCTTGTCCGGGCTGGCTCACGATCACGCGGCCGAGCGCGCTGTCGAGAAACACCAAGCGCCGTTCACCGAGATAGGCGCATTCGCGCACGCGCCCCAAATGCGGGCCGTGGCCGAGCACCATGCGCTCAGGCCGCACGGCCGTGAAGCCGCGCCCACCGGGTCCGGCAAAAAGGTTTATGCGGCCAACGAATTCGGCCACGAAGCGCGTCGCTGGGCGCTCGTAAAGCTCGCTCGGTGCGGCGATCTGCATGATGCGGCCCGATTCCATCACGCCGATGCGGTCGGAGATCGCCATTGCCTCGTCCTGGTCGTGCGTGACGAAGACGAAAGCAATGCCCAATCGCGCCTGAAGCTCGACGAGTTCGAGACGCGTTTCTTCGCGCAGCTTGGCGTCGAGCGCCGACAGGGGCTCGTCCAGCAGCAGCACCTTGGGGAGGCGCGCAAGGGCGCGCGCGATCGCCACACGCTGGCGCTGCCCACCCGAAAGCTCGGCAGGCTTTCGAGCGGCAAACCCGCCGAGGCGCACAAGATCGAGCATCTCGTCGATGCGCTTGGCGCGCGCGCGCTTGTCCATCGGCAATGTTTCAAGCCCGAACCCAACGTTGGCCGCGACGTCGAGATGCGGGAACAACGCATAGTTCTGGAACACCGTGTTGACGGGACGATCCCAGGCGGGCATTGCCGTCACATCGATGCCGTCGAGCCAAATGCGGCCGACATCCGGCCGCTCGAAGCCGCCAATGCAGCGCAGCAGACTCGTTTTGCCGCAGCCCGAGGGGCCAAGCAGACAGAAAATCTCACCGGCTGCGATTTCAAGATCGACGCCGGCGACCGCCGCAACCGTTCCGTAGTGTTTTGCGATGCCTTCCAGTCGGATCATGAAGGCCGCCCTATCGTCCCGTCGTCACGCGCGTCCAGGCGCGCGTGCGCAGCCGCTCGTAGTCGCGGGCTGCCGGCGTGATCGTATAGAGCTTGGCGCGAATCTCGGGCGGCACGAACACGGTCGGATCGTCGCGCAGTTCGGGCCGCACCAACGCGCGGGCCGCCGGCACGGCGGTCGGATAGCCAACCGCATCGCTGTTGAGAGCGGCAATCTCGGGACGCAGCATGAAATCGACGAAGCGGTGGGCGGCATCGACATTGCGTGCATCGGCTGGGATCGCCCAAACGTCGTGCGAGAGCAATGCTCCCTCCTGCGGCACGGCAAACTCGATCCGTACATTGGCGCGCTTGCTTTCGGCCGCACGAGCGGCCGCCTGCTTGATGTCGCCCGAGTAGCCGAACGCCACGCACGCGTCGCCGTTGGCGAGGTCGTTGATGTATTCCGATCCGTGCCATTTACGCACGAACGGGCGAATGCGCATCAGCGCTTCGGTCGCCCGCGTCAGATGTTCGGGCTCCTTGGAGTCCGGCGGCAGGCCGAGATATGCAAGCGCTGCGGGGAAAACGTCCGTCGGCGAATCCAGCACCACGATGCCGCAGGACTGAAAGCGGCGCGCGACGTCCGGATCGAAGATCATGCGCAGCGAATAGACCGGCGCATCGGCCATGACGCGCGCAACGCGCTCGGCGTTGTAGCCGATACCCGTCATGCTCGACATATGCGGGATCGCGTGGCGATTGCCGGGATCGGCGCGCTCGAGTTCGCGCATCACCTGTAGATCGAGATTGGCGTAGTTCGACAGCTTCGCGCGATCGAATTCGCGGTAGAGCCGCGCAGGCAGCTGCTGCGCCAGAAACGGCGATGCGGTCGGAACAACGAGATCGTAGCCCGAGCGGCCCGCGCGCAGTTTGGCATCGAGCGTCTCGTTCGAATCGTAGGTGTCGTAGCGCACGCGAATGCCGGACTCGCGCTGGAACCGCTCGATCGCCTGCGGCGACACGTAGTCGTTCCAATTATAGATGTTGAGCACGGCTTGTGCCTCTGCCTGGCCGCTCGCCAAGCCAAAAAGCATCGCAACTGCCGCCAAAAACCACCTTGCCATCGTACCGCTCCGGATTGCCGCATCTACGAGGATTAGAGCCTCGCCAGCCCCTGTCCTGTCAATCTTCGGGACCTGGCGGGCGAAGAAATTTGACCCTGCATTGGCTACGTTTGTTATGTTTTGTTATCTTTGCAATGTCCGGGCCTGGGCCGGTTTGGCTTCGAGTCGCGGGCGCTTCGTCCGACACAGGTTTTCATGACTCTCAGTCTCGACTTTGCCAGCCTGCGCGCCGCCTACGCGGCCGGTCGCACGCCGCAAGAAATAATCGGCGAAATCTACGACCGCATCGGCGCGCGCGTCGGCGACAAAACGTGGATCCATCTTGTTCCGCGCGAACAGGCTCTGGCCGCGGCCGCCAGTCTGGCGACAATCCCACGCAACGCACCGCTGTGGGGGATCCCGTTTGCGATCAAAGACAATATCGATCTTGCAGGTGCTCCGACGACGGCGGCCTGCCCGGACTTCAGCTACACGGCCGCGGAATCTGCAATTGTTGTCGCCAGACTTATCGCCGCCGGTGCGATCGCCATAGGCAAGACCAATCTCGACCAGTTCGCGACGGGCCTTGTCGGCGTGCGCTCGCCCTATGGCGTGCCAGAGAATCCGTTCGACAAGCGCTTCATTCCAGGCGGCTCGTCGTCGGGCTCGGCCGTCGCAGTGGCAGCAGGCCTCGTATCGTTTGCACTCGGCACCGACACGGCAGGCTCTGGCCGCGTTCCGGCCGGGTTCAACAATCTCGTGGGATTGAAGCCGACCAAGGGGCTGTTTTCCACGCGCGGCCTTGTTCCGGCGTGCCGCACACTCGACGTGATTTCAATTTTTGCTCTCACCGTCGAAGACGCACGCATCGCGGGCCAAGTCGCCGCCGCCTTCGACGCGGAAGATCCTTATTCGCGCGAGGCGGCAGCCCCTTCGATTCTGGCGCCGCAGGAAGCACCTGCCGCATTCCGTTTCGGCGTGCCGCAGAATGCGGCCCTCGAATTTTTCGGCGACGGCCAGGCAAAGGCTGCTTTTGCCGATGCCTGCGTGCGGCTCAAGAAACTTGGCGGCATTGAAGTTCCGTTCGACTTTTCGGCGCTCAAAGAGACGGCTGCCCTTCTTTACGACGGCCCGTGGGTTGCCGAGCGCTATGCTGCTATCGAAGCATATATGCGCGACAAGCCCGAGGCGCTGCATCCGACCACGCGCGCCGTGATTGCCAACGCGATGCGCTTCGATGCGGTCGCGACGTTCAAAGCGCTCTACCGCCTCGAAGCGCTGAAGCGCCGTGCAGCAAGCCTGTGGCGACAGTTCGACGTGATCGCCGTGCCGACAAGCGGCACGATCTTCACGCTCGAGCAGCTGGCGGCCGAACCGATGCGCCACAATACCGAGCTAGGTTACTACACGAATTTCGTCAATCTGCTCGACATGTCGGCCCTTGCAGTGCCAGCCGCCATGCGCGCCGACGGCTTACCCTGCGGCATCACACTGATCGGCCCAGCTTTCGCCGACGGCAAGCTTGCGGCGATCGGGGCGGCCTTTCATCGCGATACGGGCCTGCAGCTCGGCGCCACGGGCATGCCGCAGCCTGCGCAAAAAGCCGCAGCGCCCGCCGAACAAGTCGCTGAAAGCGTACGGCTTGCCGTCGTCGGTGCACATCTCACCGGCATGCCGCTCAACAGCCAACTCACGCAACGCGGCGCCAAGCTCGTTCGCAGTGCCGCTACGTCAAAGCGCTACCGGCTCTATGCCCTTGCCAATACGACGCCGCCCAAACCGGGCTTGGTGCGCGTCGACGGTGCAGGCGAAGCCATCGCCGTCGAAATCTGGGAACTGTCGATGGCGGCGTTCGGCAGCTTTGTGACCGAAGTGCCGCCGCCGATGGCAATCGGCTCGCTCGAGCTCGACGACGGCACATGGTGCAAAGGATTCGTATGCGAGCCCGGTGCCTTGGCCGACGCCGCCGACATCACATCACATCGCAGCTGGCGCGCCTATGTCCAGCATCGCGATGCGCAACGCGTGGCCCAGCAATGAATCTCGACGCCTACACCCGCCACGAGCGCGTGCATATCGTCGGCATCGAAGACGGACCGCTGCGCGGCACCGTGTTTTCGGCCAAGGACAATTTCGACGTGGCCGGCAAGCGCACGGGGGCCGGCAATCCGACCTGGCTGCAGACCCACAACAAAGCCACGCGCAGTGCCCCCGCCCTCCAACTGCTGATCGATGCCGGCGCCACGTTGCTCGGCAAGACGACGATGGACGAAATCGCCTACGGCCTCACCGGGCGCAATGCGCATTACGGCACGCCGCTCAATCCGGCAGCCCCCGAGCGCGTTCCCGGCGGCTCGTCGTCAGGGTCGGCCTCGGCAGTCGCTGGTCGTGCTTGCGACTTCGCGCTGGGTACGGACACCGGCGGCTCGATCCGCGTGCCGGCAAGCTATTGCGGCTTGTTCGGCGTGCGCCCCACGCACGGCGCGGTGCCTATCGAAGGTGTGGTGCCGCTTGCCCCTAGCTTCGATACGGTGGGCTGGTTCGCGCGCGACGCCGACTTGCTCGAGCGCGTCGGCCGCGCGTTGCTCGACGCGAAAACGCCGCCGCCCGAGCCCATGCGCCTACTCGTCGCGAGCGACCTCATGCGCCTGATCGACCCGGCCGTGCATGTCGCACTGCTGCCCTGGGTCGGGCGGGCCAAATCGTTCTTCGAAGATACGGCCGACATCGACGTTGCGGGGCCGGAACTGTCCGCGTGGTCGGATACGTTCCGCATGCTGTCGGGTGCGGAAGCCTGGGCGTGCCACGGCGAATGGATCGAACAGGTGGAGCCGCGCCTTGCCCCCGACGTCGCTGCGCGCTTCAAGTTCGCGAAGTCGATCGATGCCGCAACCGTCGCAGCACACCAGAAACAGCGTGCTGCGATCTGCGCTCACATGGATGCGCTGCTGATTCCGGGCACCATCCTGTGTATGCCCACGGCAGCAACACCCGCCCCGCTGCGCGACGCGGATGAGGCGACGTTCGACCGCGTGCGCCAGCGCACCTTGATGCTGACCTGCATCGCCGGGCTCGCCGGCTTGCCGCAGATTTCGCTGCCGGCCGGATTCGCCGACGATGCGCCGGTGGGCATCTCCTTCCTTGCCGCGCGCGGCCAAGACGCGATGCTGCTCAATTTCGTCAAACTTCTGACCATTCCCCACGCTGCGGAGCCGGACGACGATGCCAAAAGCCAAGTCTAAATCCCCTGCCTACGACCGCGATCTCGTGGGCTACGGGCGCAATCCGCCGCATGCGGCTTGGCCCAACAAGGCGCGCATTGCCGTGTCGTTCGTCGTCAACTACGAAGAAGGCGGCGAGCGTTCGATCCTGCACGGCGACAAGGAATCGGAAGTTTTTCTGCACGAGGTCGTGGGCCTTACACCGCGCCCGCGCAAGCGCGACGAATCCGTCGAGAGCGTCTACGAGTACGGCAGCCGCGCCGGCTTCTGGCGCATCATGCGCGAATTCGAGCGTCGCCAGCTTCCCTTTACCTCGTGGGCCGTCGGCACGGCGCTGCTCCGCCATCCGGAGGCGGCACGCGCCATGGTCGAGGGCGGCCATGAAGTCGCGAGCCACGGCTGGCGGTGGATCGACTACCAGAACATGCCGATCGCCGAGGAACGCAAACATTTCAAACTCGCGATCGATGCGATCAAGAAAACAACCGGTGTGGCACCTGTCGGCTGGTACACGGGCCGCCTGTCGTCCAACACGCGGCGCCTCGCGGTCGAGCACGGCATGCTCTACGACGGCGACTCCTACAACGACGACCTTCCCTATTGGACGAAGGTCGCGGGCAAGGGCCATCTCGTGGTGCCCTACACGCTCGACGTCAACGACATGAAGTTCGGCACCGCCCAAGGCTTCAATACCGGCGACGACTGGTTCGCCTATGCGCGCGACGCGTTCGACACGCTCTATGCCGAGGGCGACGAGACGCCCAAGATGATGTCGATCGGCCTGCATCTGCGGCTGATCGGCCGGCCCGGCCGCATGCGCGCCCTGCAGCGTTTCATGGACCACGTCGCCAAATACGATCGCGTCTGGGTTTGCCGGCGCATGGACATCGCGCGCCACTGGATCAAAACGCACCCTTACCAAGGCTAAAGGCACGTGGCCGAATTCGCCGTCTATTCGCGATTCGTCGTAACGCTGCTCGCGATTCTGTCGCCTTTTTCGGCGATCCCCGTTTTCTTGGCGCTCACCGCCGGTCAGGACCAAAAATTCCGCACGCGCACGGCCGACATGGCGGCAACGACCGTGTTCGCCGTGCTCGTGGTCTCTGCCGTCACCGGCGATTTGCTGCTCCGCGTAATGGGGACGAGCCTCGACGCGTTTCGCGTCGGCGGCGGCATCGTGCTGTTCATCATGAGCCTGTCGATGCTGAACGCCAAAGTTTCGGGCGTTCAGCAGACGCAGGAAGAGACCGACGAGGCTGGCGGCAAGTCCGTGCTCGGGGTTGTACCCATCGGCATTCCACTGCTCGTCGGTCCTGGTTCGATCTCCTCGACGATCATCGAAGCCAAGCGCACCCCCGAACTGGCGCATCTCGCCGTCGTAGTCGGCTGCATCGCGCTCGTCTGCCTTGCAGTCTGGGCCACGCTGCGCCTCGCGGATCCCATCGGCAAACGGCTCGGCCGCACAGGCCTCAACATTCTCAACCGGATTTTCGGGTTGCTGCTGGCGGCGATTGCCGTGCAGATCGTTTCGGTTGGGTTGATCGGTCTCTTTCCAGTGCTCGCGGGCTTGCCCGTGTAGCGCAAAAGGATAAGCTGATCCGCCCCCCATTCCGCTGCCGATGGAGTACCCGATGGCGACCGCCCGGCCCTATACGACGCAAAATTTCAGTATCCAGAAACCGCAGGCGGGAACGGCCATCGGCGGCGTGATCTCCGGCCAGGCGCGCGCAGCGATGGAAGTGGGTGCGGAAGTGCTGCAGAATGGCGGCAACGCCGTCGATGCGGCCGTTTCTGCCGCCTTCGCACTGGCGGCCGTCGAGCCTTGGAACAGCGGTCTTGGCGGCATCGGGTATCTCTCGTACCGCGACGCCGCAACCGGCAAGACCCAGATCGTCGATTTCGGCCCGTTGGCACCTACCGGGCTCGATCCGAGCCATTTTCCGCTGACAGGACGCAAAGCAGGCGACCTGTTCGGCTGGCCCGAAGTCTTCGACAACCGCAATGTCTACGGGCCTCTGTCCGTCGCAATTCCGGGCCAGGTCGACGGACTTGCGCTCGCCCTCGAAAAATTCGGCACGATTCCGTGGGAGACAGCACTCGAACCTGCCGTGCGATTGGCTGAGCGCGGCCTGCCGGTCGATTTCTGGACCACGCTCAAAATCGCGAATGCCGCAGAGGTGATATCGCGTTATCAGAGCTCGGCGGACGTCTATCTCGTCGATGGTCTGCCGCCCAGCCGCGAAACCGGCACGAATGTACCGTTCATGCCGATGGGCGAATTGGCGTCCACGCTGCGGCGCCTGCAGCTCAAGGGCCCGCGCGATTTCTACGACGGCGTATTGGCGGCCGACATTGCCGACGACCTGCAGAGCCTGGGCGGCGTCATCACGCGGGCCGATCTCGCGGGCTTCCGCGCGCGCATCGTCGAACCCACTTTCTGCACCTATCGCGGTGCGGAGGTTGCGGCAGGCCCTGCTGGCACGGCGGGCCCGACGCTGGCGCGCGTGCTCGAGCTTCTTTCGCCGCAAATCTTCCGACCGTTCGGCACCGATGCGGCGAGCTTCGTGGCCTATGCGGACGCCCTTCGCCAAGCCTATGCCGAGCGGTTGGCAGGCACGCCCGCAGGGACGGGCCCTGTCACGAGCACCACGCATCTCAACGTCATCGACCGTGCCGGCAACATAGTGGCACTGACGCAGACGCTGCTTTCGTCGTTCGGGAGCCGCCTTGTGCTGCCGCGCACTGGCATCCTGCTCAACAACGGCATCATGTGGTTCGACCCGCGCCCCGGTCGCGCCAACTCGCTTGCGCCCGGCAAGCGGCCGCTCACCAATATGTGCCCGACGATCGTTTCGCGCGGCGGGCGCGCTTGGTTCGCGCTCGGCGCATCTGGCGGACGGCGCATCCTGCCGGCGGTGGCGCAGATCCTGTCGTTTGTGGTCGACCACGGCATGTCGCTCGAAGAAGCTTTCCATACACCGCGCATCGATGTGTCGGGCAACGCGCATGTCGATTACGATCCGCGTTTGGCGTTTGACGTCCACCGCGCCCTTGCCGAGCGTTACGAGTTGCGCGCGAGCGAACATACGATTTCGCCGGCCAACTACGCCTGCCCGTCCGCCGTGATGCTCGACCCATCGACCGGCGCGCGTACCGGCATGGCCGACGTCATGAGCCCGTGGTCTGTCGCACTCGTCGCCTAGGAAGCGCTATGGACCGGCATCGCCCCTGGAAAACGCTTACCTCGCGCGAAGTCTACAAGGCCGACCCGTGGGTGCGCGTGCTCGACGAGAGGCTCGAGCTGCCGAACGGCAAAATCGTGCCGAGCTACCATCGCATCCTGTTGCCGGACTATTCGATGGTGTTCCCCGTTCTCGAGGACGGGCGCGTGCTGATGATCCGCAGCTACCGCCAAGGCCCTGGCGAAATCGTATTGGGCTTTCCGGGCGGCGGCATCGATGCGGGCGAAACGCCCGAAGCGGCGGCACGGCGCGAGCTGCGCGAGGAAACCGGCCACGCGGCGGCAAGCTGGATGTCGCTGGGGGCAGGCCTTACCGGAGCCAATGTGCGCGGCGCCAAATGCCATATGTTCATGGCTTTGGGCTGCCGCAAAATCGCCGAACCGCACTCGGGCGACCTCGAGGAACAGGAATTGCTAAGCCTGTCGCGCGACGAATTGGCGGCGTATTTGCAGGAGAACCGGTTCGTCATTCTGGCCTACGCGGCGATCGCCGCGCGCGCCCTGTTGGAGTGGAAAAACCGATGAAACCGCGCAACCCACTTGGCACCACCGCCGCAAATCTCTGGCGCGCCGACGCCGGATCCGTCGATACCGTTCGCCCACAGGTGAAGCCGCGGCCGCTGACATTCGACGCGACGCCGCAGAAATTGACGATCGATTTGGCGCGCACGGCCATTGTCGTGATCGATATGCAGAACGATTTCTGCCACCCCGACGGGTGGCTGGCGCATATCGGGGTCGATGTGGCGCCCGCGCGCAAACCGATCGCGCCCTTGGCGAAGTTGCTGCCGCGCTTGCGCCGAGCGCATGTGCCCGTCGTTTGGGTGAATTGGGGCAATCGGCCCGATCGCCTCAATCTGAGCCCGTCGCTCGAGCATGTCTACAAGCCGACCGGCAAGGGTATCGGCCTCGGCGACAAGCTGCCCAAGCGCAAGGCCAACGTGCTCGAGAAAGATAGTTGGGCCGCTGCGGTCGTGGACGAACTCGCCCCACAAGACAGCGACATACGCGTCGACAAATTCCGCATGTCGGGCTTTTGGGACACGCCGCTCGATTCCATCCTGCGCAATCTTCGCATCGATACATTGCTGTTCGGCGGCGTCAATGCCGACCAATGCGTGCTGTGCACGCTGCAGGACGCCAATTTTCTCGGCTACGACTGCGTGATGCTCGAAGATTGCAGTGCGACGACCAGCCCCGGCTTCTGCTGGGACGCAACGCTCTACAATGTGCGCCAATGTTTCGGCTTCACGACGCCGAGCACGGCCTTGCTGAAAGGTCTCGGGCGATGACGCCGCTTGTCTTCAAGAACATGGCCGACTGCGCGGCCTATCGCATTGCGCCCGGCGACAGCAATTATTTCGCGCTGATCTTCGATCCGGCGGGCGAAGGTGCGGATCTGGTCGCCGTCGTCGAAATCTTCGCCCCCGGCGGCAAAACGCCGCCCAATTCCCACAGCCGCGCGCACGAGATGTTTTTCGTGCTCGAAGGCACCGGGCGCGCGCTGTGCGGGGGCGACGTGCAGCCCGTCAAAAAGGGCGACGCGATGCTGCTGCGCCCCGGCGCCGAACATGTCGTCGAGAATACCGGGCCCGGCAAGCTCTACACGCTGACGGTCATGGTGCCGAACCAGGATTTCGCCGAACTCATCCGCAACGGCACGCGCGTCGAACTCGATGCCGAAGATCGCCGCGTGATCTGCGGCGCCTGACAGGCATCGTGCACTACTGAACGGCCTGGCCGTCAGCCACGCGCTTGACGATGCTCAAGCCGACGAACGACAGCGAAGACAGCCCGGCGCACAAAAGCAACGGTGCTGCCGGGCCGCCCGCTTCGAGAATGGCCGCCAGCACGAAGGGGGCCGTCGCAAACACCAGATTGAGCGGCAGATTCATGCGGCCCATGAGGCTCGCATAGCCCTCGCGCCCGAACACGACGAGTGGGGCAATGATGCGCACGACCGTATTGGCCCCTGCTCCCAGGCCGAAGCCGACGACCGTTGCGGTCAGCATGGCAAACGATCCGCCCAGCAGCCAGGGCAGCGCGCAGCTGGCGGCGATCAAAGCTTGGCTGAAGAGACCGATCTTGAGGATCGGGAAGCGCAGCCCGAACAGGATATCGAGCAGCCGCGACGCCATCTGCGAGGGCCCGAGAACAGCGCCGACCGCCACGGCCAAAGACAGCGGCAAGCCGTAGGCCGTGCCGATCGCGACCAGCTGCAGCGGCAATCCCCAGGTAACAAAGCCGATGCAGGAGAAGGACAGCGCCATCGCCCAAAAGGCGGCCCGACGCGCCGCCGGTGCGCCGATGCCAGCAGATGCCGCGGGCGCATTGGGCGCGCTGTCTGCGGAAGGCGGCTGCGGTGCGATCATCGCGTGCAGCGGCAGGCACAGCAGGAGCTGGCTTGCGGCAAACAGAAAACAAATCGCGCGCCAGCCGATCTGCGGTTCGAGCCAAGCCATGAGCGGCAAATAGACCACGGTTGTGCCGCCGCCGAGCAGCGTCATCGCAGCGACGGCGCGGCGCGCCGAACCCGGCGTCAGCCACGCGGCCGCTACGAACGGGATCGGCGTCAAAGCCATCGGCATGGCGAGGCCCAACAGCAACCAACAGGCCGCGTAGCCGATGGGTCCGGTCGCGAGGCCGAGCCCCAGCAAGGCAAGCGCCATCAAAAACGATCCGGCCACCAACAGCGCATGCGGCCCGCGCCGATCGGCAAAGCGCCCGTAGACGGGTCCCACAAACGCGCCGACGACCAGCATGATGGTGACGCCGGCAAACGCAAAACTGACCGACATGCCGAGATCGCGCGCCATCTGCGCGCCAAGCATCGCCGGCAAAAAATAAGTCGAACCCCAGCCGACGATTTGAGTCGCCGCAAGCGCCAGGATGGCGCGCCGACCTTGCAAAACGATCATCGCGTAACGGGAGGCCGTCGAACGGCCCGACAAACAGAAAACTTCGACATCTTCCCACCATAGCGCGCCAGCAAGGACCGTGCACGCGCTTGCTCGGATGCGGGCGCGACCCCTACAGTAAACCATGCGATTCGCAGAAAAACCGCTTGCCGAGGAACCGCGGTGACACCGGCGCCAGTCCAACCCACGCCCTTCGGTCGGGCTTGGATCAGGCCCGTCTTTGCCGAAACCGAAGGGCGCGTCACCGGCGGGCT
>JADCGL010000038.1 GCA_020248985.1 Telmatospirillum sp. | reverse complement strand
TGTTGGTGACCGTGGTGGTGTTGGCGAAGTTGCCGAGCGTGAGGCTGTCGTTGCCGGCCGCGAGATCGAGCGAGCCTGCCGTCATGGCCGTGCCGATCGTGACCGTGTCGGCCGTGGTGCCGCCGACCAGCGTTTCGACGTTGGCGACCGTCGTTGTGTTCTCGAAATTGCCGAGCACGAGGCGGTCGTTGCCCGCGAGCAGATCGACGGTGCCCGAGGTGATTTGCGTGCCGAGCGTGATCGTGTCGGTGAGCGTGCCCGCGACCAGCGTTTCGACGTTCAGCACGGTGAGCGTGTTGGCGCCGTTGTTGAGCACGAGGCGGTCGTTGCCGTCGCCCAGATCGATGGTGCCGGCCGTGTAGGCGGCGCCCAGCGTCAGCGTGTCGTCGTTCGAGCTGCCGACCACCGTTTCGACGTTGACGATCGTCAGCGTGTTGGCGGCCGTGCCGCCCAGGATCAGGCGGTCCGCACCCGCGGCGAGCTCCACGGTGGCGCCGTTCGCGGAGGCGTCGAGCGTGACCGTGTCGGCGTTCGAGCTGCCGACGATGGTTTCGACGTTGGTGACCGTCAGCGTGTTGCCCGACGTGCCGCCCAGGATCAGGCGGTCGCTGCCCGCACCCAGATCGACGGTGCCGGCGGTCTGGGCTGCTCCCAGCGTGACCGTGTCGGTCGTCGTGCCGCCGACGATGGTTTCGGTATTGGTGATCGTAACCGTGTTGGCGAAGTTGCCGAGCGTGACTTCGTCGTTGCCGGCCCCGAGATCGATCGAGCCCGACGTCATCGCAGCACCGATCGTCACGGTGTCGGCGGTCGTGCCGCCGACCAGCGTTTCGACGTTGGCGACCGTCAGCGTGTTTTCGAAATTGCCGAGGATCAGGCGGTCGGTGCCTGCGCGCAGATCGACCGTGCCGGCCGTGAGCTGGGCGCCGAGCGTGATCGTGTCGGTGGCGGTGCCGCCGGTGATGGTTTCGGCGTTGGAAACCGTGGCCGTGTTGGCAAAGCCGCCCAGGATCAGCGCGTCGTTGCCGTCGAGCAGATCGACGGTGCCGCTCGTGACGGCGGTGCCGAAGGTGACCGTGTCGTTGTCCGAGTTGGCGACGAGCGTTTCGACGTTCAGCACCGTCACGGTGTTGGCGACCGTGTCGAGGATCAGGCGGTCGGAACCCGCGCCCAGATCGACCGTGTTGCCGGTCTGGCTGCCGACCAATGTGACCGTGTCGGCGGCCGTGCTGCCGACCAGTGTTTCGACGTTCGAAACCGTAACCGTGTTGGCGGCTGTGCCGCCGGACAGAATCAGCCTGTCGCTGCCCGCGCCGAGATCGATCGATCCCGAAGCCGTATTCGCGGCGAGGGTGACCGTGTCGGCCGTGGTACCGCCGACCAGCGTTTCGACGTTGGTGACCGAAACCGTGTTGGCGAAGTTGCCGAGCGTGAGGCTGTCGTTGCCGGCTGCGAGATCGAGCGAGCCCGCCGTCATCGCCGTTCCGAGCGTGACCGTGTCGGCGGTGGTGCCGCCGACCAGCGTTTCGACGTTGGCGACCGTGAGCGTGTTTTCGAAGTTGCCGAGGATCAGGCGGTCGGTGCCCGCAAGCAGATCGACGGTGCCCGAGGTGACTTGGCTGCCGAGCGTGATCGTGTCGTTGAGCGTGTTGGCGACCAGCGTTTCGACGTTGACGACGGTCAGCGTGTTGGCGAAGGCGCCCAGCGCCAGGCGGTCGTTGCCGTCGCCGAGATCGATGGTGCCCGAAGTGACGGCCGTGCTGACCGTGACCGTGTCGTCGTTGCTGCTGCCGACGATGGTTTCGACGTTCGTGACGGTGAGGGTGTTGGCGGCCGTGCCGCCGAGGATCAGGCGGTCGGAACCGGCCCCCAGATCGATCGCGGCGCCATTGACCGAGGCGTCCAGGCTGACCGTATCTGCGCCGGCGCTGCCGACGAGGGTTTCGACGTTGCTGACCGTAATCGTGTTGCCGGCAGTGCCGCTCAGAACGAGGCGGTCGCTGCCGTTGCCGAGATCGATGGTGCCGGCAGTCTGTGCCGCCCCCAGCGTGATCGTGTCGGCATTGGTGCTGCCGGTCAGCGTCTCGACGTTGCTGATCGTGATCGTGTTGGTCGAAGTGCCGCCGAGCTGGACTTCGTCCGCCCCGGCGCGCAGATCGATGAGGCCCGTCGTGAAGGCAGCCGCCAAAACGATGGTGTCGGCACCGGTGCCGCCTGTGATCGTGTCGAAGGCGGTGATCGAGTGCGTGCCACCGGCGTCGTTGAATGTAATCGGCATTTGGAACAGCTCCCTTCTGGGGTGTTAAGTTCGATTCTCGATAACTTTTACCAGAATTTTAGACATATGCAAGGCGTTTGTATCAAAAACCCACGAAGTATTTTCGATCGCCTTGTTTGCCTGCATCTGGATACCGCAAGTCCGAAAGTAGAAACCGTAATCGACTTGAAAAGACCGAGAGGCAGCAACGCCCCCTTCCGAAGAAGAGGGCGCCGCCGCCTGTTGGCTTAGGAGTAGAAGACGAAGTCCGAGGCCATGCCCGACGTGATCGTGCTCACGCCGATCAGGGTAACCGTGTTGCCGGACCCGAGATTGATCGTCGTGTTGGTCCCGTAGGTCGCCGCCGCTTGGACATCGGTGATGTCGGCGAAGGAGAAGAACCCGCGGATGTCGATCTTGTCGGCGCCGGAGGTGAAGCCGTTGACCGTATCGGTACCCGCGCTGAGCACGAAGGTGTCGTTGCCCGCACCGCCCGAGAGCGAGTCGTTGCCGGCCCCGCCGAAGATCGTGTCGTTGCCTGCACCGCCCACAAGGGTGTCGTTGCCTGCCCCGCCGTCCAGTCGGGCTGCCGCACCGGTCACGGTGATGTTGTCGTTGCCGGTACCGCCGGTGATCGTTTCCACGTTCACGATCGTGATCGTGTTGGCGAAGTTGCCGAGGAACAGACGGTCGTTGCCGTCGCCCAGATCGACCGAGCCGGTCGTGAAGGCGTTGCCCAACGTGACCGTATCGGTGTCCGTACCGCCCACGATCGTCTCGATATTCACCACCGTCAGCGTGTTGGCGCTGTCGGACAGGGTGAGACGGTCGCTGCCGGCCCCGAGATCGATGGTGCCCGCGGTGAGCTG
>JADCGL010000037.1 GCA_020248985.1 Telmatospirillum sp. | reverse complement strand
GACCTTGATCTTCTGCATTGGAACGGAGCTCCCCCTGGGGCACGTCTGTGGTCTGGAACGGCACGGGGATACACCGTTGCCGCGCGGAGTTCCAGGGGCTTAACGGCGCAGACGCACGGCATTTGGGCGTTCGCGACCAGACGCGGGGCGCACGCCCCCAAAGAATAGGTTACCAAACGCGACGATCCGCGACGGGCGCCTGTTTAAGCCCTTGAAACGCAACAAATGTAACCTCGGCGACGATTTTCGGTTACCGATTTCAGCGAATGCGCCGGGCTGCGTCGCCTTGTCGGAATTATTCACATGTCAAACAGCGCTCGCCGATTGGAAATCCCCATCGGCAATGGCTGATTCGATCACGCAAAATAGAAAAATTCAAGAACGGAATATTTGTTTAGCTCCCCCCGTAAATGGCAAGCAGTTAGGGCCGTCGCCGCATCGGCAGGGCGGATGGATAGATGCGGTCGGGCGCATCGCCGGCCCAGCTTGCAAGCCGGCGTTTGTATTTGTCCCATGCGACCTGGGCACGACGCATCAGCTCGGCCTCGTCGAGCCCGGGGATCTTGCCGCCTTTCAGCACTTCGCGGCCAGCAACGATCACCGTGTCGCAATCGCGCCCGCTGCCGAAATGCACGAGGCTGCGCATCGGATCGTCGGCGGGGCCGTGGCGAAACTCGGAAACATTCCAGATGCAGATGTCGGCAGCCGCACCGGCGGCGAGCCGCCCCAAATCGGGCCGGGCGAGGGCGGTTGCGCCGCCGATCGTGGCGGCGTGGAAAAACGCCGCGACGCTGCCCGCACCGCGCTTTTTGTCCGCGACTTTGCACAGCAGCGATCCCACGCGCATTTCTTCGACAAGGTCGGGCGGAAACGTGTCGGTGCCGATGCCGAGATTGATCCCCGCTGCCCGGTAGCGGTCGAACGAGGCGAGCAGATCGCCTTCGCGCGCATTGACGAGCGGGCAGTGGCACACGCTTATCCCTGTGCGCGCCAGCGCTTCGACCTCGGCAAAATCGCGCGTGTAGATCGCGTGCGTGAGGCACACATTCGCGCCCACCATGCCGGTGTCGATGAGCCATTCGAGCGGCGCCTTGCCGTGCCGCGCCAAGGACGCTGCCAGATCCTCGGCATATTCGGCGATATGCGTGCGGACATGCACGTTGCCGAGTGCGCGCGCTTGGCGCATCGTTTCGCGCAGCAAGTCGGCCGAGCAATTGCCGGCCTGGTACGGGAACAGAAAGCCGGTCAAACGCGGATTGCCGCGCGCGCGCAGGCGCTCGATCAGCGCCACATTGCGTTCGAGCCCGGCAAATGCGCGCTTTTCGTCCCATAATTTCGTGCGCGTGCCGTCGGGCTGCAACGCATCGACCGCTTCGCGAAAGAAGTGCGCGATCCATGCGCGCACGCCGAAACGGTCGGCGGCGTCAGCGATCGCATCGGGTTCGCCTTCGTGCTCATCCCACAGCTTGGCGGCCCCGCCGGTGACCATGGCGAAACTGGTGGTGCCGTTCTTGAGCAGCGTCGCCATCGCATATTCGGCACTCGCGCGCAGATCGGCGGCGTTCCAATAATGCGGTTCATCCCCGCCGCGCACATAGGCAAGCGGCTTGGGAACGCCCGGAACGTTCGCGTCGCTGCGCAGGACCTGCGCATCGAGGTTGGCGATGCAATGCAGATTGACGAGGCCGGGCGTGACCAGCTTGTCGCCCGCATCGATCGTGCGGTCCGCCGGCGGGCAGGCGGGATCGGTTGGATCGCCCGCGAACAGGATTTTTCTGTCGCGAAACACGAGCCGCCCGCCCTCGATCGCGACATGCTGCGCGCCGTCCCAAGCGACGAGCCAGCCCGCCTCGATCGCAACCCGCTCTGTGGACGCCGCCGCCATGTTCGGACTCCTGTTGGGGATTTCGGAGCCTACACTACTTTATCGACACGCAGTTCCCCAGCCCAGCGGACATGGAGAGTGCTCGCAACGCCAGGGCCAAACATTTTTGTTGTCGCGATTCACTTTCGATGGTTGAGGCGGAACACGTTGCCTTCGGCAACTACGGCGACGATTTTCCGGGCCCCGCAATAGGTGCGGTTGGGACCTTTGATTGCGCGCCGGCCCGATGCCGTTCTGAACGCAGTGGGCGAAAGAAGCTGAGGCAAAAAAAACCAGAGTTGCGCTCGCCGGTTGACGCGCAGTTGTCCAGGATGTCAGGTTTCCGGAGCTCCGATTGAGCTTGTCGATGCGATATCAAGTGGGGAGTTTTACTAAATGACAGCGGGAAACACCTCAGAACCGACGAAAACAGCCGACGGGTTCCGTCGCATCCTCGTTGCATCGGACCTCACTCCCAACGCCGACCGTGCTTTTGACCGCGCCGTCATTCTCGCCGCACAGAACCAGGCAAGCGTTCGACTCATTCATTCGGTCGAAACGACGGGCCTTGCCGGGACGTATTTGCAGGCGAAAATCTGCGAAGCCGAGGCTTATTTAGCGCGCGAAATGCGTGAAAGCGGGCTCGACAAGTTTAGCGATACCTCCGTCAACGTCGTGTCCGGCAGTGCCGTGTCTGCGGTTGTTCAAGAAGCGCAATTCATGCGCGCCGACCTCATCGTTCTGGGATTGACGCACGACAAATCGCTGGTCGGAATGGTGCGCGGGACGACGATCGACAAGGTTGTTCGCGATGCAGTCAGTCCGGTGTTGGTGGTCAAGACGCGCGCCAGACGTCCCTATGTTCGGATTGCCGTAGCGATTGATCTGTCACAGCCATCCCAAACGGCATTGGATATCGTGCTGCGCGCCTATCCGGATGCCGAGATCAACATCCTCCACGTCGTGGAGCCGACATCCGAGGGGCCCGTTACTGGGGATGTGCGCGCGGCACTCCGCCAGCAAGTCGTCAATATGGTTGCGGCGAAGTTCCTTGCGGCCGGCCGCCGTGAATCCGATACGACGAGACGCCCGATTTTTCATTTCATGGACGGCGTCGCCGTCAATGTTCTGCCCGAACAGATTTCCAAGCTCGATCCGGATCTTGTTGCGATGGGTACACACGGTCGGTCCGGCATCGCCAATCTTGTTCTCGGGAGCGTTGCCCAGACCCTTTTGGACATTCTTCCCCGCGATATGCTTGTGGTTCGAGGCTGATCGCAGCGGCCGCAGGCAAGGAGTGGAAAGGATTTTTGGGTGCTCGCCCTAAAATTTCCGTTTACTGAACAATTGGATTACGCGTGGCTGTGGTGTGTTTTTTGGGTCCACGCCAACTTTATAGATAAACAGTTTCTCAACTCAGCGGACATGGCGGGCAATTGCAGCGCGAGGGCCAAGCATTTTCGCTATCGAGTTTCACCCGCGATGATTCAAGCGGAACACGTTGCCTTCGGGGTCTTCGGCGACGATTTGCCAGGCCCCGTAGTAGGTGCGGTAGGGGCCTTTGACAATACGACCGCCGGAAGCAACGACGCGGGCGGCGGCGGCTTCGATTTCTTCGCTGCGCGCGAACACGAACGTCGCGTAGGCGCGCACACCTTTGTCGCCGGGCACGCGGTCGGCGAGGTCGAGCAGCGCATAGGCGTCGGTCTTGTTGAAGCCGAGTTCGGCCTCGCCCAGACGCAAAGCGCGGTAGATGCCCGAGCGTGCCGCTTCGTTCTCCGGCAGGCCCAGCACCGCGCGGTAGAACTCCATCAGCGCGACCGGGTCGGCACAGAACAGATTGACGTCGACGCCGACCGGAATCGCGGGCACAGCCGTGTCGCTCATGCGGCTTTGGCGTAGGTCTTGCGGTACATCTCGGCCATATGCTCGCCCGCCGTGCAGGCGTCGAAGGCCGGTGCTTGGCCGGGGGCAACGCTGCCGGGCACGGGCTCGATGCGCGCATCGTAGTTCGGCGAGTAGAAAAACGGGATCGAATAGCGGTCGCGGCCCGAAGCGTTGGCATTCACCACGCGATGCGGATTCGAGCGGTAGCGCCCGTTCGTCCAGCGCGGAATCATGTCGCCGAAATTGACGACGAAGCTTCCCTTGACCGGCGTGGCGTCGATCCAGCTGCCGTCGGCGGCCTGCACCTGCAGCCCGCCGAGATCGTCCTGCGCCAGGATCGTGATCGAGCCCCAGTCGGTATGCGCACCGGCCCCGAACAGATCGGCGGGCGCGTCGGCCGGATGCGGCGGATAGCGCAGCAGGCGCAGCGTGACCATCGGATCGGCCATCGTGCGGTCGAACCAGTCCGGCGCCAATCCGAGCGAGCGCGCCATGTCGCGCATCAGCCGCTCGGCCAGTTTCTGCATCGCGTCGATGTAGCGCGCCGTGTGCGCCGCCATGCCCGGCAGCGACGCGGGCCACTGGTTGTCGCCGTAGAAGGCGATGCCGGCCTTCACGTACGGATGGTCGGGCGCGTAGGGCACGCCGCAATAGAAGCTTTCTTTCTGGTCGGGTTTGGCCGCGAGATCGAGCGTCTGGTCGCCGATCGATTCGTAGCCGCGCCGTGTCGGCGAATTGAACATCGAGATGGCGAGTTTTTCTTCGCGTGGCAGGGCAAAGAGTTTGGCCGCCCACGCGTACTGGCCCTCGACCAGCGCTGCGGGCACGCCATGGTCGACCGCGTAGAAGAAGCCGTGCGCTTCGCCGGCCGCCTTTATGGCGGCGGCGACAGCGTCCGGGCTTTGGGCAAGGCTGATGACGGGGATCGCCATGGCGGCGCGCCCTTAGCTGCGCACGCCGCGAAGCGTGCGGTCCGCCATCGGCGCAAGGAAGCGGTCGGTGAAGATGTCGGCCGGCGACAGCGTGCCCTGCAGCCCGAATGTCTGCACGGTCTCGGTGATCGACGCCACGAGGCGCGCTTCGGTGGCTGCCCCCCAGCCGCGCGTGCGCGTGTCGGCGGTCGTCATGCAGCCTTCAGTGACCATTTTGAGGCGGTCGGTTTCGATCGCCAGATCGATGAGCGGATCGCGCGCCTTGACTGCCCGGCCGCCGGCTTCGGGATCGGCGATGCAGTCGATCCAGCCGCGCGTGATGGCGCGGATGAAGCCCTGCACGAGGCGCGGATTTTCGGCCGCGAGGCGTGCCGAGACGACGAGCCCGTTGCCGTAGCTCTGCAGGCCGTAGTCCGAATAGCGGAAGGTGCGCGTCTGCTCGAGCGGCATGCCGGCCGCCTTGAGGCTCATGAGGCCGCTCATGAAGAAGAAGGCCAGCGCGTCCATTTCGCCGCGCACGAAAAGCTGGATGCCGATGCCCGGATCGACCGACTGCCATTGCACGGAATCGACCGGGATATTGTTGGCCTTGGCGAAGATCGGGAACAACGCGCGCGAGGCGTTGGCGGGCTGGCCCGCGATGCGCTTGCCGATGAAGTCGCGGGGCTCGCGGATGTTCGAGTTGGCGCGCACGATCAGCGAATTGGCGTTGGTGTCGTACATGATGGCGGCGGCGATGAGCCGGCGGTCGGGCGTGGTCAGATTGTGCTGGATCATCGACGACAGATCGGCCGACGCGGCTTCGTAGGCGCCGCTCGCAACCGCCGTGATCGCACCGGTCGAGCCGTTGCCGGCATCGACCACAATGTCGATGCCTTCTTCGCGGAAATAGCCGCGCTCGGCGGCCAGCAGCGGGCCTGCCGCCGCGGCATCGACACGCCAGCCGAGATTGAAGCGAAAGCGCGTGGCTTGCGCATTTGCGCGCCCGCTGCCGAGCGTGAGGGCGACCGCGGGGGCTGCGAGCAGCAGCGAACGGCGCGAGACGGCGAGGGTAGGGCGCGACATGGGTTTTTCCTTTCGGCAGCCGAGACGGGGATCGGATGTGCCGAAAATGTGCAAACGCCATGCCGCGTGCGGCGGCTATTCAACCCGAAAGATTTGTGGAAATTACCCTAGAACTTTGCCGGCTGGGCTTCGAGGCGTGACGAGGGGGCCGCGCGCAGGGCAGGCAGCAGCGCGTCGATCGTATCGACCACTCGGTAGAACTCGCGGAAACTCGGCTTGGCGTAGCGGCTTTCGATGATGCCGTCGATCGCTCCCAGCAACTTGCCCCAGTAATTATCGAGATTGCACACGACCAAGGGCTTGTCGTGCAAACTCAATTGCCGCCAGGTCAGAATCTCGAACATCTCGTCGAGCGTGCCGGGGCCGCCGGGCAGCACGGCAAATCCGTCGGCTCGGGCGAACATCATTTCCTTGCGCACATGCATCGACGGCACCACGTGCAACTCGGAAACCTGGCCGTGGCCGACTTCGGCGCGCATCAGATGCTCAGGGATGATGCCGACCACGCGGCCGCCGGCCGAAATCGCGCCGTCTGCAACCGCGCCCATCAGGCCCACGCGCCCGCCGCCATAGACCAGGTCGATGCCTTCAGACGCCAATTGACTGCCAAATTTGAAGGCGGCTTCGCGATGGCTGGGCGGGCCGTCGTTCGACGAGCCGCAATACACGCATACCGCACGCAAAAGAGAGGACATTGATTGTTGCCGTTCCTTAAACAGTCTATTTACACAAGGTGGATTGTTCGTTGTCTTGTTCTTAATCCATAGACGATGTTTAAATCGGGTCGCACTTCGCAAACGCGCGATTTGCCCCATGCGCCCAGACTTGAAACCGTTCCCCAAAAAGCAGAGGCTGCCCCGATGAAAATGTCCATGCGTTCGACAAGCTTTGCATTCGCCTTTGGTGTTGCCCTGCTTGGCGCCGTCGCCGGCGCTTCCGCCCAGGCGCCCGAAATCGCCGCCCGCCAGGAACTCATGAAGGCCAACGGCGCCGCTCTGCGCGTGCTCGTGCCGATGGTTCGCGGCGAGGCGCCGTGGAATGCCGCAGCGGCAGGCCAAGCGGCGGCAACCGTACAAAGCGATGCTGAAAAGAGCAAGGGACTGTTCCCGGCCGGCTCGACGGCGGCGAACTCGGCGGCGCTGCCGGCGATTTGGGAGCGCAAGGCCGAATTCGATGCGATCTTCGATCGCCAGCGCGATGCGGCCGCCAACCTTGTGCGTCTGGCTGCGGCCGGCGACGAAGCCGGTTTCAAGGCCGCGTTCCCGGCTCTCGGCCAGACCTGCGGGGCTTGCCACACGCCGTTCCGCCGCCCGGCAAACTGAGGATAAACGCCGCTATGCGTGCAAACGCCCGCCTGGGCTTCATCGTCGCCCTGGCGGGCGTTTTATTTCTGGCGGCACGGCCGGCCGATGCGGCGGGCCCGGCCGCAGGTGACGCCAAACGCGGCGAATATCTGTTTGCCGCCGGCGGTTGTGCCGGCTGCCACACGGACGTCAAAAACGGCGGCCAGCTTTTGGCCGGCGGGCGCGAGCTCAAAACGCCGTTCGGCAGTTTCTACGGTCCCAACATTACGGCGCATCCCACCGCCGGCATCGGGAAATGGTCGGACGACGATTTTGTGCGCGCGCTTCGTTTGGGCCGCCGGCCGGACGGGGCCCATTATTTCCCGGTCTTTCCGTACACGTCTTTCACGAAAATGACCGACCAGGACATGGTCGATCTGAAGGCCTACATCTTCGCGCTGCCGACCTCGGACAAACCGAACCGCGCGCACGATATCGGCTTCCCGTTCAATCTGCGTCCGCTGCAATTCGGCTGGAAGCTGCTGAATTTCGCACCGGGCGCTTTCGTGGCCGACCCGGCCAAATCGGCCGAAATCAATCGCGGGGCCTATCTTGCACAAGCGCTCGGCCATTGCGCCGAGTGCCATTCGCCGCGCAACGCAATGGGCGGCCTCAAGCGCGACATGCTCTATGCCGGCGATCGCGCGCACCCGGGCGGCGGGCGCGTGCCCAACATCACGCCCGACCGCGACACCGGCATCGGCAAATGGTCGCCCGCCGACTATCAGGATCTGCTGTCGATGGGCATGACGCCCGCGGGCGATTTCGTGGGCGGCGATATGGGCGAGGTCGTCAAGAACAGCACGGGGCCGCTCACGCCGGCCGACCGTTCGGCGATGGTTGCGTATCTGCGCCAATTGCCCGCCATCGCCAATCGCATTTCGGGGCAAGCGCCTTAAACGTGCCGCCGCGATTGCGGGCGCGCGTCGAACGGGCCTAAGCTAAGGCTTCGTTTTCAGAATTCATTTCGAGTCGGGCGGGCATGAATCGCACCACGTTCCTTGCACTTTTCGGCGTGGCTGCCCTGATTGCGGCCGTGATCTTCGGCTTGCGCAGCTGGCAGCCCGATCCGCCGCCGCGCGCGATCGCACCTACCGCGGCCCCGACGGTCGCGGCAACGGCGCCGACGCAAGCCCCGGCGACGGCGGCCGCGCGCGTGCGGCCGAGTTTCGACGTGGTGCGCGTAAGCCCGTCGGGCGATGCGGTCATTGCCGGGCGGGCGGCCCCCAATGCGAGCGTTGCGATTCTCGATGGCGGCAAGGAAATCGGCCGCGTGACCGCCGACGGGCGCGGCGAATGGGTGTTCGTCACGGTCGAGCCACTGGCCGAAGGTGCGCACGATCTTACGCTTTCGGCGCGCGATTCCGACGGCACCGAAACCACCGGCGAGCGCAGCGTGGCGATCGTCGTGCCGTCGCGCGGCTCGGTTCTGGGCAGCGGCGGCGGACCGCTCGCCGCTTTGCTGCCGACCGAGCCCGGGCGTGCGGGACCCAACTTGCTGCAAACGCCGGGCGGCGGCGTGGCGTCGTTGGGGGCGGGCGGTCCGCGCGTGACGATCGACGCGATCGACTATGGCGAGAAGGGCGAGGTCACGATCGCGGGGCGCGGCACGGCCGGTGCTGCCTTGCGGCTCTATCTCGACAATCGCGCCGCCGGCGAGGCGCGCATGGATGCCGACGGCAAGTGGGTCGTGCGCATCCCGGAACTTGCGCCCGGCTTCTACATGCTGCGGGCCGACGAGCTTGGGGCCGACGGCAAGGTCGCCGCCCGCGCCGAGACGCGCTTCCAGCGCGATTCCATGGTCGCGTTTGCGCCGGGCCAGAATATCGTCGTGGTGCAGCCCGGCAATTCGCTGTGGCGCATTGCGCGCCGCGTCTATGGCGACGGCGTGCGTTTCACGACGATCTACGACGCCAATCGCGACCAGATCGGCGATCCGGATTTGATCTTTCCCGGTCAGGTCTTTGCGGTGCCGAAGACCAACTGAACGGCTGTCGCTATTTGGCGCGCGTGATTTGGTGCCGGTAGATGCCGGCCGCAGAGGCGCCGATCGCGCCGTGCTGCCCAAGCGCTTCGGGCGTCAATATCGCGCGCACCGTTTCCGTAAATTCGGGCAGATCGTCGCAGCCTTCAACCGCAAGCACCAGGCGCGGCCGCGCATTGGCGGTGCCGCGCGCCTTTTCCTCGGCATTCACTTCGCGCGTGCCCGCATCGTCGGCGACCAAGGCATGCAGCGCCGCGATGCCGGGCGATGCCGCGAGTTTTTCGAACAGCGGAACGAGTGCCGCAACGTGGGAATCTTCGCTGCCCGGCGCCACGTCGTAATGCAGCGTGGCAACGAGGCCGCCATCGGCGTGTCCCTTACTGTAGGCGACCCGGCACAGTGCCCGCGCGACGTTGCGGAAACTTTTGACGGCCGCGACCGTCCACGGCGTCGGCGCGTTGAGGCGCGCGCGATAGTCGGGGCCGACGACGACGCTTGCATCGACGGTTTCGTAGAGATTGAAAAAGCCGAGATCGGCGTCGAGTGCGACGTAGCGCCGCCCGCGCACGAAGCCCGGAATTGCGACGCGCTCGGGCATGTGCTCGCCGTCGTGCCACGCGTAGAAATCGGCGAGACCCTCGGGCACGATATCGTGCCAGATCGCGACGGCACCTTTGCCCAAGATGGTCATTGGATCAGCCCTTGTCGGCGGCACAAGGCGGCGATTTCGGCGCGTTCGTCAGCACTTATGCCGAGCTGCGGTTCGCGCACGGCGGCCGACGGGAAGAGACCCTGCAAGCGCAGCACCTCTTTCATGCGCGGCCGGAAATCGCGGATGGGCGCACGCCAGCAGTACCGCGCGACGGGGCCGAGCTTGTCCCAGATCGTTTTCGCGCGCGCAAGCTCGCCCGCCTTGCAGGCATGGATCATCGCGGCCAGCTCGGCGGTTGCCGTACCCGCAAACCCGATCAACGCGCCGTCGCAGCCCATCAATTGCGCTTCGAAAATGAAGGTGTCGCTGCCGGTGAGAACGCCGATCTTGCGCGGCAGATTGCGCACCGCTTCGACCGCCTGCAGCGTTTGCGTGGCGTCGAAGGACGATTCCTTCATCGCCACCAGCTGCGGAATCTCGGCCATCGCGGCGAGAATCTCGGGCGTGTAGTCCGGGCCCCAGCCTTTGGGAAACTGGAAACAGAGGATCGGCAGGTCGGCCGCATCGGCGATCGCCCGGTGGTAGCGCACGATCATGTCGCGCGGCACGGGTGCGCCGGAAAATGTCGGGAACGCCGGGAAGACCGCGAAGCCTTCCGCGCCGCATTTGGCGAGCTTTTCCGCCTTGGCCGCCGCCGCCCGGGTCGATCCGCCGCCGGCGCCCGACAGGAAGGGCACGCGCTTGGCGATCGTGCGCGCGCAGATCCGCGCAACTTCGTAGATCTCGTCGTCGTCGAGCGAGACGACTTCCGAGGCGTCCATGTTCATGACGATGGCGTCGGGTTTCTGGCCCGCGATCCAGTCCATGTAGCGTTCGAGGGCGGACCAGTCGATCGACTGGTCGTCCTTCATCGGCAGGAAGGGGGCGGCGATCAGACCGGAGAAGGGGCGCGCGATCATGTCGTTCTTTGCCTCAATACTGGATGACGCCGCGGCGCATGAAACACTCGGTGATCTCTTCGCAATAGTCCGAGAATTTCGCGCTGGCGATCGTTTCTTTGTTGCGGGGCCGCGGCAGGTCGATCTCGACGATTCTGTCGATCCGGCCGGGGCGCGGGGTCATGACGACGACGCGGTCGGCCAGCGCCACAGCCTCCGAAATACCGTGGGTCACGAACAGCGTCGTGTGGCGCCGTTCGAGCCACAGTTTTTCGAGGTCGATGCGCATCTGCTCGCGCGTCAGCGCGTCGAGCGCGCCGAACGGCTCGTCCATCAGCAGCAGCGGCGGATCGTGGATCAGGCCGCGCACGATGGCGCAGCGCTGGCGCATGCCGCCGGACAGTTCGCGCGGCATGCGGTTGACGAACTCGGCCAAGCCGGTCTTGGCAAGCAGCTTCAACGCCTCGTCGCGATACCGTGCCGGGTCCATCCCGCGCAGCTCGATCTGGACCAGAACATTGTCGAGGACGTTGCGCCAATCGAGCAGGACGGGCGACTGGAACACGATGCCGATTTCGGTCTGCGGGCCGGCCACGTGCTTGCCCGCAACCTCGACGGCGCCTGCACTGCTGCGCAGCAGGCCCGCGACGATGCGCAGCAACGTGCTTTTGCCGCATCCCGAGGGCCCGACGATCGCGACGAATTCGCCTGCCGCGATCGTCAGGTCCAAAGGGTCCAGCGCGCGCGTGACCATGTTCGCGCGCCGGAACTCATGCGCCACGCCCGCGATGTTGACGGACGATCCGGACGGGTTGGCGCCTCCGCGCACTAGACCAGGAATTCGTTGGTGTGGAAGGCCGTCCACGGCTGCGTCGTCTGCAGTTCGCGATACTGTTTGAGCAGATCGATCGTCTGTTCCCAATCCTTCTGGGCGCCGAAGCCGATGCGGCCCTTCGAGTTTTCGGAATCGAGCAGTTCGAAATCCACCAGCATCTGATCGAGCGTCGATGCCGCATTCAGGTCCGGCTTGGCCTTCAGTGCCGCAGCGACGGCCGCTTGCGGGTTTTTCTTCGCCTCTTCCCAGGACCGCACGCTCGCGCGCGCGAAGCGGCGGACCATGTCGCCTTTGTCGCGGATGGTGGCAAGCTGGGTGACGATCGTCATGCCGACGATGTTGGCGCCGTGATCGGCAAAACGCAGCGCGTGCGGCTCCTGGCCCTGGTACTTGATCAGGAAATACTGGTCGTCCGCACCGCCCAGAAGCGCGTCGGCGCGCTTTTCGAGCACAGTCGCGACCTTCGCCGCCGGATCGACCTGGACGAAGCGGATCTTGTTCATGTCGAGCTTGTTGTGCGCGGCGAGTGCGCGAAACAGCTGGCCCAGCGGATCGCCGGCCGAGACCGCCAGCGACTTGCCCTCGAGATCTTTGGGCGTGCGGATGCCGGTCGAGGCAAGCGAGACGACCGCAAAGCCGGTCGAATTCAGCAGTGACATGACGGATTTGATCTCCGCCCCGCGCGACGCCAGGCCGATCAGGCTCGACGAGTCCGCCATGCCGAACGTGTCGGAACCGGCGGCGACGACCTGGACCGTGTTGGCCGAACCGCGGCCTTCGTTGATCGTGAGCTCGATGCCGCTGTCGCGGAACGCGCCGATTTCGCGTCCGTAGTAGAACGGCACGTGCAGGCCGCCGAGATACCAGTTGAGGCGCAGCGACACGCTCTCGCGCGCCTGCGCGATGGCGGGTCCGAAGGGGGCCGGTGCGGCCGCACCCAGTGCGATCGCCCCGAGGCCGAAATTGCGGCGGGTCATCTTCATGGCGTTGTCTCTCCCTTTTTTTGGCGGTTTTTTAGTCGGCGGCGGTGCTGCGGGTCACGCACCCGTCACGCCCGCAGGTCGCTGCGAGACGTGCCAGGGAATGGCGAGGCGTTCGAGGAGTTCGACGGCGTAGTAGACGGCAAGACCGATGGCGCTGAGCAACACGATGATGGCAAAGACCATCGCCGTTTCGAACTGCCCGTTGTACTGGAGCAGCAGATAGCCGAGGCCGCGGTCCGCGGCGACGAATTCGGCGACGATCGCGGCCGTGGCCGACAAGGCTGCGCCGACTTTCAAGCCGGTGAAGATGTCGGGCAGCGCTTGCGGCAGCTGGATCGTGCGGAACAGCTTCCACTCTGAAGCCCCTGTGGTGCGCGCGAAATCGGCGATCTCGGGATCGACCGATTTGAAGCCGGCGACGCTCGCAACGACGATCGGGAAGAAGCAGAGCAGGAAGACGATGATGACCTTCGGCGCAAAACCGAAACCGAGCCAGATGATGAACAAAGGCGCGATCGCGATTTTCGGAACGATCTGCAGGAAGACGACGACCGGATAGACCGACTCTTCCACGAAGCGGCTGCGCGCCACGAGCAGCGCCAAGGGCACGCTGACCACGATCGACAGCAGGTAGCCTGCGAGCAATTGGCGCGACGTCACGTAAGCGGCGTCCATCACGGTCGGCGCGCGTTTCAGGAACTCGACCCAGACCTTGGTCGGCGGCGGCAGCAGATACTCCTTCACGCCGAACAGCCACACGCCGTACTCCCACGCCAGCAGCAGCAGCGCGAATACCGCGAGCGGGCCCACGCGACGTCGGCTCCAGGCGAGAAGGGCGTTCATCGCAGCTCCCGCGCCGGCAGATCGAACGTGCCGAATTCGGCCGGCAGATTGATCTCGAGCACTTCGAGATCGTCGGATCGCGCAAGGACATTGTGCGCAACACCCGCCGGTTGCGACAGGCAGTCGCCGACGCGCGCGACGACGGTCTGCGCGTGTCCGCGATAGGCGAATTCGATCCAGCCTTTGAGCACGTAGACGAAGTGGCCGGTCATGTCGTGCCAATGCCAGCCGGTTTCGCCGGGGAAGGGTTTGATCGCGCGAATATGCTTGGCGCCGATGCGTCCGCCGCTGGATTTGGCAAGGCCGAGATCGCGATACTCGACGTCGGCGCGCGGCCCGTCGCGGGTGAATTGCGCATCGGCTGTCGCCAGTGAAAGTTGGCTCAAGGCGGCGGCCAAGGGCAGGGGCCCGGGATAGCTCGGTTGGGCTTCGGTCTCAGACGGCATCGGAAAACTCCGGCGAGGTGGCGGCAAGGGGCGGCCCCAGGCTGCCGCGCAACGGCCATATTTCGGCAAGTTCGCGCGCGGCGACGGCGAGCGTGCGCGCGAACGCCGTGCGTCGCGTCGCCGTAAAACGGCCGACAGGCCCGGCTAGGCTCAAAGTGCCTGCAACGGGCGAAAGGGGCGAAGCACCCGCGCGGAACACGACAGCGACGGCGGCCGTGCCCAATTCGCCTTCTTCGATCGCCGTGCCGTAGCCGCGCGCGCGCGTTTCGTCCAGTGCCGCCTTGAGCGTTTCGACGGAGCGTATCGCGTTGCGGCCAAAATGCGCGGGCGTTGCGAAGCGCGTCGCAACGACGATGCGCAGCGCGTCCATTTCCGGCAGCGTGGCGAGCCAGGCTTTGCCCACGGCGGTCGCGTGCAGGACCACGTTGAGCCCCGTGTCGGGATCGTAGCGCAGGCCGTGGCGCGCGCCTTGCGCCTTTGCGACCCAGACAAGACCGTCGTTTTCGACGACCGCTAGACGCGCAAGCTCGCCGCTTTCCGTAGCCAAGCGATTCAAGATCGGCTGCGCTACGTCGCTCAGGCCGAGCGCTGCGTAGTGCCGCAACCCCATCATCGTCAGCTTCAGCGTCAATGCGTAGCGCGCGGTCGCGTCGTCGCGCCGGACGAATCCCGTTTCGACGAATATTGCGAGCACGCGATGGACTGCACTCTTTGGAAGGCCGAGCCGCGCGCCGATATCGGTGATCGCCATGCCCTCGGGATGCTCGACCAGCAGCCCGAGCACGTCGAGACTGCGGCGGGTCGCCGACTTTCCGGCCGATCGTTTCCCGGCGGATTTCACATCCGTTCCCCACAATTTTTGCGTCTTCTTGAATCGGAACGCTGTTCCAGTTTGTGGTTTTGCATCTGCCCCGTCAAGACCGACATGTTGCTGCGGTGCAAATGCCAATCCCGAGACCAACTGAACTGGCGTCTTTGGCGGGTTGCGGGTAAACTAGGCATCACTGTCAAAGTTTTGTCTTAAGATTGGTGCGCAACTCGATGAGCGATATGTGGAAATCTGTTTCGGCCCCCATCCATCGGGCCGGGGTACCGTTTGTTGCCGGCGGCGTGGTTGCAACGTTTTTGGCCGCTTTTGCCTGGGCGCCCTTGGCGGCGGTGCTGGCCCTTGTCACCGCGTGGATGATCTATTTCTTCCGCGATCCCGATCGCGTGGTGCCGACACGGGCGGGTCTCATCGTGAGCCCGGCCGACGGCATGGTGCAATTGATCGTGCCGGCCGTGCCGCCGCCCGAGCTCGAGATGGGCGACAAGCCGCTCACGCGCATTTCGGTGTTCCTCAACGTGTTCAACGTGCATGTGAACCGCGTGCCCGTGGCCGGTCGCGTCGTGAAAGCGCGCTACATGGCCGGCAAGTTCCTCAACGCCGCCCTCGACAAAGCATCCGACGAAAACGAGCGCATGTCGGTGCGCCTTGCAATGGCCGACGGGCGCGAGATCGCCTTTGTGCAGATCGCCGGCCTCGTGGCGCGGCGCATTCTCTACGACATCAAAGACGACCAGCAGGTCAAGACCGGCGAGCGCTACGGGCTGATCCGCTTCGGCAGCCGCTGCGACGTGTATCTGCCCGAGGGCGTGGTGCCGCTCGTGTGCGTCGGCCAGACCACGATCGGCGGCGAAACGGTGCTGGCGGATTTGGCCGCAACCGAGCCGCAACGCAGCGGGGAGACGATCTGATGTTCGGGCGCAATCGCGACAAGCGCGCGCGGTTGCGTGCGCAGCGGGTCGGCGGCGGCAACATGAACCGCCTCATTCCCAATGCGATCACGGTCGGCGCCTTGTGCGCCGGGCTTTCGGGCATTCGGTTTGCGATCGACGGACGCTTCGAGATGGCGGTGGGCGCTATCGTGGTCGCAGCCGTGCTCGACGGGCTCGACGGGCGCATGGCGCGGCTCTTGAACGGCACGTCGAAATTCGGCGCCGAGCTCGACTCGCTGTCCGACTTTCTGAGCTTCGGCGTCGCACCGGCCTTGATTGTGTATCTGTGGGTGCTTAGCGCTTGGGGCGGACTCGGTTGGATCGTCGCACTCGCCTATGCCGTGTGCTGTGCGCTGCGCCTGGCACGCTTCAACACGATGCTGTCCGAACCCAACCAGCCGAGCTGGGCGGGCCATTTTTTCACGGGCGTGCCGGCTCCGGCCGGGGCCGGGCTCGCGCTTATGCCGCTGATGGCACATTTCGAATTCGGGGCCGGCGTCGCCGACCGCGCATGGCTGGGCGCCCTCGTGTTGGCCCTCGTCGCGTTTTTGATGGTGAGCCGTCTGCCGACCTTCTCGGGCAAGAAGCTGCATGTGCCGCGCGGCTGGCTCGTACCCGCCCTTGTCGGCGTCGGGCTGTTTTTCGCGGCCCTGGCGAGCGCGCCATGGGCGACTTTGCTGGTGGCTGGGCTGTTCTACCTGGCGCTGATCCCGTTTGCGTATCTGCGCCAACAGAAGCTGCGCTTGGCCGAACCGGCCCAGACTGCAGCCCGAAATCCATCGCCGGCTGCCAAGCCCGCTTTGAGCATCGTGCCCGAGCGCAGCGACAGCGCCTGAAAGGGCATGTTGCAACGCGTTGGAAACGTGAAGAAATTCGCCGACGTTACCAAATGTTAACGATCGTGCCATAGTATGGCGCATTGAGATTCGGGCGTTGAGGGTCCCAGGGAGGGCCGAATGTTTGCGATCATTGGCTTGCTGCTGGTGCTGTTCTGCGTGTTCGGCGGCTACATCATTGCCGGCGGCAAAATCGGCATCATCCTCAAAGCGCTGCCGTTCGAGTTCCTGATCATCGGCGGTTCGGCCGCGGGCTCGTTCCTCGTCGGCAATTCCGGCAGCGTCATCAGCCACGCGATCAAGGATTTCGGCCGCGTCTTCAGCGGCCCCAAATACAAGCGCGAAGACTATATCGATCTTCTGTGCCTGATCTTCACGATCCTGAAGCTCGCGCGCTCCAAGGGCACGCTCGCGGTCGAACCGCACATCGAAAAGCCGGACGAGTCCAACATCTTCATGGCCTATCCGAAGGTGCTGGCCAACAAATACGCGATCCTGCTGATCTGCGACCATATGCGCATGCTGTCGATGGGCGTCGAAGACGCGCACCAGCTTGAAGAGATCTTCAACAAAGAGCTCGAGAAGCACCATCACGAAGTCATGCGCGGCTCGGGCGCTCTGTCGACCACGGCCGATGCGTGCCCCGCACTCGGCATCGTCGCCGCCGTCATGGGCGTCATCAAAACCATGTCGTCGATCGACCAGCCGCCGATCGTGCTGGGCGGCCTGATCGGCTCGGCGCTCGTCGGCACGTTCTTGGGCGTGTTGCTGTCCTACGGCATTCTGGGGCCGATGGCCGGCCGCTTGAAGCAGGTCTACGAGGACGAGTTCAAGTTCTACGAAATCATCCGCGACACGTTCGTGGCCCATCTGCAGGGCAATGCGCCGCAGATCTCGACCGAGATCGGCCGCAAGAGCGTGCCGTCGGAACTGCAGCCGACCTTCTACGAACTCGAAGAGGCGATCGCCTCCAAGCCTGCCGCGTGACCGCAAGGCTGGCGGCCCTGGCGCAAGCCGGGGCCTGGGACGAGGCACTGCGGCTGGCGCAGGCACTCGACGCCGATCCGGCGAACGAAGCCGACGGCCAGGTCCAGTTTGATTGCGCGCAAATCTTTCTCGCAATGGCCGATCTGCCGCGCGCGGCTGCATGCGCGACGCGCGCGGTCGCTTTGCTGGCGGGGCAGGCGGGGCCGTTGGTCGTGCGCGCCAAGCTGCATGCCGCCCAAGGCAAGGCCGAGGCGGCCTTGGCCGATCTCGCGGACGCGTCGCGCATCGCCCCCGCCAATGCCGACATTCGAGCTCTGCAGGTCGAAATCCTGCACCGGCTCGAGCGCTACGCCGACGCTGCCGGCATCCTTGATGCGGCGGCGGCAGCGGGTGCCGCGTCGTCGGCTTTGTGCCATTTCCGCTCGGTGACCGATCTTGCCTTCGGCGACATTACAAAGGCGGAAACGGCCGCCCGCCAAGCGCTTGTGGGGGCCGCCGATCCAGCGGCCGCGCAGCGTTGGCTCGGCACGGTGCTGCTGCAAGACGGGCGCGTCGCCGAAGCGCGTGCGGCCTTTGCCGCCGCCATCGCCGCCAACCCAAAAGACGAGCAGGCCTGGACCGACGATCTGTTTGCGGCCAATTACGATCCCGCGCTCGACGAAGCCGCGCTCAAAGCCTGTTACGTCGCATGGGCCGCGCGGTTCGTGCCGGTGCGCGCGGCGAAGCTCGCAGCCCCCGCGATCGGCGGCAGGCGCTTGCGCGTGGGCTATGTGTCGCAGGATCTGCGGCTGCATTCGATCCGCCATTTCCTGAGCCCCGTGGTACCGAACCACGACCGTGCGAAAATCGAAACCTTCGCCTATGCGTCGGTCGCCCGCCCCGATGCCGGCACGCAGGCGCTGCGCCCGCTGTTCGAAAACTGGCGCGATGCCGCAGCACTCGACGATGCCGCGCTGCTCGACACAATCCGCCGCGACGGCATCGACGTGCTTGTCGATCTTGCGGGCCACACGGCGGCCACACGTCTGAAACTTTTCGCGCGCCGTGCCGCACCCGTCCAGGTCACATGGCTCGGCTATGGCGGCACCACCGGCGTGCCCGAGATGGACTATTACCTCGGCGACAATCAGATGCTGCCGCCGGGTGCGGAAGCAGCCCTTACGGAAAAACCCTGGCGCTTGCCGCGCGCGTGTTTTGCCTACGATCCGCCGGCAGACATGCCGGATCCTGGGCCGCTGCCGGCTTTGAAAGCGGGCCACGTTACCTTCGCGAGCTTTTCGCGCCTCGTACGCCTCAACGACGACGTGATCGCCGTTTGGGCGCGCATTCTCGACGCCGTTCCGAAATCGCGCTTGTTCCTCAACGCGCTCGCCTTCGTCGATGCCGGAGCGGTCGCGCGCATGCAAGCGCGCTTTGCGGCACATGGCATCGCGCCCGAACGCCTCGACCTGCGCTACACGCGCCCGCAACCCAAAACCTGGGACGCGTATCGCAGCGTCGATGTGGCACTCGACCCGTTCGCCCACAATGGCGGTGTCACAAGCTTCGAAGCCTTTTGGATGGGTGCGCCGTTGGTGAGCTTGCGCGCCCGCGCACCTTTGGGCCGCTACGGCGACTGCCTGCTGTCGGCGCTCGATCTCGCCGACTGGTGCAGCGACACGACGGACGCCTACATCGCCCGCGCTGTTGCCGCCGCCAACGATCTCGACACGTTGGCCGCGCTGCGCAACGGCATGCGCACCCGCATGCGTAGCAGTGCGCTGTGCGACGGCCCCGGCCTCGCCGCCGCCATGGACGCGGCGTTTTGGGCGATGCGCGAGGCGGTTTAACCCGCCGCCTTGAGCTTGCGGCGATAGGCATGCAGCAGCGGTTCGGTGTAGCCGCTGGGCTGCTCGGTGCCCTCGAATACGAGCGCGCAGGCGGCTTGGAACGCGATGCTCGTGTCAAAATTCGGCGCCATCGGGCGGTAGAGCTTGTCGCCGGCGTTCTGGCCGTCGACGACGGCGGCCATGCGCTTCAGCGTGTCCATGACCTGGTCCTTCGTGCACACGCCGTGCACAAGCCAGTTGGCGATATGCTGGCTCGAGATGCGCAAGGTGGCGCGGTCTTCCATGAGGCCGACATTGTGGATGTCGGGCACCTTCGAGCAGCCAATGCCTTGGTCGACCCAGCGCACCACGTAGCCCAGGATGCCTTGCGCGTTGTTCTCGAGTTCGGCCGCAATGTCGGCGGCCGACCAGTTCACGCCGCGGGCGAGCGGGATCGTCAGCAGGTCGGAAAGTTTGGCAGGCGCGCGCTTGGCGATTTCGGCCTGGCGGGCGGCGACGTCGATCTGGTGGTAGTGCAGCGCATGCAGTGTGGCGGCCGTGGGCGAGGGAACCCACGCCGTGTTGGCGCCCGCCATCGGGTGGGCGGCTTTGGCCTTCAGCATGTCGGCCATGCGGTCGGGCATCGCCCACATGCCTTTGCCGATCTGCGCCTTGCCGGCAAGCCCGCAGGCAAGGCCGATATCGACATTGCGGTCTTCGTAGGCGGCGATCCAAGCCGAATTCTTCATCTCAGCTTTGCGCACCATGGCACCGGCCTGCATCGAGGTGTGCATCTCGTCGCCGGTGCGGTCGAGGAAGCCCGTATTGATGAACGCAACGCGGTCCTTCACCGCGCGGATGCATTCTTTGAGGTTGGCACTCGTGCGGCGCTCCTCGTCCATGATGCCGATCTTGAGCGTGTTGGCGGGCAGGCCCAGCAGCGTCTCGATGCGCGCGAACAGCTCGCCGGCAAAGGCGGCTTCGGCGGATCCGTGCATCTTGGGCTTCACGATATAGACCGAGCCCGTGCGGCTGTTGCGGTAGCGCCCGCGCCCCTTGAGGTCGTGGAGCGCGACGAGCGAGGTGACGATCCCGTCGAGAATGCCTTCGGGCGTCTCGGAGCCGTCTTCCATCAGCACGGCATCCATCGTCATCAGGTGGCCCACGTTGCGGATGAACATGAGGCTGCGCCCGTGGAGCGCGAGCGACCCACCGCTGGGGCTCGTATAGACGCGGTCGGGATTGAGCGCGCGCGCGACGGTTTTGCCGCCTTTGTCGAAATTGGCTTCGAGCGTGCCGAGCATGAGGCCGAGCCAATTGCGATAGACGACGACTTTGTCGGCGGCATCGACGGCGGCGATGCTGTCCTCGCAATCCATGATCGTCGTGAGGGCCGACTCAAGCACGATGTCGGCGACGTGGGCCGCGTCGGTCTTGCCGATCGGATGGGCGGCATCGACGACGATTTCGAAATGCAGGCCGTTGTTCTTGAGCAGCACGCAAGACGGGGCTGCCGCCGCGCCGCGATAGCCGACGAATTTTGCCGGATCCACAAGGCCCGCTTTGCTGCCGTTCTCGAGCGTGACCGACAGCGTCCCGTTTTCGACCGCATAAAGCGTGGCGTCCTTGTGCGAAGCCCCCTTCAACGGGGCCGCTTCGTCCAGGAAGGCGCGCGCCTTGGCGATGACTTGCGCCCCGCGCTTGGCGTCGAAACCTTTGACCGTCGGGTCTGGCAGCGTGCCCATCGCGTCGGTGCCGTAGAACGCGTCGTAAAGCGAGCCCCAGCGCGCATTGGCGGCATTGAGCGCAAAGCGCGTATTCATGACCGGTACCACGAGCTGCGGGCCGGCCATGCGTGCGACCTCGTCGTCCGTGCCGGTCGTGCCGACCGTGAAGGCCGGGCCTTCGGGTACTAGATAGCCGATCTCGCGCAGGAAGGCTTCGTACGAAGCCGGATCGACCGGCTTGCCGGCCTGCGCCTTGTGCCAGGCGTCGATCTGGCTTTGCAGCCGGTCGCGCTCGGCGAGCAAGGCGCGGTTCTTCGGCGTGAGATCGCGGAAGATCGCGGCGAACCCGGCCCAGAAGGCGGCCGCATCGAGGCCCAAGCCCGGCAGCGCTTCGGTTTCGATGAAGCGGTGGAGCTCGGCATCGATCTTGAGGCCGGCAAGGTCGCGCATCTGGGGCATGGATTTTCCTCGGGCATAATCGGAGAAGACACCGGCGGATAAACGCTTTGGCGGCCGAACGCAATCGCCGACAGAACTCTTTCCGCATTGTGGAAGCAATGCGATAAGGAGGGCCGTTTTCCGGAGGTGCCGCCATGGCCATTCGCAAATCCGACCGCGCCGAGCCCGAACGCGAGGGCCAGGTTCAGGTTTTGAGCCGCGCGCTCGCGATCCTCAATCGCTTGGCGGCGGCCGATGGCGGCCTGTCGTTGACCGAGATCGCCAAGGCGGCGTCGCTGGCACCTTCGACCGCGCACCGCATCCTGACCTCGCTGCAGGCCGAGCGCTTCGTGCGCTGCGATCCCGAAACGCGCAGCTGGACGGTCGGCGTGCAGGCCTTCATGGCGGGGGCGGCGTTCCTCAAAACGCGCAATGTGGCGCAGATGGCGCGGGCCCCCATGCGCAGCCTCATGGAGCGCAGCGGCGAGACGGTCAATCTCGCGCTGGAAGACCAAGGGGCGGCCGTCTATGTGGCGCAGATCGAATGCCGCGAGATGATGCGCAGCTTCGCGCGGCTGGGTGCACGCGTGCCGCTGCATTGCTCGGGCGTGGGCAAGGCGCTGCTTGCGGCCATGGACGAGGCCGCGTTCGCGGCGTTCGCGCGCAAGCGCACGCTTGCTCCGGCGACAGCGCGCTCCCTCAAAAGCGTGCCGGCCTTGCGCGCCGACATCGAGCGCACGCGGCTGCGCGGCTACGCGCTCGACGACGAGGAGCATGCGGTCGGCCTGCGCTGCGTGGCGGCGGCCGTCTACGACGAGCAGGGGCGGGCCGCGTGTGCGGTGTCGCTGTCGGGGCCCAAAGCGCGCATCGCCGATACGCGGCTTGCCGAACTCGGCGCCCTGGTCGCCGAAACCGCGCGGCTCATCACGGCCGAAATCGGCGGCCGAGCGCCTTAACGCTTCGGCGGCAGGGCTTTCGGCAGCGGCGCCTTGGCGGGGGTGGTGTAGCGCTTGGCCGGCACGGTCTGGCCCGGCAGCCATTTTTTGAGATTCTGCGGCTTGGCCGGGCGTTTGCCGACGGTCGCTTCTTCGAGTTTGTCCGCAAGGCTTTTGTAGGCGTCCATGGTCATGGCGAGCATGTCCTTGCCCGCAATGCCCATGGCGATCGCCGAATCGCCCTTCATCTGCGCCTGGCGCAGCAGATAGACCATCAATTTGGCCTCGTCGGCCGAGATTTTGAGTGTAAAGACAGGCCCTGACATTGCCGCCGCTCCGGTCGATTCGCCGATGATGGCCAGTTTAACACGTTCGCTGGCGCGGCTAGGCGTTGGCGCCGACGCGGCGGCTCGGCTATCCTCGAGGGATCATCATGGCGATCGGTCTCACAACGCAACGTGCGCGCCCCGGCTTGCTCGCCCGGCTCAAGGACGTGCCGTGGCTGCTGGTGCTGCTCGTGGTCGGACTCACGGCTGTGAGCTGCGGCATGCTCTATTCGGCCGCCGGCGGCGACTGGGAGCCGTGGGCACAACGCCAGATGATCTTCGTGGGCATTGGCCTGGTGCTGATGCTGGCGGCGGCCTTGCTCGATATCCGAACCTGGTATCGCTTCGCCTATCTGTTCTACGTGGCGGGCGTGCTGTTGCTGCTCGGCGTCGAGATTGCGGGTGTCGCCGGCATGGGCGCCAAACGCTGGCTCGATTTGGGTTTCGTGCGCATCCAGCCGTCGGAATTCGTCAAGATCGGCGTGGTGCTGGTGCTGGCGCGCTATTTCCACGGCATGCCGCAGGAGCGCATCGGCAATCCGCTGTTTTTGCTGTGGCCTGCGTTTCTCGTGCTGTTGCCGGCGGTGCTCGTGCTCGTACAGCCCAAGCTCGGCTCGGCCGTGTTGATCGGCTTCACGGCCCTTGTCGTGTTTTTCGTGGCCGGCGTACGACTGTGGAAATTCATGGTGTTGGGCGGGCTCGTGGCAGGGGCGGTGCCGATCGCCTGGAGCTTCCTGCACGACTACCAGAAGCGCCGCGTGCTGACCTTCCTCAATCCCGAGAGCGATCCGTTGGGCTCGGGCTACCACATCATCCAGTCGCGCATTGCGCTGGGCTCCGGCGGCATCTGGGGCAAGGGCTTTGCGCAAGGCTCGCAAAGCCAGCTGCAGTTCCTGCCCGAGAAACAGACCGATTTTATCTATGCGGTGCTGGCCGAGGAATTCGGCCTCGTGGGTTCGCTGGGGCTGCTGGTCGTGTATCTGTGCATTCTGGCTTTTCTGCTCGGCATTGCGGCGCGCACGCGCAGCCAGTTCGCGCGCCTGCTGGCGATCGGCGTGGCGGCGATGTTTTTCGCCAACGTGTTCGTGAACATCGCGATGGTCACGGGCCTGCTGCCGGTGGTCGGCGAACCGCTGCCGCTGATGTCGCTCGGCGGCTCGGCGATGATTGCGACCTTGACCGCGCTGGGGCTCGCAATGAGCGCATTCGTCGGCCGCGACCGCACGATCTCGCGGTCGGGCGACGACGTGGTCTAGCCGGGCTGGGTGTAGCGCGTTTCCCACGGGCCTGTGGCCACGCCGAAAACTAGCGTGTCGATGTCGGCCCCGTCGAAATGGATCTCGTCGCGCGGCACGACCAGCAGCGACTGGGCCGGATAGAGGCGCGTGGCGCCCTTGTCGAAGACGGGGCCGCGCCCCACTTTGAGCGCGCCTTGGAGGACCAGAATACGCGCGTCGCCCGTGTGCCAATGCGGGCGATCCCAGAGGCCCGCGGGCAGGAAAAACAGATAGCTGAAGCAGCCGCCGGGAACTGTTTTGTCGCCCTCGAGTAGCGCGTATTTGGAGCCGTCGGCGGCGACTTCCTGCCAGGCGATGCGCGAAAGATCGAAACTCTGCATGCCTGACTGAACCGCGCATGCGGCCCGGCGTCATTCCGATTCTTGCGGCGATTTGGGCTTTTCGGTTGGGCTTGCCTCGAGGCCGTAGGGGCGCACGAGTGCCCAGACATGCGCCGGGACCATGTTGCGCAAACGTCGCGGCTTTTCGCGGCGCAGATGCACCACCGTCTCGCACGCCTTCATCTCGACGCGCGCGCGTGCGAATTCTAGCCCCCGCGGGCCGATGCGCGGCATGAGGAAGCTCACCAGCGGGCGCAGCCAATTGGGCATGCGCCGCAGCGGCAAGCCGCCCGCCGCGCGCAGCGTGTTGGCGAGGAAGCCTTTGACGGCACCCTGGCGCTTGCCGGCCGTGCCCGGAATCTGCGCCACGAGTTCGTCGCCCAGCAGCGCGACCAATTCTTCGCCGCGCGCATTGCGCACCACAAGCCATTGCTCGCCCTGGCCGCCCATATAGCCGACCGTGATGTCGGCGAGCACGTTCGTGTAGTCGACGCAGGTGCGGCACGTCAGCGGGAAGAAATCGGGCGGCAATTTCGAGATCGGCAGATCGAGAAAGGGCACCACGCGCTTGGCGCCATCGTCGAAACGCAGCTCGACGCGGTAGTCGGCGCGGAATTCGAGATACGAAATCGAACCGGGATTGGGGTCGAGCAGATCGAGGAATTTGTGGAAGTTTTCGGTCGTCGTGTTGTCCGAGCACGGCGTGCCGATCACGTAGAGCCGCTCGAAGCCGAGTTCGGCCTCAAGCGCGCGCAGCGCATAGACCTGGCACGGAATGCCGACGATCGCGAGGCGCTTGAAACCGCGCGCGCGCGCGGGCTCGAGCAAAGCCAGGAGCGGCGCATAGCCCATGCGCATGCCGCGGCATGCCGCCATGCCGGCCGCTTGCGTCACCAGAACGGGCACCGGACGCCAGCGGTCGTTTTTGTCGGGAGCGACGGCCAGCACGGCGTCGACGGCTTTCGTCGCGAGCAGTTTTTCGGCGATGCGCGTGGCGATGCCGGTCCATTGCGCGCCTTCGATCGGCGTTTTGAGACGCGCGCGCAGCATGCGCCGGAAGGGGCCGAAATGCGTTTCGTTCTCGCGTGCGGGGTCGCGCACGCGGCCGTGCGCTTGCGTTTCGAGCCGCGCATAGTCGGGCTTGATGAATTGGCACGCGCTGCCGCATTGCTTGGGGCTTGCGCTGCGCGAGATGCCGCAATCGGTGCACAGATCGCGGGGGGCTGCGGCGGCAAGGGGCGGGGCCCAAACGGGGGCGGCGGAATCTTCGGAATAGCGCATCGCCTGCAGACTAGCAGCCCCCGGCGGCGCTACAATGGTTTCCGTTGCCAGACTGGGGGGGCAGGTTCCATGGCCATTACGGGGATGAACCATTTTACGATCATCGCGCGCGATCTCGAGGAGACGCGCCGCTTCTACGGCGACGTCATTGGGCTTGCCGAAGGCTTCCGCCCCGATTTGGGATTTCCAGGTGCGTGGTTCTATGTCGGCGACCAATGGGTGCTGCATGTGGTGGCCGGGCGCGCCGTGCCCGAGCCGCCCGCCGGCGTGATCGACCATATGGCTTTTTCGGCCACGGGGCTTGCCGCAACGCAGGCCAAGCTCAAATCGCTCGGCCTGCCGCACCGCCTGATCCGCCAGCCCGAAACGCTTGTGTGGCAGATCTTCTTGACCGACCCCAACGGCGCCAAAGTCGAACTCGATTTCGCCGCCGACGAAGCGCCTGCCGCATAGAGGCTCTCCCGATGCTGAATGTTCTGGGCTCGCCTGCCGTAGCGCCGATTTTGATGCTGATTGCCTCGAACGCTTTCATGACGTTCGCGTGGTACGGCCATCTCAAATTCCCGGACCGGGCCTTGTGGCTCGTGGTGCTGGCAAGCTGGGGGATCGCGTTCTTCGAGTATTGCCTGGCGGTTCCCGCCAACCGCATCGGCCACCAGGTCTATTCGGCGGCCGAACTCAAGACGATCCAGGAGGTCGTCACGCTCGGCGTGTTCGCGCTGTTCTCGGTCTTCTGGCTTGGCGAAAAACTGACCGTGAACCACGCGATCGGCTTCGCGCTGATCTGTGCCGGCGCGTTTTTCGTGTTCAAAGCGCCGATCGAGGTCGGCTGATCAGTTCTTGGCGCGCGCGGCGTTGCCGCGGAAGCTCGAGACGGCCGCCACGAGATTGGTCGCCTGGGCGGCGAGCGAGCTTGCCGAGGCCGAACTCTGTTCGACCAATGCCGCGTTCTGCTGCGTGGCCGCGTCGAGATCGCCGATCACGCGGTTGATCTCGGCGATGCTGACCGACTGTTCGCGGCTGCCGGTCGCGATTTCGGGGGCGATCGCGGCAAGCTGGCGCACGATGTCGATGATGCTGGAAAGAGCCGAACCTGCGGCACCGGCCAGATGCACGCCCTGGTCCACGTCGCGCGAACTTTGCGCGATCTGGGTGCGGATCTGCTGGGCGGCGTCGCGCGAGCGGTCGGCAAGCTGGCGCACTTCCTGGGCCACGATCGCGAAGCCGCGCCCGGCTTCGCCCGCGCGCGCGGCTTCGACCGCGGCGTTGAGGGCGAGCATCTTCGTTTGGAAGGCGATCTCTTCCATGACCTGCACGATCTTGCCGATGCGCGCGGACGAGCCTTCGATTTCCGACATGGCGCCGACCACGCTCGAAACCGCGCGGTCGCCGCTTTCGGCACGCGCCAGCGCGTCGGTTGCGAGCTTGCGCGCGTCGTCGGATTTGCGCGCGTTGGCGGCGACGGTCGCCGAAATGTCGGCCATGGTCGCGACGGCCTCCTGCAAGGCCGTCGCCTGGCGTTCGGTGCGCGCGGCCAGATCGTCGCTGCCTTGCGAGATTTCGGTCGCGGCCGCGCGGATCGCCTCGACCGATTCGGCGATGCGCATCGCGGTTTCGGCCAATTGCCTTGCCAGCGCTTTTTCCTTTTCCTGGTCGGCGCGCTGCACCAGCGAATTGCGCCGCAGCACTTCGACCGAGCGCGACAGGCCGCCGACCGCGTCGCGCCGTTCGGTGCCGACGATCTGGATGTCGAGCTCGCCGTCGGCGATGCGGTGCGTGAGGCGTTCCATGATGCCGATATCGCGCGCCGCACGGCGGCCGCGGATCGACGACACGGCGATTACCGCCAGTACCAGCAGCAGCGAGCCCAGAATCGCCAGATTGAGCCGCAGATCGCCGAGCTCTTTTTCTGTCAAGGCGTCGATCGGGATCGCGATTTCGACGGCCATCGGCAAACCAAGCGACGCGCGCAGCGGGACGGCGCCCACGTAATGCAGCCGACCGTCGATCGAAACCATGTCCGCCTCGGCCTTGCCGTTTTTCGACAGCGCGCCGAGATCGGGTGCGGCTGTGCTGCTTGGCGGCTGCGCCATCGCGGCGCCGGCCGCATCGACGATGCGCAAGTGCGAGCCCGGCGGCAGGCGGCCGTCGCGCAAGCGTGCCAACGTCGAACCCAAAGGCGAAACCAGGAAATCGACCGCGACCACGCCCCAGACGCGCCCGTCGAGCCCTTTCAGGCCATGCACCAGCGTGAGCGCGTAGTCGCTCGACGAGGCGGTGCGATAGGGGGCGGTCCAGGTCGGCTGATCCGAACCGTCGGCGGTGCGGAACCACGGGCGCGTGCGCGGATCGTAGTCGAAATCCGGTTCCGCGACGGACGTCCAATTCTGGCGCGGACCTGAAAAATAGTACCAGGTGGAACGGCGGCCGCCGGATGTCTCGATGATCGTGCGCCGATAGCCGCGCGCCTCGATGAGGCCTGCATCCATCCGGCCTTTGAGGAAATCGGGCAGGACTTTGCGATGCTGCCAGAACGCGCCGTTCTCGAATCCGATATAGGCCGAGCTGATCTGGTCGGTGCGCTGCACCGGGCCCTGCGCCAGCGCTTGGAACGTGCGCAAGGCTTCGTCGCGCACCATGCGCATCAGGAATGCGTCCGAAATCGTGCCGACGAGATCGAGGGCAGGCTGGAACAAATCGCCGGTCTCGTCGCCGAGCTGGGCAAGCGTGCGCTCGGCTTGCGCGACCGCTTCGGCGCGGATCGTCTCGGTTCGCGCGACATACACGCTTGCGACGGCGGTGCAGCCCAGCAGAACGGCAGCGAGGCCGATCAGAAAATCGCGCGCGCGGATCGTTCCCAAACGCCAAGCCATTGCTTCGGTATCGCTCCTGCCGACTCTCGTGCATCGAAACCCGGCAGATCAAATAGCACGCGTCCGTGCGCGAATGAACCCTGTTGCATGTCGAAGCATGTGCGGCAGGCGGTCCAATTCCGCCTGTTCATGCGGATCAGCTAAGTAGATGCCGATGCTTTTTCCGTTGCCGATTAACCGTATTGTTCAGAAGGTTGCATGATTACCGTAACCGCTCCGCTTTTTTGAAGGATGTGTCATGAAATATTTTACCTCGGCGATCATTGTTCTTGCCGCCATCGGTGCGGCGGCCTGCACGGGCCCGGCGGGCCCGCCTGGCCCGCGCGGCGATCAAGGCTTCACCGGCAATACGGGCTATTCGGGTGCGCCCGGCGTGCAGGGCAATACCGGCAACACGGGTTATACCGGTGCGCAGGGTGCGACCGGCAGCCAAGGCATGCCCGGCAGCACCGGCATGCCGGGCGTGCAGGGCGAAACGGGCGACAAGGGGGCCACCGGCAACCGCGGCAACACGGGTGCGACGGGCTCGCAAGGCGGCACAGTCGTCGGCACGCCGGGCACGGTCGTCGTCATTCCGGCGCGTTGAACCGAGCGATCCGGCCGTTCGCCATAAAAGGCGGATGGCCGGATCCTTCGCGGGACGGCATGAAACACACAACAATTGAAGTTTGGTTGGGGGACTAGGATTCGAACCTAGACTAGCTGAGTCAGAGTCAGCGGTCCTACCGTTAGACGATCCCCCATCCGGGTTCGCGAAACCGGCGCGTTCTATAGCGCCGTTCCCGGTTGCGGTCAAATGCCGCGACGGGGCTTGCCGGTGCGTTTGCACTAAATTCGTGCAGCCTGTAGCCTTGTCTGCAAGACGGCACTAAGTCCCGCGCACGCGCGGGTTTTCGGGGCAGCATCGGGGCGGGCGGTTGTGGAGAGTTTGGCGGAAACACGCGGGGGCCGGAGTGCGGCCGGTACGGCCGGCGCCGACGCTGCGGGCGAATTGTTCGGCGCCATCGATCTCGGCACCAACAATTGCCGCCTGCTGATCGCCAAGCGCGCCGGCGACGGGTTCCGCGTGGTCGATGCGTTCTCGCGCATCGTGCGGCTCGGCGAAGGCATGGCGCAGGACAACCGGTTGGGCGATGCGGCGATGGCGCGTGCGCTCGACGCCCTGCAGGTCTGTGCCGCCAAGCTCGCGCGCAGCCGCTGCGTTGGTTTTCGCGGTGTGGCGACCGAAGCTTGCCGGCGGGCCTTGAACGGCCAGGCTTTCCTTGCACGCATCGAAGCCGAAACGGGCCTCCGACTTGAGGCCATCACCCCGGCCGAAGAGGCGACGCTGGCCGTTGCCGGCTGCGCGCAGCTGCTCGATCCGGCACGCCCGCATGCGGTGATGTTCGACATCGGCGGCGGCAGCACCGAGGTGATGTGGCTCGCCAACGGCGCCCGCGGTTGGTCGATGGTCGATTTTGTGTCCTTGCCGTTCGGCGTGGTGTCGGTCGGGGAGGCGCTGGGAGCGGAGTGCGTGGCGCCGGAGATCTACGCCGCAATGGTCGCGCGCGTGGCAGCAGCGCTTGCCCCGCTCGAACAGCGCCACGCCATTGCGGCCGAGGTGGCGGCGGGCCGCGTCGATATGCTGGGCCCGTCCGGCACGGTCACCACGCTGTCGGCGCTGGCGATGGGACTGCCGCGCTACCAGCGCGACCGCGTGGACGGTTCGCTGCTCGCGTTGACGACGATCCGCGGGTTGTCGGCCAAGCTCGCGGCGGCCGATTTTGCGGCGCGGGCGGGCAATCCATGCATCGGCAGCGAGCGCGCCGATCTTCTGGTCGCCGGTTGCGCCATTCTCGAAGGTATCTGCGGCCTGTGGCCGGTCCCGCATGTGCGCGTAGCCGATCGCGGTTTGCGCGAGGGCATTCTGCTGGGGCTCATGGCGGGCGCGCGCGCATGACCGAACGCCGCCTCTATGTGAAGCTCAAGACCGCAAAGGGCCGCACGACGGCCCAGCAGCAATGGATTTCGCGCCAGCTCAACGACCCTTACGTCGGCATGGCAAAGGATCAGGGCTATCGCAGCCGGGCCGCGTTCAAGCTCATCGAGATCGACGCCAAATACAAATTCCTGAAGCCGGGTGCCAAGGTCGTCGACCTTGGTGCGGCCCCCGGCGGCTGGACGCAAGTGGCCGTCGAGCGCGGCTGCGCCAAGGTCATCGCGCTCGACATTCTCGAGATGGCGCCGCTGGCGGGCGCGCACGTGCTGAAAGCCGATTTCCTCGATCCCGCAGCGCCCGGCATGATCGAAGCGCTGCTCGACGGCAAGGTCGATCTCGTGCTCTCCGACATGGCGCCGTCCACCACGGGGCACCGCGAGACCGACCATCTGCGCATTGCCGCGCTTGTGGAAGCCGCCATCGATTTTGCGGTCGCGGTCTTGCGTCCCGGCGGCAATTTCGTGACCAAGTTCCGCCAAGGCCAGGAGGAACAGGCGCTCATCAAACATGCGCAGCGCCATTTTGCCAAAGTCGTGCGCATGAAGCCGCCTTCGAGCCGCGCGGAGTCGTCGGAACTGTTCCTGGTTTCGACCGGCTTCAAGGGCTGAATCGTCCAGCGATTCCAGCGGCCTTGGACGGGCTTTGCGGCGGCGGGCAGTTGGTGTATTGATGCGCGCCACTTCCCCGAACCGGAGGCGGCCCCAATGATCCGCGAAGCGCTGACGTTCGACGACGTATTGCTGGAACCAGCTGCCTCGGCCGTGCTGCCCGGCGAAGTCGATACCCGCACGCGGCTCACCCGCCGTATCGAGCTTGGCATTCCACTGATTTCCTCGGCCATGGACACGGTCACCGAAAGCGCTCTGGCGATCGCCATGGCGCAGGCCGGCGGGCTCGGCGTGATCCACAAGAACATGGCGATCGCCGCCCAAGCGCAGGAAGTGCGGCGCGTCAAAAAATTCGAGTCCGGCATGGTCGTCGATCCGCTGACGATCGGCCCCGACCAGACGCTTGCAGACGCGCTCGAACTGATGACCGCCAACCACATCACCGGCCTGCCCGTGGTCGAGCCCGGCAGCCGCAAGCTCGTGGGCGTGCTGACCAACCGCGACGTGCGGTTCGCGTCGAACCTGCAGCAGCCGGTGCGCGAATTGATGACGCGCGAACGGCTCGTTACGGTCAGCGAAGGCGTTTCCAAGGAAGAGGCCAAGCGGCTCCTGCACCAGCATCGCATCGAAAAGCTGCTGGTGGTGGACGAGACCTATCGCTGCATCGGCCTCATCACGGTCAAGGACATCGAAAAGGCACAGCGTTTTCCGAACGCGTCGAAAGACGAGAAGGGGCGCCTGCGCGTGGCCGCCGCAACCGGCGTGGGGGCTGACGGCGACGCGCGCGCCGAAGCTTTGTTCGACGCGGAGGTCGACATCGTCGTCGTCGACACGGCGCACGGCCACAGCCAGGGTGTGATCGACAGCGTGCGGCGCATCCGCAAGCTCGGCAACTACACCCAGATCATCGCCGGCAATGTCGCCACAGCCGAGGGTGCCAAGGCGTTGATCGATGCGGGTGCGGACGCGATCAAGGTCGGCATCGGTCCCGGTTCGATCTGCACGACGCGCATTGTGGCCGGCGTGGGCGTGCCGCAATTGACGGCGGTAATGGATTGTGTTGCGGCTGCCAAGGCCGCCGGCGTGCCGGTCATTGCCGACGGCGGCATCAAATTCTCGGGCGATTTGGCCAAGGCGCTGGCCGCAGGCGCTTCGTGCGCAATGATCGGCTCGCTGTTTGCGGGCACGGACGAAGCGCCGGGCGAAGTGTTCCTCTACCAGGGCCGCTCCTACAAATCCTATCGCGGCATGGGCTCGGTGGGGGCGATGGCGCGCGGCTCGGCCGACCGCTATTTCCAGCAGGAGATCAAAGACAGTCTCAAGCTTGTGCCAGAGGGCGTCGAAGGCCGTGTGCCCTACAAGGGCCCGGTGGGGGCGGTCGTGCACCAGCTTGTCGGCGGTTTGCGCGCGGCCATGGGCTACACCGGCAGCCGCTCGATCGCCGATCTTGCGGCCAATGCGCGCTTCGTTCGCATCACCAATGCGGGCCTGCGCGAAAGCCATGTGCACGACGTGGCGCTCGTGCGCGAAGCGCCGAACTACGGCAGCGGTTCGGGCGCATGACGCCGGGCGGGCGGGCAGCCGCAGCGATCGACATTCTCGACCAGATCGGTGCGACGCGCGGACCTGCCGACCGCTTGGCCAACGACTATTTCCGCTCGCGCCGCTATATCGGCTCGAAGGACCGTGCGGCCGTCGCGACGATCGTGTACGGGTGCCTGCGCCATCGCAGCCAGCTCGAATGGTGGCTCGCCCGCGCGCGCGACGGCAATGCGCGCGATCTGTTTTCGCCCAACGGGCGGTCTTGGACGATCGCGTATCTTGCGATCATCGGCCAATTGTCGCGCGCGGCCCTCATCAACATGTTCTCGGGCCAAAGCTACGATCCGCCGCCTTTGTCGCGCGGCGAGCTCGCGGCCGTCGAAGCGCTCGCGGGCCGCTCGATCGAGCATCCCGACCAGCCCGAATTCGTGCGCGCCAACGTGCCGGCCTGGATCATGCCGCGCTTGGCCGCGCGCTTCGGCGAAGGTTTGCGCCGCGAGCTTGTGGCAATGGCCGAAGAAGCGCCGCTCGACATGCGCGTCAATCTGCTGAAGGGCGAACGCAAGGCAGCACGCGAGGCGCTCGCAAAAGCCGGTATCGAGACCGTACCCGGCAAGCTTTCGCCCTGGGCTTTGCGCGCCAAAACGCGCGCCGCGCTGATGGCGACAGAGCCCTACAAATCCGGGCTCGTCGAAGTGCAGGACGAGGGCTCGCAGCTCGTGGCGGCCTTGCTGGGTGCGAAGCCCGGCATGCGCGTGTGCGACTTTTGCGCTGGCGCCGGCGGCAAGACCCTCGCCATCGCCGCAACGATGGCCAACAAGGGCCATATCGCGGCGTGCGACGTGTCGAACAAGCGCTTGGCCGGCGCCACGACGCGGCTCAAACGGGCAGGGGCGTTCAACGTGGAGCGCATCGCGCTCGAAGACGAGCGCGACCCGTGGGTCAAGCGCCACAAAACTTCGTTCGACCGCGTGCTCGTCGATGCACCCTGCACCGGGACGGGCACGTGGCGGCGCAATCCCGATGCGCGCTGGACCTTGCGCGAGCCGGAGATTGCCGAGCTGTGCGCCAAACAGGCGCGCATCCTCGAAAGTGCCGCACGCCTCGTGAAGCCCGGCGGGCGGCTCGTCTATGCGACCTGCTCGGTATTGGCCGAGGAGAACGAGGCGCAGACCGAGGCCTTCCTTGCCGCCAATCCGGATTTCGTTTCGTTGCCAATCCCGACCTTGTGGGCCGAGATTCTCGGCACGCCGTGCCCGACCGAGGATGCTGTTCTGAAACTCGATCCCGCGCGCGACGGCACCGACGGTTTCTTCGTGGCTGCCTTCGCGAAGGCGGGCGCATGAGCATTGCCCTCCACCGCGCCACGCTCGGCCACGCGCGGGGGCTCGCACGCGTCTATGTCGATGCCTGGCGCACGACCTATGCGGGCCTGCTGCCGCCGCGCGCACTCACCGGCATGTCGTACGACAAGCAGACGTCGGAATGGGCCTACCAGATCCGCCACAAGGGTCTGCATTGCCCGATCCTGGTGGCGCTCGACGCGCGAGGCGCCGTCGTGGGCCTCACGAGTTTCGGGCGCGCGCGCATCGAAGACCGGCCGGCTGCGGCCCCGTTCCTCAAAGCGACGGGCGGGCTCGGGCCCGGCGAGGTCTTCACGCTCTATGTGCATCCCGACAGTCAGGACCAGGGCATCGGGCGCATGCTGCTCGACGGCGCCTTCGCCGCCTTGCGCGAGCGCGGCATGGGCCAGGCTTTCGTGTGGGTCTTGCACGACAATCCGGCGCGCTATTTCTACGAACGGCTCGGCGGCAGCTACGTGGCCGACCGCGACGAAGAATTGTGGGGCGTGCGCGTGCGCCAAGCGGCCTATGGCTGGCCCGATCTCGCCGCCGAGGCCCTTGTCCGCCCGCAGCGCTTCGGCTAGGGCAGTTTTCGTCACGCATTTCGGAAAGGACATGCTTTGAGCGACCGGCTTCTCATTCTCGATTTCGGCAGCCAAGTGACCCAGCTCATTGCGCGCCGCGTGCGCGAAAGCGGCGTCTATTGCGAAGTGATGCCGTTCAACGCGCCCGAAGAACGCATGCGCAGCTTCGGCGCGCAGGCGATCATCCTGTCGGGCGGGCCCGCCTCGGTCACCGAAAGCCACACGCCGCGCGCGCCCCAATGGGTGTTCGAAGCCGGATTGCCGGTGCTCGGCATTTGCTACGGCCAACAGACGATGTGCGCGCAATTGGGCGGCAAGGTCGAAGGCAGCGACCACCGCGAATTCGGCCGCGCCGAGCTTTCGATCGACGATACCTGCGCATTGTTCGACGGCGTATGGCCCAAGGGTGGGCGCGAACAAGTGTGGATGAGCCACGGCGACCGCGTGACCGCGTTGCCGCCGGGCTTCCGCGCGGTTGCGACCAGCGAAGGGGCACCCTTTGCCGCGATCGCCGACGACAAGCGGCATTTCTACGGCGTGCAGTTCCACCCCGAAGTCGTGCACACGCCGCACGGGGCCGCGTTGCTGCGCAATTTTGCGCACCGCGTCGCAGGCCTCAAAGGCGACTGGACGATGGCGGCCTTCCGCCAGCAAGCGATTGCCAAGATCCGCGCGCAGGTCGGCAAAGGCCGTGTGATTTGCGGCCTGTCGGGTGGCGTGGATTCTTCCGTGGCCGCCGTGCTGCTGCACGAGGCGATCGGCGACCAATTGACCTGCATCCTCGTTGATCACGGCCTCATGCGCCTGGGCGAAGCCGACCAAGTCGTCGAGCTTTTTCGCGGCCATTACAACATCCCGCTCGTGCATCGCAATGCGCAGCGCGATTTTCTCGACAAACTCGCAGGAATCTCGGACCCCGAAACAAAGAGAAAAATCATCGGGGCGACCTTCATCGACGTGTTCGAGGAAGAAGCCAAGAAAGTCGGCGGGGCCGATTTCCTCGCGCAAGGCACGCTCTATCCCGACGTCATCGAAAGCGTGTCCTTCACCGGCGGGCCGTCGGTGACGATCAAGTCGCACCACAATGTCGGCGGCTTGCCCGCGCGCATGCGCATGAAATTGGTCGAGCCGCTGCGCGAATTGTTCAAGGACGAGGTGCGCGCCTTGGGCCGCGAATTGGGCTTGCCCGAAAGCCTCGTCGGCCGCCATCCATTTCCGGGCCCGGGCCTTGCGATCCGCATCCCCGGCGAGATCACGGGCGAAAAACTCGAGATCCTGCGCAAAGCCGACGCGGTCTATTTGGACGCGATCCGCAAGGCCGGTCTCTACGACGAAATCTGGCAGGCCTTCGCCGTGCTGCTGCCGGTCAAAACCGTCGGCGTGATGGGCGACGGCCGCTCCTACGACTATGTGTGCGCGCTGCGCGCCGTGACCTCGACCGACGGCATGACGGCCGAATCCTACCCGTTCGAACATGCGTTCCTGGCGCGCGTGGCGACGCGCATCATCAACGAAGTGCGCGGCATCAACCGCGTGGTCTACGACGTGACGTCGAAACCGCCGGGCACGATCGAGTGGGAGTGACGGTCGGCGGCCGACATGCGGGCTCGCATCAGCGGCTTTTGATCGCGTCCAGAACCGCCTTTTCGAGTTCATCGACATTGTAGGGTTTGCGCACGAATTTCACGTGCTTAAGCGTGTCGGGTAGAAGCTGGCCGATCTCGTAGCCCGTGCTCAGCACGAACGGGATGCCGCGGGCCTGCAGGGCGGCGGCGACGTCCCACGACATTTCGCCGTCGAGATTGACGTCGAGCAGCGCCGCATCGACGGTTTCGGTTTCGATCAGCGTCAGCGCTTGGGCCACACGCGCCGCCGGGCCGACCATCGTCCAGCCGAAACTGTCGAACACAAGCTCGAGCATGCTGACCACCATGAACGAATCTTCGATTGCAAGAACGCGTATCCCCTTGGCGGTTTTCTTGGGGTCTGGCTGGGTGCTCGCAAAGCCTGGGACTGGCGGCGGTCCGGCCGGACCACTCGCCGCAAGCGATGCCGGCGGCAGGGCCACTTCGCAGAGCACGCCTTCGGGCAGATAGTGCAGCGTCGCTTGCCCGTCCGTTTCCATGGCAAGCGCGCGTTCGATTAGCGTCGAGCCGAAGCCGCGGCGCGTCGGCGGTGCGACCGCCGGGCCGCCGGTTTCGCGCCAGCTGAGATCGAGGCCGCCGCCGTCGGCCAGCGCCCATCGTATCGCGATCCGGCCTTCGCGCGCGGAAAGCGCGCCGTATTTGGCTGCATTGGTGGCGAGTTCGTGGATCGCCAGCGACAGCGCCAGCGCCGATTTCGACGTCAGAACCACGTCCGGACCGACGATTTCCAGCGTCGCACTGCCGCTTACATAAGGGGCGAGCTCCTCCATCAGCAGATTGTTGATCGACACGCCCTCCCACCGGCTTTGGGACAAGAGGCTGTGGGCTTTGGCCATCGACTGGATGCGCGCGGCAAGGCCCTCGACGAAGGTCGACAGGGAGTTGGCGCTGGCACTCGTCTGGATGACGAGGGCGGCGATGTTCGCGAGCGTGTTTTTCACGCGGTGGTCGAGTTCGGCCATCAACAGCTGGTCGCGGTCGGCGGCCAGTTTGCGTTCGCGCGCGGCTTCGGTGATTCGTCGCAAGACCACGTCGAGCAGCGAAGTGCGCAAGTCGCGCGCCGCGTCGAGATCGCTCTGCGACCACGGCAGGGCGCGGCCTCGCACTGTTTCTTTCCACACCTCGAAAGATTTACGCGGCGTCAGCACGTCATTGTTGGCTCCCTCGGCGGCGGCGCCGTGCGCGACGCCTTTCGTCGGCTGTCCCGCCCAAGCGGCAGTGCCCACCAGCTCGGGGCGAAACCACAGAATGAAGTCCGACGGATTTGGGGAGACTGAAATGACGAGCAGGCCCGAGGCGACGTCGGCGAATTCCTTGGCCGGTTCCCAGCATTCGCCGACACGGTCGGTCGCGTAGACGCCTTCGGTGTCCCGCATCTTCACGCTCAGCCACGCGACGATGCGTTCGATCTGGTCTTTCTTCGGCGTCGTGCCCAGATACGTGAGGGCGCCTTTGATGCTAACAGCCACTCCGCCCTGGCGACGCCCTGCGAGCGAAGTGTTGCCGCCGTGGATATAGTCGAGCAGGTTGGGCGACTGTTCGGTCAGGCCGTGCGCGTATTCGTCGGCGCCGGCGAGATTCAGCATCAGCTTCTGCAGCACGAGGCGGCTCGCCATACGCTCGGTGAACTGCTCGCGCTTCTCGAACGCTTCGACCTGGTAGGAGAACATCGAGCCGAACAGCTCGCAGATCGCGCGCAGATGCCGCGGCAGGCGGCGCGGGGAGTAGTGGTGGCAGGCCACGAGGCCCCACAAGGCGCCGCCGCTGATGATCGAGATCGACATCGACGCGTCGATGCCCATGTTGCGCAGATATTGGCGATGGACCGGCGACACGTCGCGCAGCATGGCCTGACTCATGTCGAGCGGTTTGCCGGTGCGGGGATTGTCCGTCGGCACGAGACGGGCCGGTTCGTAATTGACTTGCGTGATGAGGCGCAAACCGTTCTTCACGTAGAGCGCGCGCGCCTGCTGCGGAATGTCGGCGGCCGGATAGTGCAGGTCGAGGAACGCCTCGAGTCCGTCGCGTTTGCTTTCCGCGATCACCCAGCCCGAGCCGTCCTCCATGAAGCGATAGACGAGCACGCGGTCGTAGGCCGCAAGATTGCGCACGCGTTCGGCTGCCGTCTGGCACAGCTCCACGATCGAAGCGGCACCGTCGAGTCCCTCGATCATTTCCTGGACGGCGGCGAGCGGGTCTGCCGCAAAGCGGTCGGAAATGTCCGCCGCCTCGAACTCGAGAACCAGCGTTTCGTCGCTGCGGTGGAGGCTCGCGTCGAGCGGCAGGTCGGCGGCAACGCGCATCTGCGGATCGAGCATGTGCCGTGGGCGCAGCAGCGGCAGATTGGCGCACAGCGCGCGCAGGTGCTCTACCTGCTGCGCCTTGAAGATGTCCGCGATCGACCGACCCAAAAGATCTGCGTGCGCGACGCCGAGCAGGCCTGCCGTATCGCCGGCGATCTGCAGCACTTCGAGCGTCGCGTTGTCGATCACGAGCATCGCGCCGTGCGGCAGAATGGCGCCCGGAATGTGAATTTGCTCGCGGTCGCAGTTCGTGAAATCGGGCGGGCTCTGCCCGGGAAAAGTCGCGGTCATGCTGCGTCGCTCCAATCGGCGAGCCAGGTTTCGAAAGCGGCGAAGGTCGCAACGGCGGCGGCGACAAGGTTTGTGCGAGCGGCAGACTCGGCGTCGTGGGCGGCCAGTTCGGCGGTGAAATTGGCCCACGCGTGGCCAGTGTCGGCGCCGCGCCCAGCGAAGAAGCGGCGGCCATCGGCGCAGTCTCGACCGAGCAGCCGGTCGAGGCCGCGCGCAAGTTGGCGCCCGCCCAGGGCCGAACCTTCGACCACATAGCGCGCACCGAGCTGCGTTGCCCGACTGGGCAGGGGTGGCATGGTTCGGCATTCAGGAATACGCGCGTGCGCGGATACATCGACGCCGCACCAGACGAGGTCGGCTGCGAGCCATTGCGTGCGCATTGGCGCGGCCGCGAGTGCGCGCTCGAACGGCCGGTAGAAACCGTAAAGCCGCACGAGCATCATTCGATAGGCCGGCATGTCGATGGTGCCGTCGGCGACGGCGGCGAACCCGGTATGCCGATGCAGTCGCGCATGCGGTTCTTGGGTTGCGAGGCGCAGGGCCTCTCGGCATGCGATCGGTGCGAGACAATCGTCGTCGGTGGCGCGAACCGCTTGGATCACGGCATCGCCGCGCGGCAGCTGCGCGGCGCCGACGATCTGCTGAAGTTTTCTCTAATGGTAGCCATCTGAACTGGTTACCTCGTCTCGGTTGTAGCCGCGCGTGCGGCAATCGACCGGCGTCGCGTCTTCCTCTTTTTGGGCGAAGCTGCGGCGTCGCGGTGATGCGGAAATTCTTCGAAAGTTCGGTCGTTCGCGCGGGCGGGTCGCATGGAAACAAAAACATTCGCCCGGGCGAAATGCGGCCCTACTTTTCGATTATATCGGTTTTCTGGCTTTCCCGCCGACAATTTTTCCGCGGGTTTCGAAAGGGCACCGGTTGACAGGTGCTTGCTGCCGAACGAAATCTTTCGTCGCCATGCCGAAAATGCGTCTCAAAGCCGATTTGCCGACAAAAGCTTGCCTCCAGTGCGGCAAGCCGTTTGCCTGGCGCAAAAAATGGGCGCGCGATTGGGCGAACGTCAAATACTGCTCGGAACGCTGCCGCCGCGCGGCTCCGGCCGCGAAGCCGTGAAAACGCTTCGCATCGTGCTGGGCGACCAGCTGTCGGCGGGATTGTCGGCACTGCGCGATCTCGATCCGGCGAACGATATCGTTCTGATGATGGAGGTGGCGAACGAAGGGACCTACGTTCGCCACCACAAACAGAAGATCGTGCTCGTGCTTTCCGCGATGCGGCATTTCGCGGCCGAGCTGCGCGCGCGCGGGATTGCGGTCGACTATGTCGCCCTCGACGATCCGGCCAATACCGGCTCGCTCACGGCCGAGATCGTTCGTGCGGTCGAACGCCACCGACCCACGCGCATCGCCGCGACCGAGCCCGGCGAATGGCGTGTGCTGAAAATGGCGGAGAACTGGCAGGAAGCGACCGGCTGCCCGGTCGAATTGTTCGCCGACGACCGGTTTTTTGCGAGCCGCGCGCGGTTTGCGCAGTGGGCCAAGGGGCGGCGCGGCTGGCGCATGGAGCATTTCTACCGCGAGATGCGGCGCGCGCACGCGATCCTGATGGACGGCGATAATCCTGTCGGCGGCGACTGGAATTTCGACGCCGAGAATCGCAAGAAGCTGCCGGCCGCCGTTACAACGCCAGCACGCCGACGCTTTGAACCCGACGCCACCACGCGCGCGGTGATGGCGCTGGTCGAGAGATATTTCGACGAGCATTTCGGCACACTCGACGAATTCGGCTGGCCGGTCACGCGCGCGCAAGCGCTGCAAGCGCTCGACGATTTCATCGCCAACGCCTTGCCGCAATTCGGCGACTACCAGGATGCGATGCGCGCGGGTGCGCCCTTCCTGTTCCATTCGCTGATTGCCCCGCCGCTCAATCTGGGTTTGCTGAGTCCGCACGAAATCTGTGCGGCGGCCGAAGCGGCGTTTCGCACAGGGACGGCCCCGCTCAACGCGGTCGAAGGTTTTGTGCGCCAGATATTGGGTTGGCGCGAGTATGTGCGCGGCGTCTATTGGACGCTGATGCCGGACTACGCGGACGCCAATGCGCTCGAAGCAACGCGACGACTGCCGGATTTCTACTGGAGCGGCGAAACGCCGATGCGCTGCTTGGCCCAGGCGATCGACCAGACCAAGCGCTACGCCTATTCGCACCATATCCAACGCCTGATGGTGACCGGAAATTTCGCGTTGCTGGCGGGGATCGCACCGCGCGAAATCGAGCGCTGGTATCTGGCTGTCTATGCCGATGCGTACGAATGGGTCGAGATGCCGAACACGCTCGGCATGGCCGTGTTTGCCGACGGCGGCAAGATGGCCTCGAAACCCTACGCGGCGTCGGGGGCTTACATCGACCGCATGTCGGATTTCTGCGGCGGTTGCGCCTACGAGGTGAAACAGAAGACGGGCCCCAAGGCCTGCCCGTTCAACTATCTTTATTGGGCGTTTCTGATCCGCCAGAAAGAGCGCCTTGCTGGCAATCCGCGCATGGCGATGCCCTATCGCACGTTGGCAGGCTGGTCGCCAGAACGCCAAGCAGCGATTGTGGCCGAGGCCCAGGCGTTTCTGGATCGGCTTTAGTGGCCAATTCCCCCATGGCGCGCGCGCGCGATTTTCAGTAGTTTGTGCGTCCGATCGGGCGGCAGGTGCCGCCTCGTCGTGTTGTCGCTTTCAGGAGTACCCCTTCACAGATGCCTCCGTTCAATCCCGGCCCGACCAAGACCATCGAAGCGGTCGTCAAAT
>JADCGL010000036.1 GCA_020248985.1 Telmatospirillum sp. | reverse complement strand
GGTGGCGTGCCGCCTGCTTGTGGTGCAACGCCGCCTCGAGATGGTGGGCGGCGGCTGTCGCGACAGCCGCCGCCCACCATCTCGAGGCGGCGTTGCACCACAAGCAGGCGGCACGCCACCACGTGGCTGCCGCAAAACATGCCGAAGAGGGTGCGCACAATCTGGCTGCCGAGCAGAGCCATGCGGCACGCGACCATTCGCACCGATCGCTGTTTCATGGGGATGCGGCGGCCGTGCTCCACATCGAACTTGCCGGAAGCGCCAAGCCGGGCGGGGAGCTTGCCTAGAAGCCAGCGCGTAAGCCGCACCGAGCCGCCGCAACCCGGATCGGGTCGCGACGGGCGCGATGCAGGTGTCGCCTCAGGTCTTGTATTTGAACTCGATCAGCGACTTCAGCGATTCCTTCGTTGCACCGCGCAGGAGCATGCGGTCGCCGCGCACATCGAGCGTGTTGAACGGTACGACGACGAAATGCGTACCGATCCCGAGGAAACCGCCGACCGACAGCACGGCGAAGGGAATCTTGTCGTTCGGCGTGACGATCAAATCGTCGATCTTACCGACGACGTCGTTGGCTTCGTTGATGACGGTGCTGCCGACGACCTTGGACGTCCGGTAGCCGGTCTCGAGCGCCAGCACGTCGACCTTGACGAGCGAGATGGTCTGGAGCGTGCCTTGGGCGACGGCGACGCCGGTTGCACCGACCGAGAAGAGCAGGGCGCCGGCGAGTATCGCATGCGTGGGTTTCATTGGTAGGCCTTTCAAACGGCAATCCGGTGCAGCGGAGAATTCCGTTGCCTGGGAGGGCCGGCAATTGGGGAATCGGCGCTTCTAGAAGTTAGCGTTTCAGCGACAGGATGTAGGCGATGATGTCGTCTGTCTGCGTCACGCTCAGCACGTCGTTCGGCATGCGCGGATGTGGCGTTCGCAAGAAAACGCGCAGGCCCGTCGATGTCGTCGTCGGCAGCCGCGCGATTGCCTGGAATGTCGGTACGCCGTCATTCGCGCTCGCGCGGTTTTCGGCCGAGACGAGATGGCACGAACTGCACCAGGTTTCGCTGAGCACCCGACCTCGGTCCGCATTGCCGGGTGCCTGTGCTTGCACCGGACTTGCTGCGAATGTCGCGACAAGGCAGACGAACGCTGCACTCGAAAGACGGCGCATCACCATGTGCCGATCTGCGGACATTCTGCCGCCAAGTCGCGAATGTGCTGTTCGATCTTGAGGATCGAATCGCGGTTGCACACGACAGTTACGCGCGTCCCGTCCGGCGTGGCGATGTGCATCTCGACATATTGCTCGTCGAGATAGGCCGCAAGCTCCATGGACGAGGCAAGGAAGCGCAGCGGCCCTGTCTGCGCGACGTCACTTGCGGCCTCGTAGGTCCGTCTCAAGAGCGGCATGGGATCCCTCGCGTTTCTGTTGGAGCGGGTCTTTGCGGACGGCGCTTAAGCAAGATTCTGGGCGGCGACCGGAACCACGTCGCGTGCAGCCTCCGAAGTTCTGGCAGAAGTTCTGACGAGCGCTTCGAGTGCTGCGAGAGCCTGTTTGAGCAGACGAAGCTGCACTGCATCGCCCTCGTGTCCCTGGCGCGACCGCAGATCGACGAGCACAGTCTCGTAGGCGTTCGCGACCGGCTGGAGCGACAGCGTATCGGCTGCTGTCAGCACGTCGTGCAGCTTGTTGCGCTCGCCTCCGCCCATTCCTTCGGAACTCGCATCGGACATTTGGCGCGCATCCTGTTCGAGGGTCTTGAGGATGGCGTCTTTCTGGTGCGGCGACAGGGCTGCGTCGGCGACGACGTCGCGCGGTTCTTCGAAATAGGCGGAAGGACGGCTGGTTTTGCCTTTTACCTGGTTCTTGTCGGCCATCTTGTGGAGTCCTTGCGCGGTCGTGCGAATTCGATGGCCCGACTATGCCGCCGGACGCGCAGTCTCGGCAGACTCGGCAAGTACGCAGTCCGGCACTCCGGCGTGACTGCCGACGGCGCACTTGCGTAGTTCCCGGCACTAGGAGCAACGCTTCAAGCGCCTAGAATGGCGCTTTCGTCGATCTCAAAGGAGCGTGGCATGCGCCAGAATGCAGCGATCGTTGCGACATTCGATACGCGGCAAGATGCCGAAGTCGGCATCCTGCAGCTCGCGATGTCGGGGTTCGACCGACATGCGCTGTCGATCGTCGCGACAGGCGGTCATAGTGAACGGCGGATCGCCGGTTTCTACAGCGCTGGCGATCGCGTTCGTTTCTGGAGCAAGCTTGGTCTTTCCTGGGGTGGATTCTGGGGACTGGCTATCGGCGGCGTCATGTTTGCGGTACCGGCGGTCGATGGCTTCGAGATATTCGGCTTTCTCGGCGCGGCACTGGTTGCGGCGATTGAGGGCGCACTCATCATCGGCGGTCTTGGCGCCTTGGGCGCCACGCTCTACAGCTTCGGCCTGCCTGCCGGATCGGTTCTGAAATACGAGACGATGGTAAAAGCGGGCACATTCCTGATCGTCGTGAAGGGCAGTGCCGAAGACGCCGCCCTTGCAAAGCGACTTCTGCCGATCGCTTCGCCGGCCTTGCCGCCGATGCGCCCGATCGCAGTCGGCGAACTTACGCGGTTTCTGCCGGTGCGCGCGTAGGTGCCGCCGCGGCCTTTTTTTCGATGAGGGCGTCGAGGGCGGCGCGAAATGTCGCGATGCGCCGCACGCTGGCCGACCAGTCGGCAAAGCGCGCATAGTTGTTGACGAACCAGCTTAGCGTGTCCTGCACCGTGATGAAGGCGGCCGTCGCCTGCATGAGGCCGCCCAGCGTGATCGCGCGCGCGAAATAGTCGGGCGAGGTGATCAGCACCGGGAAGCCCGTCGCGATGATCGCGTACCCTGATGTCATGTAGCTCAGGCGCCGCGTCTGCAGCATCAATAGGCGCCATGTCACGATCACGCGTGCGAAACGCTCGCCGAGGTCGCGGCGCTCCTCGTCCGAAGGTTCGGTTGCTCCTTCGCCCGCACTGTTCGCATGCACGTGGAACAAGCTGATGCGGAAGTCGGCTTCATTGCTGAGCTTCTCCTGGTTGAGGCGGATCAGCGGGCGGCCGAGCATGTACGTGAGAAACGTGCCGGCCCCGGCATAGCCGATAGCGGCCCAAACGAGATAGCCCGGAATCGAGATCACGACGCCGGCAACGTCGAAATCGAGCCGGCCGGACAGCGTCCACAGCAGCGTCACGAAACAAGCGAGCAGCAGCATGGCATGGAAGATGCCGTCGGCGAAGTCGACCGCACCTTCGGCAGCGAGCCGCACGTCTTCGGCGATGCGCTGTTCGGGATTGTCGGGCGCATCGCCGCTTGCGGCGAGTTCGGCGTTGCGCCCGTGGGCAAGCCAGTCGGTTACGAGCCGGTTCGTTATCCAGGCGCGCCAATCGACTTGGAGGCGCATTTTGGCGAACAGCGTGTAGCCGGAGAGCAGCAAGAAGGCGCTTGCAAGGCCCACGAAAAGCCCGACTTGGCGTAGCACGGCACCCGTGTCGCGCTGTTCGATAGCGTTGAAAACCATTCCGCTCCAAACATTCAGCGAGAGCTGGACGCCGACTTGCGCAACGCCGAGCAGTGCCAATGCGGCGACGAGCAGTTTGATGCGCCAACCTTTGCGGCCGGCAAAAAAGCCACCGCCGATGCGCCAGAATGCCGCAACGGCCGTGTACGGCACCCGCGGTCCCGCGTGGTCAGAAATTTTCAGTGCCCGGCCGCAGCCGCGCATGGCGCACGGCGCCGGGCAGATAGGTTGCTATGCGGTGCAGTATGTCGCGCTTGTCGCCGTCGTCGGCAGCCGGAAGCGTGCGGCTCCAGGCGGCAAGCCGGACCGCATCGTCGCGGGCTGCCTCGACCTGCGTCACGTTCGGCCAAGCGTTTCGCGCGACAGGCAGCGGCGTTTGCGCACGCAACAAGGGCGCTCGAACGGGCATCAGGCTTTGCCGCTGCCGAACAGGGCCATAAGGGCGCCCGCGACGGCAACGACCGTTCCGCCGACGAGATATTCGATCGTGCGGTCGGTGTGTTCGCCAGCGATCGCGACGGAGAGGCGGTCGATCGGTGCGTCCCATGCGCCATAGGCGAGCCAAAGCAGCACGGCACCGCCGACAAACAGTGTTATTCCCAGGATCTGCGTTTGGTTCATGGCGTTCCTCAGTGTGTTGCGGAGGGGAGCGTTCAGGCAATGTGGCGTGCCGATGTGCGCCTATAGCGCCGTTCGACTTCGGCCCAATCGAAATTGCGGAAGCAGGCATCGATATAGTCTGCCGCAGATGCGCCGTAATCGATCTGGTATGCGTGTTCGTACATGTCGAGCACGAGCAGCGGCGTGCCGCAGGCGACCGCATGGAGGTGGTCCGATGCCCAGACATTCTGCAGCGCGCCCGTGTGGGTGTTGAGCGTGAGGCTGCACCAACCCGATGCGCCGGAAAGCGAAAGCGCCGTGCGACGGAAATCGCGCTCCCACAGGGCGTGCGTGCCGAACGCGCTCTCGAGCGCTGCGACGACGGTGCCGCCTGGCTTTCCGTTGCCGCCGAGATTGGCGAAATAATGTTCGTGCAGCACGATCGAGCCGGTGCGCAAAGCTTCCTCGCGTTTGAGGGTGCCGTACACGATCGGCGGAAAGGCATCGTCGCCCAGCGCTGCGGCAAGCCGCGCTTCGACGATGTTCAAGCCTTTGACCGAGGCGATGTAGTTGTTTTCCCAGTGGGACTGGATCAAGCGCTGCGAAAGGCCGGGGAGCTTCCCTGCATCGAACGGAAGCGAGATTGCGGCATGCGCGGCGGCGAAGCTGCGCAGCTGCAGCGGCGTTTTTTCGACGGTCACGATGAGGCGCTTTCGCGTCGCCAGAAGCTCGGCGTTGCGTAGTAGTCGTCGACTTTGCGCCCGTAATCGGGCGTCCACTCGAAATCCGATCCGGTCTCGTAGGTCGGGGCGTTCTCGAGTTTGGCTTTGTCGACGTCGACGACGTAGCCGTTGCGCTCGGAATCGAATTTGAGCGTGGCCCAGGGTAGCGGATGCTGCCGTTCGCCGATGCCGAGAAAGCCGCCGAACGACATCACCGCGTAGATCGCGCGTCCGCTTACCTTGTCGATCATCGTGGCGGCAACCGTGCCGAGCTTTTCGCCGCTTTTGTTGTAGACGGCGGTGCCCTTTACTTGCTCGGCGGCAATCAGCGTGCCGGTTGTGATGGACGTCATGTCGGTCATCGCTGCTCCTCTGGAACCTGCCGGGTCGTCCGGCCGCTCTTTGAAGATGCCATCCTGCGCGTGCGCTGTGCCGCAGGACAGAATCGGAATCCACCTAGGGCTCGCAGCCGATGCCGCCGTGGGTAGTTTCCGTGGCTGCCACGCCGAAGTGGCTTTCCCTAGATTGCGTGCATTAACGGGGCTCGCTCGTAGCCTCTTCTCGACGTTTTCCCAGGAGTATTTCGAATGGACAAAGACCGCATCAAGGGCTCGGCCAACCAGATCGTCGGCGGCGTCAAACGGGCGACCGGCAAGCTCGTCGGCGATACCAAGCTCGAGGCCGAGGGCCAGGCGCAAAAGGCGACCGGTGCCGTCCAGAGTGCCGTCGGCGGCATGAAAGACGCGATCCGCGAGACGTTCGTCAAGAAATAGCGTTGCGCCTGCGTCGTCTCCCCAAATTCCAAACAACAAGCGAGAACTCGCCATGAAACGTCATCGAATCCTTCTCAATGCGGCCTTTGTCGGCCTTCTGTCCCTTTCGGCAATGGCCTGCAATTCGACGAGCACCAGCGAAAGTACCGGCGAATATGTCGACGATGCCGTGATCAGCAGCAAAGTCCGCGCCGACATCATCGGCGACAAGGATCTGAAACTTACCCAGATTGACGTCGAAACCTACAAAGGCACGGTCCAACTCAGCGGTTTCGTCGATACGATCCAGGCGAAATGGCGCGCGGGCAGCGTTGCGGGCGGCGTCAAAGGCGTGCGGCAGGTCTCGAACAATCTGATCGTCAAGTAGACCCGACGCACAAACCGCGTAGGTAGTTTCCGAGGCTGGCGGCGCGCGCAACCTGTCCGCAGGTTTGCGCGTGCTGTTCCGAAAACCCATACTTGGGCGGCTCTTCTGTCTTTTTTGTCCCTGCCACTGCTGTGCCGGTTCCAACGTGCTTGCCTTGCGGCAACCGTAGCGGTCGGCGCGTCGATGACGTGTTTCGGGGTGGCAGCACAGGTTCCGAGCCCTGAAGCCGCGCGTGCGGCTGCCGTCGCTTTGGCCCGCGGCGGCGCATTCGAGGCCGGTATTGCGGAATTGGAGGCAATGCGACGCGCTTTTCCCGACGATCCGGCTGTGCTGCGCGATCTCGCCGTGGTGCTGACCTGGGGGGGGCGCGAGCCCGAGGCGATTGCGATTTTCGAGGCGATGTGGCCGCCCCAGACGCAAGAATACCTGCTTGAGGCAGTCGCACTCGCCTATCGGCGCGTCGATGCGCCATTGCAGGCTTTGGCATTCTACCGGCGCGCGCGTCAATTGTGGCCGCGCAACGTCGATTTCATGGCCGGCGAGAGCCGCACCCTCGTTGATCTTGGCGAGGCGAAGGCCGGCGAGGCCTTGGCGCTGCAGGACATCGCGCGGATCGGCGAAAATGTCGAACTGTTGCTCGCCGCAGCCTTTGCCGCATCGGCACAACGTCGGCCGGTCGATGCGCTGCGCTATGTCGATCGCGCCGTGAAGCTCGACGCAACGAGCGCGTCTGCACGTCGCGAGCGCATCTTTGCGATCGATGCGATGGGTGCGCCGCAGCGCGCCCTCGAACTTGCCGATCGCGAACCGGGGTTGCTTGACGCAGCTGAGCGGCGGCGCCTGGAAGGCAATGTCGGCGCCGCCTTGGTGCGGTGGGGCATCCTCGAGCCGCCAAGCGAGGCAATGCGGTTTGCGGCGACCGACCGCGCTCTTGCGATGCTGGATCGGCAACTTGCGGCGTGGCGCGCGATGCTGCTGCCGCCGGTCGATGCGATCTTGCGCGCGCGTTTCGACAGGCTCGTCGCGTTGCGCGACCGTGTGCGGATGGCCGAAGTGCGCGCGGAGTACGAAGAACTCGTCGCCCAAGGTGCCGTCGTGCCGGAGTTCGCGCTGGCCGCAGCGGCCGACGCATACCTCTATCTGCGCGAGCCCGAGAAGGCGCGGCCGCTTTTTGCGCGCGCGCTCGAGCGCGATCCGCGCAATCCCGAAACGCGACTGGCCTTGTTCTACGCCTATGTCGAACTCGACGATTTCGCTTCCGCCTACAGCCAAGCCGACCAAGCCGAAAGCGACCAGGCCGTTTGGTTCTATCTGAAGGGGCTGCCCGACCCCGTCGAAAACCCGGAACGCGCCACGACGGCGCTGGCGGCAGCGAATGCGCGCCTATTCGCCGACGAGCTTGCCGAGGCCAATCGCCGCATCGACGCGTTGGCGGCGGCGGCACCCAACAACACGCGCTTTCGCACCGCACTTGCAAATGTCTATTCGGCGCGCGGCTGGCCGCGCCTTGCGGCGCGCGAATATCGCATCAGTGCGGCCCTGCAGCCGGTCAACGTGGCGAACGAAGAAGCGCGCGCGCGCAACGATCTGCGGGCCCGCGACTACGCCAAAGTCGCGGCGCCTTTGGCGGATCTGAAGCGCCGCTTTCCTGAAAACCAAAGCGTCCAGCGGCTCGACCGCCTCTGGTACGTGCACAACCTCGCCGAATTCCGCTTCGAGGCCGAACAGGCGATACGGGCTGCGACCAACGTCCAGGGCGGGTCCGGCCTGTCGTTGGGGGCATCGATCTATTCGCGGCCGATCGCCTACAATTGGCGCGTCTTCGCATCGGCCTTTGCGGCGCACGAAAAACTCTCGGACGCCGAAGGCGCGATCGATCTCCGGCGCACCGCTGCGGGGGCCGAATATCGCGATCCAGATTGGGTCGCAAGTGCCGAAGCGACGATGAGCGCTTATTCCGACCGGGCGAGCCAGTCTTTCGGCGCCGGGTTGGGGCAGGGGCGTCTCGGCGGTCGCGTGCTTGCCGACCGGGCGCTCGACGATTATTGGCAGGTCGGCGGAACCGCCGAGATTCTCTCGCGGAACACCCCGCTGCGCGCGTTGCGCAACGGAATCACGGCGAATGCCGCTTCGTTGCGCGGACAATATCGCGCCAGCGAATTGCGACTGCTGACGGCGGAGATCGGCGCGATGCCGTTCTCGGACGGCAATCTGCGCTTGTCGGCGGCGGGGCGCGGTGTGGAGCGGCTCTACACGCGTCCGGGTTTCGCACTCGACGGGCTCGCGGGCCTTGCCGCCACGCGCAGTTCGAGCGACCGCAACCGACCCTACTACAATCCCGGCGTCGACGCGCTCGCAACGTTCGGCGCGGCGGCGACGCAGACCCTCTATCGGCGCTACGAATTCCTCTACGAGCATCGCCTGACGGTTTCGCCGGGCCTCTATTGGGCCACAGGTTTTGGGGCGGGACCGGCGATGAATGTTCTCTATGAACATCGTATTCGCGCCGACGACGTCGTGGAAGCGGGGCTCGGCCTCAATTTCGGCCGCCAGACCTACGATGGTGTCGCCGAAAACAACGCTGCCGTTCTTTTCAACATCACGCTGAGGTTCTAGCGATGGCGCGCGCGTCGAAACTTGGTGCTCTGATTTTCGCCTTCCTGCTCGTGCCGCTGCTGGCGTTTGCAGCCGAGCCCGGGCCGCGGCTGCTGGCGCTCGCTTATCACAATGTCGAAGACGCCGATCCCGACCAGAGTTTCCTGGGCGTCACCGCCGAGCGGCTGATCGAGCAGTTCAGCTGGCTCAAGGCGAACGGCTACACGCCGGTCACAGTCGACGCGATCGTGGCGGCGAACGCCGGCGGGCCGCCCTTGCCCGAGCGGGCGGTTCTGCTCGCGTTCGACGACGGCTACGAGAGCTTCTACACCCGCGTTCTGCCGATCCTGCAGGCCTTCGACTATCCGGCCGTGCTGGCGCTGGTCGGCGCTTGGCTCGAGGGCGAACCGACCGATCGGATCGGCAGCCCCGGGAGGCGACGTGTCGTGCTGGGCCGTGGCGAAGGCCAAGTGCAGTTCGGCGACAAGCGAATCGCGCGCAGCCAGTTCCTGACCTGGGACGAGGTGCGCGCGATCAAGGCCTCGGGCCTCGTCGAGATCGCGTCGCATTCGTTCGATCTGCATCGCGGCACGGTCGCTGGCCCGCAAGGGCTCTCCGAACCCGACATCACGACCAAAAGCTTCAACCTCGCGACGGACCTCTATGAGACGGACAACAAGCAGCGCAGCGACATCAATGCCGACCTCGGCCGCATGGCGCGGCGCATCCTGGCCGAAACGGGAACCGCACCGCGCGTGATGGTTTGGCCCTACGGCGAGCATAGCGGGATTTCGATCGAAGTTGCGGCCGCCAACGGCATGCCGATAGCGCTCACGCTGGTCGACGGTTCGGCGACCGTCGCCAAGCTTTCGGCCGTGTCGCGCCATTTGGTCGCACCCGATCCGCCGCTCGGGCGCTTCGTCCAGGAAATCGTCCAACTCGACAAGGTGCCGCCGGTGCGCGTCGTGCACGTGGACCTCGACTACGTGTACGATCCCGATCCGGTGCAGCAGGCGCGCAATCTCGATCTGCTGATCCAGCGCATCTACGACATGCAGATCGGCGTCGTGTTCCTGCAGGCTTTCGCCGATCCCGAGGGCACGGGGCTTGCGCGCGAAGTCTATTTTCCGAACCGCGTTCTGCCGATGCGCGCCGACCTGTTCGACCGCGTATCGTGGCAGCTGCGCACGCGCGCGCGCGTGCAGGTCTATGCCTGGATGCCGATGCTGGCCTACGATTTTTCCGGCACCACGGCCGCAATCCTCGCCTTCGATCCGGCGACCGGCAAGGCGGGCGTCGACGTCAAAGCCTATCGGCGCGTGTCGCCGTTCGATGCGCAGGCGCGCGCCAAGATCATGATGCTCTACGAAGACCTCGCGGCCTATTCGCCGTTCGAAGGCTTGCTCTACCACGACGACGGCGTCATGTCGGATTTCGAGGATGCGGGCCCGGCTGCCCTTGCCGCCTACGCGAAGGCCGGGTTTCCGGCTTCGATCGCGGCGATCCGCGCCGATCCCGTTCTTTTCAAGCGCTGGACGCGCTTCAAGACCGATGCGCTCATCGAGCTTACCGACAGCCTGACCGCGACCGTGCGCCACCATCGCATGCCGCTGTTGACCGCGCGCAGCATCTTCGCGGGTCCGGTTCTGGATCCGGCGGCCGAGGCGTGGTTCGCGCAGGATCTCGACCGCTTTCTGGCAAGCTACGACTATGCCGCCGTCATGGCGATGCCGCAGCTCGAGAACGTGCCGGTTGCGGACGCCGAACCCTGGCTGGCAGCACTCGTGGCCGCTGTGGCGCGCCACCCAGAAGGCCTCAAGCGCACGATCTTCGAACTGCAGGCGGTCGACTGGCGCAAGCGCGGCGGAACCGAAGATCCGCGCATCCCGACCGCCGTGCTCGCTCGGCAGATGCGCGAACTTACAGGGGCAGGGGCGCTCAATTTCGGCTACTACCCCGACGATTTCGTCGCCGACCATCCCGACATTCGCGTGCTGCATCGCGATTTCTCGCTCCAGTCCTATCCGTTTCTCAAATGATCGGGGCGGTTTTCGGATCCGTATTTGTGTTTGCGATGGTCGCGCTTGCGCAGGCGGGCGAGGTCCTGCTGCAGTTCGTGTTCCTCTATCCGCTTTTCATGTCCTTCCTGTGGATGACCGGTGCGGTCTATTTCTACTACCATTGGGAGCGCCGCGGCGTGCGTGCGACGGCACCGCTCGCCTTCGCCGATCCGCCGCTCGTATCGATCCTGGTACCGTGCTTCAACGAAACCGCGAACGTTGCCGCGACGATCGCGGCGGCCGTCTCGCAGACCTATCCGAACTACGAAGTGATCGCGATCGACGACGGTTCGAGCGATACAACGGCGGCAGTCCTCGATCGGCTGCTCGGCGCCTATCCGCATCTGCGCGTCGTGCATCTTGCCGCCAACCAGGGCAAGGCGATGGCATTGCGCATGGGCGCTCTTGTCGCGCGCGGCGAGTTTCTCGTCTGCATCGACGGCGATGCGCTGCTCGATGCAGACGCCACCTCGTATCTGGCGCGGCTGCTGATCGAAAACACGCGGGTCGGCGCCGTGACCGGCAATCCGCGCATCCGCACGCGCTCGACCCTGCTGGGGCGCGTGCAGGTCGGCGAATTTTCGTCGATCATCGGGCTCATCAAGCGCGCGCAACGCATCTACGGCAGCGTGTTCACGGTGTCGGGCGTGATCGCGGCGTACCGGCGTTCGGCATTGCACCGGTGCGGCTATTGGAGCCTCGACATGGTGACCGAAGATATCGACGTGAGCTGGATGCTGCAGGCCGATCATTGGAGCATCCAGTACGAGCCCGACGCGCTGTGCTGGATCTTGATGCCGGAGACGTTCGCAGGATTGTGGAAGCAGCGCCTGCGCTGGGCGCAGGGCGGTGCGGAAGTTTTCATGAAACAGTTTTCGAGCATGTTCGTTTGGAACCGGCGGCGCATGTGGGGCACGCTTGCCGAATACTGCCTCAGTCTTGCCTGGGCCTTCGCCTTCGCGGCCACCTTCGTGCTGTGGGCCGTCGGCAAATTCGTGAGCATGCCCGCTGGGCTCAACGTGCCGACGATCCAGCCGCCGGCCTTCTGGGGCCTGCTGCTGGCCACGACATGCCTGTTCCAGTTCGCGGTCGCCCTTGCGATCGAGAGCCGCTACGAGAAGGATCTGCCGCGCTTGATCTTCTGGGTGATCTGGTATCCGTTTTTCTTCTGGATATTGACCTTGACGACGTCGATCGCGGGCTTTGCCTGCGCCGTCGTGAAGCTGCGCGGCAAGCGCGCCGTTTGGGTCAGCCCCGACCGCGGTGTTACGTCATCCGCCCGTCGCTGATCATCGAGAATGTTGGCAAGGGTGCTGCTTGGAAGCGGCGGCGGGATGTCGCGCTGTCGGTCGCCATGTGGATCGTCTATCTCTATTGGATCCGCGCTGCCTTGGTCGATATCGGCACGCTGGCCGCTGAAGGATTCGCCTGGGCCTTTATGGGCGCTGCCAAGCCGGAGCTTAAAGCCATCGCCCTGTTCGGAACGACCGTGCTGCCGTATCTGGCGATCGTCGCCGCGAATGCGGCGTTGCTGATCTTGTGGGCGCGCTACAACCAGGCGCGTTTTCGCGGCCACGAGCGCCATCGCAATGCCGTTTCGGTGGGCCCGGCCGATCTCGGCGCGCTCTATTCGATGGCGACAGCGGACGTGGTTGCGTGCCAGGCGGCACGGCTTCTGACGATTCGGCATGCGCCGGACGGTACGATCGTCGAGATAATCTTCGACGATAACGGCGTTGCGCGCGTGTGGACGCAAGCGCCGCCAGCCGAAAGCGGCAGCGAGGCGAAAAGCCTCGCCGCCGTATCGCTCAATTCGCCATCTTGACGACGGTGATGTCGACGACGCGGTTGCGCCGGTTGGCCGTGTCGTTCTGCGTCACGGTGTCCTGGCGCGTTTCGCCGGTCCAACTCGTGTCGATGCGTGCAGCGGGCACGCCCGCGTTGATCAGCGCCTCGCGGACGCCGTCTGCGCGCAGCTTCGAGAGCACGAGGTTCGAAGATTGCGCGCCGACCGTGTCGGTCTTGCCGATGACCGTCACGCGCGTCGTCGTGTTGTTCGCGACCACGTAGGCGACGCTACGCACGATCGTGCGGCCGCGCTCGTCGATCGTCGAGCTGTTTGTGTCGAAATAGACTTCGTACCAGGCGCCGGCAAGTTCTGGGCCGGCGGCGGCAGCGGGCGGCGGTGCGGAGGCCGTCTGCTGCGTGCAGGCGGCACCGGTGACGAGGGCGGCTGCCAGCATTGCGCTGCGCAGAATATTGCTTTGGATAGCCATTTCTTGTCTCCGTGGTTTCGAGGAAAGTTCTTTGGCGTCAGGTCGGGTCAGCGCCAGATGGGGCGTCCGAGATTGACCTGGTTGCTGTTGGTGAGAGCACCCGTGCCGGCGCCGACGGCACCGCCGATCAAAGCGCCTTCGAGCGGGGCGCCGACGAGAGCGCCGCCGAGCAGTCCGACGCCGGCGCCGATGCCGCCGCCGCTCATCGCTCTGTCGCCGGTGCTGTTGCCGCAGGCGCCGAGGCTGAGCGCCGCGGCGATCAGGACGCCGCCGATGATTGTCCGTTTCATTCGATTTCTCCCGCAGTCGTTCCCGCCCGCCGCAAATCGCGCCGGGCGGTCGTGGTCTAGCGCGGGCTGCACTGGAACGTTGCCGTCTTCGTGCCGTTCGCGTTCGTCGAGATGTTGGCGACCGTGTGCTGCATGCCGTTGCTCATGCAGTAGGCCTGGGCGTTGCGCGAACCGTCGAGCAGCTCCTGGTCGGTGCGGTAGCTGTAGGCGAGATTGGGATTGGGTTGCATCACCGCGACCTGCATCGGCGCCGCCGGCAGGCAGTCGAACACGACGACGCGGCTGCCGTCGGGGTCGGAGCCGAAACGCGCGGTCTGCGGTACGGCTTGGAAGCGGCCGCAATAGAGCGTGGCCGTCTGGTTGACCTGCACGAGTTCGGCGTCGCTGCGATACTTGTAGGTGACTTGCGGGTTTGTCGCGGACACCTGCTGCGGTGCCGCGTATTGCGGCGCGCATGCGACAAGGGCAAGGCCTGCCGACAGGATGGCGGCCTTGAGAAAGAACGAAGTACCGGGAGTCGAAGTCGGGTTCATGGCGTGGCCTTTTCGAGCGAGGGGCTGCATCCGGAAGTTTGTCTGCACGACAGTGCTAACGCCCTGCGCGCATCGGCGGCAGCATCGGAAAACCCTCATATTCTGCCGAGCAGTATCAAAACGACGACGACGATGAGGATCGTGCCGAGGACGCCGATTCCGCTATGGCCGAAGCCGTAGCCGTAGCCGCCGATCTGGCCGCTGAATCCGCCCAGCAAGAAGATGACGAGTACGATGACGAGTATTGTTCCGAGCGACATGGGAAGCTCCTTTGGGTTCGGCAGAAGCGCCGTCAGTTTTTCGGCGCGCGCGCGCCGGCAAGCAGACCGGCGAGCAGGGCAAGACCCACGCGCGCAAACGGTGTATTGGGCGCGCAGTCGGCGACGAGCTGGGCCAGCAGCGCGTCGGTCGTTGCCGGCAGGGGCCTCGGCTCCGATGTCGGCGCCGCGGCGCGGCGATAGAAGGCGACAGCTCCGACGATCGCAGCACACGCGAGCTGTCCGATGGACAGTGAGGCCGCTGCCGGGACGTCGCCCCATTGCAGCGCTGCATAGCGGTAGAGAGCGAAAGCACCGTAGAGAAGTCCTGCAAGCCCGAAACAAAGTGCCACGGCGCCCAGCAGGATTTTTTCGAGCGCAGCGTCGGCGTAGCGGCGCAGCGGTCCGCTCACGTGCGGTGGCGCAAGAGCAGCGTCAGTGCCATGCCGGCAGCAAAGGCCATCAAGGTTGCCGTCACTGGGTTGCGTTCGATGTCGGCGGAAATCGCTGCCCCGGCATGTTTGAGCCCGGGCTTGATGCCTGCAAGCGCCGCCGAAACGGCTTCGCCGGTCGAGGCGGCCGTGTCGGAAATCTCGTCGGTGATCGCTTTGCCTTGCTGTTTTAGGAGCGCCGCGACCGTATTGCTCAGATGCGAAAGGTCTTCGCGGATCGCCGCAAGATCGGCGCCGATATCGGCTGGTTTGGCTGCTGACAACGACATGTTTTCGTTTCTCCGTTGGTAAGGGGCGGGCTAGGGGATCTTCTCGGGATTGGCGTCTTCGGGTACCCAGGTTGCGGAGGCTGCGTCGAAACGGACGGCCGTCGCGGCCTGCAAGGCTTCGCGGCTCGTATCGGAAACGAGCACGCTGCGATGTTCGCGCACGACGCGGCGAAGCGTTTTCGGGTTCAAGGCGATGTCCTTGGATCCACCCCCGAGAAGGCTGCCCACCCCTGCAATGAGGAGCGCCGCTTCGCCGTCTTCGGGCGAATAGACGACGTCGGCGACGCGTCCGACGAAGAGGCCGCGAATGTCGTAGATCGCGCGGTTGAACAGATCGCGCTCGGAGACGTTTGCCGTCTCGTCGGTGCGGTCCTGCGGCGTGCTGAGCTGCGTGCGGTCGAGCGTGCTCGAAAGTCCGCCCGCCCCGAGGGCCACGGTGGCTGAAATCAAAGCGACCCGTCGCAGCACGGGGAGAATGCGCATGTTCAGCCTCCTTGTGCCGCATCCGGCGCCGCCTGGAACGGCGGCGCTTGCGGTTTCGAAGCAAGGCGACACTAGGCGGCGTTGCCATGCGCGCGACAGCCTCGGAAACTACATACCTGGCTGTGGCAGCGCGCTCATTTGTGCGCGGCGTGCGATTCGACGAACCACAATTGCTGGTCGATGCCGCGCAGCACTTGGGTGAGCATGTCGGCCGTGACGGCATCGTCGGCGGCTGAAACGGCGGCGATGGCTTCGCGGATGGCGCCGCCGAAACCGGCGAGAGCGCCGGCGACAGCGAACACGTGCTGTTGCGCATCCGCAACCCCGAGCGTATAGGGCACGAGATAGGATTGCTCGAACACGAACTTGATGCCGCCGGCGGCCGTCCCGCCGAGGGCGCCGATGCGTTCGGCAATGAGGTCGGAATGCGCTTCGACCTCGGTCGAAACGCGGTCGAACAGCTCGTGGATCGCGATGAAGGTGGGGCCGCGCACGTTCCAATGCGCCTGCTTCATCTGCGCGTGCAGGTCGATTGCGGCCGCGAGATGTTTCCCCAGCACGTCGATCGATTTGAGGCGAATGGCTTCGGGCAGCGTGTTGCGGGTCGGATGCATTGGGTTTCCGTTCGCGAGGTTGTTGTTGCGGGCGCCAAGCCTGCGCGCGTGCGTGGCGCCTCGGCAGATTCGGAAACTACTCATTTTTGATTTATCCGCTGCCTTTCGACCCGCCATGGTAGTATCGAGGGCTGGTTGTCGGCGTCTGCCGGCACGAAAGCGGGGAGACATGCCGCATGCGCAAGCCGTCGCCGACCGCGAAACCAGCATCCCGATCGCCGCCGAAAGCCAAGCGCGCCGCACCTGCGCCGCCGCTGGACCCGCAAGATATTCGCGTCGTCGCGATCGGCGCTTCCGCGGGCGGTCTCGAAGCGTGCCTCAAATTCGTCGCAACGATTGCCGTCGATCCGCAGACGGCTTTCGTGCTCGTGCAACACCTCGATCCTGCCCATGAAAGCATGATGGTGGGGCTTCTCGCCGGCCATGCGCAGATACCCGTGCGCGAGGCGGCGGACGACATGCCAGTTCAAGGCGGAGCGTTCTACGTGATGCCGCCCGGCGTATATCTTTCGGTCGCAAACGGGCGCTTTCGCCTCGGCGCGCCGCCGGCGCGGCATGGCGCGCGCCTGCCGTTCGATTTTCTGCTGAACTCACTTGCCGCCGAATTCGGCGATCGCGCCGTCGGTATCGTCATGTCGGGATCGGGCGCCGATGGCAGTCTTGGTATCGTCGCCATCAAGAGCCAGGGCGGCCTCACGATCGCACAGGAGCCGAACGAGGCTGCCTACGGCGAAATGCCGCGCGCGGCGATCGCCACGGGCCGCATCGATCTCGTACTTCCCGTCGCCAAGATTGCGGCGGCACTGACGGCGCCCCGACCGACGACGGCTGTGCAGACGTCGCTCGATGCGCAGGCTCTCGCGTCGGTCCTCGAGGTCCTGCGCGCAACGACGCAGCACGATTTTGCGGGCTACAAGACCGGCACACTCGTCCGCCGCATCGAGCGGCGCTTGGCGATGGCAGGGTTCGCCGTCCACGAAATCGAGCGCTATCTTGCGAAGCTGCGCGACGATCCGCAGGAGCGCGTGGCGCTGGTGCAGGATGTTTTGATCAACGTGACACGGTTCTTCCGCGACGCGACGATCTTCAAGGAACTCGAGCGCACAGTGGTTGCTGATCTTGTCGCGGCCTGTGCGGTGGACGAGCCGCTGCGGATCTGGATTGCCGGCTGCAGTTCCGGTGAAGAAACATATTCCATCGCGATCCTGTTCCAGGAAGCGATCGAACGGGCGCAGTCCGGCGCGCGCCTGTGCATTTTTGCATCGGACGTCGATCCGGTCGAAATCGCGCGCGCGCGCGACGGCGTCTATCCGGCGTCGATCAAAGGGGACGTTACGCCGGAACGCCTTGCGCGTTTTTTCGTCAAGGAAGGCGACGGGTACCGGATCGGCTCCGACATCCGCGCGCATGTCGTTTTTTCGGTCCAGAATCTGCTTGTCGATCCGCCGTTCTCGCGTCTCGATTTCGTTTCCTGCCGCAATCTGTTGATCTATCTGAAGCCGGCCGCTCAGGCGAAGATCCTGTCGGTTTTCGCATTTGCGCTGCGCAAGGGCGGCTATCTGCTGCTTGGCAGTTCCGAGACGATCGGCGACGGCGAGGGTGCGTTCAAGACTGTGTCCAAGGCCGCGCGCATTTTCCGACGCGCAGGCGCACGGCGTCCGTCCGACCTCGCGGCGATGCTTGCTCTGCCCGCCGGCAGCCATGCGGTGGCCCTGGATGCGCCGAGCATCGCGTCGTCGCGGCAGGAACGACTTGCGCAGCTCTGCCAGGCGGCAATCCTGGCCGACTGCGCGCCCGGTGCGGCTTTGGTCGATGCGAATTTTTCAGTTCTCTACACGCTGGGGCCGGCCGAGCGCTATCTGCGGGTGCCGCCGGGGCCGCCGACCCACGATCTGCTCGATATGGTCGGCGAGGTTGCGCGCCTCAAGGTGCGCGCGGCCGTGCTCAATGCGCGCCGGGAAGGGACGCGCGTGCTCGTGAAAGCCGTCGCTTCGCCGGCCGCTGCCGCAAAAAGCTTCTTCGACGTATCGGCGCAACCGCTGCGGTTCGAGGATGAGGACCTTGTCCTCGTCTGTTTCCACGACATCGCCGCGCCTGCTGCCGCCACGCCGGCGAGCGCAAGATCGCGCGTGCCGGCCCATGTCGCGCAGCTCGAGCGCGAGCTTTCCGAAACGCGGCGCGAGCTCGATACGGCGGTGCGCACGCTCGAGACGACCGCCGAGAACGAAAAGGTCGTCCACGAAGAAGCCCTGTCGGCCAACGAAGAGCTGCAATCCTCGAACGAGGAGCTGCTGACCTCGAAGGAGGAGCTGCAGTCGCTGAACGAGGAGCTCATTGCGCTGAACAGCCAGCTGCAGGAAACGCTCGAACGCCAGCGCACCACGTCGAGCGACCTGCAGAACGTCCTCTACAGCACCGATGTCGCGACGGTATTTCTCGACACGCAGCGCCGCATCCGCTTTTTCACGCCTGCCTCGCGCCAGCTTTTCAACATTCTGCCGACCGACGTCGGACGGCCGCTTGCGGATCTGAATGCGATGTTCGCCGATGCCGACATTGCCGCGGGCGTCGATGCGGTGCTTGCGGGCGGCACCATCGGCGACCGCGAGATCGAAGCCAAAGGCGGCCAGTGGTTCCAGCGCCGCGTACTGCCCTACATGACGCACGAAGGGGCCGTCGGCGGCGTCCTGCTAACCTTCACGAACGTCACGGAACGCAAACGCATCGCGGTCGCTCTCGAAACGGCCCGCGCCGAAGCAGAGGCGGCGAACATCGCCAAATCGCGCTTTCTTGCCGCCGCCAGCCATGATCTGCGGCAGCCGCTGCAAACGCTCGCTTTGCTGCAGGGCTTGCTCGCCAAAAGCGTCACCGAGGAGAAGCCGCGCGAGCTCGTCTCGCGCATCGACGAGACTCTGACCGCGATGTCCGGCATGCTGAACACGCTGCTGGACATCAACCAGATCGAAGCCGGCATCGTGCGTCCGGAGGCGGCGCCGTTCGTAATCGACACGTTGCTCGTGCGCCTGCACGACGAATTCAGCTACGTGACGCATGCGCAAGGGCTCGAACTGCGCGTGGTCGGGTGCCGCGAGTTCGTGCTCAGCGACGCGCGCCTGCTCGAGCAGATGCTGCGCAATCTTCTTGCCAATGCGATCAAATACACGAAGCGCGGCAAGATTCTGATCGGCTGCCGCCGCAAGGGCGGGTCCTTGCGCATCGAGGTGCGCGACACAGGCATCGGCATCGCCGGCGCCGATCTAAGCGCCATCTTCGAAGAGTATCACCAGATCGGCAATGTGGCGCGCCAGCGCAATCGCGGCCTTGGGTTGGGCCTCTCGATCGTCAAGCGTCTCGGCGGCATGCTGCACCATCGCATTCTCGTGCATTCAGTGGTCGGCAAAGGATCCGCTTTTTCGGTGGAAGTGCCGCTCGCCTCCGCAGCGGCGGCCGCTTCCTCGCCGAACGCGCGCCCAATAGCGCCGCGTGTGGGTGCTGTTCGGCCAGGGACCGTGCTTGTCGTCGAAGACGACGAAGATCTTCGCAATCTTCTCGACCGGCTTTTGGTCCAGGACGGCCATCGCACGCTGGTCGCGGCCGACGGTGCGGAGGCGTTGGCGGTGCTTTCCCATGCGCCGCCCGACATGCTGCCCGACCTCGTGCTCGCCGACTACAATCTGCCCAACGGGATCGACGGGCTGCAAGTGGCCGCCAAGGTGCGCGCGGCCGTCAAGCGCGACATCCCCGTCGTCATTCTGACGGGCGACATCACGACGGCGGCGCTGCGCGATATTTCGCGCCGCGACCTCGTGCGTTTGAACAAGCCGGTCAAATCCGTCGAGTTGTTGGCGCTGGTCGGGCGCCTGCTGCCGACGCCGTCGGTTGCGCAAGATCTGCCCGCCCCAGCGGCAGCACCAGTTGCCGGACAGTCGGCAACCGTATGTGTGGTCGACGACGATGACGCGCTGCGCGAGGTGCTGCGGCTTGCTCTCGAGGCCAAGGGCTTCAAGGTGCAGGATTTTGCCTCCGGTGCAGAATTCTTTGCCGCATACCGCACGGGCGTTGCCGATTGCCTCCTCGTCGATGCGTACATGCCGGGCATGGATGGAATGGACGTGCTGGCCAAGCTGCGGGGCGACGGCGACGGCATTCCGGCGATCATGATCACCGGCAGCAGCGACGTGGCGATGGCGGTGAGTGCCATGAAAGCCGGCGCATTCGATTTCATCGAGAAGCCGATCGGCAACGACGATCTGTTCGCGTGCCTTGCGCGCGCGATCGCGGTTTCCAAAGACGCGAACCAGCGCATGGCATGGCAAGCGGCGGCGGCCCGTCAGCTTGCCGGCCTCACGCCGCGCCAACGCGAGATCATGGAAATGGTTCTTGCCGGGCATCCCAGCAAGAACATCGCCGCCGATCTGCATATCAGCCAGCGCACCGTCGAAAACCACCGCGCGAGCATCATGCGCAAATCGGGCGTGCGGTCGCTGCCGGCATTGGCGCGCCTGGCTTTGGCCGCCGCCGCCGCTGCCTAGAGACGTCTGCGAGCACAGAAGCGTCGCCGCGCCGAGCTTCGGATTATACGCATGCGATCGGCGCCCATTTCGCTTGCAACGCGCGCCGTTCGCGCCCAGATAGCCCCGAGGGCCGTGCGCTCGCGCATGCGCACCTGTTCGACCGTCGGCGCGTCGCCTTCGCAACCACGACAAAATCGGAGGTGCCGCATGCCGCAAGTCGATCGCCCCAGGCTCGCGAAGATCGCCTTCATCGGCAATTCGCTGCCGCGCCGCTGCGGCATTGCGACCTTCACCTGCGACATCCATCGCGCGGTCCAAGCCGCACGACCGTTCGCCGCGACCGGCATCGTCGCCATGAACGATGGCCTCAATCGCTATCGCTATCCGGCCGAGGTGGTTCGCCAGATCGCCGACGGCGTGCCGGAAGACTATGCCGCCGCCGCTGCCTTCCTCAATCGCGAGCGCTACGACGTCGTTTCGCTGCAGCACGAATTCGGCATCTTCGGCGGCTCTGCCGGTGCGCATATCCTCGTGCTGCTGGAATTGCTGGCGATGCCGGTCGTGACGACTTTCCACACGGTGCTGGCCGAGCCTTCGGCGGCCCAGCGCGAGGCGGTTTGCCGCATCGGCGCGCTATCCGCGAAGGTCATCGTGATGGCCGAGAAGGGCGTTGATTTGCTCGTCGGCGTGTACGGGCTGCAGCGCGACAAGATCGAGTTCATCCCGCACGGCATTCCGGACGTGCCGTTTGCCGCACCGGATGCAGCCAAAAAGCTGTGCGGCTATGCGGATCGGAAAGTGGTGCTGACCTTTGGGCTCTTGTCGGCGAACAAGGGCATTGAAACGATGATCGACGCGATGCCGCAGCTCCTCGAACGCTGCCCGTCGGCCGTCTATATCGTATTGGGGGCAACGCACCCCAATTTGGTGCGGAACGAGGGCGAGGCCTATCGCGAGGCGCTGCGCGCGCGTGCGCGTAAGCTCGGCGTGGCCGACCGTGTCGTATTCGAAGACGGCTTTGTCGACCACGACACGCTGCTGACCTACATTTCGATGTGCGACGTCTACGTGACGCCGTATCTGAACGCGGCGCAGATGACGTCGGGCACGCTTGCCTACAGTTTCGGCCTCGGGCGCGCGGTCGTGTCGACGCCCTATTGGCACGCGCGTGAATTGCTGGCCGACGGGGGCGGCGTTCTGGTGCCGTTCGGCGATCCGGCGGCGACCGGCAATGCCGTCGCAGCCCTGCTGACAGACGATTCGGCGCGAGACGCTATGCGCGGCCGCGCCTATCGGGCGAGCCGCTCGATGGTATGGGCGCGCGTCGCTGAACGCTATCTGGCGGCATTCGAGGAGAGCCTGCGGCTATCGCGCGCGAAAACCGGGCGGCGCTTTCCCGTGGCGGCGGCGCTGCGTCTGCCTGGCATTCGCCTGGGACATTTCTACGCGATGTGCGACGACACGGGCCTGTTCCAGCATGCGCTGCATTCGATCCCGGACCGCGCGCACGGTTACTGCGTGGACGACAATGCGCGGGCGCTGATCCTGGCGGTCGATCTTGCGCAAGCGGGCATGCCGGCCGTCGCCGAAGCGCTTGGCGACGTGTTCGCGGCGTTTCTGCAGCACGCCTGGAACGCGGAGCTCCGGCGCTTCCGCAACTTCATGGGCTTCGACCGGCAATGGCGCGAGGCGGCGGGCTCGGAAGACAGCCACGGGCGCGCACTGTGGGCGCTCGGCGTGTGCGCGAGCCGCGATCCGTCGTCTACGCGTCGCGCATGGGCGGCCGCTTTGTTCGCCGAAGCCCTGCCGACGGCCTCAACTTTCGTTTCGCCGCGCGCTTGGGCTTTCGCGCTTCTGGGCATCGATGCGGCGCGCGGCGAACGCGGCGCTTCGGACGCCCATGCGGGCCAGCGGGACGCGCTTGCCGGTCGTTTGGCGGCCCTCTTTGCCGCCGTCGAAGCACCGGACTGGCGCTGGTTCGAAGCAGGCTTGAGCTACGACAATGCGCGCCTCGCACAGGCCTTGATCGATGCCGGGCGCAGCGCCGGCAACGTCGCATGGATCGCGCAAGGTGTGCGCGCCTTGCGTTGGCTCGCGATGCTGCAGACCGCGCCGCGCGGCCATTTCCGCCCCGTCGGGACCGAGAGTTTCGGCGAGCTCTATCGCGCACCGCGCATCTTCGATCAGCAGCCACTTGAAGCGACGGCGACGATCTCGGCCGCCTTCGCCGCTTGGCGGGCAACTGGCGACGCCGATTGGCTCGAGACGGCCAAGGACGCGTTTTTGTGGTTCCATGGGCGCAACGATCTCGGCGTCGATCTGGTCGATGCGGCGACAGGAGCGTGTCGCGACGGGCTGCATGCCGACCGTGCAAATGAAAATCGCGGCGGCGAGTCGGCGGTTTCGTATCTGCTCGCACTTGTCGAGATGCAGCTTGCCGCCAATGCCGAAGATCTGCCGGATCCGATGCCTTCATCGTCGTTTGCGCAGATGCCGATCTACGATCGGAGTTCGGCATGCCCAACGGAAGTTTCCTGAGCCGTCTGGGCCCGGTACTGCGCCCGGATTCGGCGCGCGTGATCATTCGGCCGTTTCGCCCGGCCGTGGAGCCGCGCGATCTGACGCCGACCGACAAGACGCGCGCCAACCATATCGTCGATCGGGTCGTGGCGCTGCCGCCTGAAGAAGCGGCGCAACAGCTGGCCGACGTGCTCGTCAATTTCGACCAGCGCCATCGCAATCTCGTGGGTCTGTTCGAAGCGCGCGCCGACGAGATGGAAGACGCTTTCGCCGACCACGCCGCATTCACGAAGGCGCAGCGCCAGCTCATCGGCGCGTTCTTCCTGCACGAATATTCGTTCGAGGCCTCCGCTCTTTTCAATCCGAGCATCGTGCTGCATCCCGACCAGGCCGATTGCTGGGCGGGTTCGTGCCGCTTCATCTTGAGTCTGCGCGCGGTGGGGGAGGGGCACATCTCGTCGCTGACCTTCCGCACTGGCACGATCGGGGCCGACGGTGCGGTTGCCATCGACGAGAAATCCAAACTCGCCGCGATCCCGGCTGTCCGCAGTCGCGTGCCCGGCCAGCTTGGCGACGACGTGACCGTCGGGTTCGATGCCGCGACCGACATCAGCGAGCGCGTGATCTTCCCGGTGACGGACGCGCAGTCGAACGGCATCGAAGATGCGCGCTTCGTGCGGCTCGACGACGACGGGCGCATCCGCTACCTCGCGACCTACACGGCCTACAACGGCCGCGAAATCCGCTCGGAATTGATCGAGACGCCCGACTTCGTCGATTTCCGACTGACGCCGTTGCGCGGCTATGCGGCGCGCAACAAGGGCATGGCGCTGTTTCCGCGCAAGATCGGCGGCCGATACGCGATGATCGCGCGCCAGGACAACGAGAATCTCCATCTGCTCTATTCGAGCGATCTCTATTTCTGGGAGGGCGGCACGCCGATCCTGCGGCCGCGCCATTTCTGGGAGTTCGTGCAGATCGGCAATTGCGGTTCGCCCGTCGAACTCGACGAGGGCTGGCTGCTGCTCACGCACGGCGTGGGAGCGATCCGCAAATACACGATCGGTGCGGTGCTGCTCGACAAGAAGGATCCCTCGATCGTGCTGGCGCGCTCGCGCCAACCTTTGATCCGGCCCGAGCCGTTCGAGCGCGAAGGTTACGTGCCGAACGTCGTCTATACGTGTGGCCTCATCAAGCACGGGGCCGATCTCGTGATCCCGTACGCGATTTCGGACACGTTCACGAATTTCGCGACGATCCCCATTCTGCAGCTGTTGAAAACGCTCGATCCAATCTGACGCCTGCAGGCTTTCCAGGCAGGCGATGTACAATTCCGAATTGCCGCGTTTTCCGGCACGTGCCGCCCAATCGCGCGGCAGGCTGCTCAAGCCATAAACTACATAAAAGATGTGTTGCAGATTTCGCCGAAAAATCGAGCGATTCCTCTTGTTTATGGGTGGTCTCGGGGCCATTTGCGATGACGAAATTGTGATTGCGTTCCACCCCCCAAATCCAGGAGTTCCCCCATGCTCAACAACGTGTCGCGCCGCGGCTTCCTCGCGGGCTCGGCGTCGCTCGCCGCCCTCGGCGCCACCGGCCTTGCCGCGCCGGCGATAGCCCAAGGCGCGCTGACGCCGGTCAAGTTCACGCTGCCCTTCGTGGCGCAAGGGGCGACCGCGTTCGCGTTCGTGGCGCGCGAGCGCGGCTTCTTCCGGTCGCGCGGTCTCGACGTCGACATCGCGCTGGGCACCGGCTCGCCGCCCGCAGCGCAAGCGATCGCCGCCGGCCAGTTCGATATCGGTCTCGTTTCGGCCGCGGCCACGATCCAGCAGGCTGCGCGCGGCTTGAGCCTCACGGCGGTCGGCACGATGATGTACGACGCGACGATGGCGATCGCGGTTCCGGCCGACAGCCCGATCCGCACGCCTAAGGATCTCGAAGGCAAGCGCCTCGGCGCCAATCCGCGCGGCCTCGATTTCGCGTTCTGGCCTGCCTATGCGCGCCTTGCCGGCATCAACACGGCCGGCATCACGGTCCAGCAGCTCGATCCCAACGTGCTCGAGCGCACCTTGTCGCAGCGCCAGGTCGATGCGGTCACGTGCGTGGCCGCATCGTCGCTGCCGACGTTCCAGTCGCTGAACCTGCCGGTGCGCTTCATGATGTGGAAAGATGCGGGCCTCAATTTCTACCACAACACCGTCGTGACGCGGCCCGACGTCGTGGCGCAGCGCCCGCAGCTCGTGCAGGGCGTGGTCGACGCGCTCGGCGAGGCGATGGCGCTCACCTTGCGCGATCCCGATGCCGCCCTCGAAGCCTTCGTGCGCCAGCGCCCGGAAATCGGCATGTCCGACCAGACGCGCGGCTCGGCGCGCCTGGGCCAGGGTCTGATGGGCGTCACGGTCGCGCAGGACGAGGCGATCCGCAACGGCATTGGCTTCGCCGACATGGCCAAGGTCGACAAGATGATCGACACGGTCATGGAGTTCTCGGTGCAGGACGGCCGCCGTCCGGTCACCGACCAACTCTACACGAACCGTTTTGCCGGCAACATCAAGCTCACGGCCGCCGAGTGGGAAGCCGTGCGCGTGCGCAAGGCGCCGTTCGCACAGTTCCTCGCCTAGTTCGGACAAGGCGGCGGCTGCACCATCGGGTGGGGCCGCCGCCGCTTTTGCCATGGCTGATCCGCGTTTCATCCGCGTGCGCGACGTCGCCAAAACCTATGTTGCCGGCGCAACAGAGGTCGAAGCGGTTGCGCGCGTGGCCTTCGACGTTGCCGAAGGTCAGTTCGTCTCGATCCTCGGACCCTCGGGCTGCGGTAAATCCACGCTGCTGATGATGTGCGCCGGGCTCGAGCCCGCGTCCGACGGCACCATCGAAATCGCCGGGCGGCCGGTCGTGGGGCCGCGCCGCGAATTCGGCCTCATCTTCCAGGATGCGACCTTGCTGCCCTGGAAGAGCTCGCTCGAAAACGTGCTGTTCCCGATCCGCATGATGAAGCGCGATCCCGCCCAATATCGCGAGCGCGCGGAGGCTTTGCTGGGCCAGGTCGGGCTTGGCGATTTTCTGCACAAGCGCCCGTCCGAATTGTCGGGCGGCATGCGCCAGCGCGTGGCGATTTGCCGGGCCCTGATCCACGATCCCGAATTGCTGATGATGGACGAGCCGTTCAGCGCGCTCGACGCGATCACGCGCGACGAAATGAACGAAGCGCTCGCGCGAATCTGGGAAACCCAGCGCAAGACCGGCCTGTTCGTGACCCATTCGATCCGCGAGGCCGTTTTCTTGGCAGACCGCGTGCTGGTGATGAGCGGCCGACCTTCGACGATTGCCCTCGATTTCCAGGTGCGGTTCGCACGGCCGCGCGATCCGGCGCTGGTCGAGACGCCGGAATTCGCCAAAATCTGCGCGATGCTCAAGCGCACGATCGAAGCTGGCTACGCGCGCAGCGGCCGGAGTGCGGCATGACCGATATCGGCTTGGCCGCACTCGCCGAAGATCCGGCCGAATCGCGTCGCCGGGCGCGCATCGCGCGCGCGCGCAAAGCGAAGCTCGCTTCGCTGTTCAAGCATGTCGTGCTGCCGGTGCTGACGGCGCTTGCCGTGCTGCTGCTCTGGGAGGCGGCCGTCGATTTCAACAACATCCCGAAAGTGATCCTTCCGGCTCCGTCGGACATTGCCGAGCGCATCTGGTCGATCCGCAATTTGCTCTATGCCAACGCGATCTCGACCACGACCGAAGCGGTGGCGGGCTTTGCCATCGCCACCACGCTCGGCATTGTACTCGCGGCCAGCCTCGTCTATTCGAGTTGGCTGCGGGCCGCCCTCTATCCGAATATCGTCTTTTTCCAGCTCATCCCCAAGATCGCGTTGGCGCCGTTGTTCATCGTGTGGCTCGGCATCGGTGCGGAGAGCCGCCTGACCTTCGCGGTGTTCATCTCGTTCTTCCCGGTCGTGATCGCGACGATTACGGGCCTTACCAACGTGCCCGGCGACATGCTGCGCTTGTGCCGCGGCCTCACCGCATCGAACTGGCAGATTTTCTGGGCGGTGCGTTTCCCCTATGCGCTGCCGCACGTTTTCTCAGGCATGAAGATCGCGATCACTTTCGCGATCATCGGCGTCGTGGTGGGCGAGTTCATTACCGCCAACAAGGGGCTCGGCTATCTCATCATGTTCGCCTCGTCGATGGCCGAGACGACGACGATCCTCGCCGCGATCGCGGTGCTGTGCGCGATCGGGCTCACGCTGTTCGGCTTCGTGACCCTCGCCGAAAAGCTCGTGCTCAAAGCCTACGGCCACAAGGCGGCTTGAGGCCGCGCACGCGGGCCGAACCCGCCTGTCGATTTCCTGCACATTCGATGCTAAAAGCTGGATGCGTTGCGGGGGCAGGGGGCAGAACTGGACGAAATCGACGATCTCAAGGTCGGCTGCACCGGCGGCGGTGCCACGCACAGCGACGCCGCGATCCCCGACATCGCGACGAAAGTGCGCATGGTCAAGGATGCGGGCGTGTTCGACTATATCGACCGCACGCCGCCCGACGATGAGTTTCGCGCGCTTCTGAAAGCAAGCGAAGCCTGCGATCTGCCGGTGCTTGCGGGCGGCTGGTTCTATGTGCGCGGTCGCGACGAAGCCTTGTTTGAGCAGAACATCGTCAAAGCCCGGCTGCTCGGCAGCCGCGTGCACAATGTGCAGCTTCTGACCTGCCATGAGGACGGGCACGAGCTCAGCGACGGCGAAGTCGCCGATTTCTATCTGTGGGCCCACGACTTCGCCATGCGCCACGGCGTGGTGCCGTGCTTTGAGGTGCATGTGAATATGTGGTCCGAGCACTTCGGGCGCGTGGCGCGCGTGGCGGCTTTGGTCGAAGCGAAGGGCGTGCCGTTCCGCATGACGCTCGACCACAGCCATGTCGTTTTCAAGATCGACAATCCCGCCGAACAGGACGTGCAGAACATGCGAGCCGATATCGAAAGCGGCGCGCTTGTGCTCGAGCCGAGCCGCGAGGGCAATGTTTCGATGCGCTGGATCGAAGCGGGTTGGGTGCACCATGCGCATGCGCGTGCGGCCGTGCCGGCGAACCCGAAAAACATCCGCGCGCGCCATCCCGACGGCAGTTTCGGGCGCGGCATCCAGTATCCGTTCGTGAAGCCCGCACCCGGCGCCTACCACGCGGAATGGGATGGCGAAAAACTCGAGCCCTGGAAACGCACGATGCGCGACCTGCTGCGCCATCGCGCGCGCGATCCAAAAGCGCTGCTCGGCCAGATTTCCTGCGAGCACATCCCGAACATCGATTACGGTGCGGGCCAGGGCTATTCGATCTTCGACGACAATGTCGCGTGCGCCCGCTGGCTGCGCGCGGAATGGAAAGCTGCCTGCGCTGAAGTCGCGGGGCACAAAAAGACAGGGGAGAAAAACACATGAAGGTTCGCGCCGCCGTCGCCTACAAAGCCAAATCGCCGCTCGTGCTCGAGACGATCGATCTCGAGGGTCCGAAAGAGGGCGAAGTGCTGGTCGAGATCAAAGCGACCGGCATTTGCCATACGGACGAATACACGCTCTCGGGCGCCGACCCCGAGGGGATGTTTCCGGTCGTGCTCGGCCACGAAGGGGCGGGGATCGTCGTCGATGTCGGCAAAGGCGTTACGACGCTGCAGAAGGGTGACCATGTGATTCCGCTCTACACGCCCGAATGCCGCCAATGCAAAACCTGCCTCAGCCAGAAATCCAATCTGTGCACCGCAATCCGCGCCACGCAAGGCAAGGGCGTGATGCCGGACGGGACCAGCCGCTTTTCGTGCAACAGCGCGCCGGTGCTGCATTACATGGGCTGTTCGACCTTCGCCAATTTCACGGTTTTGCCCGAGATCGCGCTCGCAAAGATCCGCAAGGACGCGCCGTTCGACAAGGTTTGTTATATCGGCTGCGGTGTGACGACCGGTATCGGTGCGGTGCTGCATACGGCGAAGGTCGAGGCGGGGGCGAATGTCGTCGTGTTCGGCCTCGGCGGCATTGGGCTCAATGTGCTGCAGGGGGCCCGCATGGCGGGTGCCGACATGATCGTGGGCGTGGACATCAACCCCGCGCGCGAGGCGATCGCGCGCAAATTCGGCATGACGCATTTTGTCAATCCGAAGGACCTCAAAGGCGATCTTGTGGCCCATCTCGTCGAACTCACCAAAGGCGGGGCCGACTACAGCTTTGAATGCGTGGGCAACACCACGCTGATGCGCCAGGCGCTCGAATGCTGCCATCGCGGCTGGGGCGTCTCGGTCATCGTCGGCGTTGCCGGTGCGGGCCAGGAAATCGCGACGCGGCCCTTCCAGCTCGTGACCGGGCGTGTGTGGAAGGGAACTGCGTTTGGCGGCGTGCGCGGCCGCACCCAAGTGCCGCGCATCGTCGACTGGTACATGGACGGCAAGATAAACATCGACGATTTGATCACCCATGTGCTGCCGCACGACAAGATCAACGAAGGGTTCGATCTGATGCGCAGCGGCAGTTCGATCCGCACCGTTCTGACGTACTGAGGCATGATGGAAACGCTTGCAACGCATGCTTGCTTCGGCGGCACGCAAGGGTTCTACCGCCACGCCTCGGCCGCATGCGCGGGCCCCATGCGGTTTGCCGTATTCGTGCCGGCACATGCGGCAGGCGCGAAACTGCCGGCCGTGTTGGCGCTTGCAGGCCTTACCTGCACTGAGGAAACCTTCGCGATCAAGGCCGGGGCCCAGCGCATTGCGGCCGAACTCGGGCTCGTGCTCGTGATGCCCGACACGAGCCCGCGCGAACCCGTGCTGCCCGGCGACCGCGAAAGCTGGGATTTCGGCCAAGGGGCGGGTTTCTACGTCGATGCGACTCAAGCACCGTTTCAGGCGCATTACCGCATGTTCAGTTATGTCGTGGACGAACTGCCGAATCTCGTCGCATCGCAGTTTCCGGTCGATTCCGCGCGCATCGGCGTTATGGGCCATTCGATGGGCGGGCATGGGGCCCTTGTGGCCGCGCTGCGGCGGCCCGATCGTTTCCGCAGCTGTTCGGCCTTTGCGCCGATCGCAGCCCCCACGCAATGCCCGTGGGGCCACAAAGCATTTGGCGGCTATCTCGGGCCAGATCGCGCGACGTGGGCGGCCTACGACGCATGCGAATTGATGCGCGCCAAGCCTTTTGCGCGCGAGATCCTTGTCGATCAAGGGCTCGCCGACAAGTTCCTTGTCGAACAATTGCGCCCGGAACTGCTCGAGGATGCAGCCAAAACAAGCGGCCAGAAGCTGGCACTGCGCCGCCATGCGGGCTACGACCACGGCTATTTCTTCATCCAAAGCTTCGTTGCGGACCATCTGGCCCATCACAAGCGTCATCTCTGATTCGGATGGGTTTCGCCGCGGCATCTTGACAGGAGCGCGCTCCAATCCCCACAATGAGATATCAATAGGTCAAATGGGGCAAAACGCGTGCCTCGGACCGAAAAGGGGGGAATGTGGCGCGACTGAAGCTGGAGCTTGCCGAGCGTGTCGGAACGCGCAGCGCCGAAATTGAGGTACGGCGCCTCTACAATCTCGGCTCCGCCACGCGCAATCCTGAGAGCGCGCGCGCCCACCAGGAAGAAGTGGCGCATATCGGCGTCAAAATCGCGTTCGATATTCCGGCCCCGCGCATCTATCCGCTTTCGCCCGAAGTGATCACCACATCCGACGCGATCGCCGTGCAGGGCGACCGCACCTCGGGCGAAGTCGAAATCGTGCTGTTGATGACCGACACGCTTTATGTCGGCGTCGGCTCCGACCATACCGACCGCACCCTCGAAAAGGTTTCGATCCTGTGGTCGAAACAGGCCTGTGCCAACGTGCTGGCGCCGACCCTGTGGCGCTTCGACGAGATCGCCGCCCATTGGGACTCCTGCCGACTGCGCAGCTGGGTCGATGGGCGGCTCTACCAGGACTGCGGCGTAGATGTTTTCAAGCGGCCGGAAGAACTGCTCGACATCGTGCGCATGCGCACGGGCTCGCTGCCCGCCCGGGATTTCGCGATCTTCTGCGGCACCTATGTTAGCGTCGACAAATCGGTCGGGTTCGGCAGCGACTGGCGCATCGAACTCGCCGATCCCACGCTCGGCCGCACGATCGGCCACGGCTATCGCGTGCAGAATCTGCTCGAGGAAATTCGCCCCGAATTCCGCGTTCCGCTTGCCGCCAAACCGCTTTGACCTTTTCTCTCGAACCTTCGGAGACCGCCCCATGACCAAGATCGCACGCCGCCAATTCGCTTTGGGCTCGCTGGGTGCTTTGGGGGCGGCCACGATCTGGCGCCGCGCCGACGCACAGGCCGTACCCACGCTTGTGCTCGCAGCCACGCGCACGCCGGGCGGTTTCGACGGCGATGCGTTGCGCCCGAACACGCAGAACGTCGTTGTGCAGACCTACGAAGGCCTCACGCGCTACGCGGTCGCCAGCGGCGCCGACGGCCGCATCCGCATCGACGGCAGCAAGGTCGAGCCGCATCTGGCGGAATCGTGGCGCGTGTCGGAAGACGGCAAGACCTGGATTTTCAAGCTGCGCCAGGGCGTGAAAAGCTATTTCGGCAACGAACTGACGTCGGAAGACGTCGTCTGGGGCTGGCGCAAGTCGATCGCGCAGAACCGCACAGGCGCGTTCATCGCGCGCGTGTCGTCGGTCACGAGCGTCGAAGCTGTGTCGCGCTACGAGGTGCGCTTCAATCTTTCTGGGCCGAACACGATCTTCCTGCGCGCCCTTACGCTCTACACGCCGTCGATCTACGATTCGACCGTTATGAAGCAGAACGCGACCGCCGACGATCCATGGGCGCTGCGCTTCCTCGAGAGCAACACGGCGGGCTTCGGCCCCTACCACCTGCAAGCGCTGCGGCCCAACCAGGAAGCGGTCTACGTCGCCAATCCTAACTATTTCCGCGGCAAGCCGCATTTCGAGCGCGTGATCTATCGCGAAGTGCCGTCGGCCGCCAACCGCGTGGCGCTGATGCGCGCAGGCCAAGCGCAGTGGACGGAGGAGCTCACGCAGCGCCAGATCGTCGAATTGCAGCGCGACCGGCGCGTACACGTCGAAGGCGAAGAGGGCACGGGCCACGCTTCGGTGCGCATGACGCCGCGCTTCGAGCCGTTCGGCGACCGGCGCATCCGCCAAGCGCTGCTCTATGCTGCCGACTACGACGCGATCAACAAGGCGGTATTCGAGGGGCTGGGCACGCAAGCCAAGTCGATCGTGCCGCCGGCCATCGAAGGCCACGACGCATCGGCCTGGGTATTCTCGACCAATGTCGAGCGCGCCAAAGCGCTGCTCGCCGAAGCCGGCAAGCCGAACGGTGTGACCTCCACGCTCGAATTCTCGGAAATCTTCTGGTGGGAGGAGGCCGTCGCGGTCCAGCTGCGCAGCCAGCTTGCGCGTGCGGGCATCACGCTCGAATTGAAGAAGATATCGGACTCCGACATGCGCGCGCGCACGGCGCCCAACCGGCGCGATCTGCCGTTCTTCACCTTCATGGACAATCCGATCGTGATGGACCCGGTGTACACGCTCTATCTCAACGCGCACAGCGAGGGCGCTTCGAACCGCAACGACTACCGCAATCCCGCCTTCGATTCGATCGTCGACCAAGCGCTCGTCGAACAGAATCCCGCCAAGCGGCTCGAGCTTGTGCGCGAAGCGCAGCGCATCCACACGACCGACGCGACGTGGCTGATGACCATGTATCCCGGCACGTTCGAGGCGATGGCGCCGAACATCCGCGGCTGGATCTGGCAGCCCGACCTGCACGAACGGTGGGTCGATCTGCAGGCCGTGCGTACATGATGCGATGACGGTCCAGCTTCGCCGCTTTCTCTATCGCCGCATCCTGCTGATCGGGCCGATCCTGTTCGGCGTGCTGCTGGTCACGTTTCTGCTGGTGCGCATCGGCGACCAGGACCCGGTGGCGATGCTGGCAGGTCCGACGGCGTCGGCCGGCCAGATCGCCGAGGTGCGCGCCGAACTCGGCCTCGACCGGCCGGTTCTCGAGCAATTCGCGATCTACATCGCCAAGGTGGCGACCGGCGATCTCGGCCGCTCGTGGCTCAACAGCCGCCCGGTACTCGACGATCTGTGGCGACGCGTGCCGGTCACGCTCGAATTGCTGCTGCTCGGCGTCGGGCTTGCGGCCGCGATCGGCATTCCGGCCGGCATTGCGGCGGCGTTCCGGCCCGACGGGCGCTTCGACCAGATCAGCCGGCTCGTGTCGCTGCTCGGCTTTTCGATCCCGACCTATTGGCTCGGTCTGCTCGCGATCTTCGTGTTCTTCTATCTGCTGGGCTGGGCGCCGCCGCCGATGGGCCGGCTCAGCCTGATGATCGACGCACCCCCGCACGTAACCGGCAGCTACGTGATCGATGCGCTTCTTGCGGCCGATCCGGATGCGCTGGGCTCGGCCGTGGCGCAGCTTGTGTTGCCGGTCGCCTGCATCACGATCATTGCGGCTGCACCCATGCTCAAACAGGCACGCGCCATCGCGATCGACGTGTTGGCGTCGGACTATGTGCGCTATGCGCGCGCTTCGGGCCTGCCGGAACGTGACATTCGCGCCATTGTGCGGCGCAACAGTGCCGTGCCGCTGCTCACCTTCGCGGGCACCGAGCTCACAGGCCTCGTCGGCACCTCGTCTTTGATCGAACTCGTTTTCGCCTGGGGCGGCATGGGCCAGTACGGC
>JADCGL010000035.1 GCA_020248985.1 Telmatospirillum sp. | reverse complement strand
GCGACGTTGAGATTTGCTTGCGTCGTGCGCAGCGAGGCCAATGCCACCATCGCGCCGACATTTGTGTTAATCGAATTAGACATAGTCTAACCCCTTCCTTTCTAGGGCCAAACTTAGCGTTCTGCCAAGGTTACTAACCATTCAACATGGGCGATGTCCGTGCCCGCATTAACAATATGATGCTATGTGGGTAAAATGACAAGAAAAAAATGAATGCATTTCGCGAAAAATCGCATAAAAATTTAAAAACTTACTTGGTAAATGCAGATGGGAATGCTAAGCCACGAAACTTAGAGGGTAAACAGACATTTACATTTGCAGTAAGTTTTCAAATGACCTTACTCTTATATTAGAGAATGTAATCTTTGTTTCTGCACCGCCAAACTTCGAAACACGCTAGCTTGACGCACACAAGGCGATGCCGACGATTCGAGAGAAGATGCGCAGATGAGTGATCTGAAAGCGATCTTTCAGCGCGCGATGGCCCACCACCAGGCCGGCGAATTGGTGCCGGCGGCACAGGCCTATGGCGAATTGATCGCCGGGGGTATTGAGGTACCGCTTGTTTATATGTCGCTTGGCGCCGTTGAACTCGCACTCGAGCGCTACGAGGCGGCAGCTGTCCATCTGCAAAAAGCAGTGCAACTCGATCCGGCCAATGCCGAGGCGTATGCAAATCTTGGCCATGCACTTGCCAAGCAAACAGACTGGCATGGGGCTGCGGCTGCTTACGGCAAAGCCGCGAATTTGACGCCGAGTTTCAGCGATGCGCTGGTGGAGCAGGGCGTGTGCCTCGAAGCGCTGCGCGACTATGCTGCAGCCGAAGATTGCTTTGTCCGCGCCTGTGCCGCAGCGCCGAATTCGGCGCGCGCGCATGCGCTGCTGGCGCGCGCGCGCCATCGCCGTCGCGCTCTCGATCCGGCGATCGCAAGCTACCGTGCTGCCCTCGCGGCAACGCCGGATGCGGCCGACTTGTGGAACAATCTGGGGGCAGCGCTGCACGAGAAAGCCGATCTCGACGCGGCAGAAGCGGCGTTCCGCCGCGCCGTCGCCCTCGATCCGCAGCTTGCCCTTGCGCATGCCAATCTCGGGGCGCTTCTGCTCGATCGCGACGCGCGCGCAGAAGCCAAAGCCGCCTATGCGGCCGCATTGGCGCTCGCACCCGGCAATGTCGGGGCTCGCATGGGCGTTTGTTTTGCCGAGTTGCCGATCCTCTACGACGCGCACGAAGCGATCGAAGCGGCCCGCACGCAATATGCGCGCGCGCTCGACGATATGGTCGCCGCCCTCGATCTCGACGCGCCCGGCATTGCGGCAAACGTCGCGGCGGCCGTCGGCCTCCAGCAGCCGTTTTTTCTTCCGTATCAGGCGCGCAACGATGCCGACTTGCAGCGCCGCTACGGCGCTTTCGTTGCGGGCGCGATGGCGCGCACCTATCCCCACTGGTCGCAGCCGCTTGCCCCTCCGCCGAGGGCACCCGACGGGCGCTTGCGCATCGGCTTTGTGACCGGCTATTTCCGCCAGCATTCGATCTGGAAACTGTTTCGCGGGTGGATCGAAAGTCTCGACCGCAAGCGCTTCGCCGTGACCGGCTACATGACGGCAATGGCCGACGATGCGCAGACGCGCGAAGCGCGTGCCGCGTGCGATGCTTTCGTCGAAGGGCTGCCGGGATTCGAAGCGCTTGCCGCGCGTATCTTCGCCGACCGGCCGCATGCGCTTATCTATCCCGAAATCGGCATGGATCCGATTTCCCACAAGCTTGCAGCGTTGCGTCTCGCCCCCGTGCAGTGCACGAGCTGGGGCCATCCGGAAACCTCGGGCTTGCCGACCGTCGACTGGTTTTTGACGAGCGATCTCATGGAGCCGCCCGGTGAAGCCACGCGCTATACCGAACGCGTGCTGCGCCTGCCGGGCCTGTCGATCGACTATGCGCCGCCCGCCGTCACGCCGGCCCTCATCGACGCCGCCCAATACGGACTTCGCGCAGATGCGATGCGTTTCCTGTGCTGCCAGTCGATCTTCAAATATCTGCCGCAGGACGACGACGTGCTGGCGCGCATCGCGGCTTCCGTGCCCGACAGCCAGTTCGTTTTTCTGGGGCATCCGACGGCACCGCAGCTGACGCAGCGCTTCAAAGCGCGCCTCGCCAAGGCGTTCGCCGCCCGCGGCGCTTCGCCCGAGCGCCAGCTCGCAATGCTGCCGCCGCTCGATCTTGCGCACTATGCAGGCCTCAACCGCGTGTGCGATCTGTTTTTGGATTCGCTGCGCTGGTCGGGCGGCAACACGGCCCTCGAAGCGATCGCACAGGGCCTCCCGGTGCTGACCTGGCCCGGCGAGTTGATGCGCGGCCGGCACAGTGCTGCGATCCTTACGATGGCGGGCCTCGAGGATGGCATTGCCGCGAGCCCCGACGCGTATGTTGCCAAGGCGGTTGCATTGGCAAACGACCGTGCGGCCCTCGCGGCTTACGCTGCACGCACGGTCGAACGGCGGCCGCTGCTGTGGCGCGACGCGCGCACGACCGCCGCCCTTGGCGATTTTCTTGCCCGCGTCGGTGCGCCATGAGCACGGCGCATTACGACCAGGCCGCCAAAGCCATGGCGGCCGGCAATCTCGAAATGGCGGAAGCATTGTTCGCGGCCCAACTGGCGGCCGATCCCATGCATCTGCCGAGCCTTGTCGATGGCGGCGTTGCAAGCTTCGTGCTCGGCAAGCCCGAGCGCGCCGTCGCACTGTTCGAGGCGGCCTTGCGCCAGATCCCGGACAATCTCGCGGTCGGCACAAATCTGGCGCGCGCGCTGATGGCGGCGGGGCGCTACGTTGCGGCCGAAGGCGTATGGCGCCGACTGCTGGCGCGCGCACCCCGCGATTTCAACGCGCAGTACGAGCTTGCCAAGACTTTGCTCGTGCAGGCGCGCCACGACGAAGCGCTCCAATGCTTCGAAACGGCACTCGCACTCGCCGAGGGGCCGCTGCGCATGCAATGCTGGCGCGGCTTCCTCAACACGCTCAATTACTTCGACACGATTTCGCCTGCGCGCGTGCGCGACGAGAACAGGCGCTTTGCCGCCGCCCATACGCCGCCTGCAAAACCGCTGCCCTTTGCCAATGCACGCGATCCCAGCCGGCGCCTGCGCGTGGGCTACGTCACGTCCGATCTCTATTCGCATTCGGCCGCGCGCAGCATGCTGGGCCTGTTCGCGCACCGCGACGCCGCGCATTTCGAGATATTCGTCTATGCGGAGATCGAACGGCCCGATGCGATCACGCAGCGCTTCCGAACGGCCTCGGACCATTGGGTCTCGACGCTGGGGGCGAGCGACGTCGACGTGGCCGGGCGCATTCGCGGCGACGGCATCGACATTCTTGTGCTGATCGCCGGGCATTTCGACAAGAACCGCATCGGCGTGCTTTTGCAGCGCGCAGCACCAGTGCAGATATCCATCGGCGATGTCGCCACGCACGGCACCGACGCCATCGATGCGGCCGTCTTCGACCCGACGATGCTGGCGGGCAGGGGCGATCTTTTCGACGAGCGGCCTTTGCGCCTGCGCTTCGACTATGTGCATCCGCCGATCCTCGATGCCCCGCCGGTGGCACCACCGCCCGTCTTGCGCAATGGCTACGTCACGTTTGGTTCGGCCAACAATCCGGCCAAAATGTCGGGCCGTACGTTCGATCTGTGGGCAGCGGCGCTGCAGGCCGTGCCGAATTCGCGTCTCGTGCTCAAATTCATGCGCGCTTTCGGCGAGCCGGCGATGCGCGATCTGTTCGCGGCGCGCTTTGCCGCCCGCGGCATCGATCCGGGCCGCATCGGCTTCGTGGTCGACGCGCTCGACCGCAATGCGCATCTGGCTTTCTACGCCGACATCGACGTGGCCTTGGATACGTTCCCCTTCACGGGCTCCACCACCACGTTCGAAGCTTTGTGGATGGGCGTGCCCGTGCTCACGCGCACCGGCAGCACCGTGCTGCAGCGCTGGACAACCGCGATGCTGACGCGCGCAGGCTTTCCGCAATGGTGCGCATCCGACGATGCGGCATTTGCCGGCCTTGCGTGCGACCTTGCAGCGGCAGCACCGCAGCAGGACCGTGCGGCCGTGCGCGCGGCCGTCGCTAGATCCGCTTTGTGCAATCTTGCCGGCCAAGCGCGCGGTTACGAGCGGCTCTACCGTGCAATGTGGCGGCGTTGGTGCGCTACGGGCGCGGCTTGATGAAGCGGGCGGGCGTGCCGCCCCAGATCTCGTAGGGCGGGATTTTGCCCGCGACCACGGCACCGGCCGCGATCACCGCACCGCGCCCGATATGGGTCCCGTCGAGGATCACGGCATTGGACCCGATCCACACATCGTCCTCGATCGTGACGCCGCCTTTGGACGGGGCGAAGCCCTGGTGGCGGATTTCGATGTCGCGCCGCGCGGTCGCGTGATTGGTCGGCACCACCGCCACGCCCGGCGCGAGCAGCACATAGGCGCCCATCTTGATGCCGTTGCCCGAATAGAGCGTGCAGTGCGGGTTGATGTGGCAGCCCGGCCCGATTTCCACGTCGCCGCTGCCGCCGACCGCGCGGATCACGACGAAATCGTAGATGTGGGTACCGGCACCGATCTGGATGCGGGTGCCCCGTGTCGAGCCGTGGATGCGCGCGTCGGGCGAGACGACCGCACTCGGGTCGATGTCGATCATCCCTTGGCGATCGTCGGCGTCACGCCGAAGCGCCCATAGAGGAAGCGCATCAGCTCTTCGGTCTGCTGCGCGTTGGGCACGTCGAGCCAGTTGTAGCCGTCGTAGCCGCGCTTGGGCCCGCTCTCGAGATGCAGCGATGTATCGTAGCGCTTGACGAGCGCCTCGGCTTTGGCGAGGGCCGCGTCCCAGGCGCGCGTCGAAACCGCGGCCCAGTGCCAGCGCATCCAATCGGCCATCCATTCGACCGCACTATGGTCGAAGAGCATGGAGCCGCCTTTGTCGAGTTCGGCCTTGTGCAGGTCGAGCAGGTCGAGGCGCATCGCGGTCTGCAGATCGCGCGGCACTTCGTAGAGCGTCTGGAAGCCGCGCCCCTGCACGAGCCCGCGCGCGGGGTCGGCGACGATGCGCGCACCCTGGGCGTTTTTGGCGGCGAACGCGCTGCGGTCGATGAGCGGCGATGCGGAGATGGCGCGGATCATGCCGGGCCTCCTTTCACGCGACGCAGGAAACCGTCGGGGGACAGCGACATCAGATATTTCTCCGGCAAACGGCGGTCGATTTCGAATTCGTCGGTTTCCGCCATGAATTGGCGCATGGCGGCCAGGGGGCCTTCGTTGGGAACCGGGTGGAAGCCCATTAGATCGTTGAGCGTGTCCTCGACCACGTAGTAGCCGCCCTTGCGCACGAAGCGCGAATAGAGGCGCAGCTCCTTCAGCACGTGTTCTTTCTCGTGGTCGCTGTCGGCGATCACGAGCACGTTTTTGCCGGCGACGCGCCGTGCCACTTCGTCGAGAATCGCGGCGCTGCCGCTGTCGCCCTCAAGATAGGTGATGCGCCCGCCTTCTTTGGGCTGGTGCTTGAGGTTCTTGAGCGAGATGTCGATGCCGAGAACTTCGCCGTGGCCGATCAGTTCGAGCACGTGCGCGAAGAACACCGAAGCGCCGCCGAACATGATGCCGAGTTCGAGCACGATGTCGGGCTTGGTGCGCCAGATCAGCTCCTGGTAGGCCCAGCAATCCGACGGCGATTTGATGATGTGGTGGCCGAGCCAAGTCTGCTGCATCTCGGGGAGACCGTATTTGTAGGCCTGGTGGATGTAGTAGTAGTGGTAGCGCAGATATTCGCGCAAGGTCATGTCGGCCGTGCGCTCGATGTTGGTGTGCGAAGCATAGAGCGCCGCGATCGCCTTGATGTGCGGATTGGCGTAGAGCAGCTTCGGCGCCACGTTTTCCTTGGCGCAGAATTCGGCGCGCGCGGCGTGGTCGTCGTGGCGCTGGTCTTTCGCCAGAAAGGCGATGTAGGCCTTGGCGATCGCCGTGTCGGTCGCGGCGGATGGATCGAACTTCATGTCTTCAGGACTCCTTTGACGCCGCAAGAGCACGCAGCATATCGCACAAAAACGCGTCGAGATCGCCCGCTTTGGCGCCGTCGCGCGAAACGAAGCGCAGCGGCAAGGGCAGGGGGGTGCCCGGTGTCGCCGCCGGAATGTCGAGAGCGATGTCGGCCCCCAGCGTGCGCTTTGCAGCATCCGCCACGCGGGCGGCGAAGTCGCGCATGCTGAGCGTATCGTTTCCCGCCACATTGGCGACGTCAAGCGTACGCTGCAGGCGGGCGACCGCCTGCGAGGCGGCATCCGCCACGCCCGCAGCGGCCACGAAATTGCGCATCTGCAGGCCCGAGGATTTGAGCACGATGCGCCCCTGGGCCACCGCCTCCTGCGGAAAACCGTAGGGGGTGAGCGCCCAACGCCCGAAGCGCGTGAGGTCGCCCGGCATGCCGTAGACATTGCTGGGCCGCAAGACGGTGCCGGGAATGCCGGAGCGGCGCAGGATCTGCTCGCTCGCATAATGCAGCAGCGCATAGTCGCTGCGCGGATCGGGCGGCGTGGCTTCGTCGATGGTTCCTTCCATCGTGCCGTAGACATGCGCACTCGACACATAGACCACGCGCCCAATGCCGGCCGCAGCCGCGCGCTCGAGCACTTTTTGCCAGCCCGTTGCGGCATGCGCCCAGGCCTTGTCGGTGCGCGCGCTTTCCTCGGTGATGCCGCCGGCATGTACGAGTGCCTGCGCGCCGCCGAGATTGAGGGCGGCACAGCTTGCCGGCTCCGTAAGGTCGCAGACATCGCGGCCGAGCGCGCGCACGCGATGGCCCTCGCTTTCGAGGCGCGTGCGAATGGCTCGCCCGATCACGCCGCCCGCACCGATGAGGGCGATCGCTACCATGCAATGCCTGCCACGAACGGCGTTCGGAACTGCGCGAAAGGCGCATGGCTCTGGTCGCGCGCACTGGTGAACGGGGCAGGCGTCGGCCACGGAATCGCGAAGGCCGGATCGTTCCAGGGCAGGCCCGCTTCGGCTTCGGGCGCGTAGCGCGCATCGACCTTGTAGGCGAACAGCGTATCGGCCTCGAGCGTGCAGAAGCCGTGCGCGAAGCCTTTGGGGATCACGAGCCAGCGCGGGCTCTCGGCCGTCAGCACATGCGCGTCCCATTGTCCGTAGGTGGGCGAGCCTTCGCGCAGATCGACGAACGCGTCGTAGACGCTGCCGGCCAGGCAGCGCACGAATTTGGTTTCGGCAAAAGGCGGCTTCTGGAAATGAAGGCCGCGCAGCGTGCCCTTGGCACGCGTGAAAGATTCGTTTTCCTGCGCAAACGACGCGGGCAGGCCGTGGGCCGCGAAAATCTCGGCGTCGAACGTGCGGCCGAAAAAGCCGCGCTCGTCGCGCCGCTGCGTGAGCTCGATCTCGAAACAGCCCGACAGTTTCAGCGGGCGGATATTCATGGCGGCTTGACGATGATCCCTTGCCCCGTCGGCAGGCCGAGGATCGGCACGTTGCGCTCGGCCGCGAACGCGTCGAACGCCTGCTTCTGGTTGACGTGGTGCATCCAATTGTAGTCGTCGAGCAGGATCACCCCACCCGGTGCGATCAGCGGCCAGAAATGCGTGGCGGCGGCGATCTCGGGCAAGGTCATGTTCATGTCGATCGACAGATACGCCACGCGCGCGGTGTGCACTTCGGCGAGCGTGTCGGGAATGCGGCCGGGCACGATGCGCACATTGGGATATCCCGCGAACTTGGCGCGCACGCCCGTGAGCGTGTTCTTGCCGCGATAGCCGCTGTTGTATTGCGCAAGGCCGATCGTCTTTTCGCTGTCGCTGAGCTGGTCTTCGGGCATGCCGTCGAACGTGTCGAGCAGCCACATGGTGCGCTCGGGGCGCGCCTCGAAGCCGGTCCAGCGCGCGACCGTGCCCGACAGGATGCCGGTATTGACCCCGCATTCGACGAAATCGCCCACCACGCGCAGCGCTTGTTCGGCCGCCCAGATCGCGATCCAGGCGCGCCATTCGATGTGCAGATTGAGGCGCGCGGCAGTACCCACCATCATGCCGAAATCGTACGCGGCAAGGAAACGCGGGTCGCGCAGGAACCCGCTATTATGCATGGTGGCAAGGCCGTCGCTTTGGTATTGCGGGCCGCTGGCGGCAGACACTTGCAGTTCCTCCGGCAGAATCGGATGATGGCAAGGGTGCGCCGGGCTAGCTGGCAAATCAAGCCGGAAAGGGGAACGATGCCGGACGAAATCGTCCTTCTGACCGGCGAGCGCGAGGCGCCGTATCTAACCCAACATTTGCAGGTCCAAGCGCCTTCGCTTGTCGTCCGCCACGTGGCGACGCGCGAAGCGCTCGACGCGGTTTTCGCCGTTCCGCGCATGCGGCGTCGTCTCGTTGCTTTCACGACCAATGTGGTCGTGCCCGGCCGCTATATCGCCGCGTGCGATTTGGGTGCCTACAATTTCCATCCCGGTCCGCCGACCTATCCGGGCGTCTATCCCGAAAGCTTCGCGGTGTGGGAAGGGGCGACGCGTTTTGGCGCCACCGCGCATGCGATGGTGCAGAAGGTCGATGCGGGCCCCATCGTGCGCACCGAATGGTTCGACGTGCAGCCAGGCTGGGGCCGCATGCATGTGGCGACCTTGGCGTTCCAAGCGCTCGTGCGCATTTTCGCGTCGCTCGCCCCGCATCTGGCGGCGCGCGATACGGGCCTGCCGCTGTCGGGCGAAAGCTGGGCGGGGCCGACGCGCTTTCGCAAGGATTTCGAGGCGATGTGCCAGATCCCGGCCGACATATCGCCCGCCGACTATGCCAAGCGCTATCGCGCCTTCGGCGAGGGGCCGTTTCAGGATCTCTACGTGATGCTGCACGGCCACCGCTACAAGATCGTCAATCCGTGGACGGATGCCGATCTGGCTCGCGAGATGGGGCAACCACCGCCCGCGTAGGCGCTTGCGTCTATTTCTCGCGGAACGCTTTTTCGAACGAGGCCGTGAAGGGCCGGATCAGATACGACAGCGCCGTGCGCGCCGTGGTCGGGATCATCACGTTGGCGTTCATGCCGGGGGCGAGGCGCAATTCGTCTTTGACCTCGGCCAGGCTCTCAGGGGCGATCGTGACGATGCCGCGATAGAACGGCGTGCCCGCGCGCGGATCGCTGATGCGGTCTGCCGAAATCTGCGTGAGCGTGCCGTAGATGATCGGCGCGGTGCGCTGCTTCAAGGCCGCGAAGCTGACCTCGACCGTCATGCCCGGCGTGACTTCCGTAATGTCGTCGACGCCGATCGCGGCTTCGAGCACCAGCTGTTCTTTGTCGGGCACGATATCCATGATGCGCTCGCCGCGCGCGATGACGCCGCCGACCGTGAAGGCCGTGAGGCCGACGATGAAGCCGGACTCAGGGGCGCGGATTTCGGCGCGCTGCAGATTGTCGAGGGCGGAGCTCAAGCGCGGCGCCATGTCGAGCAGTTTGCCTTGCGTGTCGCGAAGTTCGGTTGCGACCGTCGAGAAACGCTCGTTGCGCAGCTGGATCGCCTGCAATTCGGACTCGGCGATCTGCTGGCGCAGGCGCGCGATCGTGGCGTCGATGTCGCCCGCTTGGCCTTCGAGGGCCGAGGCGTTGCGCTCGAGCTGTCGCACGCGCACCAGGGTCGCATGGCCTTTTTCGAACAGTTCCTTGGCCGCAACGAGCTCTTCGCGGATCAGTCGCAGCTGCTCGACCTGCGAGCGCAGCTGGGCTTCCGAGCCGCGGATCTGCTGCTGCAACTGCGTGGATTTCTGGCGCAGCAGCGATACCTGGCCGCGCAAGGCGGTGAGGCGGGTCGAGAATTGCAGCTCTTCGGAGGCGAGAAGCGTGCGGATGGCCGGATCGTCGCGCCGGTCGAGCAGCGTGCGCGGGAACGTGATGCGGTCGAGATCGTTCTGCTCGGCGACGAGGCGCGCCTCCTGGGCCTGGAGCGCGTCGAACTGCTTGGTCATCAGCGTGACGACGGCTTGGGCCTGGGTCGTATCGAGCACGATCAGCACTTGGTCGCGTTCCACGCGGTCGCCTTCGGCGATGCGGATATCGGCGACGATGCCGCCGTCGAGATGCTGCACCGATTTGCGATTGCCTTCGACGCGCACCACGGCCGGCGCCATGACGGCGCCGTTGAGCGGCGCCACATAGGCCCAGCCGCCGAGGCCGCCGAAAAACAGCGCGATGATTGCGAGGCCCGTGACGAACGGGGCGACGATCGATTCCGATTTCAGCAAAGCAGGATCGGTCGAAACGAGGGAGCTCTGTGCGGCGGCGGCGGCCATGTCGGGTTCCTTAGACTTTGCGCAGCTGCGGCGGCTGCGGGGCGCCGCCGGCGGCGACCTGCTGCTTGCGGCCGAGCACTTCGGCCTGCGTGCCGAACGCGTCGATCATGCCGTCGCGCAGCACCAAGAGCTTGTCGACCGCGTTCATCGCGACCGAGCGGTGCGAGACGACGATGGTGGTGATTTTGGCGGCTTTGAGGGCGGCAAGCGCCGACGTCAGCGCTTGGTCGCCTTCCATGTCGAGATTGGAGTTGGGCTCGTCGAGCACAACGAGGGCAGGGTTGCCGAACACGGCCCGCGCAAGGGCGATGCGTTGGCGCTGGCCGCCCGACAGGAACGCGCCGCTTTCGCCGATCTGGGTGTTGTAGCCGTCGGGCAGGCGCAGGATGAAATCGTGCGCACCCGCGAGCTTGGCGGCCGCCACGACTTCGTCGTCGCCGACGTTTTTGAAGCGCGCGATGTTCTCGGCGATGTTGCCCGAGAACAGCTCGATGTCCTGCGGCAGATAGCCGACATAGTTGCCGAAAGTCTCGCGGTTCCATTGCTGGATGTCCGCACCGTCCAGGCGCACGAAGCCTTGCGAGGGCTTGATGGCGCCGACGATGGCGCGCGACAGCGTCGATTTGCCGGCGGCACTGGGGCCGAAAATGCCGATCTGCTCGCCGGGCTGCACCGTGAAGGAGATGCCGCGAAGCACGGCCTTGGGATTGCCGCGCACGAAATAGACGAGCTGCTCGACCGACACCTTGCCCTTCGGGCGCGGCAGTTCGATGTGTTTGGGCGCTTCGGGGAAACCCACCAGGAGGTCGCGCATGCGCGCATAGGATTCGCGCACCATGATCGTCGAGCGCCAGCTTGCGACCGCCTGCTCGAGCGGGGCAAGCGCACGGCCCAGCAGGATCGAGGCAGCGAAGATCGCGCCTGCGCTGAGATCGCGCTCGATCACGAGATAGGCGCCCACGCCCAGAATGACCGACTGCATGGCCATGCGCAGGAACTTGATGATCGAGGCCATGATCGCGTTGCGGTCGCTGGCCACGTTCTGGTCGTCGATATGCGCGGTGCGGTCCTTGCGCCAGCGCCCGAGAATGGCGCCGATCATGCCCATCGAATGCACGACTTCGGCGTTGCGCAGGCCCGCTTCGACGAAACGGTAGCCGTTTGCCGCCGCCGCGTTCGAACGTTCCAGCGGCGCGCGGATCAGCCATTCGTTGAGGAGGGCCAGCAGGAACAGAATGATCGAAAACACCACGCACATGATCCCAAGCACGGGATGCAGCACGTAGGCAAAGGCGATGTAGACTGGCGTCCACGGCAGATCGAGCATCGTGAGAATGCCGCCGCCGCACGCATATTGGCGGAAATTGTCGAGATCGCGCAGCTCAGGCCCCGCCGTGCGCCCGTGCACGAGCGCGCGCGCATTCATGGCGGCAATGATGCGCCCGGCCAGCAGCCGGTCCATGCGCGCGCCGGCCCGGGTCAGAACCTGCGAGCGGGCAAAGTCGAGGGCCGAGAGAGCGATCAGCGCGATCATTACGCCGATCGTGAGCATGACCAATGTCGGCACGCTCGAGCTGTGCAAGGCACCATCGTACACATGAATCATGTAGATTGTCGGAGCCAGCGCCAACAGATTGATGGCAAAGCTAAAAATGAGCGCCAGCACGAAATACGGCGCACAGGCGGCGAGGGCCGAACGAAGGGCGTTGGCGTTGGATTTGTCATTCATGATTGAATCAATCTACTCGATTTATGAAAAATACGCGAGAGAACGGACCGTGAATACGGCCCATCCGAATGTCCGGTCTGGATATGAAGCGGCGAAATGAGAACCGCCCCCTCTTTTTCAAAAGGGGGCGGTTTTGGTGCGTCGTCAGATCGTGAAGAACAGGAAGTCGGAAGCGGTCAGGCTCGAGATGTTGACGCCTGTGACCGTGACCGTGTTGCCGGTGCCGAAATTGATCACCGATCCGGTTGCGGCCGCTTGCACGCTGGCAAGGTCGGTGAAGGTCGCAAAGGCCCGGATGTCGATGATGTCGCCGGAAGCCCAGCCCGTGATCGTGTCGGTACCGCTGCCCATCACGAAGCTGTCGTTGCCGCCGCCGCCAGTCAGCGAGTCGTTGCCCACGCCGCCGATCAGCACGTCGTTGCCAGCGCCGCCGGTGAGGGTGTCGTTGCCCTCCTTGCCGTCGAGGCGTGCACCCGCACCCGTGATCGTCAGGTTGTCGGCCGAGGTCCCGCCGGTGATGGTTTCGACGTTCGTCACCGTCACCGTGTTGGCGAAGTTGCCCAAGATCAGCCTGTCGTTGCCGTCGCCGAGATCGATGGCTCCGGTCGTGAAGGCCGTACCGAGCGTGACCGTGTCGTCTGCACTGCCGCCGACCAGGGTTTCGATGTTGACGATCGTGATCGTGTTGGCGCTGTCGGACAAGGTCAGACGGTCGGCACCGCTGCCGAGGTCGATCGTGCCCGCCGTCATGGCCGAACCCAGCGTTACGGTGTCCGTGCCCGTGCCGCCGACGAGCGTTTCGGCGTTCGAGACCGTGACCGTGTTCGCCCCGCCCGCCAGAACCAAGCGGTCGTTGCCGGCACCGAGATCGATGCTGCCCGCGGTATAGCCCGAGGCCAGCGTGATCGTGTCGGAGGTGGTGCCGCCCACGAAGGTCTCGATGTTGGCGATCGTGACCGTGTTGACGAAGTTGCCGAGCGTGAGGCTGTCGTTGCCGGCCCCGAGATCGAGCGAACCCGCCGTGATCGCCGTGCCGAGCGTGACCGTGTCGGCCGTGGTGCCGCCGACCAAGGTTTCGACGTTGGCGATCGTGAGCGTGTTCTCGAAGTTGCCCAGGATCAGGCGGTCGGATCCGGCGAGCAGGTCGATCGTGCCCGCCGTGGTCTGCGAGCCGAGCGTGATCGTGTCGGCAAGCGTGCTGGCGACCAGGGTTTCGACGTTCGACACCGTCAGCGTGTTGGCGAAGTTGCCGAGCACGAGGCGGTCGTTGCCGTCGCCGAGATCGATGTTGCCCGAAGTGTAGGCCACGCTCAGCGTCACCGTATCGTCGTTGCTGCTGCCCACGACGGTCTCGATGTTCGAGATCGTCAGCGTGTTGGCGGCCGTCCCGCCCAGGATCAGGCGGTCGCTGCCCGTGCCGAGATCGACCGTCGCACCGTTGACGGCGGCATCGAGCGAGACCGTATCCGCCCCGTTGCTGCCGACGATGGTTTCGACGTTCGTGACCGTGACCGTGTTGCCCGACGTGCCGCCGAGGATCAGGCGGTCGTTGCCGGCCCCCAGATCGATGGTGCCCGACGTTTGGGCCGCACCCAGCGTCACCGTATCCGTGGTGGTGCCGCCGACGATGGTTTCGATGTTGGTCATCGTCACCGTGTTGGCGAAGTTGCCGAGCGTAAGGCTGTCGTTGCCGGCCGCGAGATCGAGCGAACCCGACGTCATCGCCGTGCCGATCGTGACCGTGTCGGCCGTCGTGCCGCCGACCAGCGTTTCGACGTTGAGCACCGCAACCGTGTTCTCGAAGTTGCCGAGGGTGAGGCGGTCCGTGCCGGCGCGCAGATCGATGGTCCCGGCCGTCAGCTGCGACGACAGGGTGACCGTGTCGGTTGCCGTGCCGCCCGTGACCGTTTCGGCGTTGGCGACCGTGACCGTGTTGGCGAAGCCGCCGAGGATCAGCTGGTCGTTGCCGTCGAGCAAATCGACCGAGCCGGTCGTGATGGCCGTACCGAAGGTCACCGTGTCGTTGTCGGTGTTGGCGACCAGCGTTTCGACGTTCAGCACCGTGATCGTGTTGGCGACCGTATCGAGGATCAGGCGGTCGTTG
>JADCGL010000034.1 GCA_020248985.1 Telmatospirillum sp. | reverse complement strand
GACCGTGACCGTGTTGGCGAAGTTGCCGAGCGTGAGCTGGTCGTTGCCGTCGCCCAGATCCAGGCTGCCAGCCGTAATCGCCGTGCTGATCGTGACCGTATCGGCGTTGCTGCTGCCGACCAGGGTTTCGACGTTCGTGATCGTCAGCGTGTTGGCCGCCGTGCCGCCGAGGATCAGGCGGTCGTTGCCGGCCCCCAGATCGACAGTTGCCGCCGTGACCGAGGCGTCGAGCGTGACCGTGTCGGCAGCGGCACTGCCGATGATCGTTTCGACGTTCGTGACGGTGACCGTGTTGGCCGAGGTGCCCGACAGGATCAGGCGGTCGTTGCCCGCACCCAGATCGAACGTGCCCGCCGTGGTGCCTGCACCCAGCGTGACCGTGTTGTTGCCCGCACCGCCGACGACGGTTTCGACGTTCGTGACCGTGAGAGTATTGGCGAAGGTGCCGAGCGACAGGCTGTCGTTGCCGGCCCCGAGATCGACCGAACCCGACGTCATGGCCGCACCCAGCGTCACCGTGTCGGCGGTGGTGCCGCCGACCAGGGTTTCGACGTTGGCCACGGTGAGCGTGTTTTCGAAGTTGCCGAGGATGAGACGGTCGGTGCCCGCGCGCAGATCGACCGTGCCGGCCGTCATCTGGGCGGCGAGGGTGACCGTGTCGTTGACCGTGCCGCCGAGAACCGTTTCGGCGTTGGCGACTGCAACCGTGTTGGCGAAGCCGCCGAGGATCAGGCGGTCGCTGCCGTCCAGCAAGTCGATGGTGCCGCTGGTGATGGCCGTGCCGAAGGTGACCGTGTCGTTGTCGCTGTTCGCGACGAGGGTTTCGACGTTCAGTACCGTCACCGTGTTCGCGACCGTGTCGAGCAGCAGGCGGTCGTTGCCCGTGCCGAGATCGACCGTGGTGCCGGTCTGGATGCCGATCAGCGAAACCGTATCGGCTGCCGTGCCGCCGAGAACCGTTTCGACGTTCGTGACCGACACCGTGTTGGCGGTGCCGCCCGCCAGGACCAAGCGGTCGTTGCCGGCGCCGAGATCGACCGAGCCCGCCGTCGTGTTGTTCGACAGCGTGACCGTGTCGGCGAGCGTGCCGCCGACCAGCGTTTCGACGTTGGTGACCGTGACCGTGTTGCCGGCCGTGCCCGCGCTTGCGAGCGTGAGGCTGTCGTCGCCTGCGCCCAGATCGAGCGAGCCCGACGTCATCGCCGTGCCGAGCGTGACCGTGTCGGCGGTCGTGCCGCCGACCAAGGTTTCGACGTTCGCGACCGTCAGCGTGTTCTCGAAATTGCCGAGGATCAGACGGTCCGTGCCGGCGAGCAGATCGACGGTGCCGGACGTGACCTGGCTGCCCAGCGTGATCGTGTCGTTGAGCGTGTTGGCGACCAGCGTTTCGACATTGACGACCGTCAGCGTGTTGGCGAAGGCGCCCAGCGCCAGGCGGTCGTTGCCGTCGCCGAGATCGATGGTGCCGGCCGTGTAGGCCGTGCCCAGCGTGACGGAGTCGTCGTTGGTGCTGCCGACCAGCGTTTCGATGTTGGAGATGGTCAGCGTGTTGGCTGCCGTGCCGCCGAGCACGAGGCGGTCGTTGCCGGCCGCGAGGTCGATCGTGCCTGCCGTCATCGCGGCGTCGAGCGTGACCGTGTCGGCGTTCGAGCTGCCGACGATGGTTTCGACGTTTGTGACCGTGACCGTGTTGGCGGCCGTGCCGCCGAGCACAAGGCGGTCGTTGCCGGCCCCAAGATCGATGGTGCCCGACGTCTGGGCTGCACCCAGCGTGATCGTGTCGGTCGTGGTCCCGCCGACGATGGTTTCGACGTTCGTGACGGTGACCGTGTTGGCGAAGTTGCCGAAGGTCAGGCTGTCGCTGCCCGAGCCCAGATCGATGGTGCCGGACGTCATCGCGGTCGCGATCGTGACCGTGTTGTTGCCCGTGCCGCCGCTGATGGTTTCGACGTTGGCGACCGTCAGCGTGTTGGCGAAGTTGCCGAGATTGAGGCGGTCGGAACCGGCGCGCAGATCGATGGTGCCGGCCGTCATTTGAGCGCCGAGCGTGACCGTGTCGTTGACCGTGCCTCCGATGACGGTTTCGGCGTTCGAGACAGTGACCGTGTTGCCGAAGGCGCCGAGCGTGAGCTGGTCGTTGCCGTCGAGCAGATCGACGGTGCCGCTGGTGATGGCCGTGCCGAACGTGACCGTGTCGTTGTCGCTGTTCGCGACGAGGGTTTCGACGTTCAGCACCGTCACGGTGTTGGCGACCGTGTCGAGAACGAGTCGGTCGGAACCGGCCCCGAGATCGATCGTGGTGCCCGTCTGGATGCCGACCAGCGTGACCGTGTCGGCGGCGGTGCCGCCGAGGATGGTTTCGACGTTCGAGACCGTGACCGTGTTGGCGGCGGTGCCGCTCGAGAGGATCAGGCGGTCGTTGCCGGCCGCGAGGTCGATCGAACCCTCCGTGGTGTTGGCGGCGCGGGTGACCGTGTCGGTCGTCGTGCCGCCGACCAGGGTTTCGACGTTCGTGACGGTGACCGTGTTGGCGAAGTTGCCGAGCGTGAGGCTGTCGTTGCCGGCCGCGAG
>JADCGL010000033.1 GCA_020248985.1 Telmatospirillum sp. | reverse complement strand
CAGGTCATGCGTGCGGCCGGCATCATGACGAATTTCCAGTTCGACAACGTGCCGGGTGCCGGCGGTGCTGTGGGCCTGCCGCGCTTCCTCGGCATGCGCGGCCAGGGCGACGTGATGATGGTCGCAGGCCTCGTGATGGTCGGCTCGCTGATCGCTAACAAGAGCCCGGTCAAGATGACCGACGCAACGCCGCTTGCCCGCCTCACCGGCGAATTCCAAGCCGTCGTGGTGCCCGCCAACTCGCCGCATCGCGACATGAAGAGCCTTGCGGCCGCCATCCAGGCGAGCCCCGGCGGCGTGTCGTGGGCCGGCGGTTCGGCCGGCGGCACGGACCATATCCTTGTCGGCATGATCGGCCAGGCGCTGAAGGTGGAACCCAAGGCGATGAGCTACGTGGCCTTCGCCGGCGGCGGCCCTGCCCAGGCGGCGATCCTCGGCGGCCAGACCACGGCCGGCGTTTCGGGCTACGGCGAATTCGCGGAGCAGATCAAAGCCGGGCGCATGCGCTGCCTCGCCATCTCCTCGCCCGAACGCCAGCCCGGCATCGATGCGCCGACACTCAAGGAACAGGGCATCGACGTCGAACTGGCCAACTGGCGCGGCGTGTTCGCGGCCCCCGGCGTGTCGCCGGCCCAGCGCGCCGTGCTCTTGGGCCTCATCGACCGCATGGTCAAGTCGAGCCAGTGGAAGGAAGAGTGCGAGAAGCGCGACTGGACGCAGATCTACATGACCGGCGACGATTTCGGCCGCTATGTGACGAGCGAAGTCACGCGCGTCGAGGCCATTCTGCGCGGCCTTGGCCTTGCGACCTGAACAAGTCTAGAGTGTGCCTGTAACGGCGCCGAGCAGCCCAACGCGGTTGCTCGGCGCCGCTCTTGTCTTCCCGGGGGGGATAAATATGCGTCTGGTGCCTGAAATCTGGGTCGGCGTTGCCGTCCTGGCCTTTGCGGCCATCGTCTTCCAGCAGAGCACCGCCATTCCCGTCTCGCCGCTTTACGCGCGCGTCGGCCCCACTGTCGTCCCCTACGCGACCGCTTTGGCGCTCGGCATTCTCGGCGTCTTTCTGCTGATCGCCGGCTTTCGCGGCGGCTGGAGCGGCGACGATCCCGAAATCGCCTTGCCCATCGATTGGCGCAGCTTCCGCTGGCTGCTGTTGGGCCTCGCCCTCAATGTGGCGCTGATCGACCAGCTCGGCTTCATCATTGCCTCGTGCCTGCTGTTCATGTGCACCGCGCGTTGCTTCGGCAGCCGCAAGCCGCATGTCGATTTGGGATTGGGCTTCGTGCTGGCGACGGTCGCCTATGTCGGCTTCGCCAAGGGTCTTGGCATCAATATCGGGTCGGGCCCGATCGAGGCATTGTTCTAGCCATGGATACGCTGTCGCAGCTGCTGAACGGCTTTGCCGTCGCCCTCACGCCGATCAATCTGATGTTCGCATTGATTGGCACGTTTCTGGGCACGGCCATCGGCGTGCTGCCGGGCATCGGGCCGGCACTGACGATTGCGCTCTTGCTGCCGATCACCTTCAAGGTCGATCCGACGGGCGCTTTCATCCTGTTTGCGGGCATCTATTACGGGGCCATGTATGGCGGCTCGACGACCTCGATCCTGCTCAACACGCCCGGCGAGAGTGCGACGATCGTGACCGCCCTCGAAGGCAACCGGATGGCCAAGCGCGGCCGCGCCGGGGCCGCCCTTGCAACGGCCGCCATCGGCTCGTTCGTGGCCGGCACGATCGGCACGATCGGCATCACGTTCTTGGCCCCCATCGTCGTGGAACTCGCGCTCAAATTCGGGCCGGCCGAGTATTTCTGCCTGATGGCGCTCGCCTTCGTGACCGTATCGGCCGTACTCGGCAATTCGACCGTACGCGGCCTGGTCTCGCTGTTTTTCGGCATCTGGCTCGGCCTCATCGGCATCGATCTGCAGACCGGCCAGCCGCGCTTCACCTTCGGCCTCATCGAACTGCTCGACGGCATCAACGTGATCGTGGTTGCGGTCGGGCTGTTTGCGGTCGGCGAAACGCTGTGGCTCGCCTCGCGCCACGCGCACGGCAAGGACGAGCTGCTGCCGCTGTCGGGCTCGCTGTGGATGACGCGCGAGGAATGGAAACGCAGCTGGAAACCGTGGCTGCGCGGAACCGGTCTCGGCTTCTCGATCGGCGCGCTGCCGGCGGGCGGGGCCGAAATCCCGACCTTCCTGTCGTACTACATCGAAAAGAAACTCTCGCTCAAACCGGAGGAATTCGGAAACGGCGCCATCGAAGGCGTTGCCGGCCCCGAAGCCGCCAACAACGCTTCGGCGGCGGGCGTGCTGGTGCCGATGCTCACGCTGGGTCTGCCGACTTCGGCCACGGCCGCCATCATGCTGTCGGCGTTCCAAAGCTACGGCATCCAGCCGGGGCCGCTCCTGTTCCAGACGCAGGCCAATCTCGTTTGGGGCCTCATCGCTTCGCTCTACATCGCCAACGTGATGCTGCTGATCTTGAACCTGCCGCTCGTCCCGCTGTGGGTGAAGATCCTGGCCGTGCCCAAGCCCTGGCTCTATGGCGGCATTCTCCTGTTCGCCACGATCGGCACCTACGGCATCAGCCAGAGCGTGATTGATCTCATGCTGCTCTACGCGGTCGGCATTGCGGGCTATTTCATGCGCCGCTTCGACTTTCCGGCCGCCCCCGTGATCATCGGCATGATCCTCGGGCCCCTCGCCGAACAGGAGCTGCGCCGCGCACTCACGATCAGCCAAGGCGACTGGACCGTGTTCTTGACGCGGCCTTTGTCGGCCACGCTGCTGGCCTTGGCCGCCGCCGCCCTCTTGGGCCCGCACATCTACGCGTACATGGCGAAGCGCCGGGCGGCTTAATCGCTCAGGCCGCCGCCGCCGTGTTTCGCGTCCGCATCCAGTGCAGGCCGAGCCCGATCGACAGCAGCACGAGGCCCGCGAGATCGGCGCGCGCATCGGCGGCGATCAGCAAGATGCCGCCCAGCAGCGACAGCACGCGTTCGATCGCGGTCGCGTGCTGGCGCGCATAGCCGGTGATGCCGACGCATAGGCCGACGAGGGCCAAGCACGAGGTGATCGTCGTCTCGAAAATGCCCCACCAATCGCCCACATCTTCCGGCCAATTGCCTTCGGGCGTGAGCATCAAAAGCTGCAGCCCTTCGGGCGTGAGGCAGAACATAAACGGCACGAGGAAGGCCGGCAGCGTGTATTTCCAGGCCTGGATCATGGTCGGGAACGGGCGGCCGCCGCAGATGGCCGACGCCGCAAACGGCGCCAAGGCGGTGGGCGGCGACACGTCGGCCAGCACCGCATAGTAGAACATGAACATGTGGGCGGCCGGTGCCGGGATGCCGACTTTCACGAGGGCCGGAACGAGCATAACGGCCGCGATGATGTAGCTCGCCGTGACCGGAACCGCGAGCCCCAGCACCCACATAGCGAGGGCCGCAAGCAAGATCACCGGCAAGCGCTCGCCGCCGCCGACGGCCACGATGATCGACGACAACGTGAGGCCGAGCCCCGTCAGGTTCACGATGCCGACGATGAGGCCGGCACAGGCGCAGGTCGCGATGATGCCGAGCGTGCCGCGCGTGCCGTCCGTGATCGCCTCGATCATGCGAGTGGCGGCCGGATCGGGCTCGCGGCCGGCGCGAATGGCCGTCAGAGCCTGCACGCCCGACACCAGAATCGCCACGACCATGCCCCAGAAGATCGACGCCGAAATGCGCCCGTCGAACAACTCGTCGAGATTGAGCGTCTCAGGCATCGCGGTCGAGCCGAAGGCCCAGGCGAGCACGCCCGCAACCGTTCCCGCCACGAAAGCCGGCATCGTCACAAGGCGGCTTTCCATGCGCGCCATCGACAGCATGAACGCGATCGCGATCGACCAGAAGACGGCGAGGAACGAGGTGAAGCCGAGCACGAGGAAAAACGCGATCGCCGCCAGCGACAGGAAATGGTAGCCCTGCGAAATCGTGAGCTGCCACAGCGACTGGTCCGACGTCTTGATGGCTTTGATCTTGAGGCTGCGCGAATCCGCCTCGGTCATCAGCCAGCACGACACGTAGTAGAGGATCGTCGGGATGGTCGCGTAGATCAGCACGACGAGATATTCGATATCGAGATATTCGGCGATGATGAACGCCGCTGCACCTAGCGTGGGCGGCGACAAGGTAGCCCCGATGCCGGCGGCCGACAGCATGCCGCCCGCCACGGTCGGCGGATAGCCCGCTTTGCGCAGCATAGGCCACGCAAGCGAGGCGACCGTCACGGTCGTGGCCACGCCCGAGCCCGAGACGGTGCCGAGCAGGAAGCCCGACGCCACCACCGCGCGCCCCGGGGCCGAGGGCGACGGCTTTTTGCCGAACAGGGCAAAGGCCCAGTCGATGAAAAACTTGCCGGCCCCGCCGCGGTCGAGCACCGCACCGTAGAGCGTGAACAGAATGATGAAGGTCGCGGCCACATCCATCGGTGTGGCGAAGATGCCTTCGAGCGTCAGATAATTCTGGCCGATGATGCGGTTGATCGAGAAGCCGCGATGGTCGAACGGCTCGGGGATGTAGGGGCCGAAATAGCCGTAGACCAGAATGAGGATCGTGATCGCCGGCAGGATCCAGCCGATCGTCCGCCGCGTGCCCTCGAGAATGAGCAGGATCAGCGTGCCGCCGAGCACGAGTTCGTCGGCCGTCGGGCGCGTCGGGCGCGTCTTGTAGCTTTCGATATTGGTGGCCAAGTACCAGGCCGTCCACAAAGCGAAGCCGACGAAAATCCAGTCGATAAGCTGCGTACGCGAAAGAATGCGGCTCGAAACGATGAGCGGATAGGCCGCAAAACACAGCGCCACGACGATCAGCAGACCGCCCGCAAAGGGGCTGCGCTCGAAAATGCGCCCCTCAAGATAGAGAACGTACATCGCGCCCACGCCCAGCAGCGCCACGCACCATTCTTCGATCGTGGCGCGGCGGGTTTCTTTGGCGTCGCGCAGCAGCGGGTACAGCACGAAGATCAGGGCCAGAGCCACGCCGAGAAAGCTCGACCGATAGACCGTCGTGTTGACCGCAAATTGCGTCCAATAGAGCGAATAGGCGCCGAGCCCGAAGGCGACCGCACCGGTGAGCCAGCCGAGCCAACCGGTCAGGCGTTTGGCGGGCCCCCCTTCGCTGTCCGAAGAAAGGCGCTCAAGTTCTTCGGCCGACAATTCGACCTTGTCGGCAGCATTCGGATTGACCATTGGCGGCAACTTCCCTCGTGACTGGCGACAGCCCGCATCTGCGGCGGGTCTTCGCCCCCTACCCTGTCCGATACTTATGGAAGAAGAAACGCCGGAATGAAAACAAAAAAAGACCCGGAACCAATGGTTCCGGGTCTTTGCGATTCACCCCTTCAGCAGGAGGTTTAGGACATCGAAATGCCCTTCGAGCGGTAGAAGGCTTCGGCCGCCGGATGGTACGGAACGGCCGACTTTCCGGCCGCCGCCTGCAGCGTGAGCTTGCGGGCTTCGGGATGGATCCCCTGCACTTCCGTGAGGTTGTTGAAGATCGTCTCGAGCATCGTCGTCACCAAGGCGTTGGGCAGCTTGGTCGGCACGATCAGCACGTTGGCCACACCGAGCCCGCCCAGCGCTTCGCTCTGGTTGGCGTAAGAGCCGGCCGCCAGCGTGAACGGGCGGTAGAGGCCCGGCCACTTGGCGTCGAGCACGGCGAATTCCGCGGTCGTCGGGATGAAGCGGATCGGCGGCTGGCCGCCGGTCGCAAGTTCGCGCACGGCAGCGGTCGGAATGCCGCCGATCCAGAAGAACGCGGCGATCTTGCCGTCCTTGAGGGCACCGGCCGATTCCGCGACGCCGAGATTGTCGCGCGTGATGTCGCGCATCTCGTTGAGGCCGCCCGCCGCGATCACGCGGTCGGCGATCGATTCGGTCGACGAACCAGCAGAGCCAACCGAGATACGCTTGCCGCGCATCGAGGCGATGTTCGTCACATTCGACGACTGGCTCGCCACGACATGCAGGAACGAATCGTACAGCATGCCGATGACGCGGATGTCCTGCTTGCCGTCGGCCTTGTAGGCGCCCTCGCCCATCATGCCGTCATAGGCGCTGTCCATGGTCGAGAAACCAAGCTCGGCATCGCCCGTGTGCAGCAGTTTGACGTTGTCGACCGAACCGCCGGTGACCTGCGAGGTCGCCTGGGTGTTGGTCATTTTCTCGGCGAACAGCTTCGCAAGGCCGCCGCCATAGGGGTAGAACACGCCGCCCGTGCCGCCGGTCACGACGGTGATGCGGCGACGCCCTTGGGCGATGGCCGGGGCGGCAAGCAGGCTGGCGGCGGCAGCGCCCATTGCGAGTGCGGAACGACGATTGATGGTCATCTTGGAAAACCTCCCATTTTGCGGCGCGTCGGCGCCTGCGGTGTTGTTCAACGCGACAGGGGTATCGAAACACCCTGGTACTTGGTGGTGTTAATATGGGAAACTTGCGGCGCTTTTCCACCAAAATTTTGCGCAAATGGCGCAAATAAGCGGGCATCTTCATGAATCTGAGCGGCGAATATCGGCTTCCCCTACCCCGGACTGTGGTTTGGGACGGTCTCAACAACCCCGAAATCCTCAAACAATGCATTCCGGGTTGCGAGGAACTGACCAAAACCGAAGATAACGGCTTTGCGGCCAAGGTCGGCCTCAAGATCGGCCCGATGACCGCGCGGTTCACCGGCAAGGTGACGCTGTCCGACATCGACCCGCCCAACGGCTACAAGATCGCCGGCGAAGGCCAAGGCGGGGTCGCCGGTTTCGGCAAGGGCTCCGCCATTGTGAAGCTTGCCGAAGACGGCGAAGGCGGCACGATCCTCACCTACACGGCCGACAGCCAGGTCGGCGGCAAAATGGCGCAGCTCGGCTCGCGTCTCATCGATGCGACGGCCAAAAAACTCGCCGATGAATTTTTCGGGAAATTTGCGACGACCGTGGCACCGCCGGCGGCTGCCGAAGCGACTGCGCCCGCAGCGGCCGAACAACCGAAAACGCCTGAAATTTCGGCACCGCAAAGCGGCGGTCTGCCGCAAAGCGTGTGGATCGCAGCCCTCGTGGCGGCGGTTGCGGTCGTGCTGTGGATGGTGTTGCGCGGTTGATGCTTGACGGCACCCCCGCGCACCCCCAACACTGCGACCCAACCGATCCAAAAACTTCGAACGAAACATCAAGGGGAGAGACGATGGCCAAGATTTCGCTGACCGTAAACGGCAAAAAAGTTTCCGCCGAGGTCGAAGGCCGCACGCTGCTGGTGCAGGTGCTGCGCGAAAAACTCGGCATGACCGGCACGCATGTGGGCTGCGACACCAGCCAGTGCGGGGCTTGCGTCGTCCATGTCGACGGCAAATCGGTCAAGTCGTGCACGATGCTGGCAGCGCAAGCCGACGGCACGTCCGTGACGACGATCGAAGGGCTTGCCAACGGCAACGAACTTCACCCGATGCAGGCCGCGTTCAAGGAACATCACGGCCTGCAATGCGGCTTCTGCACGCCCGGCATGGTCATGAGCGCCATCGAGCTTGCCAAGCGCAATTCCAACCCGAGCGAACACGACGTGCGCGAATGGCTCGAGGGCAACATTTGCCGCTGCACGGGCTACCACAACATCGTCAAAGCGGTTCAGGCGGGTGCCCAGGCGATGGCCGCCGCGAAATAAACTCGACAAGCGAATAATCGCGCCAACGCGAAACGCTGCAGGGAGAAACGCAAATGGCAATCGACGGAATTGGGGCGGCCGTGCGCCGCAAAGAGGATTACCGGTTTCTGACGGGCCAGGGCAACTACACCGACGACATTTCGCGCCCGAACCAGGTGCACGCCTATTTCGTGCGCGCGCAGACCGCCCACGCCAAGATCGTGCGCATCGACACCGCCAAGGCCAAAGCGGCCGAAGGCGTCGTCGCGGTGTTCACCGGCCCCGACATGGCGGCCGACGCGATCGGCGGCCTGCCCTGCGGCTGGCTCGTCAAAAACAAGGACGGCAGCCCGATGCAGGAGCCGGCCCATCCGGTGCTGGCGCTCGAGCGGGTGCGCCATGTCGGCGATCCGATTGCTGTGGTCGTCGCCGAAACGCTTTCCCAGGCCAAAGACGCCGCCGAACTGCTCGACATCGAGCTTGCCGATCTTCCGGCTGTCGTGGGCTTGGTCGATGCGCTGAAGCCGGGTGCGCCGGCCGTTCATGCCGGCGGCAATCTGTGCTTCGACTGGCATATCGGCGACGCCGACCAAGTCGCTGCCGCGTTCAAGAACGCCTACAAGGTTGCCAAGATCGACCTCGTCAACAATCGCCTCATCGCCAACCCGATGGAGCCGCGCGCAGCCGTCGGCGAATACGACCGTGCGACCGGCGAATACACGCTCTTCACCACGAGCCAGAATCCGCACGTGATCCGCCTGCTGATGGGCGCGTTCGTGCTGCATATTCCGGAAAGCCGCCTGCGCGTCGTCGCTCCCGATGTCGGCGGCGGCTTCGGCTCGAAGATCTACCATTATGCCGAAGAAGCCTTCGTGACCTGGGCCGCCCCCAAGGTCGGCCGGCCGGTCAAATGGACGGCCGAGCGCGGCGAAAGCTTCATGTCGGACGCGCAGGGGCGCGACCATGTCACGCATGCGGAACTGGCCCTCGACAAAAACGGCAAGTTCCTCGCCCTCAAGGTGAATACGATTGCGAATATGGGCGCCTATCTTTCGACCTTTGCGCCCGCGATCCCGACCTATCTCTATGCAACGCTGCTCGCAGGCGTCTACACCACGCCTGCGATCTACGCGGAAGTGAAAGCCGTGTTCACGAACACGGTGCCGGTCGATGCCTATCGCGGGGCGGGCCGGCCGGAAGCCGCCTTCCTCATCGAGCGCATCGTCGATATTGCGGCGGCCGAGATGGGCATGGACCGCGTGGAAATTCGCAAGCGCAACTTCATCCCGACCAACGCGTTCCCGTACCAAACGCCGGTCGCCCTGCAATACGACAGCGGCGACTATTTCGCGACGCTCGAAGGCGCGATGAAGGCCATCGACTATGCGGGCTTCGAAGCGCGCCGAGCAGCGGCCAAGAAGCACGGCAAGCTGCGCGGCATCGGCATTTCGACCTACGTGGAAGCGTGCGGCATTGCGCCCTCGAACATTGCGGGCGCTTTGGGCGCGCGCGCGGGCCTCTACGAATGCGCCAATGTGCGCGTGCACCCGACCGGCTCGGTCACGCTGTTCACGGGCTGCCACAGCCACGGCCAAGGCCACGAGACGACCTACGCGCAGCTGATCGCAGAGCGGCTCGGCATCGGCCTCGACCAAATCGAAGTGTCGCACGGCGACACGAACAAGATTCCGTTCGGCATGGGTACCTACGGCTCGCGCTCGCTCGCCGTGGGCGGGACCGCCGTCGTGAAGGCGCTCGACAAGATCGTCGACAAAGCCAAGAAGATCGCCGCCCACCTGCTCGAAGCGGCCGAGGCCGACATCGAGTTCAAAGACGGCAAATTCACGGTCGCGGGCACGGACAAGTCCAAGAGCTTCGGCGAGATCGCGCTCACGGCCTACGTGCCGCACAACTACCCGCTCGAAACGCTCGAGCCGGGCCTGGACGAAACCGCCTTCTACGATCCCAAGAACTTCACCTTCCCCGGCGGCGCGCATATCTGCGAAGTCGAAATCGATCCGCAGACCGGCGTGGTCAAGGTCGTCGATTTCGCGGCGTGCGACGATGTGGGTCGCGTCGTCAATCCCATGATCGTCGAGGGCCAGGTGCATGGCGGCTTGGCGCAAGGCATCGGCCAGGCCTTGATGGAAGAATGCGTCTACGACGACAAGGGCCAGCTGCGCTCGGGTTCGTTCATGGACTACACGATGCCGCGCGCCGACGATCTGCCGTCCTTCAAGGTCTCGACGGCGATCACCTTATGCACGCACAATCCGCTCGGCGTCAAAGGCGTGGGCGAAGTCGGCGCCATCGGCTCGCCGCCCGCCGTGATCAACGCGGTTGTGGACGCGCTCAAAGACTACGGCGTGCGCCACATCGACATGCCGGCAACGCCGCAGAAAATCTGGGCGATCGTCAACGGCGGCCACCGCATGGCCGCCGAATAGACCGCCCCCATCGGATCGAACAAGGAGAATTGCGATGTACGATTTTGCCTACCACAAACCCGCCACGGTCGCCGATGCGGTCAAACTGCTCGCCGCCGACGGCGACGCCAAGGCGCTGGCCGGCGGCCAGACGCTGATCCCCACGCTGAAGCAGCGCCTGGCCAAGCCGAGCGCCGTCGTCGATCTTTCGGCCATCAAGGATCTGGCCGGGATCGCGGTTGCGGGCGGTAAGGTCACGATCGGCGCCATGACGCGCCACGGCGACGTCGCGGCCTCGGCGGACGTCAAAAAGGCCCTGCCCGCCCTTGCAGCCCTGGCCGACGGCATCGGCGATCCGCAGGTGCGCAACCGCGGCACGATCGGCGGCTCGATCGCCAACAACGATCCGGCCGCCGACTATCCGGCGGCATGCCTGGCCTTGGGTGCCACGATCAAAACCAACAGCCGCGAAATTCCGGCCGACGCGTTTTTCCTCGGGATGTTCGAAACGGCGCTGAAGCCTGGCGAAATCATCCTGTCGGTAAGTTTCCCGATCCCCGAAAAAGCGGCCTATGCCAAATTCGGCCAACCAGCCTCGCGCTATGCGCTGGTCGGCGTGATGGTCGCCAAGACCGCGTCGGGCGCGCGCGTTGCCGTAACCGGTGCGGCTGCGGCCGTGTTCCGCTGGTCGGAAGCCGAAGCCGCACTGTCGAAGTCCTGGAACGCCGCGTCGCTCGATGGCGTCAAGGTTTCGCCCGACGGCCTCAACAGCGATATCCACGCTGCGGCCGACTATCGCGCCCATCTCGTGGGTGTGATGGCCAAGCGCGCGGTTACGGCGGCGGGCTAACGCCCGCCCGTTAGGTTTCCCGCCCGCTCTGCCAGCGATAGAGCGTAAGGCACAAGAACGCCTCGATGCGCCCGTCGGCGGCGGCAAAAGGCAGCATCACGCCTTCGAGCTCGGTCACATGGGCGTGGTGCTGCAAAGTGGGCGGGCCGCGATACCAATTGGGCGCGCGGCTTGCGACAGCGGCCGTCAGGCTCGCGTGCAAATTGGATTGCGTGCCCGTGCGCGGCAATTCGTCGACATAAAGCCCCGGACGCCCCGGCGCACCCGCTTCGAGCACGGCTTCGCCGAGAAGGCGAAAGCGGAATCGCAGCGGCTCATGCTCGACACCGAGCAGATAGATGTTGGGAAGCAGCCGCGCGACCGCCATCGGCTCGAAGTCCGCATAAAACGGCAGATCGTGGCCGTCGCGCTTCAGAGACTGCCAGTGCGCGACGATGGCAGCGAGTTTGGGCGGCAGCGAGTCGGGGGACGGCAGCGGCATGGCGACTAAATAGGTATCGTCATCGCTGCCGTCCAGCCCCCATTTAATACCGCCGGTACGGCAGGAACTTGCCGTGCATCGTGATCTTCACGCGGTCGCCCTTGGGATCGGGCAAACGCTTCATGTCCATCTCGAAATCGATCGCCGACATGATGCCGTCGCCGAATTCTTCGTGGATCAGTTCCTTCCAGGTCGTGCCGTAGACCTGGATGAGTTCGTAGAAGCGGTAAATCAGCGGATCGGTCGGCGGCCCCGGCGGCAGCGAGCCGCGATACGGGATCTCGCACAGGAGTTCGGCCTCGTCCTTGGAAAGGCCGAACAGCTTGGCGGCCTTGGCGGCGTGCTCGGGCAGCATCGACATCTGGCCCAACAGTGCCGCCGTCGTCCAGACCGGGTTCATGCCGATCTTTTCGGCGATCTTGTTCCAGCTCAGCTTCTTCTTCTTTTTGATCGCAAGTATTTTCTCGCCGAGTTTGTCTTTGGCGTCGTTCATAGGTTCCTCCTTCGGATGTCAACTGGCCGCGCGCAGCGTGCCGGGGCTTGTCTCGGGCGGCCGGCGCGGGTCGTACCCGGCCGGAATCGCCGACGCGAAACCGCGCGAGCGTTCGACCAGAAAATCGACGATGTGGTTGCGGATCGCGTAATAGTGCGGGTGCTTGTGGATGTCGTGGCGCGTGCGGCCGCGCGGCAGCGTGTTGACCACGATCTCGGCGATCTTGGCCTGCGGCCCGTTCGTCATCAGCACGATGCGGTCGGCAAGCAGAATCGCCTCGTCCACGTCGTGCGTGATCATGAACACGGTCTGCTGCGTGGCCGCGCACAGGCGCAGCACTTCTTCCTGCAGCGTGCCGCGCGTGAGCGCGTCGAGGGCCGAGAACGGTTCGTCCATCAGCAGCATCTTGGGCTCGATCGACAATGCGCGCGCAATGCCCACGCGCTGCTTCATGCCGCCCGACAGCATGGCCGGCCGCTTGCGCTCGGCGCCCGTGAGGCCCACGAGATCGATGTATTTCTGGCAGTGCGCGCGCACCTTGGCGCGATCCCAATCGGGCCAGCGCGACGACACGGCGAACGCGATGTTCTCGATGGCGGTCATCCACGGCATCAGCGCGTGGCCTTGGAAAATCACGGCGCGGTCGAGCGACGGGCCCGCCACTTCCTTGTCGCCGACGAGCAGCACGCCGTCGTCGGCCGTGTCGAGGCCCGCGAGGATGTTGAGGATCGTCGTCTTGCCGCAGCCCGAATGGCCGATCAGGCACACGAACTCGCCCTTGGCCACGCCGAAATGGATGTTCTCGAACACCGTCTGCACGCCGCCGCCGGGCTGCTTGAAGCGCTTGGCGATGCCCTCGATCGATACGTAGGTCATCGCGTCGTCATTCCTGGTAGGTCACAAGTTTGGTCGCAAAACCGAGCATGTGGTCGAGCAACATGCCGACAAGGCCGATCACGAGAATCGCCGTGATGATGTTGGAGATCGACAGATTGTTCCATTCGTTCCACACGAAATAGCCGATCCCCGTCCCGCCCACGAGCATTTCGGCCGCCACGATCACGAGCCAGGCAATGCCGATCGAGATGCGCATGCCGGTCACAATCGTGGGTGCCGCGGCCGGCAGGATCACGCGCCACGCCGTGCGCAGCGCATTGACCTCGAGCGTGCGCGCCACGTTGAGCCATTCCTTGCGCACGTGCGCCACGCCGAACGCCGTGTTGGTCAGCATCGGCCAGATCGAGCAGATGAAAATCACGAAGATCGACGAGGTGGCGCTGTCCTTGATCGTGTAGAGCGCCAGCGGCATCCAAGCGAGCGGCGAGATCGGTCGCAGCACCTGGATGAAAGGATTGAGTGCACCATAGACGAGCGGCGACATGCCGATCAGAAAGCCGAGTGGAATGGCGACGAGGGCCGCGAGCCCGAAGCCCAGAAGTACTCGCGCCAGCGAATAGGCAAGCTGGATACCGATTCCCTTGTCGTTGGTGCCGCGATCGGCGAACGGCGCTTCGAGGTGCTTGGCGATGCGCACGCCGACCTCGACCGGGGTCGGCATCGGCGTCTGTTTGCCCTGCTGGGCGGACGCCCCCAGCAACGCCGCATATTCGGGATCGAGCGCAGGCCCAGTCCCGGCCGTCGGCGTTGCCGCGATCTGCCAGCCGCCCAAAAACAGGGCAAGCAGCAGAATCGACAGCAAAGCCGACTTGGCGCGCACGGTAGCAAACATCGAAACGCCGGAGCCTTACGTGCGGCGGATCGCGAAGGACGCGATATAGGCTTCCGGATTGGCCGGATCGAACTCCTTGCCCATGATCATGTGCTTGCGCATCGTCGCGGCCGGCGGTGCCCCGCCAAGCTCGCGCATCGCGCGCCCGGCATCGGCCGTCAAGAACACCTGCTCGGCGATCTGCGCGTAATTCACGTCGCCGCGGATCTGGCCCCAGCGCTTCATCTGCGACAGCATCCACACCGCCATCGAGTGCCACGGATACGGGTCGAAATCGATCCGCTCGGGCACGCGGCGCACCTGGCCGAGACCGTCGGCGAACGTACCGCTCAGCACCTGCTCGACGACCGTGACGGGCTGGTTCAGATAGTTCTGCGCCGAGATCGCTTCGGCGATCTGCTTGCGATTGGCCGGATTGTGCGCGAACGACGCGGCCTCGACGATCGAGCGCATCAGCGCTTGGAACGTGTTCGGCATTTTCTGCGTGAAGTCGCGGCTGGCCGCGAACACGCAGCACGGATGCCCGTCCCACAACTCGCGCGTCAACAAATGGATGAAGCCAACGCCGTCGAACACGGCGCGTTGGTTGAACGGATCGGGGCCCAAGAAGCCGTCGATATTGTCGGCGCGAAGGTTCGCAACCATTTCCGGCGGCGGCACGGCCCGGATCGAGATATCGCGGTCGGGATCGAGGCCGGCTTCGGCCACGTAGTAGCGCAGCAGGTAATTGTGCATCGAATAGTCGAACGGAACGGCGAAGCGAAAGCCCTTCCAGTCTTTGGGATCGCGCTTCTCTTTGTGCTTGGTTGCCAGCGTGATGGCCTGGCCATTGATATTCTGGATCGCCCCCAGCGCCCACGGAAGCGGGTTCGAGCCAGCCCCCATCGATATCGCGAGCGGCATTGGGGCGAGCATGTGCGAGGCGTCGTATTCGCCGTTGATCGATTTGTCGCGGATCACGGCCCAGCCGGCCGTGCGCACGACGTTCACGTCGAGCCCGTGCTTGGCGTAGAAGCCCATCGGATGCGCCATGATCACGGGCGTGGAGCAGGTGATCGGAATGAAGCCGACATCGAGCTTCGTCTTTTCGAGTGCCCGCGGCGCTTGGGCGGCTACTTCGCGGATGAAGCCCAGCGGCAGCACGCTCGCGATCGCGGCTGCGGCCGTCCCGCTGCCCACGAGATTGAGGAAGCTGCGGCGGCTCGGGTCCGATCCCAGCACGGCCTTGACGACCGCGGCCTCGAACAGGTCGGCCATCAGCGTGTCGGTATCGCGTGTTGCGGGAGAAGGCGAAGGTGCGGCATCCGAATGCGGCGGCTGGGTGAGCTTGGCAAAAGCGGCTTGGACCGAATTGTGCTCGCTCAAACTCGCATGGGCGCCGCAGGGGCAGCCGCCGATGGATGTGCTGGCGTCATAGGGATTGTTAAACATCGCGAGTGCCTCCCGGGGGCAAGGGCATGAAGCTGGCACCGGTTGCAGCAATTCCCATGCCATTGCTGCCCTCCTGCGGCACCCTGCCCCCTTCCGTGCCGCACCCCGCCTGTGCGATGCTCTGACCAACCTCCAACCCCATGAGTTGCCGATGCAATTGCCCGCCGATATCGACCAGACTTTGGCCCTTCTGACGTCGCAACGTTACGTCGCAGAACGCAGCCTTGCGACAGCCCTGTTTTTGTCGCTGAAGCTCGGCCGGCCGCTGTTTCTGGAGGGCGAACCGGGGACCGGCAAGACCGAGATCGCCAAGGTGCTGGCAGCAGCCCTCGGCCGCAAGCTGATCCGGCTGCAATGCTACGAGGGCCTCGATGCGGCCAGCGCCGTCTACGAATGGAACTATCCGCGCCAGATGATGGAAATTCGCCTCGCCGAGGCCGGCAAAGGTGCAACGGCCGGGCTCGAGGCCGAGATTTTCTCCGAGCGCTTCTTGATCCGCCGCCCGCTGCTCGAGGCCCTTGCCCCGGATGCCGCCGGCCCGCCCGTGCTGCTGATCGACGAGCTCGACCGCGCCGACGAACCGTTCGAGGCCTATCTGCTCGAAGTGCTGAGCGACTGGCAGGTCTCGATCCCGGAGCTCGGCACCATCAAGGCGCCCGCCGCCCCGTTGTGCATCGTCACCTCCAACCGCACGCGCGAAGTGCACGACGCTTTGAAGCGCCGCTGCTTCTATGCCTGGGTCGATTTCCCAGATGCCGCGCGCGAGCTCGAAATCGTGCGCGCCAAATGCCCGGGCGTGCCCGAGAAACTCTCGGCCCAGATTGTGGCCTTCGTGCAGAAGCTCCGGCGCGAAGAATTGTTCAAGCTGCCCGGTGTCGCCGAAACGCTCGATTGGACCAACGCGCTCGGCGTGCTCGACCGCATTGCGCTCGATCCCGCCACGATCGACGACACGCTGGGCGCCTTGCTCAAATACCAGGACGACATCGCCAAGGTGCGCGGCACCACGGCGCTCAAACTCCTCAAAGAAGTCGAGGCCGAAGCCGCCCAATGACCGAAGCTGCCGCCGCACCCGGTCTGCTGCTCGACAATATCGTGCATTTCACGCGGCTCTTGCGCGCCGCCGGATTGCCGGTCGGGCCGGGGCGTGCGATCGAAGCGGCACGCGCGGCCGCCGCCGTCGGCGTCGAAAAGAAGCGCGATCTCTATTGGGCGCTGCACGCCACCCTTGTCAATCGCCGCGAGCAGCAGCCGATCTTCGACCAGGCTTTCGGCCTGTTCTGGCGCGATCCCAAACTGCTCGAGCGCGCCATGGGCATGTTGCTGCCGCAGGCCGCCGACGCGGACGCCGACGATCTGCAGCCCGACCCCACCTTGCGGCGCGTGGCCGAAGCTTTCCACCGCCCGCCCCCGCCGCCGACACAATCGGAAGCGCCCGAAGACCGCACCGACTTCGATGCGGCCATGACGTGGTCGGACAACGAGTTGCTGCAGTCCAAAGATTTCGAGCAGATGTCGGCCGAAGAGATGGCGGCCGCCAAGCGCGCAATGCTGCAGCTCGGCGGCGCTTTCCCAACGCGCCGCACACGGCGCACGCGCCCCAGTGCCTTGGGCCATCGGCTCGATCCGCGCGCCACGCTGCGCGCGATGCTGCGAAGCGGCGGCGATCTCGCCCAACTGCGTTTCCGCGCACCCCGTATCGAGACGCCGCCGCTTGTGGTGCTGCTCGATATCTCGGGCTCGATGGAGCGCTATGCGCGCATGTTCCTGCATTTTGTGCATATGCTCGTCAACGACCGCGCGCGTGTGCATGTGTTTTTGTTCGGCACACGGCTTACGAACGTCACGCGCGCCTTGCGCCGCAAGGATATCGACCTCGCCTTGGCGCAAGTCGCGGGCCAGGTCGAAGATTGGTCGGGCGGGACGCGCCTCGGCCATTGCTTGCGCGAGTTCAACTGGCGCTGGGGACGGCGCGTGCTCGCGCGCAGCCCGACCGTGCTGCTCGTAACCGACGGGCTCGACCGCGAGGCCGGGGCCGGACTCAGCGCCGAGGCCGAACGCCTCGCCAAATCCTGCGGCCGTTTGATCTGGCTGAACCCGCTCTTGCGCTATGCGGGTTTTGCGCCCAAATCCCTCGGCGTGAAGGCCTTGCTGCCGCATGTCGACGAATTCCGCCCGGTCCACAATCTGGCAAGCCTCGCAGGGTTGATCGAGGCTTTGGCCCAAGCACCGACGGCGCGTGCGCACGGCCATTTCCACTGGAAAGGAGCAGCCGCATGAGCGACGATATCCTCGAACAAGCCGCAAACTGGCGCGCGAACGGCACGGGGGTCGCCATCGCCACCGTCGTTTCGACCTGGGGCTCGTCGCCGCGCCCCGTGGGCTCGCAGCTTGCGGTCGACGCCGGCGGCAAATTCGTGGGCTCGGTCTCGGGCGGCTGCATCGAAGGGGCCGTCATCAAAGAAGCGCTCGATGCCATCGCCACCGGTCGGCCGCGCCTGCTCGATTTCGGCGTGACGAACGAACAGGCGTGGGAGGTCGGCCTTGCCTGCGGCGGCAAGGTGCAGGTTTTCGTGGAAAGGCTCGATTGAGATGACGCCCGACATTCTTGCCAAGCTCCAAGCCGCACGTGCCGCCAAGCGGCCCGTCGCCCTCGTCACCAATTTGCGCAGCGGCGCGCAGAAGCTCGTGTTCGACGGCGAAAGCGAAGGCCCGCTCTGCATCGACATCGACATGATGGCGGGTGCCATCGAAATGCTCAAACGCGACGAGAGCGGCACGCTGCAGACGGGGGCCGGTGCCATCTTCGTGCACAGTTTCAACCCGCCGCCGCGTCTGCTGATCGTGGGTGCGGTGCACATCGCAGAGCCGCTCGCGCGCATGGCGAGCCTGGCGGGCTACGGCACCACGCTGATCGATCCGCGCCGCGCCTTTGCAGCGTCACAGAAATTCGACGGCTATACGGTCACCACCGACTGGCCCGACGAAGCGATGGCAGCGCTCAAGCCCGATGCGCGCACCGCCATCGTGACGCTCACGCACGATCCCAAGATCGACGATCCCGCCCTTGAAGCGGCCCTTGCCTCGAACGCGTTTTATGTCGGCGCACTCGGCTCGCGAAAGACGCATGCAGCCCGCCTCGAGCGGCTCGCGGCCAAAGGCTTCGACGAAGCGGCGCGCAAACGCATTCGCGGGCCCGTGGGCTTGGCGATCGGCGCTTTGTCACCAGCCGAAATCGCGATCTCGATTGTCGCCGAGATCACCCAGGTTCGGCGCGGAGCCTGACGGCGTTGCGGTTCGGAACCTTGCCGCTCGACCGCGCCGAAGGGGCGGTCCTCGCCCACAGCCTCAAACGACCGGGCGTTGCCTTTCGCAAGGGCCGCCGCCTGTCGGCCGACGATGTTGCGGCTTTGCGCCAAGCGGGCATTTCCGACATCGTGGCCGCCCAGTTCGACGACGGCGACGTTCTCGAAGACGCGGCCGCAAAGGCTTTAGCGCAAGCGCTCGCAGGCCCCGGCGTTGTCGTGGCCGCGCCCTTCACCGGGCGCTGCAATCTGTTTGCGGCCGCACCCGGCTTGGCGCGCATCGACACCGCCGCCATCGCCGCAATCAACGCAATCGACGAGGCGATCACGGTCGCAACCTTGGCCGATTATGCGCCTGCCCCGCAGCGCGGCATGCTCGCCACGATCAAGATCATTCCGTTTGCCGCCCCCAAAGCCGCCCTCGCTGCCTGCATCGCGATTGCCGAAAAACGGCCTGGCGTGTCGCTCGCACCCTATAGTGCCTTGCGCGCCGCCCTCGTGCAGACGACGCTGCCCGGCATCAAAGACAGCGTGCTCGACGGCACGGAAGCCGCGACCGCCGCACGGCTTGCGTCGCTCGGCGGCACGCTTGCGCATGTGCGTCGCACCGCACACGCGGTCGATGCGCTCGCGCGCGAAATCGGGGCCGCGGTCGCCGCCCAATGCGATCCGATCCTCGTCTTGGGCGCATCGGCCATCGTCGATCGGCACGACGTGATCCCGGCCGCGATCGCAGCTTCCGGCGGAACGATCGAACGTTTCGGCATGCCAGTCGATCCCGGCAATCTGCTGCTGCTGGGGCGCATCGGCACGGTGCGCGTGATCGGCCTGCCCGGCTGCGCACGCTCGCCCAAACTCAACGGGTTCGATTGGGTGCTGCAGCGTTTTGCGGCCGGCATCGACGTCGATGCGGCCGCGATCGCCGCGATGGGCGTGGGCGGTTTGCTTGCCGAAATCCCGCGCCCCACACCGCGTGCAGGCACAGAAGCACCGAGCGCGCCACGCATCACAGCGCTCGTGCTGGCGGCCGGCAAATCCTCGCGCATGGCGCCCGCCAACAAACTCTTTGTCGAAATCGACGGACGCAGCCTGATCGACCATGCGGTCGCCGCCGCGACCGGCTCGCAGGCTGCCGCCACGATCGTGGTGCTCGGCAATGAGGCGGCGCGCGCGCGCGCGGCCCTTGCCGGCCGGTCCGCAACGTTCGTCGAGAATCCCGACTATGCGAGCGGCCTTGCAAGCTCGCTGCGCGCCGGGCTTGGCGCGGTGCCCGCCGACTGCGACGGAGTCGTGGTGTTGCTGGCCGACATGCCGGGGGTGACGCCCGCCCATGTGGACCGCCTCATCGCCGCCTTTTCGCCGCTCGAAGGGCGCGCGATCTGCGTTGCCGCGCGCAACGGCAAGCGCGGCAATCCGGTTTTGTGGGCGAAGCACTTTTTCGCCGAGATGGCCGCCCTCGATGGCGACCAAGGTGCGCGCAGCCTCATCCGCCGTCACGAAGATGCCGTGTGCGAAGTCGATATGCCCGACGACGGCGTGCTGACCGATCTCGACACGCCCGAAGCGCTCGGGGCCTATCGCGCGGCGCAGGGAAAAAGCGCATGACCAACGCTTTGCGCAGCCAGTTCCCGATCCTGACGCCGGGTCTTGCCTATCTCGATTCCGCGGCAACGGCGCAAATGCCGTTGGCCGTGCTCGACGCCGTGCGAAGCTTCGAGACGACATCGCGCGCCAACGTCAAACGCGGCGTGCATCGTTTGGCCGAAGCCGCAACCGACGCCTATGCCGCCGCGCGCCGCGACGTCGCCGCGTATCTCGGCGTGCCGGCGTCGGAAATCGTGTTCACAAGCGGCTGTACGGCCGCCCTCAATCTCGTGGCGCATTCGTTTGGGGCGCTGATGAAACCCGGCGATGCGGTGCTGCTGAGCGGGCTTGAACACCATTCCAATCTCGTGCCGTGGCAGATGCTGACCGCGCGCAGCGGCATCGAACTGCGCTTCCTCGATGTCGATGCCGATGGCCGCATCGATCTTTCGGGCCTTGAGTCGAAACTCGATGCGCGCGTGAAGCTCGTATCGCTCGCCCATGTCTCGAACGTCACGGGGGCGGTGCTCGACGTCGCGGCCGTGGTGGCGGCAGCGTCCGAGGTGGGGGCCCGCGTGCTGCTCGACGGCGCGCAACGCGCCCCGCACGGGCCGCTCGACCTCAAAGCTTTGGGCGTCGATTTCTACGCGTTCGGCGGCCACAAGGTTTTCGCACCCCACGGTGTCGGCGTTTTGTGGGCGCGCGCCGAATTGCTCGACGCCATGCCGCCTTTCCTGGGCGGCGGCGAGATGATTGCGCAGGTCGAACTCACGCACAGCACATGGGCCGCCGCGCCTGCAAAATTCGAGGCCGGCACGCCGCCCATCGGGGCGGCGATCGGCCTTGGGGCGGCGTGCCGGTGGCTCGGGGCCCTGCCCTGGGCCGACATCGCGGCCAACGAGCAGCACCTGTGCCAACGCCTGCTCGACGGGCTTGGCGCAACACCGGGCGTGCGCGTGCTGGGCCCGCAAAGCCTGCAAGCGCGCGTACCCGTCGTGTCGTTTGCGCTCGAGGGGGCGCATCCGCACGATATCTGCCAGATCATGGACAGTGCGGGTGTTGCCTTGCGCGGCGGCCACCATTGCGCGCAGCCGCTGCACAAACGCTTCGACCTTGCCGGGACGACGCGCGCGTCGCTCGCCCTCTACAGCGACGACAGCGACATCGACGCGTTTTTCGCGGGGCTCGCGAAGGCCAGAAAGATCCTGCTGTGAGCGACGCAATCTACCACGACGCGATCCTCGCTCTTGCCAAAGACCGGCGCCATGCCGGGCGCCTCGACGCCCCCACGCACAGCCACACGAGCGACAATCCTTTGTGCGGCGACCGCGTCACGATCGACGTGGACCGCGCTGCGGACGGCACCGTGCGCCGCATCGGCCATTTTGTGCGCGGCTGCGTGCTGTGCCAGGCGGCGGCGGCGGCCCTTGCCGCCAGCGTCGAGGGCCAGGGCGCGACCGCCTTTGCCGCTGCCGAAACGGCCCTTGCGCGCGTGCTGGCGGGCGAAAACAGCCCTGAAAACGGCATTTGGGCGGCGTTTTCGCCGGTGGCCCGCCATACGAGCCGCCTCGATTGCGTGCGCCTGCCGCTCGTCGCCGCCAAGCCCGTCTTCGAGGCTTGATTTACGCGAACGACCTCGCTACATAGAGCGCCTTCTGCGGGCCCAAGTTCCCTTCGTCTAGAGGCCTAGGACACCACCCTTTCACGGTGGATACAGGGGTTCGAATCCCCTAGGGAACGCCACGCCGCAGACACAAACGCCCCCCGTGCGGCGGCTCTGGCATCGCCGAGCCGGTACCGCTTAAGGCGCCGGTTTCGGTCATGGCTTCTCGGCAATCTCCTTCAGATTGCGCAGGCCTTCTTCAAAGTCGCTGCCGACCATCTTGTCCATGCCGATCACCGTGTCCATCACCTTGGTGACGAGCGGTGCCGGCCCCTCCATCGCCCAGCTGACTTCCGCGCCGCCGTCGCGCGGCACGATCGTGAAAGTGGCGCTGTTTTGCGCCTTAAAAGGCGTTTCGAAATCGAGGCGCATGACAACCCTTCCGGGCGCTGCCGCGTCCACGATCGTCATGGCACCCCTGCCGAGTTTCGGGCTGTCCCAGGCATAGGACGCGCCGATACCGACTTGCGTGCGCCCGTATGTCCCGCTGCCCGGATCTTTGCGCTCATACGGATTCCATCGATTGAAACCGCGCATGTCGTTGATCAACGCGAACACGCGATCGGGCGGCGCTCCGATCGTCAGCGACCGGACAACACGGAAGCTGTCCGGCTTGGTTGCGGCATAGGCAACAAAGGCGCCGACCGCGACGACAAATCCAATCGCGGCCATGGCAAGCAGTTTCAGCATCCCGATGCTCCCTTCATGCTTCGGCGGCGGCCAGAATGGCCGCGATGTCGATGCGCTTCATGTCCATCATGGCCGTGAAGACGCGTTTTGCGCGCGCGGGATCCGGGTCGCAGACCAGGCGCACGAGCTGCACCGGCACGATCTGCCAGGACAGACCGAAGCGGTCCTTCACCCAGCCGCACTGCTCCGCCGCCGGCACGGCCGAAAGCGCATCGCTCAGGCGATCGACTTCGGCTTGCGTCTCCACCGGGATCTGGAAGGACAATGCTTCGTTGAATGTGAAACGAGGTCCGCCATTGAGTCCGAGAAAGGGCCGGCCGAGCAGCGTGAACTCGACCGTCAGGACAGCGCCCGCTTTGCCCGAGGGATAGTCGGCCGGCGCCCTGTGCACGGCGTCGATCCGGCTTTCGGGCAGAAGCGACACGTAGAAGGTTGCGGCATCTTCGGCGTTTGCGTCGAACCAAAGGCAGGGCACGATCGATTTCATTGGCGTTCCCCCTATTGTTTTTGTTTCAAGCCGGCGTCGCAGAACCGCGTGCCGAACCGGCCGCGACCTGCTGCGCCAGTTCGTCGAGCTGGGCGGCAGCGGCGGACCAGCCTGCTTCGAAGCCCATCGCTTCGTGCTTCGCCGTGTCCTCCGCCGTCCAGTGGCGCGCGCCCCAGTGCATGTCCGTGCCGCCATTCGGCGCGTCCGAAAGATGCACGAAGCCGGTCATGAACGGCGTCCCGTCTTTCGGCAGGAATCCTTCGGTGAAGGCGTCGGTGAAAACGAGACGTTCCATCGGCACGATTTCCAAATAGATGCCGTTGTTGTCGTGCCGCTCGCCGTTCGGCCCCTCGAAAACCGTGTTCGCACGCCCGCCTGGACGCAGATCGAGAGAAGCCTCGATCACCCGCCAGGGCTTCGGGCAATACCACGCCTTCAGGAGTTCGGGTTGCGTCCAGCAGCGCCAGACGACGACGCGCGGCGCGTTGATGCGCCGGGCGATGCTGAGCGTGTTGGCGCTTGCTGCGGGCGTCTCGGTGGAAATCGCCATCGTCGGTTCCTCCTTATGCCCTGCAATCGTGGAACATGGCGAACCCGCCATAGATCATGCGTTTGCCGTCGAAGGGCATGGGATTGGCGCCAGGTGCCATGCGCGGATCTTGCATCACCTTGGCCATGCCCGCGTCGCGCACGGCCTTCGACGGCCACTCGATCCAGCCGAGAACCACGGTCTCTTCCGCATTGGCCTTCACGGCCATATGGAAGTCGGTCAGCTTGCCGTGGGGCACGTCGTCGCCCCATCCATCGACGATTCGGAGCGCGCCGTATTCGACGAAAACCGGCGCGCAGATCCGGCAATGGGCGAGATAGGCTTCTTTTGCGGCGGTCGGCACCGAGGCGACAAAGCCGTCGATATAGGTTGGCGCGCGTGCGTCCGTCATGGTCGTTTCCTTCTTCAAGTTTGCGGGCGTCCGAACAGAAAGCCGACATAGCGTTTGAGATGGCGAATGCTTTCGGCGGCGACCGCGGGGCCGCCCTTCGCCTTGGCGAGGATGAAAGCCCCTTGCAGGACGGCCTGGGTGTGCAGCGCGAGGCCCTTGGCGGTCCAGTCGGCGGCAATGCCGTAGCGTTTCATCGCGTCGGCAATATCGGCTTCGATCGTTTCGGCATGGGCGCTGATCGAAGCATCGCAAGCGGCGGCGATGGCCGGGCTCGTTTGGTGGACCTCTTGCACCATGGTGCCGACGAGGCACGTGAACTCGGGCAACGTACCCAGCAGAATGTCGCGGCGGAAATCGAGATAGGCCAGAACCCGATCGAGCGGGTCGGCATGCCCATGATAGGGCGCAGATGCGAAAAAGCCGCCGGTCATCGCCGACCAATGGTTGGCCGCGGCAACGCCCAACGCATCCTTGCTTTCGAAATGATGGAAGAACGCACCCTTGGTAACGCCGGCTGCAGCGCACAGATCGTCGACGGTCGTTGCCGAATAACCCTTCGTCCGAATGACCGAGAGGGCCGCGTCGAGAATCTTGTCGCGCGCTGTTCTTGGGGCTGTTCTTGGGGTTGGCACGTGACGATCGTCTCCCTGTCACGAGATCACATACCAACTAGTTGGTATGTGATCAAGCCATATGTTTTGACTTCCACAGATTTCCATATTTCCCATCCATATCAATACTTTATATAAGAATCAGGACGCGCTGCATATCTGGCAAATGTGCAACAACCGTCACTGATGCACCGATCGGCACGCCCCGCATCGGCTGTCGACGGGCCGCGACGATGGCCTGGCCGTTCAAGCGGCGGCGCGGCCGCTGGGGGCTGCCTCGCTCTTCTGGATCTGACGGGCGAAATCTTCGGCGGCATTGCGCCACGTTTCCGTGGCAATCGCGGACTGATTCAAAGTCAGATCGGCCAACGCAGCGCGCCCCCAAAGTGCTGCCATACATGCAAGGGCAGCCTTGCCGCCGCTGCCGCCCAACGTGCAGTACAACGCGACCTGTTTCATTCGCGGCGCTTCGCGCATCAGGTAGGTGCGCATCGGCGTCGCCATGTCCGCCCCCCAGACGGGCGTGCCGAGAATCACCACGTCGTAGTCGGCGACGTTTTTCGTCGCCGGCATGATCGGCGGGCACGTCTTGAAGACCGAAGCGATCAAAGACGCGACAAAGGCGAAAGGCCCGCCGCGCGGCTTGACCTCGCGGATCTCCTCGATGTCCGCACCGAGCGTTGCCGCAATCAGCTTCGCCACTTTCGCGGTGTTGCCGGTCCAAGAATAGTAGGCGACGAGATATTTGGGCATGGCGCGATTCCGATCCGAAGGGGTTGGGCGCGAGTTTGGCGGAGCGCCAGCCCTGTCGGAAGGGTCGGGATATACGCAATCGTTTCGGTTCAATCGCGTTCGCGGGATCAGTCGGGCGCAAACATGCGCTGCGGCAGCTCGGTCGCGATCCACGGAAAATGGATCAGGATCGCCGTCATCAGCACCATCGCCGCGACGAATGGGATCGTGCCGGCGAACACGTCGCGGATGTTGCCTTCGCGCCGGACGGCCTGGATGACGTAGAGCGTCATGCCGACCGGCGGGGACAGCAGCGACAATTCGCACATCAGCACCATGAACACGCCGAACCAGATCGGGTCGATGCCGGCCGCAACGATGATCGGGAACACGATCGGCACCGTGCCCACCATCATCGGCAACGTCTCGAAAAACACGCCGAGCACGACGTAGAAGACCGCAAGGATCCACATGAGCTCGGTCGGCGAGCGGCCGAGGCCGGCGATGAAAGCGCTCAGCGTCTGCGTCACGTTGAGGCTGCCGAGAGCGAAATTGAGGAAGAAGGCCACCGCCAGAATCAGCATCGTGATCGCGGTGAGGTTCGCGGTCGCGACGAAGCTTTCGTGCAACATGCGGATGCTGAGCGTGCGGTTGACGGCCGCGATGACCAGGGCCACCAGCACCGACAGCGCCGCCGATTCCGTGACGGTCGCCCAGCCGGTGTAGATCGATCCCATGATGACGACGAAAACGATCACGGGGCCCGTCAGATCGGCCAAGCCGCGGATGCGCTCGGCCAGACTGCGCTTCGGCTCCTTGGGCCCCGTCAGGTCCGGACGGAGCAGTGCGATCGCCACGATCGTCGCCATGAACAGCACGGTCATCAGCACGCTCGGGATGATGGCGCCCGCGTAAAGCTGGCCAACCGAGCTGTTTGTCAGAGCGGCGTAGACGATGAAGGCGATGCCGGGGGGAATGAGGTTGCCGAGCGAAGCACCCGCGGCGATCGAGCCCAGCACGAGGCGGTCGTCGTAGCCGCGCTGGCGGAAGGACGGCAGGGCCACTGTCGCGATGGTGGCCGCGGTCGAAACGGACGAGCCGGATACGGCCGAAAACAGCGCCGACGCGCCGACATTCGTGTGCAGAAGCCCGCCCGGCAGCCGGCCGAGCCAAAGCGCCAGCGCGCCGTACATCTTGTCGGTCGCGCCGCAGCGCACGAGTATTTCGCCGAGCAGAATATAGAGCGGGATCGACAGGAGGATGTAGTCCTCCATCGCACTCCACAATTGCGTACCGTAGACGGCCATCAGCCTGCCGTCGAAATAGATCTCGATCGCGACGGCGGCCGTGAAGAACAGCACGGTCGCCACGTGCAGGCCGAGGAACAGCAGCAGCATCATGCCGAGGAAGCCGAAGGTGACGGCCGCAATCCCGATCGTCACGATGCTTTTCCTTCGGCGTCCAGCGGCAGCGTTCCTTGGGTCTCGACCTCGATCTGGCCTTCGACCGTCAACGGACCGTAGAGCGCGTCGAGACGCTTGCGGTCGCGCACGAACAAAAGTGTCGCATGGACCGCGCAGGCGCCCGTAACGCCGGCGAAGACGGCAAGACCGGCGAGCCACAGGCCCTGCGGGATCCACATCGGCGTCTGCAGCGGCGTGGCGGCGCGGCTGTCGAACAGGAGGCTCTCGTCGAGCACGTGCCAGCCTTGCCAGACCGAGATCGCCGCAAGCACGGCGAGCGAAACAGCCGTCAAGAGATTGAGTGCCGACACGACGGTTTTCGGCAGATAAGGGTAGAGAAAATCGACGCGCGAATGCGCCTTCTGCAGCAAGGCTGAAGAGAAGCCGAAGGCCGAGACGATGGCGAGCAGATAGGCCCCGAGTTCGTTCACTCCCTGGACCGAATGGCCGAACAGGCGCCGCGCGACGATGTCGTAGAGCGTGGCAAAGCATATCGCCACCAGCGCCCAGCCGCACGCGATCTGGAGCCAGCGAACGGCTGGCCCCAGCGCGCGTGCGACGGGATTGGCGTTGTCGTAGGGACCGGTACCCGACATTCAGCGGATCGCGATTCCGCGTGCCTTGCCGATGCTGCCGTTCCAGGCCTGCTTGCAGTTCGGGTAGACGCGCTCGCAGCGCTCGGCCCATTCAGGCAGAACCTGTTCGGCCGAAATCTTGCGCACGCGCTCGAGGTCGGCCGGTGCGACGTCGACCAGCGTCATCTTGTAGCTCACATGCGGTGCGGTGCACGGCTCCTTGCCGATGCTGCAATTGGTCGCGATCTCGTTGGTGTTGCGCGCGAGGTTCCAAAGCTCGGCTTCCATGCGCCGCAACTCGAGCGACAGCACGTCCTTCTGCGGAGCCGAAAGCTTGGCGAACCACGCTGCGTTGACGAGATGCGCCTGCACCGAGCCCGAAACGGACAGCGGCAGCAGATGCGAGGTCACTTCCGGCCAGCGGCCCGTGTTGGCCGACGTGGGCGAGGTGACGCCGCAATTGGCCACGCCGCGCTGCAGCGAAGGATAGACTTCGGGGAAGGAGATCGAAACAGGCGTCGATCCCAGCTGCTCGAGCAGCTTCGACATTGACGGCGTGAAGGAGCGCACGCGCTGGCCCTTGAGATCGTCGAGCGTCTTAATCGCCTGGTTGCAGAAGAAGACCTGCGGACCGAACGGCCAGATCGCGAGCGCACGCGCGCCGAAGCGCTGCTCCAAGCGCCTGTCGAACAGCGGGCGATAGGCCTTCACGGCCGACTCAAGATCGTCCATGTCGGTCGATACGCCGATGAGGTCGATGCCTTCGAGGAACGGGTCGTCGCGCGAGGCAAGACCGACCTGCGTCGAGACGATGTCGTAGGTGCCGCTGCGCACGAGGCGAAGCGCGTCGCCAAGATTGAGGCCGAGCGCCATGAATTCCTGCCGGTCGACGCGCAAGCCCACGCCGGCCGAGGTGATGCGCGCCATCGCCGCAGACTCGATCGGAAACTGAGTCTGCACGCTCGGCGTCTGGCTCAGCCAGCGTACCGGGGTCTGGGCGGAAGCACCCGAGCCGACAAAAAGGGCCGCAACGACCCCGAAAACAAACGACCGCATGCGCAAAACTCCTGGTTCGATCGATACAACAAATCGCTCCAGGACAATGCAATCCCTATGCCATTGAAGGCATTGGCCGCTTGCGTCTTTCTCCCCTTCCCGCCTCAGTCGAAAAAGTCCGCATCGCCGGCCGAGAGATATTTTTTGGCCTTGGCCGGGATCAGGTTTACGCCGAGGCCCGGTCGGTCATAGACGTCGATCAGACCGTTTTTGACCGGCATGCCGTCGAAGCCTTCGGTAATCTCGTACCAGAACGGCTCGAAGCGTGCGGGATACTCGAACGCGATCAGATTGTCGGGCAGCGTCGCGCAGACTTGAATCAGCGAGGCGAGCCCGAAAATGCCGTTGGCCGTGCCGTGCGGCGCCATCGCAACGCCGTAGAGATCGGCGAATTCGGCGATCCATTTGAGCTCGGCAATGCCGCCGCAGTCGCACGGATCGGGACCCACCACGTCGACCGCATGGGTCTCGATCAGCGCCTTGAAGTTCTGGCGCAGATAGATCTGCTCGCCCGTATGGATCGGCGTCGTCGTGTGCGGTGTCACCTCGCGATAGACGTCCGGATTGACGTAGGGCGAATAGTCGCCGGTGATCATGTCCTCGATCCACAAAAGATGCAGATCCTCGACCGCTTTGGCAAAGCGCAACGCGTCGTGCTTGAGATAGCCCGGTCCCGCATCGACCGCGAGGCCGTAGCTCTTGCCGAGCGCTTCTTTGGCCGCGCGCACGCACGCGACCATATGGTCGAAGCCGTTCTCGCTGAGGAGGCCCTTGTGCGGATAGGGGAACGGCGCATCGTGCTGCACGGCCCCGTAATGGAAGTCCGGGAAATCCGCGACCATCGACGAGTGGAACGAGGTCGGGAGCTTGAACATCGTGAAGCCGCCTTCGAGCGACTTTCCGTAATCGGCCCATTTGCGGTAATCGTCCGGCGTGTGGCCCACGCCCGCCTCGCGCTGGTAGAGCGTGCGATAGGTGCGCACCTGGTCGCGCACCTTGCCGCCGAGCAGGCGATAGATCGGCAAGCCTGCGGCTTTGCCCGCAATGTCCCACAACGCGATCTCGATGGCGCTGACGGCCGCACCAAACGGCTTGAAGCCGCCGCGCACGCGGATGCGCTTCATCACGCGTTCGACATTCACGGGATCCTGGCCGACCAGCCAGGATTTCAGCTGCAGCACGATGGGCTGCAGATAGGGTTTCGGCGTCTCGATCTGGCTCCAGCCCGTGATGCCTTCGTCGGTCGTGATGCGGATGACGGGACTGTCCGCAATGATGGCGCACTTGATGTCCGTGATCTTCACCGATCCCTCCCCCTCGTTTTTGTTCTCGTCTTTGAGAGGGATTGTCGCCGAGGGCCAGGACGAATTCCACTGCAAACTATTGGCGTCCCTTGCAGGCTTCGAGGGCTGCGACGCTTGCTTCCGGCAGCGGTCGCGATTTGCGGTCGCCCGTGTCGACATGCACGATCACGCTCTCGGCCGAGGCGACATGGCGGCCGTCCTGAAACAACGCTTGTTCGAGCCGGATCGACGAGCGCCCGATCGACGCGACGCGGCTGCCGATATCGACCTTGCCCGGCCAGCGGATTTCGTCGACGAAATCGACGGCGACGCGCGCGATCACAAACGCGCCGTCGGGCGCGTGCAAGGGTGCGGCCGGATCGTACAAAAATTCGACACGGCCGGTCTCGAAAAACGTCGCGAACACGGCGTTGTTGACGTGCCCTTGCCGGTCGGTGTCGGCATAGCGCAGCTTGTCGTAGGCTTGGCGCGGATAGTCGGCGAGTTTGGGTTTGTCGCTCATCGGCAAGGGGCTCCGCGATCGGTTTGGGGGCCTGCAAAGCTCAGCACAGAGACCCGCACCGCGTCGAGAGCGGCCCGCCTTGATGCGATTGGCACCCGAATTGCTTGCCGTCCCACCCCATGAAACCGTCCGAAATTCCGGCGCTGAAGCGCTTCTGGTATCCGCTCGTGCGCGTCGAGGATCTTGCCGCAGGGCCGGTCGCCCAGCGCCTGCTTGGGCTCGATCTTGTGCTTTGGCTCGACGAAACGGGTGCGCCTGCCGCAACCATCGACCGCTGCTGCCATCGCACGGCCAAACTCTCGATCGGGCACGTCGAAAACGGCGCCATCGTGTGCGGCTATCACGGCTGGACGTTCGACCGCACGGGCAAATGCGTGCGCATCCCGCAGCGCGCCGATCCGGCCGCGACCGGCAACATCAAGATCGCCGCGTTCCATGCCCAGGCGCGCTACGGCCATGTCTGGGTCGCCCTCGACACGCCGCAAGCCGACATCCCCGATTTCGCCGAAGATTCCGATCCCGCTTGGCGGCGCATTCCCGAATTCGCCGAGAATTGGGCCTGCGGTGCGTTGCGGCTCATGGAAAACGAGTTCGACAATGCGCATATCGAATTCGTGCACCAGGCGACATTCGGCAATACGCACAATCCGATCCCCGCCGAAAACAGCATCGAAGAATTCGCCGACGGGTTCGTGGCGCACACGGTCATTCGCGCAGCCAACCGCGCCATCGGGGCCGCCTATTCGGGCGTCGCGAGCGAAACCACGACGCGCACAACCGTCCACCGCTATTGGGCGCCGTTCCTGCGCAAGCTCGACCTCACCTATCCCAACGGGGTTGCGCACCGCATCGTGACCGCGACCGTGCCGGTCGACGACGGCCATACGCGGCTTGTGCAATGGGCCTATCGCAACGACCGCGAAGAAGACGTGCCGGCCGCAAAGGCCGTGGCGTTCGACCGTGCGGTTACGCTCGAAGACAAAGCCGTGCTCGAAGCGACGGACCCTTACGTGCCGCTGCGGGATTCGGCGACCGCCGAACGGCACATGCCGTCGGACAAGCCCGGCCTCATCATGCGCCGGATGCTGCTGGCGCTCGCCGATTCGGGCTGAAGCGCCGCGCCAATTCGCGTGCGGCGGCCATGCCGGCCAGCATCGCAGCGACAAAAAGGAAAGCGGGCCAGGCCCCGGTCCCCAACGCAACAAAGGCCGGGCCCGGGCAGAAGCCAACGAGCCCCCAACCGACGCCGAAGATCGCAGCACCTGCAACGAGGCGCGCATCGACGGAAGTCGCCGTCGGCAAATGGAACGTATCGGCCAGGACCGGCTGCTTGCGCGCCAGCACCACGCGATAGCCGAGTGCTGCAACCCCGACCGCACCGGCCAGCACGAAGGCTAGGCGCGGATCCCAACTGCCTGCTCCTATCGCCGCAAAATCGAGAAAGCCAAGCACGGTTGCCGGGTTCGACATGCCCGAGACGACGAGCCCGAGTCCGAACAGCAGACCGATCGCGAACTGCACGAAGATCGCCATTGCCGGCCTCACAGGAAGTGCCGCCACAAAATGGCGGCCGCGATCGCCGTCGCCATGAAGGTCCCAACGGCAACGAAGGAGCGCGTCGAGAGTCGCGAAAGCCCGCACACGCCATGGCCCGATGTGCAGCCGCTGCCCCAAACAGCGCCGAAACCGACCAGCAGCCCCGCCACGACAAGCAATGCGGGCCCCGCCTCGACGACGAGTTCCGGCATCTGGCCGGCAACCAGGAGCCACGCAACCGGTGCAGCGACGAGACCCAACACGAAGGCCGCCCGCCCGGCAAATTCGCGGCCAGCAAAAGCGCCGTCGGCATAAGGCGGCAAGAGGCGCGATGCAATGCCGCTTATGCCGGCAATTCGCCCCTCGAACAGCATCAGCAGCACGGCGGCCGCACCGATCAGCGCACCGCCCGCCAACGCGGCAAGAAAAGGAAAATCCGTCATCGCGGCATCACGGCGCCGGCATGCGGCACGTGGAAATGCCGACGAGCCGATAGGCGGGGCAGAAGCGGAATGCGGCCGTCGCGATCAGGATCGCCCCCACCGCGACGACCGCGAATTTCCACAGCCCGAAAGCCGCAAAGAAATCGGCGAAGGGCGGCAGGAACGGTGCCACGAGCAGCACGACACCGCCTGCAGCACGCAGCATGCGGTCGATCGATCCGACATTGGCCATGGGAACCTCCTGAGGGTTTCGGGCGGAAATCTATTGTTAAGTATATTCGAAAATACTAAAATAATGAAGATGGAATCGAGACGCCGGAAAATCGCCGCCAACGCCCTGGAATCGAAAGCCGAACAGGCGGCTGCGCTGCTCGGCGCAATGGCCAACGGCAAGCGGCTGATGGCGCTGTGCAGTCTCTTGGACGGGGAAAAGTCCGCCGGCACGCTCGCCGAGATCGTCGCCCTGAGCCCGGCCGCTCTGTCGCAGCATCTTTCCAAAATGCGCGCACTCGGACTCGTGGCCGCGCGCCGCGACGGCCAGACGATCCACTACAGGCTTGCCGGCGCCGCGGTCACGCGCGTGCTCGAAACGCTGTACCGGATCTATTGCGCGCCGCAGCGCCAGCCGGTGCGACGGCGCCGCGGCGCTCACACGTCCGAGCCGTCGAAACGGTAATAGACCGAGACGCCCAGCAGGATGTCGGGATGTTCGCCGTCGTCGGCCAACGGCACCGTCAGGCTTTCGACCTCCGTCCAGAGATCGCCGTGCTGCAGGATCGGCGGTGTGCGCGCCCAAGTCGCCAAGCCGTCGATCGCCGTTGTGCGCAGGCGCGTATCGTCGAGCGGGCGCTGCGGATCCGACAAGGGGCGGTCTTGGAGATACTGGCCGGTTATGTCGACACCGACTGCCGCTGCGACGCGCGTGCCGAACAGGCGGCAGCGCAGCCGGAACGGATCGCGCTCGATTTCATGCATCCAGATCCAGCCCAATGCGGACGGGACGGCAAAGGCATCGAACGCCGCGCGCGCCGGAAGGCGTCCGCGCGGGCGCGGCAGGCTCTGCCAATGCGCGTAGACGCCGCGCGTGCGCGGATGCCAGAGTTCGGTTTCGAAGGGTTCGACTGTAAAGTCGCGCATAGGCGTCATCTTGCCGGCGTCGTTTGCGATCGGCCGGCGAACAGGCGAGCGCTGCGTGCCGTCACCGGATCAAACGGCGATGCGGCATCAGCGCGGCGCGACAGCGTGCCGGATCAGCTATCGAGCCAATTGAACAGGATGAAAATGATGGCGAGCAGCGCCATTACGGGCGCGACCGGTCCCGAACTCGGGAACAGAACCAGCAGCACGAAGACCGGCAGCAGGTACATCAACGAGCGGTAGGTCCGAATGATCTTCTTCGACATGTGGGGCTCCGATGGGTCGCGTGCAGTCACAAAAGCATAGAGGCGGCAAATTCGGGCGGCAAGTTCGATGTCCGCCCGGCGGTCACGACACGGCCGCACCGGTCGGCGGGGGCGCGCCTGCAAGGGCGGGGGCACGCCGCAGCAGCGGCAGCATCGCCAGCAAGGCGGCGAACAGCAGCGCGATCTCGATCGCATAAACGGCGTTGTAGCCGGTTGCCGGGTCGAGCCCGCGCGCGGCGGCAAACCAAGCGACGGCTTCGTAGACGATGCCGCCCAACGCCACTGCGAGCCCCGCGGCCGAAGCCTGGACCGCCCCCCAAGCGCCGAGAGCAAGGCCCGTCTGGCTCTTGGGGGCGAGATTCATCGTTGCCGTCAAAGTGCCGTGGCCGAACAGCCCTGCCCCGAACCCGACCGCCGCCGTGCCCAACCCGAACAGCACGGGGGCATCGAACGGCGCCGACGCGATCAGCGCCAGATAGGCCGGAATGCCGACCAAAGCGCCGTAGCTCGCCATGCGGAACGGGTCCGCACCGCGGCCGAGCACGCGCGAGGCAAGCCCGAAGCCGAACAAGCCGCCGATCGCGAGCGTTGCGGTCAGTGCTGTCGTGGTGCCGACCGGCATATGCAGGATCTGCCCGCCATAGGGCTCGAGCAGCACGTCGGACATGCTGAACGCCATCGTGCCGAAACCGGTCGCGATCAAGCGGCGGATCGCGCGGTCGCCGGCAGCAAAATGGGCCCAGGCTTCGACGAAGGAAGGCTGCTTGGCCGGTGCGGCCGCCACGGCCGCACCGTAGCGCGGCTTGCGTGGCTCCTGCTTCCACAGCGCCACGACGTTGAGCGCGATGGTCGCCATCGCCGCGCCTTGAATGACCTGGACGAGACGCAGCGGCGAAAAATCCGCGAGCAGCCAGCCGAACAAAAGCGCCGAAACGACCATGCCGACGAGCAGCATCACATACATGAGCCCGACGACTTTGGGTTGCGATTCGACCGGGGCGAGATCGGTTGCCAACGCAAGCCCTACGGTCTGCGTCATATGCAGCCCCGCACCCACCAGCAAAAACGCGAAGCCGGCCCCGAGCTGGCCGATCCACGCCGGCGCATCGGCGGACTCGCCGCCGCCGGCCAGCACCAGCAGCGAAAACGGCATCAGTGCCAAACCGCCGAATTGGATCATGGTGCCGCGCCAGATGAAGGGCACGCGCCGCCAACCGAGAGCCGAATTGTGCGTGTCCGAGCGAAAGCCGATCAGCGCGCGGAAGGGCGCGAAAATCAACGGCAGCGAAATCATCACGCCGACCAGGGCAGCCGAGACGCCGAGTTCGACGATCATCACGCGGTTCAGCGTGCCGACCAGCAGCACCAGCGCCATGCCAACCGAAACTTGGAACAAGGACAGTCGCAGCAGGCGGCCAAGCGGCAGATCCGGCGTTGCCGCATCCGCAAAAGGCAGGAAGCGCGGTCCCGCCTGCAGCAGGAACAGCACGGCTTTCTGACGCATTCCACTCTGGGACATTCCACTCATCGCGCGATCCTCGATGGAGAAGACGTCGCAGCCCCGCAAACGAAACAGGCCGGGATCCTGACGTGGACCCCGGCCCGTTGACGTCGTCTGCCGTAAGGCCCCGTTACTTCGGGAGTTCCAAAGACGCGAGCGCTTGCGTTCCTGGCGGTTGTCCCGTGGGCACGACGAGTTCCGAAACGATGCGCGGTTTGGCGTTGCCGTTCAGGAAGGCCGGGAACCACGTCGTGTTCGTGAGGATGCACGCATGCACGAACAGCGAGACTCCAAAGATGCCGACCGCACCCATGGGGATGCCGACCGACGGCTTCACGACCAGCCACATTCTTCCGTAAAACATGGTGCGTTCTCCTATTTCAGCCAGGGCGTGAACATGTACGCCATCAGGTGCGCCGCCAGCGACACCAGCGCGAAGATGCGCGTTCCGTCGATGATGTGACGGTGGATCTCCTCCGCCTCCGGCAGGGTCAGGCCCGTCGGCCAGACTTTGGTGGGATCGTCGGACATGTCGTTCCTCCTAGGGGTTCTTTGGGACTCAAGAGCGTGCAGATCCCGCACGCAGGGTTTACAACTTGAGAACACGTCATCGACCCAAACGGAGGAATCGATGAACAGCCCAACTTACCAAGCGACCGCGACCGCGCCAAGCGGAAATTTCACGGTTTATGTTGGTTTATGAATGGTTTTTACGAATTCTGGATAATTTTACAGTGTCATACGGTACTCTATTATGTAAATTCTACCTGTCGCTTATTGTTGTTATCTAAGTATTACATATTGGATCGCGGAGTCGCTGCCGGGCGGATTGCTGTCGACCGGCTCGCATGCGTGGTAGCGTCCGCGTCCGAGATTCCGTCCGAAGGGAGAGCCAAACCATGACCTTGCGCATCAACGCCGTTGCGCCCGACTTCACCGCCACCACGACCCAGGGCACGATCCGTTTCCACGAATGGATCGGCGACAGCTGGGCGGTGCTGTTCTCGCATCCCAAGGATTTCACGCCCGTCTGCACGACCGAGCTCGGCTACGTCGCACGCCTCAAGCCCGAATTCGCCAAGCGCAACACGAAGGTGATCGGCCTCAGCGTCGATCCGGTCGACAACCACGCGCGCTGGGCGGCCGACATCGAGGAGACGCAAGGCGCGAAGGTCGAATTTCCGATGATAGGCGATCCAACGCTAGCGGTTGCAAAGCTTTACGACATGCTTCCGGAAGCGGCGGGCAGCACCGCCAACGGCCGCACGGCGGCGGACAATGCGACCGTGCGCACGGTCTTCATCATCGGGCCCGACAAGAAGATCAAAGCCATGCTGATCTATCCGATGACGTCGGGGCGCAATTTCGACGAGGTGCTGCGCCTGCTGGATTCGATCCAGCTCACGGCGAAGCACCAGGTCGCGACGCCGGTGAACTGGAAAAACGGCGAGGATGTGATCATTGCGGGCTCGGTCTCCGACGACCAGGCCAAAGCCAAATATCCGGACGGCTGGAAAGCGCCCAAGCCGTATTTGCGCATCGTGCCGCAGCCGAAATAAGCGACTTGACCTGAATCAATGCAACCGGCTCCGCCGGTCGCCAATCTGCCGTCATCCTCGCAACACAAAGGAGATGGCGATGGCGACCGGCGAAATGATCTATCTGGGTTTCGTGCTTGTGCTGTTTGCGACGTTCGCGGGCGTCGTGCTGTGGGTCTCGGCCGACGATGTGCGCAACCGCGCCAACCGGCGCACGAACCAGAACGCCGCCAACGACAGCATGGCCCAGCCGCAGCAGCGCGCGGCCTGAAAATCGGCGCTTAGAGCACCGGGCCGAACGCGTCCGCCGGGCACGGGCGGATCGGAAACCGCGCGCGCGGCGGCCCGGCTGCGGGATCGCAGGTGCCTGCGGCACACACGCGCCCCTGGCAGAAACCCATGCCGAGGCGCGTGGCCATCTTGATCGCGGCGGGCGCGTCGAGATCGAGCGCACGCGCGGCATCGAGATCGCGCCGCCGCACCGCTTCGCAGCGGCAGACAATGGTTTCGGGGGCTGTAGCCGGCGCCGGCACACGCATCCAAGCGCCGAGGGCGCGCGCGGCTGCCTCAAAGCTTGCGCGCCTTATGCGCGCACGCCGCACGGCTTCAACCATCTCTTGCGACGGCGTGCGGCCAAGCCGTGCCACGATGGCGGCGGCCGTTTCGGGCGCGTCGCACAAGGCCGCTTCCACGCCGCGCACGCCGCGCGTTTCGCCGATCGCGTAGAGGTCGGGCACACTCGTTTCGCCCGCACCGTCGACGCGCGCATGCCAGCCGCCGAGTGCGGCATCGAAGGCGACGGCCGCACCGGCGACCTGCACGAGATCGATATTCGCCGCCAGGCCGTAGCCGACGCCGACGACCGACACGTCGAACCGGCGCGTGCGCGCGGGATCGTCCATCGCCGCGACGGTCGCCGACGCGGCGGCCCCGTCGCCGTCCACGCGCACAAGCGCATGGTTGCGCAAAATCGGCACGCGCGCGCGCATCAAGCGCAGCACAAATCCGGCCGCGCGGCCGAGCAAACCAGGGGCGTTCAGCAACGCCCGCAGCACGCGCAGCGACGGCAGGCCCGACGCATCGACGACCGCGACAAGATCGACGCCGGCCGCACGCATCTCGTCGGCGACGAGATAGAGCAGCGGCCCGCTGCCCGCGAGCAAAGTCGGCCCCTGCGGCACAATGCCCTGCCCTTTGGCCAAGGCCTGCAAGGCGCCGAGATTGAAAACGCCCGGCAATTCCCAGCCCGGAACCGCGACATTGCGTTCGATCGCCCCCGTCGCCAGCACCACGACCTTGGCCTTGAGGATGTGGCCGCGCCCGCCCGAGTCGAGCGCCCACACTTCGTGGCCGGCGCGAATGTCCAAAACCTCGATGCCGGCGCGATGCGAAAGATGCTTGGCCGCCGCCACTCGGCTGCGCAGCCACGCGCCGCTGCCCTGGTCGGGACCGTGCGGCTTGCGCCACACATTGCCGCCGGGAGCCGCCTCGGCATCGAGCAGCAATGTCGCCACCCCTTCGGCCGCAAGCGCCAGCGCGCAGGCCGCACCCGCCGGCCCAGCACCAATCACGATCGCCTCGCAATCCGGCATCGACAACGCCGCGGAATCGGCAGGCTGCGGGCGGCAGGTGCGCTTGCCGTCGGCATCCAGACATTGGAAGCAATGCCCGATCGCGCACAGCGCCGGATGGGGGCCGCGCAGCAAGGCTTGCGCAAGACGGCTGTGCGGCGGCGAGGCTGATTCGGCGGCGGGATCGAGCGGTCGGAACAAAGCGGCGGTCCGTTTGAAATTGGCCTCGAACCGTGTCACGAAAGCATACGAGGAGCAATCGCCGCCTATGCGCCGCATCGCCACGGAGATCGCCGTTTTCGGCGCCGGAATCATGGGGGCTGCGTGCGCCGACGCGCTCGCCGAAGCCGGCCATCGCGTGGTGCTGATCGACAGCGCCTTGCCCAATGCCGGCAGCTCGGGGGCGTGCGACGGCTATGTGTCGGTCTCGACCAAAACGCCGGGCCCGGCTTTGGCGATGGCGGCCGCAAGCCAGCGCCTCTACCCCGCTTTGGCCGCACGGCTGGGGGCTTCGCGCATCGACTACAAACGCTGCGGCGGGCTCATGCTGATCGAAGCGGCCGACGAGATCGACAAGATGGCCGCCCACAGCGCGCTGCTGCGGGAAGCGGGCATCGATGCGCGCATGGTCGACCGTGCGGGCATGCTGGCGATCGAGCCCAACCTGTCGCCCGATCTGCAGGGCGCGCTCGACGTGCCGGACGAAGCGCAAGTCACGCCCTATCTCGTCGTACTCGCACTCGTCGCGTCGGCGCGGACACGCGGCGTCGATACGCTGTGGCACACGTCCGTCAAGGCGTTCGACGTCGCGGGCGACCGCATTGCCGGCGCCAGCCTCGAACGCGGCGACGGCGAACGCATCGAACTTGCGGCCGAACAATTTGTGTTCTGCGCGGGGATCTGGAGCCAAGCCCTGGGGGCCCTTGCCGGGCTCGAATTGCCGGTGGTCCCGCGCCGCGGCGAGCTGCTGGTCACGGCGCGCGCCAAGCCCCTTGCCACGCGCTTTCTCGTGTCCGCGCGCTACTTGACCGCCAAGCTGGATCCCGATTTGGCCGCCCGCTCCGACGATCCGCTCGTGCGCATGGGCTACGGCTTCACGCTCGAGGCAACACCGCACGGCCAGCACATCGTCGGCAACACGCGCGTCTTTGCGGGCTTCGACAGGCGCGTTTCCGGCGACGGCTACCGCACGATCCTGGCCGAAGGCGCCAAACGCGTGCCGGCCCTCGCCAAGGCCACGATCCTGCGCGCTTTTGCCGGCCTGCGGCCCTTTGTGCCCGACAAGCGCCCGCTGCTCGGCCGCTCGATTGTGCGGCGCAACGCGATCGTCGCCGCCGGCCACGAGGGCGACGGCATCACGCTTGCCCCGCTGACGGCGCAGATCGTGGCGGCCCTGGCCGACGGGCACCCCAGCCCCTTCCCGCTTGCGGGCATGGAACCCGACCGCTTCGCGGGCCCGCCCTTGCCCTAACGGCGCGAACGCCGCAAACTCGCAAGGTCGAAATTTCTGCCGCCGGGAGAAAACGCAATGTCAGCCGTGGTCGAGCAGGACGATTTCCACCGTCGCCGCAGCATGGACCAGCGCGAGTGCGATCTTGCCGTGCGCAAGCACGAGCTTTTCGTGAACAACCGCCCGGGCGGCCAGCGCGCCAATTTCAGCTACCGCAACCTGACCGGCCTCAACCTCGCCTGCAAGAATCTCGCGGAAGCCGATTTCACCGGCGCCATCATGGTCGAGTGCGATTTGAGCGGCAGCGACCTGCAGCGCGCAATGCTGTTCTGCGTGAACCTGACCAAAGCCAAACTGGTGCGCGCCAATCTCACGCGCGCGGACATGCGCGGCGCGGTTCTGAAAGGGGCCGACCTCACGGCAGCCGAAATGTTCAACGCCGATCTGCGCGAAGGGGCGATCTTCACCAAGCGTCTCGCCTCCGACCTCGAGAACGTCGCGACGTCGGCCGATCCGACCGATCTTTCGCGCGCGCGCATGGTCAATGCCAATCTCACGCAAGCCAACATGTCGGGCTCGGTCGCGGCGATGGCGGATTTCACCGACGCGATCCTGAAAGGCGCCAATCTCGCCAAGGCCAATCTCAAAAACGCGACCTTCGAGGGCGCCGATCTCGAAGGGGCCGATCTCTCGCGCGCCGACATGCGCGGGGCCGTGCTGCGCAACGCCAATCTCTACGGCGCCACGATGGTGGCCGCCGACCGCACGGGCTGCGACGAAACGGGGGCTTTGACCGACCAGCCGCGCGGCAAGCCGATGTCGATGCTCAAAGAGTCGCTGCACATCCTCGTGCGCGACCACGGCGCCTGGATCGAAAGCGGCGGTGCCAAGGGCCGCGCGCTCGACATTTCGGGCTTCGATCTGCGCGACATTTCGTGGCCCGAACACGCGCTTCTCACGTCGCTGAAGGCCAAGGACGCTTGCGTCGCCAATGCGCGCTTCGACGGCACCTGGCTGCAGGCAAGCCTGTTCGAAGGGGCCGATCTGCGCGGAGCAAGCTTCAAAAGCGCGGATCTGCGCGGCGCCAATCTCAAGGGGGCCAATCTCGTGCGCGCCGTGTTCGAGGGCTGCAACCTGGCCCCGCTGGTCGTCGCCTCCGGCCGATCGCTGACCGCACGTTTCGACGCGGCCGTGCTGCGGCACGCGAAGTTCCAGCATTGCCAGCTCACCAAAGTTTCGTTTGCGAATGCCGATCTGCGCTGGATTTCGATGACCGAGTGCGACATGGCCGATGCCGATTTCACCGGCGCCATCGGCGCCCCCCCGTCGGTCGCCGCCCGGCCGCCGGGCTGACGCATCAGAGAAAGCGCAATTCGACGCGCGCTTTGGCGCCGGGGCTGCCGTCGACGATCGGGCGGCATTCGAACACGCGCGACGCGGCAACCTTGCCGCCGTCGACCAAGCGCGCTTTGACGGACGCCGAACGCGCGGCGGCAAGCGCTTCCAGATCCGCCGGCTCGGCCTTTTCGATTTCGCCCGCGCGCGCAATACCGCACACTTCAAGCTGAGCGAAAGGGCGCTTCTCGAGCAATGTTTCGAGGGCCGCCAACGGCTCCGCGAAGGCAGCCTCGATGTCGCTGCTGCCGGCAGCGAAGACAAGCGTGGGCAGCACGATCGAAGTACCTCGCCGCTCGCTTTCGAGCGCGTTCGAGATGAGCGCGCCGAACGGAAACAGCACCGAGAAGGTCGTCGACAAAGCGCCCTCGATCGCCCCGCCCACGGCCTGGCGCACCGCGTCGGCCGTGTCGAATTGCGGATCGCGCAGCCTGCCCGCGACCGGAATCTCGAGTTCGATCGTGCCGTCGGAGTCCGCGAGCAAGCCCAGCACCGTCGCCACGGGCAGTTTGGGCTCAGACTCGTCGGGCCCTTGCGCGCGCGCGTCGAGCTGCAGATTGGCCAAGCGCCATTTGGTGGTGCCGGACAGAAGCTCGTCGCGCGCGGTCAAGTTCGCCGCAACGTCGCCCGTCCCGGTGCGCAGATCGATGCCCAGCGCCTGGTCGACATAAGCCGACAGCGGCGGCAGATCGATCGCCTTGGCCGCAAGTTCCAGATCGAACGACAGCAAGGGTGCAAACGCAAACGCCGTCCCCTGCACCGTCGCCTGCCCGAAGCCGCCGACCCGCGCCGACAGCGAAAAAGCGATCGGCCGCTCGGGCCGCATATTGTCGAGATCGCTGATGCTCGCCTCGATGCGGTCGAGGGCAAGTCGCACGGGCGCATGCGGCGCGCGATCCTCGAAGATCGCCCGCCCGCCGCCCAACGACAGGCGGCCGACTGCATAGCGCACCGGGGCAGGCGCCGCGAGCGGCGTGGGCGTCGCCGGCGTGGGCGGCGTTGCCGCAGCCGTTTCGGGCACGGGCTTTTGCGCGGCATCGAGGCTGAGCCAGCCTTCCTTCGTGCGCGTGAGACGCAGCACCGGCCGATCGATCTGGATCGTGTTGACGGCAACCGCGCGCGTGCCCTCCAAGCGCAGATCGCGCAGCGCGGCGCGTGCGGCTTCGAGCCGCCACGGAAAGGCCGGCTGCCCCGCACCGGCCGCAACGCGGCGCAACAGCCGCAGATTCTCGATGTCGATGCGCGGCGCCTGCGTGCCGGCGCCGTCGGCGGCAAGGTCCGCGGCCGTGAACCGGCCGATGGCCGCAAGCGTGCGCCCGTCGGCCGCGTCGAGCGTGAAGTCGCTCGCCTGCAAACGGCCGGCGAAAGCGAGGATCGGGGAGATGGAAGCACGCCCCTCGTGGCGCAGATCGGCGAACGAAACCGCAAGCCCGGCTTGTTTGGAATTTGCCGATCCGCGTTCGAGCCCCAGATTGCCGGTGCTGGCGATCGCATCGCCTTGCTGCGTCAGCACGCCGCGATAGCGCAGCTGCGCAAGCGTTGCCTGCCCATCGTCGCTGCCGATTTTCGCTTGCCCTATTTCGAGCGAACCATCGAACTGCAGCGCACCGAGGTCGCGCGACAAGGTACCGTCCGCCACAAGGTTCTGTGCGGCAAACGACGCGGTTCCCTGCTCGACCGCAAGATCGCGCAGCACGGGATTGCCGCCGACCGCGATCTTGCCGGACGGCGCCAACGACATTTCGAGCCGGGCAAGCGAAACCGCGCCGGCGCGAAATTTAGTTCCGGCGGCGGCAACGGCAAGCGACGCAAGATCGACTTGGCCGCTTGCGGCAAGTGTTCCGTCGCGGCCGAGCTTCAGTACGGTTTGTGCAACAGCAAGCGTCTGGGCTTCGAGCGACAATTCGTTGCCGCGCAAAGACGGCCGCGCGAGATCGAGATCGCCGCGCAGATCGATCGCCCCTTGGGGCCCAAGCGTCGCCATCCCGCGATAGGCCAAATCTTCGCCGGCGAGCGCGCCGGCATCGGTGTCGTGCGAAAAATTCTGCACGCGCAAAGCGCCGTCGAGCGACAGGCCGCTTGCCGCCTGCCAACGCACGCGACCGTCCCAGCTTGCCGTTTCGGCCTTAGTGCCGGGCATTGCCAAATGCCGCAGATTCGCCTGACCGACGAGCGTCATGCTCGGACCGTCGGCGCGCTGCGAAGCGACGACGTCGAGCTTGGCCGCAAGCGTGCCGCCAATTTCGAGGCCGAAATCTTTTGCAAACGCTGCCAGTGCCAGCCCGGCAAGCTCGACCTGCCCTTCGACAGACGGCGCGCCGAGATCGGCCGTGCCGCGCAACGAAAACGGCGCATCGCCGAGCACGGCCTCGAGCGCAAAGCGCAGCTTGCGCGGCTGCGCGTCGAAAGCGAAGCGGTCGAGCGTGAGGCTTCGGATCTGCACGGCGAGCGCGCGGTCGCCGTCGCGATAGACGAGGGTCGAATCGACGATTTCGGCGGCGCCGATCCCGATCGGCCAGTCGAAGCCGAGCCCGTCTGCGGCTGGCGATGCCGCCCGCGTCGATGCCGGTGCGCCGCCGCCGACCGACACACCCGACACGGCAAAGCCGCCATCTTTGGTGCGCGCAAGCTCGAGCGCGAGTCCCTCGACGCGCAGGCGCGGCATTTCCAAGCGGCCGGCCAGCATCTTGCGCCAATCGAAACGCAAATCGAGACTGCCGACGCGCAGGCGCGGCGCGTCTGCGGCTGCCGGACTCGGCTGTCCGAGTTCGACGCCGCCCAGCAGAATTTCACCCGCGCGCAGCGACAGCGACGCCTGCCCAAGCCCGACCAGCTGCAGCCCCGCAAGGGCCGCCCCCTGGCGCACCGCATAGCGCAAGGCGAAGTCCGGCGCCCACACAAGGATCGCACCGCCCAAGGCGGCAACCGCCATGGCAACGGCCGCAATCCACCGCACCCGAGCTTGCCGCAGGCTCGCCATGAAATTGCGCGTCTCCATTAAACAACTGATAATAGGGCAAAAACGGCAGGCGACAAAGTTTTCCAGATGCCTGCCCGGCGGCGTGCTACAACAACGGTTCGACGCGTGTCTTTATTTGGGAGAATCCCGATGTCGCTTACGATTTCTTCGGTTGCCGGCGAACGTGCGATCGCTTCGCTGTCGAGCGCCAATTCCGACGTGAAGCAGGAAGCCGCAATTTCGGCCTTCAATGCCGCCAACGAAGCGCAGCAGAGTTTGGTCGATCTGGTTTCGACGATTGCGCCGCCCGCCGACAGCGGCCGCGGCAAAACGCTCGACGTCAAAGCCTAGACGGATCAGTTCGACAACGGACCGTCGGACAGGCACTCGGCAAGATTGGCCTGCACAAACCGCGCGCCGTCAACTGCCGCTTCGCGCAGATCGGCCGCCTTCAGAACCGCTTCGGAAAAATCGGCGTACGACAGCACGGCTTTGCGCAGCACGGCGCGCGATAGATCGGCGCGCCACAAGCGCGCGCGTTCGAACGTGGCGGCCATCGTTTGGCCGGCCCCACCGCCCAACCGAACGGGCAGCAGATTGGCGCCCGCGAGTTTGGCGTCGGCCATGTAGACGCGCTTGAACGTGCCGGCGCGCAGATCGGCGCCGGTGAAATCCGCGTGCGAGAGGTCGGCCGACGCGAAATCGGCGAGCACGAGGATCGCGCCGCGGAAGCTTGCGCGCGCGGCGACCGAATTGCGCAGCACGGCACCGGACAGATCCTTGCCGTCGAAGCGCATGCCCGTCAGATCGACGCCCGACAGATCGAGCCGCTTGCCGGCAGTGCCCTGGCTCGCGATCCAGCGCGCATGTTCGTCGAGCGCCTCGTCGATCGAGCCCGCAAGTTCGCGCAGCTTGGCGCTGGCGTTGCCGGCACGCGCGAACGCCGCGCGCGCATTTGCGTCGAGGATCGCCCCGGTCGCGTCGGCGTCGCCCAGCACGACGTCCGCCAGCGCCGTTCCCAGCATCAGCGATCCGCGCAGATTTGCGCCCGACATGTTGCAGTTGCGCAGTTCGGCTTTGCGCAAGTCGGTGCCGGTGAAGTTCGCGTTGCGAAAATCGACGCCGTCGAACGACGCGCCGACGAGCTTGGCGTCGCTGAGATCGACCTGCATCGCGATCGTCTGCGAAAGCCGCGCGCCCGACAGATCGACGCCCTTCAGCGTCGCCGTCGCCGCATCGACCGCGCCGCCGATCGTATCCTCGGACTGGCCGCTGTTGCCCTGGCGCGCGAGTTTACCCTCGCGCATGTCGACGTCGCGCATGCGCGCGTCGCTGAGATCGGCGCCGCGCAGATTGGCGCCGCGCAGGTCGGCGCGCGACAGGTCGGCATCCTGCAGGCGCGCAAAACGCAGATCGGCGCAGAACAGGGTCGCGCCGACGAACTTCGTGCCGCGCGCCGAACAGCCTTTGAGACGCGCGCCCGTGAGGTCGGCGCCGGACAGGTCGAGCCCGTCGAGTTCCATGCCCGCAAGATCGTAGAAGGCGAGCTTCGCGCGCCGCCCGGCGGGATCGCGGCGCAGGAAGCGCGCGTTCGATGCGGCGAGTTCGCGCAAGGACGCGCGATCGACACGGATGAGCGCGCGGCCGGTCATCGCCAGGGCTGCCTGCCTGCGGCCGCGCGCTCGGCCGCGTCGCTGCGCCATTCCGGAAAAACCGCGCGCACCGTTGTCCCCAGGCCCGGTGCGCTGTCGATTTCCAAGTTTCCGCCGTGCTGTTCGAGGAGAATCGCAACGATCGAAAGTCCGAGGCCGGTTCCGGCCTCGCCGCGCGAACCGAAGGTCGAGTGCGCGTAGGGAATTTTTACACGATCAAGATCGGCCAATGCAATGCCGCAGCCGCCGTCGACGACGGATAGAACGGCGCGGCCCGTCGAATCGCGATCGATGCAAAGTGCAACCGTCGCGTTTTGCGCCGAAAACTTCACGGCGTTGGAAACCAGATTTACGCAAATCTGGCACAACGCCTGGCGGTCGGCCATCAATGCCACCTCCGCGCGATGCGCGACGCCGACTTCAATGCGTTTGGCAGCCGCAAGCCCCGCGACGGTCGCCGCACAGCTCTCGACGATTTCGCGCAGCGTCAGCCATTCGTCCTCGAGGCGGCGCTGCCCCGCCTCGAATTTGGCCTGGTCGAGCAGGTCGGAGACCGCATCCGCGAGCTGCAGGGCGGACATGCGGATATTGCGCGCGTAATCGACGTAGCGCGGATCGCCGAGCGGGCCGAAATGGCCGCCGGCCATGATTTCCGCAAAGCCTGCGATCGCGTTGAGCGGGCTGCGGAAATCGTGCACCAGGCGCGCCAGCAGCTGGCGCTGTTCGGCCAAACGCCGTTCGGCATCGCGCCGCCGCGCCTGCTCGGCGGCAAAGGCGGCTGCAGTCGGTGGTGATTCAATTGGCCCCATAAGAACGATCAATAGTCCAAATGTGTGAATGCTTGTTTAATGCGCGCTATGCGGTTCCTGCATCCTCGATATGAAACTGCACGCGCATCGCCCCGCGATAGGTGTCGCGCTTGAGGCGTCCGACCAGATGCAACGGCGCGCTATCGCCGCGCAGCAGCAAGGTTCCAAGTTCGCTGTCGAGGCTGCGGAATGCGATCGACGCAAGCCGGCCGCCACGCGCATCCTGCAGAAAGCAGCGCACATGGTTGGTGCCGACGATGTCGGCCTTTGCGACGCGCACGCCCGCAAGCACGAATCGCGGCTCCGGATTGCCCATGCCGAACGGACCGACCTGCTCGAGTTCGTCGAGAAAGGCCGGCGTCGCGGCCGACAGTGGCACGACGTCGTCGTAGTCGAGCACGGTCGCGCGCGACGCGCGCTTGAGATGCTCGGCCAGATGCGCTTCGAGAAACGCGCGCAAGTTCGGCAACGCGTCGCGCGCGACGGTAAGGCCCGCGGCGTTGGCATGTCCGCCGCCATTGACGAGCAGGCCTGCTTGGCGCGCGGCAATGGTTGCCGCTCCGATGTCCCAGCCGAAGGCCGAACGCGCCGAGCCTTTTCCCACGTCGCCGTCGAGGGCGACGACCAACGCAGGCCGGTCAAAACGGTCTTTGAGGCGGCTTGCGACGATGCCGATCACGCCGGGATGCCAGCCTTCGCCTGCCACAAGCGTGAGATCGCCCCCGCCCGTTTCGGCCTGTGCTTGTGCTTGGGCCTGGACCAGCACCTCGGCCTCGATGCGCTGGCGGTCGCGATTGTAGCCGTCGAGGCGCTTGGCAAGCTCGGTTGCTTCCGAAGGGTCGCGCGTGGTCAGCAAGCGCACGCCGAGATCCGCTTCGCCGACGCGGCCGCCGGCATTGACGCGCGGGCCCAGGAGAAAGCCGAGATGAAACGCCTGCGGCGTTTCGGCCAAGCCCGCCACGTCGGCCAAGGCCGCAATGCCGATGCGCCCGCGCGCCGCGATGGCCTTCAAGCCTTGCGCCACGAAAGCGCGATTGAGACCTGTCAGCGGCACGACGTCGGCGACCGTACCCAGCGCCACCAGATCGAGCGCTTCGAGCAGGTCGGGGGCGTCGCGCCCGCGTTTGCGCAAGGCGCGGTTCAGCGCCACGAGCAGAAGGAACGCAACGCCGACCGCCGCAAGCTGGCCGAGGTCGCTCGTCTGGTCGATGCGGTTCGGATTGACGATGGCGAAGGCCCGCGGCAACGAAGTTTCGGCCGCATGGTGATCGACGACGATGACGTCGAGTTTGGCGTCGGCCGCGGCCGCCAGGGGTGCATGCGCCGTGGTGCCGCAATCGACCGTGACGACCACGCGCACGCCCTCTTGCGCCAGCTTCAGCAGGGCGGGCGCGTTGGGGCCGTAGCCTTCCTTCATGCGGTCGGGGATGTAGTGGCGAACTTTCGCACCCAGCGCTTCGAGATGGCCGTGCAGCAGGGCCGCCGACGTGGCCCCGTCCACGTCGTAGTCGCCGAAGATGGCGATGGGCTCGCCCGCGTCGAGGGCGGCGACCAGCCGGTCGACGGCCTTGTCCATGTCTTTGAGATGCGAGGGATCGGGCATCGCATCGCGGATTTTGGGCGCGAGAAACGCCGCCGCATGCTCGGCATCGACGCCGCGCCCGGCCAGGATGCGCGCGACCGTTTCGCTCAAGCCGGCGCGCTGGGCAAGTGCCAGGGCCGCGCGCGGATCGGCCAGCCGCGGCTGCCAGCGCCGCCCGAGGACGGAACGCTCGAGCCCGGCGAAACTCATCGCATGATGCTCAAGGCCCGGGCTTGACCCGGTGATTGTGCGTGGCTTCGATCACGCGCACCGTACCTGTCTTCGAGCGCATGACGATCGAATGGGTGGACGAACCGCCGGGGAAACGGCGCACGCCCTTCAGCATCGAGCCGTCGGTCACGCCCGTGGCCGCGAACATCACATCGCCCTTGGCAAGCTCGAGGATCGAATACTTCTTCGTAAGGTCCTTGACGCCGAGGCGGGCCGCACGCGCGCGCTCGTCGTCGTTGCGGAACAGGAGGCGCCCCTGGATCTGGCCGCCGATGCAGCGCAGCGCAGCCGCCGCGAGCACGCCTTCGGGCGCGCCGCCGGAACCCATATAGAGATCCACGCCCGAACCGGCACTCGACGTCGCGATCACGCCCGAGACGTCGCCGTCCGAGATCAGCATGATGCGCGCACCCGCCTCGCGCACCTTGGCGATGAGTTCGGCATGGCGGGGCCGGTCGAGGATGCAGGTCACGAGATCGGAGATCTCGACGCCCTTGGCCTTGGCGAGATTCTTGAGATTGGTCTCTGGGCTGTTGTCGAGATCGACCACACCTTCGGGCAAGCCGCCGCCGACGGCGATCTTGTCCATGTAGACGTCGGGCGCGTTGAGGAACCCGCCCTGCTCGGCCATCGCGATCACCGCAAGCGCATTGGGCCCGCCTTTGGCCGTGATGGTCGTGCCCTCGAGCGGATCGAGGGCGATGTCGACGCGCGGGCCGCCTTGGCCCACCTTCTCGCCGATATAGAGCATGGGCGCTTCGTCGCGCTCGCCTTCGCCGATCACGACGGTGCCGTCGATGGCAAGCGAGTTCAGCGCCTTGCGCATCGCATCGACCGCGGCCTGGTCGGCGGCCTTTTCGTCGCCGCGCCCCATCAGGCGCGAGGCGGAGAGGGCCGCCGCTTCGGTGACGCGCACCACTTCGAGGGCGAGGTTGCGGTCGAGATGCAGGGAAGAATTGGGCATCGTTGGGACTCCGTCGCGTTCAATTCTGCTTAAAGACTTTCGATCCGCACGACGACCGGCGGCTCGAGCACGGCCCCCAAGGCGCCGATGCGCGCTAGCGCCTTGGCCATCGCGGCTTCCGAGGTTTCGTGCGTGACGAGCACCACCGGCACGCGCTCGTCGGGCGCGCGCCCGCGCTGCAGCATCGAGGCAAGGCTCACCGCCTCGTCGCGCAAGGCGGCCGTCACGTCGGCGATCACGCCGGGGCGGTCGACCACGTCGAGGCGGATGTAGTAGCTGCCGCGGCGCGCGGAAATGCCGAGGCGAGCGGGCTCGGCAAGCTTGCCCGCCGGCACCTGGAACGTCATCGGCCGGCGGCCGTGCGCAATGTCCACGAGATCGGCGACGACGGCCGACGCGGTCGGCCCGGCCCCTGCCCCGCGCCCCTCGCACACGAGGCGGCCGACGAAATCGCCTTCGGCCACCACGGCGTTGTAGACGTCTTCCACGTGCGCGATCGGCGTTTCGAGCGGCACCATGCACGGATGCACGCGCTGCATGAGGCCGTCGGGCCCCAGTTCGGCGATGCCGAGCAGTTTGATGCGGTAGCCGAGCTCGCGCGCGAACTGAATGTCTTCGGCCCCCACGCGGCGGATGCCTTCGACATGCACGCCGGCAAAATCGATCTTGGTGCCGAACGCCACACCGGCGAGCACGGCAAGCTTGTGTGCGGCGTCAACGCCGTCCACGTCGAAGCTCGGATCGGCTTCGGCGTAGCCGAGCTTCTGCGCTTCGGCCAAAACGTCGCCGAAGGCGGCCCCGGTCTTGCGCATCTGCGTGAGGATGTAGTTGCAGGTGCCGTTCAGGATGCCGTAGACGCGCGAGATGCGGTTGGCGGCCAAGCCTTCGCGGATCGCCTTGATGATCGGGATGCCGCCCGCCACCGCCGCCTCGTAGGCGATGGTGAGGCCCTTGGCTTCGGCCGACGCCGCAAGCGCCGTACCGTGATGGGCGAGCAGCGCCTTGTTGGCCGTCACGACGTGGCGCCCGGCCGCGATCGCGTTTTCGCACACGGCGCGCGCAACCCCTTCGGAGCCGCCGATGAGTTCGACGACCACGTCGCACGGCGCTTGGCTTGCCATGGCGGCCGCATCGTCGAACCACGCGATCTTGCCGAGATCGAGCCCGCGGCCCTTCTTGCGGTCGCGGGCACTGACCGCGACGATCTCGAGCGGCCGGCCGCCGCGTTCGGCGATCAAGGCGCCGTTTTTGGCGAGGAGCTGCACAACCCCGGCACCGACGGTGCCGAGGCCTGCGATGGCGATTCGAAGGGGAGCACTCATACGGCGGCTTTTTTCTTCTGTGTCGGCGGCTCGGGCAGGCGTTCGGGCGCTGCCATGAATTGTTTGATCGCGCGCACGGCCTGGCGAATGCGCTGCACGTTTTCGACCAACGCCAGGCGCACATGCGTGTCGCCGTATTCTCCGAAGCCGATGCCGGGCGAGACCGCAACCTTGGCCTCGCGCATCAGGAGCTTCGAGAATTCGAGCGACCCGAGTGCCGCGTATTGCGGCGGGATCGGCGCCCAGGCGAACATCGACGCGGGCGGATTGGGCACGTCCCACCCGGCCTGCTGCAGACCCTGGATCAGCACGTCGCGGCGCTGCTTGTAGATCTCGCGCGCCTCGACGACGCAATCCTGCGGCCCGTTGAGGGCGGCGGCGGCGGCCACCTGCACGGGCGTGAAGGCGCCGTAATCGAGATAGCTTTTGATGCGCGCCAGCGCCTTGATCAGCGTCTTGTTGCCGGCGGCAAAACCCACGCGCCAGCCGGCCATCGAATAGGTCTTGCTCATCGAGGTGAATTCGATGGCGACGTCCTTTGCCCCCGGCACCTGCAGGATCGACGGCGGCGGCACGTCGTCGAAATAGATCTCCGAATACGCAAGATCGGAGAGGATCCAGATCTTGTGCTCGCGGCAGAACGAAACGCAGCGCTCGTAGAACGCCAGATCCACGACTTGCGCCGTCGGGTTCGACGGATAGTTCAAGATCAGCGCCAAGGGCTTCGGCACCGAGTGCTTGACCGCGCGCTCCATGGCCGAAAAAAACGCTTCCACACCAGCCGGCGTGGACACGTCGGTCGGCAGATGGCGGATCGAGGCCCCGGCCATGATGAAGCCGTACGGATGGATCGGGTAGCTCGGGTTCGGCACCAGGATCACGTCGCCGGGACTCGTGATCGCCTGCGCCAAGTTGGCGAGGCCTTCCTTGGAGCCGAGCGTCACGATCGTCTCGGTTTCGGGATCGAGTTCGACGCCGAAGCGGCGGCCGTAATAGGCCGCGTGCGCGCGGCGCAGGCCCGGAATGCCCTTCGACATCGAATAGCGGTGCGTGCGCGGATCCTGCACGGCCTCGGTCAGCTTCGCCACGATATGCGCCGGCGTGGGCAGATCGGGATTGCCCATGCCGAGATCGATCACATCGTCGCCGACGGCGCGGGCCTTGGCCTTCTGCGCGTTCACTTCGGCGAACACATAGGGCGGCAGGCGCTTGATGCGATAGAAATCGTCTTGCATGGCGGTTCGAGGCCTTTTCCTCAGCGGGACAGAATCGGGCCAAAAAGCCCGGTTCTTAGGGCCCTCTATCTACAGCGAAGCCCCCGGGAACGCATCCGGAAAAAAATGGGCTGAGGCACCTGGGCCTGCAAAAACCGGATGGAAGACATGCGCGCCGTTTGGTTGCGGCGCGACAGGGGCGATTTTAAAATGAAACCAACCGCATAAAAAGGACACCGCACGCCATCGCAAACCCGGCAAACCCGTCTGTCGCCTTCACCTGGGACGGCATCAAGCGCGGCTTTTTCCGCGCCCAACCGATGGCCGTGGGCGTGTTTGCCTACGGCATTGCCTTCGGCCTGCTCGCCCAAGAAGCGCGCCTGTCGCTGGCCGAGGCCGCGACGATGAGCGCGCTCGTCTATTCCGGCACGGCGCAATTGGCAACCGTCAGCGCGCTCGGCACCGGGGCTGCAACCGCGACGCTCGCCATCGCCCTGGCCGTCCTGCTGCTCAATGCGCGCTACCTGCTCTACAGTGCGGCGCTGCGCCCGTGGCTGGGATCCCTGCCCGCCCGCCAGACTTATCCAACATTGTTTTTCATGGGCGACGGCAGTTGGGTTCTGTCGATGCAGGCCCATGCGCGAGGCGAACGCGACGGCGGCTTTGTGTTCGGCGCCAGCATCGCGACGTTCTTGCCGTGGATATTGGGCACGCTTGCCGGGCTTGTTTCTGCCGGGCTCATCGCCAATCCGGCCGCCTTGGGGCTCGATTTTATGCTGGTCGCGTTCTCCGCCGCGATGGGCCTTGGCATGTTCAAACTGCAGCGCAGTTGGAGCGGCGTGATCGCGGCCGCCGCAACGGCCCTGGTCGTCGATCGCTTTGCGCCCGGCGGCTGGACGATCGTGGCGGCCGGATTGGTCGGCGGCCTTGTGGCCTATCTGCGCTTCAAACCGACGTCGGCTGCATGACGAGCGGCGCTTGCCAACACCCGCTGGTCGATATACGCGCCGCTTGGTTGCGTGCACCCCGCCAACCTTCTAAAACGGAACAATCCCCGCAAAGAGGCAAACGCACCATCGAGGCTCCGAAAACCGCACCCGTCTTGTTCACCTGGAGCGGCATGAAGCGCGGATTTTTGCGCGCCCAGCCGCTGACTCTGGGCGGATTCGTCTACGGCGCGGCTTTTGGCCTGCTGGCGCGCGAGGCGGGCTTGTCGCTTGCCGAAGCGACAGGCATGAGCGTGTTCATTTTTTCGGGCACGGCGCAGGTTGCGACGGTCAGTGCGCTGGCCGCAGGCGCGCAAAACGCGGCCTTGGCCATCGCCGTTGCGGTGCTGCTGCTCAATGCGCGCTATGTGCTGTACGGGGCCGCCTTGCGGCCGTGGCTTGGCGGCTTGCCCGCCTACCAGACCTATCCCACTTTGTTTTTTGTGGTCGACGGCATTTGGGTTTTGTCGCTGCAAGCCCATGCTGTGGGCGAGCGCGACGGCGGCTTTGTGCTCGGTGCAGGCGTCGCAAACATCCTGCCCTGGGTCCTGGGTACGGGCGTCGGCTTGGAAGTCGGCAATCTGATCGCCAACCCGGCCGTCTTGGGGCTCGATTTCATGCTGGTCGCATTCTCGGCTGGGATGGGCCTTCGCATGTTCAAACTGCGGCCGAGTTGGAGCGTTGTCGCAGCCGCCGCCGCGACCGCAATGGCTGTCGACCGCTTTGCCCCCGGCGGTTGGACGATCGTGGCGGCCGGATTGGTCGGCGGCCTTGTCGCCTATCTGCGTTTCAAACCGGCTGCAACACCATGAATATCCGCCCCGAAATCCTGACGGTGCTGCTGGCGGCGGGCGCGGTTTCTTTTTTCTGTCGTGCCGCCGGTTTTTTCCTGATGCGCTACGTGCCGATCACGCCGCGATTGGAAGCGGCGTTGCGGGCAACACCGCTCGCCGTGATGGTCGGCATTTGCGCGCCCGTCATGGCGCGCGGCAACCCAGCCGAATTGGCCGCCCTTGGCGTGGTCGTGATCGCCACCAAACTCACCGGCAACGACGTGGTCGGCGCGCTGGCGGGCGTGGCGGCGGTGGCAGGCTTGCGCGCGTTTTTCGGCTAGCGCCGGCAAAAAAAAGGGAGGCGCTGCCGCCGCCCTTTTCGCCACGCCACCGCTTACGCGGCTTGGCCGTAGTCGGTATAGCCCTTGGCGCCGCCGCCGTAGAAGGTGCTGCGGTCGTACGGGTTGAGGGGCAGATTCTTTGCCAAACGCTGCACCAGATCCGGGTTCGAGATGAACAGGCGCCCGAACGCGACAGCATCGGCCGTCTTGTCGCGCAAGGCGGCAAGGGCCGTGTCGCGTGTGAAGCCGCCCGCCCCGATCAACACGCCCTTGAAAGCGGCGCGCAGCATCGCACCGGTCTTGGGCGCGTCATGGTTGATGTTGTCGTCGCCGCCCGCCGTCGTCGCGCGCGGTTCGATCACATGCACGTACGCGATCTTGCGCTTGTCGAGCTCGCTCGCCACGTAGCCGAACAAAGCCGGCGGATCGTCGTCGCGCATGTCGTTGAAGAGGCCGTAGGGCGACAGGCGCACGCCCACGCGACCCGCCCCCCACACCGCGATCGCGGCATCGACGGTCTCGAGCAGCAGCCGTGCGCGGTTCGCGATTCCGCCGCCATAGGCATCGGTGCGCGTATTGCTACCCGACTGCAGAAACTGGTCGAGCAGGTAGCCGTTGGCCCCGTGCACTTCGACGCCGTCGAAGCCCGCGCGCTTGGCGTTCTGCGCACCCGCCGCAAACTGCGCGACGATACCCGGGATTTCGGCCGTCTCAAGCGCACGCGGCGTTTCGAACGCGACCGGCTTCCAGTCGGGCCCGAACGTGCCGCCCGAGGGCTGGATCGCCGAAGGTGCGACCGGCAAAGCGCCGTTCGGCTGCAACGAGCGATGCGAGATGCGCCCGACATGCCAGAGCTGCAGCACGATGCGCCCGCCCGCCTTGTGGACGGCGTCGGTTACCTTGGCCCAGCCGGCGACTTGCGCGTCGCTGTGGATGCCGGGCGTGGCGGGGTAGCCGATCCCGGTCGGTGCGACTTGCGTGGCTTCGCTCACGATAAGCCCCGCCCCGGCGCGCTGGGAATAGTAGAGCGGTGCAAGTTCGCCCGGCACGTTGCCGTCGGCAGAGCGCATGCGCGTGAGCGGCGCCATGACAATGCGGTTGGCAAGGGCAAGTTCGCCTGCATTCAAAGGTTGCAAGAAAGAAGACGTTTCGGCGGACATCGGAAGTTCCTTTCGTGGGGGCGGGTCGTGGGGGCGGGAGAAGTTTGGTTTTAAGTCGGGGGTCGTACGCTGCGCCGTTTGAGCGGGACCAAAACACCGCCGAAAACGACGCGTTGGAAGGTTTCGAGCGGCTCCAAATCGCGCGACACTTTGGTGCGGATCATCGCCCCTTGCCACGCGTCGACAACAAAGCGCGCGAGCGTGTCGGCATCGGGTGCGGGTGCAAGATCGCCGCGCTTTTGCGCCTCGGCAATGCAGGCCGCGATGGGGGCGCGCCATTCGCCGAGCACGCCGTTCAGCTTGTCGCGCAGCACGTCGGCGGCCCCGTTGGCCTCGGCGCACAGCGTGCTAATCATGCAGCCCTGCCCGCTTTTGTCGCGCGCATAGGCGAAAATCGCGTCGAAATAGGCTTCGAGCCGGGCAAGCGGCGGACGCGTCGCGTCGCCGAGCAGATCGGCCATCATCGTCCGCATGCGCCCGAAATACACGTCGACGATTTCGGCGCCAAACGCGTCCTTCGAGGCGAAATGGTTGTAGAACGAGCCCTTCGGCACGCCGGCGGCGTCGGTGATGTCCTGCACGCCGGCTTGGGCAAAACCCTGCTGCAGCACAAGCTGCAAGCCCTGCTCGACGATCTCGGATTTTTTCGACAGACGCGCCATGGCGCGCAATATGACCGTTCGGTCTTTTTCAGTCAAGAACAAAATGACCGAACGGTCTTTTTGATCGCGCGACGTGTCACACGCCGAGCGCGCGGCGGCGGGCGAGGCTTTCCGCCGGCCAGTATTTTTCGCGGTCGTAATACTCGTCCATCGCCGGCGTGTCCGCAGGCAACACGACCCAAGGCTGTTTGGACGACGTGAAAATATGGATGTCGGGCGGCAGCCGATCCGGCTCGTCGAGCGTGCCGACGCGGACGAACGCAATCTTCGCGCCCGCCCCCGCATAATGGCTCCACAGCGCCACGCGGCAGGTCGGGCAGCGCACGACTTGCTGGCCCTTGCCGCTGTTGGACGGTGTGGCGACCGTTTCGGGCGTTCCGCAGACAAGTGCGAGCCGCTCGGTTTCGACCATCGCATTGACGGCGAAAGCGCTGCCGCTTTCGCGCTGGCACCAGCGGCAATGGCAGCAATTGACGAACATCGGGCGTACGGCGAAGCGATAGCGCACGGTGCGGCAGGTGCAGCCGCCTTCGTATGTGCGCGTCGAATCTTGAGTCATCGGTCGTTGGCTCCGTTGTAGTGGTTCGGCCCCTATTCGGCGTCGCGCTGCGTTTCGCGGGGCGCCCCCACGCGGCCGATACCGGGCAGTTTCACGGCGAGACCCAGCGGATCGATGCCGAACGTAAGGCCCGCAATATTGATCTCGAGCCCTTCTTCGCGCGCGGCCGCAAGCCCAAGCAAGCCCCACAGCGACACTTGCACGCCCGTTCCGCTCGGCGTGGATGCCGCAAACACGTCGCCGCCGAGATAGTCTTTGCCGATCGCAGTCGGCGGCAGATCGAGCCGCAATTCGGGTGCCGCACGCGCCACCATCGCCGTGAACGTGTTCGAATTCGGCCCCGGCCACAAAGTGTAGCTGCGCCGATAGGGGTAGGCTTCGGCCGCCGCGACGATGCGCGCGATCGCGGCTTCGGCGGCCGGGCCTTCGATCTCGGCATAAAGCTCAGGCTCGGCGCCGAACCAGCGCCGGTCGGGCGGACCGTTCGTCACGACGAGCCCGTCGCCGCCGCGCAACGCGCGCCAGCCGATCAGCTCGAACGTCGTCCATTCGGGCGCTTGCGCGGGCTTGATCGCGATCCAGGTATGCACGCCGAAAATGCCGCGCCAGCTCAAGGCGCGTGCGCCATAGACCTGCACCATCGCCTGCGGCGTCTCGTGTGCGAGCGGGGCAATGCCCATGCTGGCCCGGCTCGCCGTGCGCCAATCCTGCCCCTGCGTGGTGCCCGAGACGAACACGGCAAAGGGCCCTGCGAGCAGGATCGCGAGCACAACCCCCACACGCCGCAACACGGAGCGGCCGCCGCGGCGACGCGCGACGCGGTCGCCATCGCGACCAATCTTCAGGTTTATCCACTTCATGACGACCAGCAGTCTATCCGAGAACCCCGTTTTGGAAATGAGTTTAAGGAGCACTGCATTTCAGGCATTGCAATGCGCCCGATTCAATTTGGTGCGCACGCCGCACCGTCGGCTATGCCGGAGCGTCCCCTTGCCATTTGCTCGCACAATTTCGGGGTGCTATTTTGAATGGCGCAGCAACGGCAAACTCTGGAAGCAGCGACTCACATGGTTCTTGCCTTTCGACGGGCCCGAATCGACGACGGCGCGCTGCTGCGCGAAATCACGCACATCGCATATGCCAAGTGGGTCGCGCCCCTGGGACGCGAGCCGCGCCCGATGCTCGCCGACCATGACGCCGCCGTGCGCGCGCACTTGGTCGAGTTCGTCGAAATGGACGGCAGGACCGTCGCCGCCGTCGAACTCGTCGCCCACGACGCACATATGCTGATCGAGAACATTGCCGTGCGCCCAGATGTCCAAGGGTTGGGGCTGGGAAACAGAATCCTTGAGCGCGCCGAACAGATTGCGTGCGAACTGAAAATCCCGTCCATCCGCCTCTATACCCACAGCCGCATGGCCGAAAACGTCGAATGGTATCTGAGGCACGGCTACGCGATCGAAAGCGAAGAGCCGTTCGCCAACGGCAACCTCGTCCATTTTGCCAAAAGGTTGTCGATCCAGAGCGCTTGAGATCAGGAAAAACACCCGTTCACATGGCGGCACGCGGCCCGTGGGCCAACGAGCGCCCCCTATGCTCAGCCACCCGCGCGATGGGGGGTGCTTCGATCAAGATTTCGATCTCAAATAATGATAGTTATACTAATTAGGTTAATTTACTGATAGAATGTCTCTGTTAACGCTGTTTGACATGGTGAAGAAGATTTTTGCGGCCGCCGGGCAAGGGCGACGACGTGGGAGCTGTGTATTGCACCCGCGGAATTCGCCAGAAATGTCGCGCAGCAGAAAACAGAAAGTTTTAAAAACAATACACTAAACGACAAACCTCAGAAAAATGTCGCGTGGATGTCGCGTCCATGTTGCGCCAAAGGCGCATCGATGTTGCGCTGGAATCGCATTCCTGTCGCGTTGGCGGCGCGGATCAGAACTCGACGGCAACCCGTGCGTTGCGGAAACTGCCAGCGTCGATGCGGATTTTATCCCGGTCGAGCCCGAGCGATTCCAGCTCACCCGCCACAGCCGCCATGCGGCGCGGCGCCAAAGCAGCATCGTTCGGGCCTGCAAGCCCGCCGGCGACCGGGGAGACGCGCACCGCCCCGCCCTGCTCGTTGGCCGCCACCACCGCCGCGCGCAGCGTGGCGCGGGCATCGGCGCTCAAAAGCGGCGAGCCGTCGGCAAACGTGACTTCGCCCACCAGCCACGCCGTGTTGGGGGTTGCGCGGGCAGCGGCTGGCGGTGCCGCCGGTCGCGGTACGGCCGGGGTCGGCACGGGCGCAGCAGCCGGAACCGTCGCCGGCGCCAAAACCGGCGGCACGAAGGGCGGCAGGGAAGCGGCTTGCGGTGCGGAAGCGGCCACCGGCGGCACGGCGATCGGTGCCGATGCAACGGGAGTTGGCGGCGCCGAGGCAGGCCCAACCGGCGGGGCGCCGACGGGCGCGAGCGCAGCCGCGATCGCCGGCGGCTCGGGCGGGCGGCTGGTCGGGTTCAGAACCGGGTCGATCGCGCGCAGCTGGGTGTCGAAATTCTGCGAGGCCTGGCGCTGGCCAACAAGGGCCGCCTGCTCGGACTGCAGCGTCTGCGCATCGGGCCGGGCCGGGCGGCGGGGTACCACAGCGAGGTTCGGATAGGGCGTGTCGCCGGGATCCGGCGCATCGACGGAAGCCGGTTTGGGCTTGTCGTCGACAAAGACGCTGCCGACGGCATTGGCAGCATCTTTCGTGGCCTGCCAGACGGCGCGGTCCGGCCCCTGCTCGGTGCATCCGCCGAGGGCCAGAAAACAAAATCCAATCAAGGAGATGCGAGACTTCGACAAAAACGTCATCGAACCCGTTATAATCGAGTTCGAATTCGCCGCCAAGGAGAGAACACACAATGGCCGACAAGCCGGATCGCGACGTCAAACTGCCCGACCCGGTCGAAATGTCGCGCATGATGGCGCACATTGCCGAGCAAAGCCAAAATCTGGTCGCCGAATTTCTGCAGCGCCAGACGCCGGTGCAGTTCGGCAATCCCGATCCGCTCAATCTGGGCCAGGCGTTTTTCGACATGACCGCGCGCATGATGGCCAACCCCGCCAAGCTCATGCAGGCGCAATTCTCGCTGTGGCAGGACTACATGTCGCTGTGGCAGTCGACGACGCGCAAGATGCTCGGCGAAACCTCGCAGCCCGTCGTGCAGCCGACGACCGAAGACCGCCGCTTCAAAGACGCGTTGTGGGACGAAAACTACGTCTTCGACTTCATCAAGCAATCGTACCTGCTGTCGGCACGCTGGCTGCAGGGCACGGTGCGCGAGGTCGAAGGGCTCGACGACAAAACGGCGCGCAAAGTCGATTTCTACACCCGCCAATTCGTCGATGCGATGGCGCCGTCCAATTTCGCGATGACCAATCCCGAGGTCTTGCGCGAGACGCTCGAAACGGGCGGGGAAAATCTCGTCAAGGGCCTGTCGAACCTGCTCGGCGACCTCGAGCGCGGCAAAGGCAAGCTGCAGATCCGCATGACCGACATGGCGGCCTTCAAGGTCGGCGAGAACATCGCCGTGACGCCGGGCTCGGTCGTGTTCCAGAACGACCTGATGCAGTTGCTGCAGTACAAGCCGACGACGACGGAGGTGGTGAAGACTCCGCTGCTGATCGTGCCGCCCTGGATCAACAAATTCTACATCCTCGATCTGCGCGAAAAAAACTCGTTCATCAAATGGGCGGTGGCCCAGGGCCACACGGTGTTCGTGATTTCGTGGGTCAATCCGGACTCCGAATTGGCCGACGCCACCTTCGCCGACTACATGACGCATGGGCCCCTCGCGGCCCTCGACGCGATCGAAGCGGCGACGGGCGAGCGGCTCGTGAACATCATCGGCTATTGCCTCGGCGGCACGCTGACGGCTTCGGCCCTCGCCTACATGGCCGTCAAGAACGACAAGCGCATCGCCTCGGCGACCTTCTTCACGACGATGGTCGATTTCGAAGAGGCCGGCGAATTGTCGGTCTTCATCGACGAGGAACAGCTGGCGGCCCTCGAAGAGAAGATGCACGAGCGCGGCTATCTCGAAGGCTCGGACATGGCCACGACCTTCAACATGCTGCGCGCCAACGACCTCATCTGGTCGTTCGTGGTGAACAATTATCTGATGGGCAAAGAGCCCTTCCCGTTCGATCTGCTCTACTGGAACGCGGACTCCACGCGCATGCCGGCCGCGATGCATTCCTTCTATCTGCGGCAGATGTACCAAGAGAACCGGCTGTCGCGCGGCAAGGTGAAGCTGCTCGGCACCAAGATCGATCTCACCAAGATCGACGTGCCGGTCTTCATCCTGTCGACGCGCGAAGACCATATTGCGCCCTGGAAATCGACCTACGCCGCAACCCAGCTCTATGCCGGCCCGACGACTTTCTGCCTGGCCGCCTCGGGCCATATTGCGGGCGTGGTCAATCCGCCGGCGGCAAACAAATACTGCCACTGGGTCAACGACCAGCTGCCGCGCAAACCCGAGCAGTGGCTCGAGACGGCGACCCAGAAACCGGGTTCCTGGTGGCCGTTGTGGGACGAATGGGCAAAGACCTATGCCGGCGAGATGGTGCCCGCCCGCACGCCCGGCGACGGCAAACTCGCCGTGATCGAAGCGGCCCCCGGAAGCTATGTGAAAGTGAAGGCGCAATAGCGTAGAATAGAATCGAATCTACGTTCGTTGTCTTGCGTACCGCCCCGCCTTAACCGGCGGGGTTTTCGTTGGAGGATTCGGATGGCGAAGTTTTGGGCAAAAATGTGTATCGCCGCCACACTCGCGGCCGCATTGAGTCTGCCCGCTTCCGCCCTGCCGCTCGACGAGGCGCGCCATCTCTTGCAGCGCACGGGTTTCGGCGCGTCGCCCGCCGAATTGGCGAAGCTTGGCCCCCTCGATCGGGCGGCGGCCGTGGATCTTCTGCTCGCCGAAACGCGCAAGGCGCCGACGCTGCCGCCGCCGGCGTTCTTGGCCGAAGCCTGGCCGCGCTATCGCGATTTTCCGGACATGCGCGAGGAGGAGCGCCAGCCCTTCATCCAAGCCCGCCGCGACGAGCTTCAGACTTTGAAGGCTTGGTGGTACGCCGAAATGATCGCCACGCCGTCGCCGCTCACCGAGCGCATGGCGCTGTTCTGGCACAACCATTTCGTCTCGAATTTCGACGGCGTGGGTTTCAACGTGCACCGCATCTGGAACCAGCATGCGCTGTTCCGGCGCGAAGCGACGGGCAGCTTCGAGGCCCTGTTGCGCGAGATCCTCCGCGATCCGATCATGCTGCGCTATCTCGACAACCACACCAACCGCAAAGGCCGGCCCAACGAGAATCTGGCCCGCGAGCTGCTCGAGCTGTTCACGCTCGGCGAAGGCCACTATGCCGAGGCCGACATCAAGGAAACGGCCCGCGCCCTCACCGGCCGCACGCTCGAGCGCACGACCGATTTCGGCTATCGATTCGTGCAAGGCATGCACGACGAAAGCAGCAAACGCATCTTCGGCGTTCGCGCCGACGACGGCGACGACGTCGCGCGCATTCTGCTGGCGCAGAAGCGCACGGCCGAATTCGTCGCAGAAAAGCTGTGGCGCGAATTCGTGTCGAGCGAAGCCCCGCCGGCTGCCGAGATCGCGGCGGTCGCCGATGCGATCCGCGGCAGCGGCTACCAGATCAAGCCGGGCCTGCGGCAGTTGCTCCTGTCGGATGCATTCTGGGCGCCAGCCAATCGCGGCAATCTGATCAAATCGCCGGTCGCGATGATCGTCGGCGCCTATCGCGATTTGGGCTTGCCGGTCGTCGATCTGCAGGCCCTGCCCGTGCATGGAAGGCGCCTCGGCCAGGATCTGTTCGAGCCGCCCAACGTCAAAGGCTGGCCCGGCGGATCGCTGTGGATCACGCCTGCAAGCCTCGTGGCGCGCTACGACATTCTGGGCCGCCTGCTCGACACGCGCGGCCTCGTTCCCGCCCGCCCGGCCGACGGCGCGAAGACGATCAGCCTGCGTGTGGCGGGCGATGCCTATCGCGGTGCGCCGCGTATGGTCGTCAAGATCAACGGCGACCACGTGGTCGCCGCACGCGATATCGAGTTTGCGACCGACAGCGCCAAATTCGGCAATCTGCCCGACCGCAACGACTGGGTCTGGCGCGTGCTGTCGTTCCCGGTCGACCGGCCCGTTGCCGCGATCAGCATCGCGTTCGACAACGATGCCGCTGCCCCTGCCGACGCCAACGGCGTCAAACGCGGCGACCGCAATCTGTTCGTCGAATGGATCGAGGTCGAGGGCCGCGTCTATCCCGCCCGCGAAGGCCGACAAGAAACGTCGAACCCCAACTGCCGCAACCAGCGCCCCGGCGATCTCTACTGCAACGCCACGCTGACGCTCGACATCGCCGCCCTCAAAGCTGCCGGAAAAGGCCGCCCGGTCGGCATGGATGCCGAGGCGATGAACGGCAATATGATGGCACCCGGCATGATGGCGCCGAATACGATGGCTTCCAGCCGGCGCCCGGCCGATCCAACCGCCGGCATCGACCGCAAGGTGAATCTGTCGGCCGAAGCGTGGCTCACCTCGCTCCCCGCGGATTGGCAAACGCCCGGCCGCACCTGGCATTCGCTGATGCCGCTGCCGCCGGTCGGGCGCGGCGCCGACGGCGATGCGGAAAGCCGCCTGCGCAGTCTTCTGTTCGATCCCGCCTACCAGCTGATGTGAGGGCCGCCCATGGATCGCCGCCGCTTCCTCGTCGCCGCCTCGGGCAGTTTGCTTGCCGCCTGTACGGGTCCGCAAAACGCCGCCGTCGCGCCACCGATCGCGGCACGCCCGCGCGTCCCGCGTTCGACGGGACTTGCGGGGCCGGTGCGCAATCGCATCCTCGTGCTGGTCGAACTGCAAGGCGGCAATGACGGGCTCAACACGATCATCCCGATAGCCGACGCCAATTACCGTCGCCTGCGCGCGGGCCTTGCCATCGAAGCACAAGAGGCGCTCGACGTTCAAAACGATGTCGCCTTCCATCCGGCCCTGAAGCCGTTGGTCGATCCGCTCGAGCGCGGCGAGTTTTCGGTCTTTCATTCGGTCGGCTATCCGAGGCCCAACCGCTCGCATTTCCGCTCGATCGAGATTTGGGATCAGGCCACGGCCAGCGACCGCTACGGCGACGAAGGTTGGGTCACGCAGGCGCTGCGCGGCCATCCGGAATTCTCGAAGCGCAATGCCGACGCCGACGCGATCGTGTTGGGTGTCGGCAATATCGGCCCGCTCGCCGGGCCCGACACGCGGCTCGTGACGATGCGCGAACCGCGCCAGTTTTTGGCACAGGCCGAGAGCATGCAGAGCCTCGCGGCCCGCAACGACGTGACACCCGCCTTGCGCCATCTCGTGCGCACACAGAACGAGGCGGTTGCCGCGGCCGAAGCGGTGCGGCGCAAACTCACGGGCCGCGAACGTTTCAACCGCCGCTTTGGCGGCGATCCGTTGGCGCGCAGCCTTGCCATTGCCGCCGACCTCATCGCGGACGGCGTCGACATCCCGGTGTGGAAAGTCACGCTGAGCGGCTTCGACACGCATGCCGACCAGCGCCCGCGCCATGCCCGCCTGCTCGCCAATCTCGCCAACGCGCTTGCTGCCTTCCGCAGCTCGATGCAGGAACTCGGGCGCTGGAACGACACGCTGGTGATGACCTATTCGGAATTCGGCCGCCGGGTCGGCGAAAACCTGTCGCGCGGCACCGACCACGGCACGGCTGCACCCTTGTTCGTGCTTGGCGGCGCGGTCGATGGCGGCTTCAAGGGCCCCGTGCCCAACCTCGCCGATCTCGACGAGGGCGACCTCAAACCCACGATCGATTTCCGCCAGGTCTATGCCGGCGTCATTGCCGATTGGTGGGGCCAGCGCGACAACTTTTTGTTACGCCAAGGGCATCGGCCGGCGACGCTGGTTCGCGTCGCAAACGTCTAGCCCTGTCGCGCCAACCATGCTCTAACGCCGGGATGACCGAGACGATCTTCCGCCGCGCCACGAGCGCCGATGTGCCCGCAATCGTAAAACTGCTTGGCGACGACGTGCTCGGCCGCACGCGCGAAGACATTCGCGAGCCGCCCAATCCCAAATATGCCGCCGCCTTTGCCGCAATAGACGCCGACGGCAATCAGTTCCTTGCCGTTGCCGAGCGCGCAGGGGCGATTGTGGGATGTCTCCAGATTTCGTTCATCCCCGGCCTCTCGAAGATCGGCATGTGGCGCGGCCAGATCGAGAGCGTGCGCATTTCGGCGGACCATCGCGGCGGCGGCCTCGGGCGCAAGATGATCGAATGGGCGATCGCCGAATGCCGGCGTCGCGGGTGCGGCACCGTGCAATTGACGACCGACAAAAGCCGCCTCGACGCGCAGCGCTTCTATTCATCGCTCGGGTTCGCGGCGAGCCACGAGGGCATGAAGCTCGAACTTAAATGACAGCCCGAAGTACTGCGCTCGGTCTGGCATTTTGGCGCAAAATGCCCTATAAAAGCCGCCCGTTTTGTTCAAAGAGGAGCACAGGACTATGAGCGACGCACGCGGCCATTCGGTCGCCATCGTCGGCGCCACCGGCGCCGTCGGTATCGAGATGGTGAAGGTTCTTCACAACCGGCGTTTCCCGGTTGCGACGTTGAAACTTCTTGCCTCGGCGCGCTCGGCCTCCAAAAAAGTCACGACGCCCTACGGCGAAAAAACGATCGAAGAATTCTCACTCGACGCCGTGAAGGGCGTGGATTTCGTGCTGATGGCCGTCTCGGGCGAATTCGCCAAGGAATTCGCGCCGAAGATCGCGGCGCAGGGCTCGATCGTGATCGACAACTCGTCGGCGTTTCGCTACGACGATGCGATCCCGCTCGTGGTGCCGGAGATCAATGCGGCTGCCGCCAAGGGCCATCTCCTGATCGCCAATCCGAACTGCACGACCGCCGTGCTCGTGATGGCGCTCTATCCGCTGCACCAGGCCTTCGGCCTCAAGCGCGTGATCGTGTCCACCTACCAGGCCGCGTCGGGTGCCGGCGCCGAAGGCATGGGCGAACTCGAAGACGGTTTGCGCAGCTGGGCTGCCGGCAGCAAGGCCGAGAACAAAGTGTTCGCGCACCCGCTGCCCTTCAACGTGATCCCGCATATCGACGTCTTCCAGCCCAACGGCTACACCAAGGAAGAAATGAAGGTCGTGTGGGAAAGCCGCAAGATCATGGGCCTGCCCGAGCTGCTGGTGAGCTGCACGGCCGTGCGGATCCCGACTTTGCGCGCGCATTCCGAGGCCGTGACCATCGAAACGCTGAAGCCGGTCACGCCGGCGGCGGCGCGCGAAGTGCTGAAGCATGCGCCGGGCGTCAAACTCGTCGACGATCCGGCCAACAAGCTCTACCCGATGCCGCTTACCGCCACGGGTAGCGACGACGTGGAAGTCGGCCGCATCCGCGAAAGTCTCGTGTTCGGCGCCAACGGGCTCGACTTCTTCTGCGTCGGCGACCAGCTCCTCAAAGGGGCGGCCCTCAACGCGGTGCAGATCGCCGAATGCGTTCTGCCGAGCCTGCGCAAAGCCGCATGATCCGCCTTGCCGCCCTGGCCGTTGCCGCATGCGTTGCGCATGCCGCAGCGGCCGGGGCGCAAGTCGCCCCGCTCGTGCAAGGCGATCTCGCCGACGCCCTCGCCCGGCTCAAAAGCGACGTCGCCACGTCGCTCGTCGAAAAACAATTCGGCCCCGCCTACACCGCAGATTGGTGGCGCGCCACCGACCAAGTGCTGACGGCGGCCGTGCAGTCTGCCCGCTACGTGTCCGAACAGGGCCCGCGGTGCCTCGCCATCCGCACGCGCGAGGGCGACGCCTCGTCGGCCTGGGTCACCTGCTCGCTGGGTCTCGAAGACGAAACGATGCTGCTGGGCCAGTCGCTGGGCCAGCTCGCGCAGTCGCTGCCCGACTGGGAGCGCATGGCGCGCGAGGTCGACAGCGCCAACACGAGTGTCACCCCGCTTACCGACAAAGCGCTCGCCGCGATCGACGAAATCCTCAAACGCCTCGCCGAAGAACGCTACTGAGCATCTCTGTACTCGGCCGCCATCGCAGCATAGTGGCGGGCCGAGGTGCCGAAAAAGGCGACTTCTTCGGGGCTCAAAGGCCGCATCAATTTGGCGGGGCTGCCCGACCACAGTTCGCCCTTCTTCACGCGTTTGCCGGGCGTGACGAGGGCACCGGCGGCGACCATCGCCCCGCTTTCGACGACGGCCCCGTCCATCACGCAGGCCTTCATGCCGACGAACGAATCGTCTTCGATCGTGCAGCCATGCAACACGGCCATGTGCCCGACCGTCACGCGCGAACCGATATAGGTGCCGAACTTGCCGCGCGTGCAATGGACGATCGTGCCGTCCTGGATGTTGGTGTCCGAGCCGATGCGGATCTCGTGCACGTCGCCGCGCAATACGACATTGTACCAAATGCCGCTGCCCGCCCCGATCTCGACATTGCCGATCGCGACGGCGTTTTCTGCCACGAACGCCGCAGGGTCGATCTTCGGCGTCCAGTCGCGATAGCGCTTGATCATTCGAGGCCGAGCATCAGCTTGATGTTCTGCACGGCCGCCCCCGAGGCCCCCTTGCCGAGATTGTCGAGCCGCGCCACGAGGACGGCTTGGCGATGCGTTTCGTTGGCGAATACGCGCAGCTCCAGCCGGTCGCTGTCGTTGAGCGCTTGCGGCTCGATCTTGCCGCTGGCTTCCGCCGGCTGCACCGACACGAGCTTGCTGCCGGCATAACGCTGCTCAAGCGCCGCTTGCAGATCGACCGCCTTGGGCTTGCCCGGCAACGCATCGAGATGCAGCGGCACGCTCACCAGCATGCCCTGGCGGAAATTGCCGACCGACGGCACGAAGATCGGCCGCGTGGCCAACTTCGAATATTTCTGCAATTCGGGCACATGTTTGTGGCCGAGCCCAAGCCCGTAGAGCTCAAAGTCGGGGGCGGTCTTGGCCTCGTAGGCCGCGATCATCGATTTGCCGCCGCCCGAATAGCCGCTGACGGCATTGACGTTGACAGGGAAGTCGGCGGGCAGCAGGCCCGCATCGACGAGCGGGCGCAGAAGTGCGATGCCGCCGGTCGGATAGCAGCCGGGGTTGGACACGCGCGTGGCGTTGCGGATGGCGGCCTCGTGGCCCGACGCCATTTCGGCAAAGCCGTAGATCCAATTGGGATCGACGCGATAGGCCGTGCTCGCATCGACGATCTTCGGCGACTTCGCACCCAGCGAGTCGGCAAGGGCCACGGATTCTTTGGCCGCATCGTCGGGCAGGCACAGCACGACGAGATCTACCGACGCCATCATGGCGCGGCGCGCATCGGCATCCTTGCGCTTCTCGGGCGCAATGCTTTTCACGGCGACGCCGCCGAGGGTCGCCAAACGCTGGGCGATGCCAAGGCCGGTGGTGCCGGCTTCGCCGTCGATGAAGATGGTCCGCGTCAATGTCGCACTGTCCATGAAACGCACTCCCTTGCCCGACTAGTCTAGCTCAAAGCTCGATTCTGAAAAACCGCGTATCGAGCGCCATGCGCGGAAAGTCCGGCGGCATTCGCGTGGCCTCGACGAAGGTGAAACCGTTCTTGGCGTAGAAGCGATGTGCCGCCTTGAAGAATTCGGTCGTGCCGAGCCACACACTTGCGAGATTTGTGGCACGCGCATGTGACAGCAGCGTGTCGAGCAAGGTCTGGGCGACGCCCTGTGCGCGGCCGCGATAATCGGCATGCACGAACATCTTGCGCAAAGCCCCCTGGCCGGGCGCGAACACGGTCAGCCCGATCGTGCCGACAATGTCGCCCGCTGCGGTCTTCGCGGTCCAGAAGCCGCCGCCGTCGCGACAGAAGAACGCGATCGGATCCTGCAGATCCGGCTGCTGTTCGTAGGTGATCGGCACGCCGAACTCGTCGCGTTGGATTGCGACGACAAGGCGCGCCACCGCATCGCGGTCGGCGGCATCGAACGGAACAATCGCAATCTTCGACATGTCGAACCCTCAAACAAAAAAGGGCGCCCGATGGGGCGCCCTTCTCGTCCTTCCGCCGCCGGAGCGGCGATGGGAAGTCTCGATCAGCGCTTCGAGAACTGATGGCTGCGGCGCGCTTTGTGGCGGCCGTACTTCTTGCGCTCGACCACGCGGCTGTCGCGCGTGAGGAAGCCCGCATGCTTCAGCGCCGGACGCAGTTCCGGTTCGTAGTAGGTCATGGCCTTCGAAATGCCATGACGCACCGCACCTGCCTGGCCCGACAGGCCGCCGCCGGCAACCGTGCACCAAATGTCGAACGTGCCGACGCGGGCTGCGACCGAGAAGGGCTGGTTGATCATCATGCGCAGGGCCGGACGCGCGAAATACGCGTTGAGGTCCTTGCCGTTGACGATCATCTTGCCGGTGCCGGCCTTGATCCAGACGCGCGCGACGGCATTCTTGCGCTTGCCGGTGGCGTAGGAGCGGCCGAACTTGTCGCGCTCGGGGGCGGCGACGGTCGCGGTCGTCTGAACGGCAGCCGAAGCAGCCGCCATCGACAGATCGGCGAGCGTGCGGCCGGCGGGCTTCGCCTTCGGCTTTTCGCTGCGTTCCGTACGGGGTTCAGCCATGCTTAGGCGCTCCTCTTGTTCTTCGGATTCATCGCCGCAAAATCGACCTTCGTCGGGTTCTGGGCTTCGTGCGGGTGTGCCGCACCGGCGTAGATCTTGAGATGCGTCATCTGACGGCGCGCGAGCGGGCTGTCCTTCTTCATCATGCGCTCGACCGCACGCTCGAGCAGGCGCTCGGGATGCTTGCCGGCGAGCGTTGCCTTCGGCGTGATTTCCTTCACACCGCCCGGATGGCCGGTGTGCCAATAGAAAACTTCGTTTTCCATCTTGCGACCCGTCATGCGGATCTTCTCGGCATTCACGACGACGACGAAATCGCCCGCATCCAGATGCGGCGAGAAGCTCGTCTTGTGTTTGCCCTTAAGGCGCATCGCGACAAACGACGCAAGGCGACCCAGCACGACGCCTTCGGCATCGATCAGGATCCACTTCTTGCTGTCTTTTGCCTCTGCCACCGTCAAATTGGGGGTCGACATGGATTGGCTCGTTTCTTTCGGGTTCGAATTCGTCTGGTCCGACGGGTCTTGAGCCCACCGGACCGAAGGCGCGCGAATATCTGTTTTCGGGGGCCCCAAGTCAACGCCTAAAACCCCATATAATTCAATGGGATTGAGATATACGTATTATGATACCGCGCCCTAAGTCGATGTTCTAGAGCGCTATTCATCCGTTTTCGGCGGAATCGAATAGGTGCCCGTGACATGTGCCACCGGTTCGTCCGAACCATCCGACGTCAACGACACTTCGAGCACGGCCAAACGCTTGCCGAGTTTGAGGATACGCCCGTGCGCCAGCATGTCTTTCTGGGCGGGTTTGCGCAGGAAATTGATGTTGAGATTGGTCGTGACCGCGAGTTCGACCCGGCCCACCAAACTCATCACCACGACATACATCGTGAAATCGGCAAGCCCCATCATTGCAGGCCCCGAAATGGTGCCGCCCGGCCGGATGAAATCGGGCTTGAACGGCATGCGCACGATGGCCTCGCCCGCCTTGAGCTTCTCGATTTCGGGTCCAAGCATTTCGGCGAAGGGCAGCGCTTTGGCGACGATGTCGGCGATCTCGGCTTTGGTGATGCGGCTCATGGCGCGTCCTTGCTTGCAGCGGCGAACCGAAGCAAAGTGCCCGACGATGGACCCGACACGCAACCCCTCGCCTGTTCCGCCAGCGCCGATCCTGCTGCGCGAAGATCGCGATCATGTCGCGACCCTGACGCTCAATCGCCCGGCCGCGCGCAACGCGCTGTCGCTCGGGCTGATGACCGCGCTCGAGGCGGCTCTGGCGGATATTCGCAACGACGCGAACGTCAAGGCCGTGATCCTCGCAGCCGCAGGGCCGGTCTTCTGTGCTGGCCACGATCTCAAGGAAATCCGCGCCAATCCGGGGCGGCAGAATTACGAAGCTCTGTTCGCGCAATGCTCGCGCCTGATGACGGCGATCGTGCGCCTGCCCAAGCCCGTGATCGCGCGTGTGCATGGCGTGGCCACGGCCGCAGGCTGCCAGCTTGTGGCGAGTTGCGATCTCGCCGTTGCGGCATCGGACGCGCGCTTTGCCACACCGGGCGTCAATATTGGCCTCTTCTGCTCCACACCCATGGTCGCCCTGTCGCGCGCGGTTGGCCGCAAGGCCGCGATGGAGATGCTGCTGACGGGCGATCTCGTCGATGCCGCAACGGCCAAATCGCTCGGCCTCGTCAATCGCGTCGTGCCCGCAGGCGAACTCGTGGCCGCGACCGATGCGCTTGCCGCACAGATCGCGTCCAAATCGCCTTACGTGCTCGCGCTCGGCAAAGAGGCGTTCTACGCGCAAGCCGAAATGTCGCTCGACCAAGCCTACGCCTATGCAAGCCAAACCATGACGCGCAACATGCTGGCGCGCGACGCCGAAGAAGGCATCGACGCCTTCATCGAAAAACGCCAACCCGTTTGGCAGGGAAAGTGACCATGGAACCGCTCGACTACGACAACGGCTTCATCCGCCAGATCCTGCGCGAAACAAAAACCATCGCGATGGTGGGGGCCAGCACCAACTGGACGCGGCCGAGCTATTTCGCGATGAAATATCTGCAGCTCAAAGGCTATCGCGTGATCCCGGTCAACCCGGCTTCGGCGGGCCAGGATTTGCTCGGCGAGACCGTGCGCGCATCGCTCAAAGACATCGAAGTACCCGTCGATATGGTGGACGTGTTCCGCGCGTCCGAACATGTCGGCCCCATCGCCGACGAGGCGATCGCGATCGGCGCCAAAGTGCTGTGGCTGCAATTGGGCGTGCGCAACGATGCGGCCGCCGCCAAAGCGGAAGCTGCCGGCCTCAAAGTCGTGATGGATCGCTGCCCCAAAATCGAGTTCGGCCGCTTGAGCGGCGAACTCTCGTGGGGCGGCATCAATTCGGGCCTGATCTCGTCCAAGCGCGCCAAGATCGTCCGGCGCGCTTGATTTAAGCCTTCGCCGCGACCGCTGCCTTGATGGCGGCCAGCGCCGCATCGGCCTTGGCACAGTCGGGCCCGCCGCCTTGCGCCATATCCGGGCGCCCGCCCCCGCCCTTGCCGCCGAGCTCGGCCACGCCAATGCGCACGAGGTCGACCGCACTTATTTTGGCGACTGCATCGTCCGTGACAGCAACGACGAGCGAAGCCTTGCCGTCTTCGACCGACACGAGGGCCACCACGCCCGAACCGATCTGCTTTTTGAGCTCGTCGGCCGTGGCTTTGAGTTCGCGCGCGGGCGTGTTGTCGAGCTTGCGCGCGGCGTATTTGAGGCTGCCGACCTGCTCGGCCCCGCCGCCTGCCGAAGTGCCACCACCACCAACGGCCAATGCGCGGCGCGCATCGGCCAATTCGCGCTCAAGCTTGCGGCGCTCTTCGAGCAACGCCGCCAAACGCGCGGGCACGTCAGCCGGGACAGTCTTGGCAATGCTGGCGGCATCGGCCAACAGGCGTGTTTGCTCGCCGAGATACGCGCGGGCACCCTCGCCCGTGACGGCCTCGATACGCCGCACGCCGGCGGCAACCGCACCTTCCGAGACGATCTTGAAGAGGCCGATATCGCCCGTGCGCCGCACATGCGTGCCGCCGCATAATTCGGTCGAAAACGGTTTTTCCTCGGCATTGCCGCGCGCATAGCCCATCGAGACGACGCGCACTTCCTCGCCGTATTTCTCGCCGAACAGCGCAAGCGCACCCGCCTCGACCGCCGCATCGGGCGTCATCAGACGCGTGGCAACGTCCTGGTTTTCGAGAATGCGGCGATTGACATCGTCCTCGACTGCCGCAATGTCGTCGGCCGAGAGCGGCGTGGGCTGCGAAATATCGAAGCGCAGCCGGTCGGGCGACACGAGCGAGCCCTTCTGCGTGACGTGGTCGCCCAAGCGGCGGCGCAGCGCTTCGTGCAGCAAATGCGTGGCCGAATGGTTGGCGCGCGTGCGGTCGCGGCGTGCACTGTCGACGCGCAGCTCGGCGAAGTCGCCGACCTTGACGCTGCCCTTGGCGACGCGGCCGATATGCGCAAACAAATCGCCGGCCATTTTTTGCACATCTTCGATCGCGATCTCAGCCCCGCCTGCCGTGAAGATCGCGCCGGCATCGCCCGTCTGGCCGCCAGACTCGCCGTAGAACGGCGTTTGGTTGGCGACCAGCCACACGGCGTCACCCTGCTTGGCGGCATCGACTTCCTTGCCGTCCACGACGAGGGCCACGATCTTGCCTTCGGCGGCCTCGGTGTCGTAGCCGAGGAACTCGCTTGCACCGACCTTCTCGCGCAGTTCGAACCAAACGCGCTCGCCCGTAACTTCGCCCGAGCCTGCCCAGCTTTTGCGCGCCTCGGCTTTTGCCGCTTCCATGGATGCGGCAAAGCCGTCTGTGTCCACGCCCACACCGCGGCCGCGCAGCACGTCCTGCGTGAGGTCGAGCGGGAAGCCGTAGGTGTCGTAGAGCTTGAAGGCGACGTCGCCCGCCAGACGGTCGCCCTTGCCGAGCGACGAAGCGGACTCGTCGAGCAGGCGTAGGCCGCGCTCGAGCATCTGCTTGAAGCGCGTTTCTTCGAGCTTCAGCGTCTCGCTCGCAAGGGCACTTGCGCGCACGAGCTCGGGATAGGCTTGGCCCATCGCATCGACGAGGGTCGCCACGAGCCGGTGCATCAGCGGCTCCTTGCAGCCGATGATGTGCGCATGGCGCATGGCGCGGCGCATGATCCGGCGCAGCACGTAGCCGCGGCCTTCGTTGGATGGCAGAACGCCGTCCGCGATCAGGAAGCAGGCCGAACGCAGATGGTCGGCGATCACGCGATGCGAGACCGCATGCGGCCCGTCGGCCGCCACGCCCGAGGCGTCGGCCGAAGCAAGTATGATACGGCGCATGAGATCGATGTCGTAATTGTCGTGCTTGCCCTGCAGCACGGCCGTGATGCGCTCGAGCCCCATGCCGGTGTCGATCGACGGCTTCGGCAGCGAGACGCGCTCGGTCGCCGAAATCTGCTCGAACTGCATGAAAACGAGATTCCAGATTTCGATGAAGCGGTCGCCGTCGGCGTCGGGAGAGCCTGGCGGGCCGCCCGCGACTTTGGGGCCGTGGTCGAAGAAGATTTCCGAGCACGGGCCGCACGGGCCTGTATCGCCCATGGCCCAGAAATTGTCCGAGGTCGCGATGCGGATGATGCGCTCTTCGGGCAGGCCCGCGATCTTCTTCCAGAACCCGGCCGCCGCATCGTCGTCGTGGTAGACGGTGACGCTGAGCCGGTCTTTGGGCAATCCGTATTCCTTGGTGATCAGGGTCCAGGCATGTTCGATCGCCTGTTCCTTGAAATAGTCGCCGAACGAGAAATTGCCGAGCATCTCGAAGAAAGTGTGGTGCCGAGCCGTGTAGCCGACATTTTCGAGGTCGTTGTGCTTGCCGCCGGCGCGCACGCATTTCTGCGACGTCGCCGCGCGCACGTAGCCGCGCTTCTCCTGGCCCGTGAAGACGTTCTTGAACTGCACCATCCCGGCATTGGTGAACATCAAGGTCGGGTCGTTGCGCGGCACCAGCGGCGACGACGCCACGACCTGGTGGCCGTTCTTGGCGAAATAGTCGAGGAAGGTCTTGCGGACGTCGCTTGCACTCGTCATCGGGACAGGCTCGCTCCAGGCTCTTCGAAAAGGGGCCTAGATGTAGCTTCGCGGCGGCGGGGTGTCTAGCGACGGGAAACGAAAGACGGGTCGGCGGTCGCTGCACTTCGGGCTTATGCGACAGCCGACCCGTTTTGGCCCGGGAAAGACCCGCCGACCGCCGCTAAGGGCGGTACGGGCGATCCGGGGCGGCAATACATCATCGGAAGACAAGGGTCGGGTTTGGAAACCGGACGGGTTCGGGGCCACTCTCCCCTTGCCCGTCCGGGCAGGCTTTAGAGGTTGGAAATCAGCTTTCCCCGCCGCCGGGTTCGGCGATCATGGCACTGGCGACGTTGCCGGCATTGCCGCGGATCGCAGCCTCGATGGCGGCGGCGGCCTCGGGATGTTCCTTGAGGTAGGTGCGCGCGTTTTCGCGGCCCTGGCCGATGCGCGTGCCGTCGTAGGAGAACCAAGCGCCCGACTTTTCGACCACGCCCGCCTTGACGCCGAGATCGATGAGCTCGCCCGTCTTGGATACACCCTCGCCGTACATGATGTCGAATTCGACGACCTTGAACGGCGGCGCCATCTTGTTCTTGACCACCTTGACGCGCGTCTGGTTGCCGACGATCGTTTCGCGGTCCTTGATCGCGCCGATGCGGCGGATGTCGAGACGCACGGACGCGTAGAATTTGAGCGCGTTGCCGCCCGTCGTCGTTTCGGGGTTGCCGAACATCACGCCGATCTTCATGCGGATCTGGTTGATGAAGATCACGAGCGTGTTCGAGCGCGAAATCGAGCCCGTGAGCTTGCGCAGCGCCTGGCTCAT
>JADCGL010000032.1 GCA_020248985.1 Telmatospirillum sp. | reverse complement strand
CTCATTCCGCCCGGCGCAGATGCTGCTGCCGGCTGCCCGTCTCCTGTGCGACGACTACGATATCCTGATCGTAGACATGCCCGGCTTCGGCGCCAGTCCGGTCTACGAACCGGCAAGCATCAATTCGTTTGCTGGGCGCGCGGCGGATTTGCTGCAAAGCGTACTCAGCGGACGCGAGACGATCCTGCTTGGCGAGTCGATCGGCGCCATCATTGCGATGGTACTCGCGCCGGCCCTCGAAGGCCGTTTGCGTGCAGCCGTCTATCTCGACCCGCCGGTCTCGGCGACCGCACTCAGCGCCGCACGCGACTATCTGCGGCGCGGAACAGCCGGTGTCGCGATGGACGCGTTTTTCACGGGCTATGTCGAGGGGCAAGGCATGCTCGGCGACGGCAGCCCCCAAGGCTATTGGCCGTTGCTCGCGACAGCGGCAGCGCATGCGCCGACCCTTATCATGTCGGGCGGCCGCACGGCATGGCTCGGTGCGGCATCGCCCGGCGCTCTCTTCACGCCCGACGACGAGGCAACGGCACGTGCACTGCAGATCGATGCTTTGGCCGTGCAGCGCGTCCCCACGGCGGGCCATCTGCTCTACCAGGAAAATCCGGGCGAATGCGCCACCGCCACCGTGCGCTTCCTGCGCGCCGCCCTCTCCGGCCTGCGCCATCTGACGGGCCAGCTCATTGCCGCACCAAACGACGCGAGCGTGCGCGACGCGTTGCTTGCCGCATTGGGCGGCTTCGATCCGGCGAGCCTGCTGTCGCATCGCGATATCCTGCTGGAAGTCATTCGCGCGCGGCCCGACGACGTTCAGCTCATGAATGCGATCTTGCGCACCGTCTACAAGCTGCTCGACATGGCAGGGCTTGCGACAATGCGCTATGTGGCCGCGCACGCAACCGAGGAAAACACCAAACTTTGGACGTGCCTGCACACGGCCGTTTCGCTGTCGTGCCTCGGCGATCCGGACGGTGCCCTCGATACGCTGCGCGCTTTCTCGTTCGGCACCGACATGCCGACGCGCGTAGCGGGCCTCATCCTGATCATCGAACTCTATTCCGAGCACGCGACCGATTCGAGTGTTGCGCGCGCCAAGGAAGCGCAACTCGCCGTGCTGCGTCGGCATCTGCCCAAACCTTTGGTGCGGCCTGCCGTGCGGCGCGAAAGTGCTGTGCCGCGCATCGGCATGGCCAGCGGCTCGTTCGGCATGCGCAATTATATGAGCCTGCTGCTGCCGTTCCTGCGCGAAGCCGCCAAACTGCCGCTGTCGATCGAACTGCTGCCGCTTGTCGCGGGAGATCTCGAGATCGTGCGCAAAGCCCTGCCGGCCGAAACGCCGATCCGCGACATCGAAGAGATCACGATCGCGAATGTCGATTCGCCCGACGCCTGGCATCGCATGAACCAGACGCTCGCCGATCTCGACTACGATCTGCTGATCGATCTCGACGAGTCCTTAGTTCCCTATCTGCCGGCCTGCGTCGTTGGCCGTCCCGGCGCCAAGCAGGCGACCTGGTTCAACATGTCGGGCCCCAGCCACGATCCCTGTTTCGATGCTGCGATCGGGCCTGACAGCATCTATCCGCTGTCGCTCGATGCGGAGTTTCCGGGCAAAGTCGCGCGTTTGCCGGGCGATCTTTACGTGTTCGAGCCGGAAGTTTGGGTCGAGCACGGCCTCGCCTTGCCCGAGGCCGGACCGCCGCCGTCGCTGCGCAATGGCTACACGACGTTCGGCTCGCTTTCGCATCTCTATAAAATCACGCAGCCTTGCATCGCTTTGTGGGCCAAGGTTCTGCATGCGATGCCGGAGGCAAAGCTCTATCTCGGCAACGGCGACCTTTTGGAGATGCATGTCGTCGATCGGGTACGCAACAGCTTCCGTGAATGCGGCATTGCGCCCGAGCGGCTCATCTTCGCCTACCATTTCGGCTGGCCGCGCTATCTTGCGGGCTACCAAAATATCGACGTGGTGCTCGGCACGTTTCCGGTCGCCGGCGGCACGACCCTGTTCGAGGCGGCACATATGGGCATGCCGACCTTGAGCCGCGTGGGTGCCACGTCCCTCGGCCGCATCGGTCGCTGGCTCGAAGCGGCGACGGGCCGTGCAGGCATCGCCCACGACAGCGACGAATCCTTCGTCGCCGAAGCCGTGCGGCTTGCCCATGCGGTCGACGAACGGGCGGCATTGCGTGCCAACGAAACCAAACGCCTTGCCGCAAAATCCAAACTTGATGCCGTACGCATGGCGGCAGCGTTTCTCGAGATCGTGCAGTCGCGTTTCTTGCGCAGCTGAGACGCGCCCTTAGCGGTGCGGCTTGACGATCACGCCCTGGCCCGTCGGCAAACCCAAGATCGGCACGCCGTGCGCTTTGGCGAACGCGTCGAACGCGGCCTTCTGGTTCACGTGCGGCAGCCAATTATAGTCGTCGAGCAGGATCACGCCGCCCGGCGACAATTTCGGCCAGAAATGCGTGACGGCGGCGATCTCGGGCAGTGCCATGTTCATGTCGATCGACAGATACGCGACCTTCTCGGCCGTCACCGTCGCCAACGTGTCGGGCACGCGGCCGGGCACGATTTTCACGTTTGCAACGGGCTCGAATTTCTGGCGAATGCGCGCGAGATCGTCCATGCCGCGATAGGTCTGGTTGTAGTCGGCAAGGCCGAGCTTCTTCTCTGCGTCCGAAAGCTGGTCTTCGGGCATGCCGTCGAACGTGTCGAGCAGCCACATCGTGCGCGGGGCTTGCGTCGGCCAATTGGTCCATACGGCGATGGCGCCTGAAAGAATGCCGGTATGCACACCGCATTCGACGAAATCGCCCACAGCGCACAGAGCCTGCTCGGCCGCCCATAAGGCGACCCAGACGCGCCATTCGATATGCAGATCGAGCTTGCGGTCGTTGCCGACCATCATGCCGAAATTGTAGGCCGCTTTGAATCGCTGGCTGTTGAGAAAGTCGCTGTTGTGGAACGTGACCAGACCGTCGGCCTGGAATTGCGGTCCGAGTGGGGCAGACATGGGATCGCCTTTTTCTCGAGGGACTGTTCAGGCCGGAAGCGGCCAAGGCTGCGCGCGTTCGAATGCATAGGCGGCGCGCAGGACCGTGCGGTCTTCGTAGAGACGGCCGACCAGCTGCAACGCCATCGGCAACCCGTTCGAATGCAGGCCGATCGGCACGCTCGCGGCAGGCTGACGCGTCATGTTGAAGGGGTACGTAAACGGCGTCCAGTCGATCCAGTAGGATTGGTCCGGCGTGGCGACATCCTGGCCTGCGGCAAACGCCGTGATCGGCAATTGCGGCGTGAGCAGCAGATCGTAGGCTTCGTGGAACTTCGCCATCGCCTCGCCCGCGCGCACGCGCATCGCGTCGGCAGCAAGAAAATCGAACGCCGACAGCCCGAGCCCCGCTTTGGTCGACGCGACCAACCCCGGATCGCATTCAGTCCACCGCGCGGGCGGATAGGCCTGCAAGGCGCGCGAAATGCCGCCCGTCCAGAGCCGATAGAACGCATCGCGCAGGTCGCCCAGACCCGGCTCCGCCATTTCGACGGTCGCACCAAGGTCGGCCAGCAACGCCGCCGCCTTCGCGACCGCTGCGGCAATCTCGCCATCGACCTTCGCACCGCCAAGTGCGGGACTGAAGCCGATGCGCAAACCCGCAAGCCCTTTGTCGCGTACGTCCGTCCAAGACGTCGGATCGTCGGGCAGCGAATAGACGTCGCGCGAATCGCGCGCGGCCATCGCCGCCATCATTAGAGCGGCATCGTCGACGGTGCGCGTCATGGGCCCGATATGCGCGAGCAACCCGACCGGCGAAGCGGGATAGGCGGGCACGCGCCCAAAAGTCGGCTTGATACCGAAGATGCCGCAGAAGCCGGCCGGCATGCGGATCGAGCCGCCGCCATCCGTGCCCACATGCAAGGCACCCATGCCCAAAGCGGCCGCAACGGCCGCACCCGCCGACGAGCCGCCCGCGGTTTTGCTCTGGTCCCACGGATTGCGGGTAATGCCCGTGAGCGGCGAATCGCCAATACCTTTCCAGCCGAATTCCGGCGTGGTCGTTTTGCCGAGAAAGACCGCGCCAGCCGCACGCAGGCGTTCGACCGAGGGCGCATCGGCGTCGGCGGCTGGCGTGCCAGCGAGTAATTTCGAGCCGCGCAAGGTCGGCCAGCCTTTGACCCAGATGAGATCCTTGATCGAAGTCGGCACACCGTCGATGGGGCCGTGCTGCGTGCCGGCAAGCCAGCGCGCCGTACTCGAACGCGCTTGCGCCAACGCGGCCTCGGCATCGACCAAGCAGAAGGCGTTATAGACCGGGTTCAGCCGCTCGATCTTGGCAAGACAGGCCGTCGTCACCTCGACCGGCGAGAAGGACCGGCTCGCGTAGCCCGCCACAAGCGTCTGCGCCGACAGCAGCGTCAAATCGACCATGAAAAACTCCCTCAACTCGGTCTATGCTGGCACGGATAAGGCGGTTGCGCAAAAAGGTTCCAACATGCGTCTAGTACTGGCGATGCTCAAACACGAGACCAACACTTTTTCGCCCGTGGCGACGGATATCGCCCGCTTTGCGGCGTGGAGCCTGCATCACGGCGACGAGGTCGTCGCCAAATACGAAAACACGGCGATGCCGATCGCGGCATATCTGAAGCTCGCGCGCGCGGCCGGTGCCGAGATCGCAACCCCGATCGCGGCCGAAGCGATGCCGAGCGGGCCGCTGACGGAGGCGACCTACGAAGCGCTCGTCGCACCCATTTTGGCCGCTGTCGAGGCGGGCTGCGACGGCGCGATGCTCGATCTGCACGGCGCCATGGTGTGCGAACACACCGACGACGGCGAAGGCACGCTGCTCGCGCGCATTCGCGCCTTGCGGCCCGATCTGCCGATCGCCGTGACGTGCGACCTGCACGCCAACCTGTCCGACGCGATGGTGCGCAACTGCACCGCCCTCATCGGCTACAAGACCTATCCGCATGTCGACATGTACGAAGTTGCCGAGAAAGTCGGCCGCGTGGTGCTCGACGCAATGGCCGGGCGCTGCAAGCCGGTCATGGCGTGGGGGCGCCTGCCGCTACTCTCGCAAACGCTGCGGCAAGGAACAGCCGACATGCCGATGAAGGGCATTCAGGCTTTGGCAAAATCGCTCGAGGGCGAGCCGCACATTTTGTGCGCGACCGCGTTCGGCGGCTTTCCGATGGCCGACATCCCGATCGCGGGCAACTCGGCGATCGTCGTGGCCGATGGCGACGGCGCCGCCGCGGCCGCCGCCGCACAGCGCCTGCTCGACGCAAGCTGGGACGCACGCAGCACATTCACGCATGTCCACGAACTGCTAAAGGCGGCCGTGGCGCGCGCAAAGGCCGTCAATGCGGCCCCTATCGTGCTGCTCGACCATGCCGACAATGTCGGCTCGGGCGGCACGTCGGACGTCATGACCGTGATTGCCGAGGTTCTGCGCCAAGACCTGCAGGACGTCGCCGTCGCGACCGTCTGGGATCCTGCCGCTGTCGCGGCGATGGCAAAGGCCGGCTTGGGCGCCCAGGTGACGCTCGCGCTCGGCGGCCATAGCGACATGCCGTCGATTGGACTAGCCGGGAAGAGCCTGACCGTAACCGGCCGTGTGCGCCATCTCGCCGACGGGCGGTGGCGCGTCGAGGGGCCCATGTACACAGGTGTAGAGGTCAATACCGGGCCGACAGCGGTGCTGGAGATCGGCACGGTGCGGATCGTCGTGGTGTCCCAGCACCACGAACCGTGGGACGTCGGGATCTTCACCGCGAACAGCATCGACCCGACGGCGCAGCGGTTTTTACTGCTGAAATCGCGCATCCATTATCGGGCTGGTTTTGCACCCTTGGCGCGCGCCACCTTCACGCTCGACGGTGAAGGGGTTACGACCTCCGACAACGGCAAGCTGACCTACGACCGGCTGGCCCGACCGATCTATCCACTCGATCCCGGCCCTTTCCCGCTCCCCCGCGCACATATCGTTTGAACCATGACAAGTCTGTGGCATGCTCCGCGCAGCCTATCGCCGCATGTCCGGCCCTTGCCTCGAGGAGAATTCCCGATGTCGAGCCTGCTCAAAACCATTGTTGCCGCCAGCGTCCTCGCCCTTGGGGTTGGGGTCGCAGCCGATGCGAACGCCCAGCAGAAGGTTCTGCGGTTCATTCCGCATTCGAACCTGCCCGCGATCGATCCGGTCGCAACGACCGGTTACGTGGTGCGCAACCACGGCTATCTCGTCTACGACACCTTGTTTGCGACGGACGCGAACTTCAAAATCCAGCCGCAAATGGTCGAAAAATGGTCGACCAGCCCGGACGGGCTGCGCTGGGAATTCACGCTGCGCGAGGGCATGAAGTTCCACGACGGCACGCCCGTGCGCGGCGCCGATGCGGCCGCGTCGATCCGGCGCTGGTCGGCGCGCGATTCGTTCGGCCAGACGATGGCGGGTGCGGTCGCCGGCTACGATATCGTCAACGACCTCACCTTCGCCATTCGCCTGACGCGGCCCTTCCCGCTGATGATCGACGCGCTCGGCAAGCTTTCGAGCCAGGTGCCGTTCATCATGCCGGAGCGGATCGCCAACACCGATCCGGCCACTCCGATCCAAGATGCGACCGGCTCCGGCCCGTTCCGCTTTGTGCGCGACCAATGGGTGCCCGGCCAACGCGCTGTCTACGAACGCTTCGCCGACTACAAGCCGCGCAACGAACCGCCCTCGTGGGCGGCCGGCGGCAAGGTCGTCAAGGTCGATCGCGTCGAATGGCGCATCATTCCGGACGGTGCGGTTGCAGCCGCCGCACTGGCGCAAGGCGAAGTCGATTGGTACGAGCAGCCGCTGTTCGACTTGCTGCCCCAACTCGCGCGCAACCGCGACATCGAGGTCGCCCAGATCGACCCGATGGGCTCGGTTGCGATGCTGCGCTTCAACCATCTGCAGCCGCCCTTCGACAATCTCAAGATTCGCCAAGCCGTGCAGATGGCCGTCAATCAGGCCGACTATCTGCAAGCCATCGTCGGCAACAAGGAATACTACAGGGAATGCAAGTCGCACTTCCCGTGCGGCACGCCTCTGTCGAGCGACACCGGCGCTGCGGCGCAAGCGGGCAATTTCGACCGTGCGCGCGCCCTGCTGCGCGACAGCGGCTACAAGGGCGAGAAGGTCGTAATCATTTCGCCGACCGACATCCCAACCAACCATGTCCAGAGCCTCGTCACCGAAGACCTGCTGAAGCGGCTCGGCATGAACGTGGAACTGGTTGCGACCGACTGGGGTTCAGTGCTGGCGCGCCGCAACAATCGCACCCCGGCCGATCAAGGCGGCTGGTCGATCTTCCATACCTGGTGGGTCGGTCCCGACCTCGTGAACCCCGCACTGCATGCGCCGCTGCGTGGCCACGGTGCCGCCGCTTGGGCCGGCTGGCCGACGGACCCGACCGGCGAGGCGCTGCGCGACCGTTGGCTCGCCGCCGCGGCCCCAGCCGACCAGGTTGCGCTGGCTCGCCAGATCCAGGCGAACGCCTTCGAACAAGTGCCCTACGTCACGGTCGGCCAGTTCCAGCAACCCACCGCCTTCCGCAAGAACGTGACCGGCATCGTCATCTCGCCGGTGCCGTTCTTCTGGAACGTCGACAAGCGCTGAGCCCAGGCTGATCGGCACAAGGGCTCGTGTTCGCGTATATCGTGCGGCGTATTCTGGCCACCATCCCCGTCATGGGGGTGGTGGCCCTTTTCGTCTTCTCGCTGCTCTATTTCTCGCCGGGCGACCCGGCGGCGATCATCGCGGGCGACATGTCGACCGCCGACGACGTCGCGCGCATCAGGCGCTCGCTCGGCCTCGACCTTCCCTACCACGTGCGCTTCGGCACATGGGTTTGGGCGATCCTGCAAGGCGATCTCGGAACCTCGATTTTTTCGAATCTTCCGGTCGCGACCCTGATCGGCCAGCGGCTTGAAGCCACGATTTCACTGTCCATCGTGACGCTGGTATTTGCCGTCAGCGTCGCGATCCCGATGGGCGTTTTGGCGGCTTGGAAAGCCGGCGGCTGGATCGACCGCATCGTCATGCTGTTTGCCGTGCTCGGCTTTTCGGTTCCGGTCTTCGTGATCGGCTACGTGCTGATTTTCACCTTCGCGATCGAGCTCGACTGGCTGCCGGTGCAAGGCTTCACCTCGATCCGCGAAGGGTTCTGGCCGTTCTTGCGCAACATGATCCTGCCCACGCTCGCACTCGGTACCATCTATATCGCGCTGATCGCGCGCATGACGCGCGCCGCCATGCTCGACGTGATGGCACAGGACTATATCCGGACCGCCAACGCCAAGGGCCTGCGCACCGACCGCGTGCTGCTGGGCCATGCGCTGCGCAACGCGGCCGTCCCCATCGTGACCGTGGTCGGTATCGGCGTTGCATTGCTGATTGGCGGCGTGGTCGTGACCGAAAGCGTATTCGCTATTCCGGGGCTCGGCCGCATGACGGTCGATGCCATTTTGCGGCGCGACTACCCGGTCATCCAGGGCGTGATCCTCATGTTCTCGTTCGTCTACGTGATCATCAATCTGCTGGTCGATTTGAGCTACACGCTCTTCGATCCGCGCATTCGGTATTGAGTGCGCGCATGACACTCACGCTCGTCGCCCCTGCAACATCCGCGCAGACCACCGGCAAGCGCCGTCCTTGGTGGAAGCGCCATCTGTCGATCGTGATCGGCGGCCTGCTTTTGGCGCTGATGGTCGCGATCGCGGTGGCGGCACCTTTGCTCGGCACCGTCGATCCGGCCGCCCTGTCGCCGATCCGCCGCCTGCGCATGCCGTCCGAGCAATACTGGTTCGGCACCGACGCTTTGGGGCGCGACGTCTATAGCCGCGTCGTCTACGGCGCGCGCGCGTCCCTTTTCGTCGGCTTTGCCGTCGCCCTGCTTGCCGTATTGGCAGGGCTTCTCTTCGGCCTGCTCGCGGGCTTCAACCGCTGGATCGACGCGATCTTGATGCGGATCATGGACGGACTCATGTCGATCCCGTCCGTCCTGCTCGCGATCGCGTTGATGGCGCTCACGCGCGCCAGTCTCGAGAATGTGATTGCGGCGATCGCGATCGCCGAGATCCCGCGCGTCACGCGCCTCGTGCGCAGCGTCGTGCTGAGCTTGCGCGAGCAGCCTTTCGTCGAAGCCGCCATCGCGGTCGGCACGTCGACGCCGCTGATCCTCTGGCGCCACATTCTGCCCAACACGATTGCCCCCCTGATCGTGCAGGCGACCTACATTGCGGCTTCCGCCATCATCACCGAGGCGATCTTGTCGTTCATTGGTGCGGGTCTGCCGCCGTCGATCCCGACCTGGGGCAACATCATTGCCGAAGGGCGCGCCATCTTCCAGGTGCGCCCGCATCTGATCCTTATTCCGGCGGGCTTTCTGTCGATCACGGTGCTGGCCATCAATCTGCTCGGCGACGGCATGCGCGACGCGCTCGATCCGCGCCTTGCGCGGCAATTGTAGGCGCGCGCCCGCATGGCCGAAGCCAAAAAGCTGCTCGAGATCGAAGATCTGCGGACGCACTTCTACACCGCCGACGGCGTGGTGCGCGCGGTCGACGGCGTTTCCTACTGCGTCCATGCGGGCGAAACGCTGGCGGTCGTCGGCGAAAGCGGCTGCGGCAAGTCGGTCACGGCCATGTCGATCCTGCGCCTCCTTCCCTCGCCGCCCGCGCGCATCGTCTCGGGCGCCATCCGCTTCGAGGGGCGCGATCTTCTCGCCTGCAGCGAAGCCGAGATGCGCCGCATCCGCGGCAACGACATCTCGATGATCTTCCAGGAACCGATGACGAGCCTCAATCCGGTGCTCACCGTCGGCCGACAGATCGCCGAAACGCTGGAACTGCACCAAGGACTTGGGCGCGCGGCGGCAAGCCAACGCGCGATCGAGATGCTCGATCTCGTGCGCATGCCCGAGCCCGCGAGGCGGGCAGCCGCCTATCCGCACCAGCTTTCCGGCGGCATGCGCCAGCGCGTGATGATCGCGATGGCGCTGGCGTGCGATCCCAAACTGCTGATCGCCGACGAGCCGACCACCGCCCTCGACGTCACGATCCAGGCGCAGATCCTCGAGTTGATGCTCGATCTCAAGCGCAAGATCGGGGCCGCCGTGATCCTCATCACGCACGATTTGGGCGTCGTCGCCGAAACCGCCCAGCGCGTCGTGGTCATGTATGCAGGCCGCAAAGTCGAAGAAGCCCCCGTCGAGATGCTGTTTGAACGCCCGCGCCATCCCTATACGCGCGGGCTGATGGGCTCGATCCCGCATCTAGGCGCCGCGTCGAATGCCGAAGGCCCGCGCCAACGCCTGGCCGAGATCCCTGGCATTGTGCCGCGCCTGACCGAGGCGATCGCGGGCTGTGCTTTCGCCGAACGCTGCAGCTTCGCCCAAGAGCGCTGCCGCCGTGAAGCCCCGCCGCTCGAAGAATACGCCCCCGGCCATTTTTCGGCCTGCTGGTTCGCCGATCGCGTTGCGGAGGCGGCACCATGACAGCCCCCTTGCTCGAAATCGTGGGCCTCAAAAAGCATTTCGAGATCCGCAAAGGCATCCTGGGGCGCGTGTCCGCCAAGGTCTATGCGGTCGACGGCGTTTCGTTCCATATCGATCCCGGCGAAACGCTAGGGCTGGTCGGCGAAAGCGGCTGCGGAAAATCGACCGTCGGCAAATCGATTCTGAAGCTCGTTGAACCGACGGCCGGTACCATCCGCCTCGGCGGCACGGCCATCGAGAATCTGAGCCGAAACGCGATGCGGCCGCATCGGCGCGATATGCAGGTCGTCTTCCAGGACCCCTATTCGTCCTTGAGCCCGCGCCTTACCGCGGGCGACATCGTCGCCGAGCCGTTGACAAATTTCGGATTGGCGACGGGCAAGGCTGCGCGCGACCGCACGGCTTGGCTTTTCGAGAAGGTCGGATTGCGGGCCGACCAGATGGCCCGCTATCCGCACGAGTTTTCCGGCGGCCAGCGCCAGCGTCTGGGTATCGCGCGCGCACTTGCCCTGCAGCCCAAGCTGATCGTGGCGGACGAGCCGGTCTCCGCACTCGACGTTTCGGTGCAGGCGCAGGTCGTCAATCTGCTGATGGATTTGCAGGCCGAATTCGGCCTGTCCTATCTGTTCGTGGCGCACGATCTCGCGGTCGTCGAACATATCAGTCACCGCGTCGCGGTCATGTATCTCGGCAAGATCGTGGAGATCGCCGATCGGCGGACGATTTTCGCCCAGCCCCTGCACCCCTACACGCAAGCGCTACTGTCGGCAGCACCCACGCCCGATCCGCGCGCGCGCAAAACGCGCATCGTGCTGTCGGGCGACGTGCCTTCGCCGATCAATCCGCCGTCGGGCTGCCGCTTTCACACGCGCTGCCCGGTGGCGGAAGCGCGCTGCCGCACGCTCGAGCCGCCGATCCTCGAGATAGCGCCGGGCCATCAAGTGGCCTGCCATCTGCACACGCACGCTACGAACTAGCGCTTCAGGAAAGCCTCGAACCAGGCGGCATGGCCGATCAGCTCGCCGTCTTCGTTGTGCGGCCCGATGAGCTGAATTGCGAGCGGCAAACCGTCGTCGCTTTTGCCGGCCGGCAATGCGATCGCCGGGTTCCCCAGCAGCGTCCACATGCGGTTGAAGACCGGGTCGCCCGTGCGCTCGATGCCGCGGGGTGCCGGTCCGGGTGCCGCCGGGGCGAGGATCACGTCGACGTCGCGCCAGAGCTGGGCAAGACGATGGCGGCACTTGGTGGCGAGCGCCTTGGCGGCCGTCTCTTCGCGAATGCCGACGCGGTCGCCTGCCTCCAGCATGTCGCGCAACGCTTCCGAGAGCTCACCCGGATGTTCGGCCCGTTCGCGCGCGAGCGCAACGGATGCCTCGCGCGACATAATGGCGAGCTGCGCGTCGTTGAGATCGGCCCAGTAATCCTCGCCCTCGAAATCCCGCACCGAGACGCCGGCCCCTTCGAGACGCGCCACGAGCAGTTCGAACAAGCGGCGCGTCGAAACGTCGGCGGAGTCCCAAAAGGGCGTATAGCACACGGCAACGCGCGGACTCGGCCGCGCGGCGTCGCCCAAGCCCTGGATCGGGCGCGCCGCCACAAGCGCACGCCGCACGAGATCGAGATCGGCAACGGCCCGGCAGAACACGCCAAGCGTGTCGAGCGACGGCGACAGCGGCTTGATGCCCGCCATTTCGATCCACCCGTAGGTCCCCTTGTAACCGACCACGCCGCAAAAGGCGGCGGGCCGGATCACGGACCCGGCCGTCTGGGTTCCCAACGCCAGCGGCACGTGGAAATCGGCGACCGCGGCCGCCGAGCCCGACGACGAGCCGCCCGGCGTGTAGCCGTGGCGCGCCGGATTGTGGGTCGGCCCCGGCGTGAAATAGGCAAACTCCGTGGTCACCGTCTTGCCCAGTGGAATGGCCCCTGCCGCGATCAGGCGGCGTACGCACAGCGCGTCGTTTTTGGGCCGATGGTTGCGGTAGATGGGCGAGCCGTACCCTGTCGGCATCGAGGCCGTGTCGATCAGATCCTTGATCCCGATCGGGATGCCATGCAGCGGCTGCGTGCGCGCCACTTTATCGAGGGCGGCGGCTCGGCCGCGCGCGTCGCGCTTTTCGACATGCCGCCACGCCCGAACCTCGGGCTCGCGGGCGGCGATCCGCGCCAAACAGGCGGAAACCAGGGTCGAAGAATCGAGTTTTCCCGAATCGCACGCATTGCGCATTTCGAGGGCCCCGAGCAACTCGGGGTGCATCGTCAAATGGGGTTTTGTCATCCGGCCTGCATCATAGCAAGCCAGCCCCCCGGCTCAAGCGCTACCGCCAGATACCGCGCTTCAGGCGTCGGCCGTTTCGTCGAGCGCGTAGCCGGCCGAACGGACCGTGCGGATCAGATCGATTTCGCCCTCGCCGTTGATCGCTTTGCGCAGACGGCGGATATGCACGTCGACCGTCCGCGGCTCGACATAGATGTCGCGCCCCCAAACGGCATCGAGCAGCTGCTCGCGGCTGTAGACGCGGCCGGGGCGCTCGAGCAGGAAGCGCAGCAGGCGGAATTCGGTCGGCCCCAGATGCACGGAACGGCCGCCGCGGATCACGCGATGCGACGCCAAATCCATGCTGAGATCGCCGTAAGTCAGCATGTCGTGCGCCGACGAAGGCTTGGCGCGACGCAGCACCGCGCGCACGCGCGCGATGAGTTCCGACGGGCTGAAAGGTTTGGCGACATAGTCGTCCGCCCCGACCTCGAGGCCGCGCACACGGTCGCTTTCTTCGCCGCGCGCCGTCAGCATGATGATCGGCAGATCGCGCGTGTCGGCCTTGCGCCGCAGCTGGCGGCAGACTTCCAGCCCCGAGATATGCGGCAGCATCCAGTCGAGGATCATCAGATCCGGACGCCCTTCGGCCACGGCCACCAAGGCCGCTTCGCCGTCGCCCGCCGTCGTGACGCGAAACCCTTCCTTGTCGAAATTGTAGCGCAGAAGTTCGATCAGCGCAGGCTCGTCCTCGACGATCAGAAGATGCGGTTTCACGTGCGTTTGCTCCGTCACTCGGCCGGTTTGGAAGCGCCGACGACAGCAAAATTGCCGCCGTCGCCCTTGGGACGCTCGGCGCGCAACGGCACGCCGGTGACCAGGAAGTGGATGGTTTCGGCGATATTCGTCGTGTGGTCGCCGATGCGCTCGATGTTCTTGGCAATAAAGAGAAGATGCGTCGATCCTGTGATGTTGCGCGGATCTTCCATCATGTAGGTCAACAGTTCGCGAAACAGCGAACCGTACATTTCGTCGAGCTCTTCGTCGCGATTCCAGACCGCGACGGCCTTGGCGACATCGCGCGCAGCGAACGCGTCGAGCACGTCCTTCAGCATCTCGCGGACCATGGCGCCCATGCGCGGAATAGCATGGACCGGGCGCAACGGCGCAACCTGGTTCAGCGCGATCGCGCGCTTGGCGACGTTCTTGGCGTAGTCGGCGGCCCGCTCCAAATCGGCCGCAATGCGCAAAGCGCCGAGTGCGAAACGCAGATCCGTCGCCACGGGCTGGCGCAGCGCCATCACGCGAAGTACCTGGTCGTCGATGTCGCGCTCGAGTTCGTCCACACGCGAGTCGGCCGTGATCACGCTCGTGGCGAGGTCGCCGTCGCGTTGCGCAACCGCCTGGATCGATGTTGCGATCTGCGCTTCAACAAGGCCGCCCATGCGGGCCAGCAGATTCGAGAGGCGCTTCAGTTCTTCATCGAAGGATTTGACGATATGGTCGTTTGGCATCGAGAACTCCTCAGCCGTAGCGGCCGGTAATGTAGCCTTGCGTGCGCTCGTCGCGCGGATTGGTGAAGATGTTGGCCGTGTCGTCTTCCTCGACCAGAACGCCCAAATGGAAGAAAGCCGTGCGCTGCGACACGCGCGCGGCCTGCTGCATGTTGTGCGTGACGATGACGATCGTGTATTTCGACTTGAGTTCGTCGATGAGTTCCTCGACATGCGCGGTCGCGATCGGATCGAGTGCGGAGCAGGGCTCGTCCATCAAGATCACTTCTGGCGACACCGCGATCGCGCGCGCGATGCACAGGCGCTGCTGCTGGCCGCCCGACAGGCCCGTGCCGGAATCGAGCAGACGGTCCTTGACCTCGTTCCAGAGCCCGGCCCCGCGCAACGACTTCTCGACGATCTCGTCGAGTTCCTGCTTGCCCGTCGCAAGCCCGTGGATCTTCGGGCCGTAGACGATGTTCTCGTAGATCGATTTCGGGAACGGGTTGGCTTTCTGAAAGACCATCCCCACCCGCGCGCGCAGCTGCACGACGTCGATCGACTTGTCGTAGATGTCCTGCTTGTCGAGCTTGAGGTCGCCCGACACCTTGCAGGCGTCGATCGTGTCGTTCATGCGGTTCAAGCAGCGCAGGAAGGTCGACTTGCCGCAGCCCGACGGACCGATGAACGCGGTCACCTGGTTTTCGCGGATGTCGATATCGACCGTTTTCAGCGCATGTTTCGCGCCGTAATGGACGTTTACGCCGCGCCCCGACATCTTGATCTTGAACTTGGGCGCCTCTGTCGAGGAAGCGCCGACCGCTTTTGTTTCGGTCATTGTGCGTGCCATTTCCATTGCGTTCACCACCGACGTTCGAATTTAGTGCGCAGCCAAATGGCCAACGCATTCATGACAAGCAGGAAACCAAGAAGGATCATGATCGCCGCCGACGTGCGGGCGATGAAGCCGCGCTCGGGCAGGTTCGACCACATATAGATCTGCACCGGCAAGGCCGTCGCCGGATCGAGCGGGCCGCCCGGATAGTCGACCACAAAGGCGACCATCCCGATCATCAGCAGCGGTGCCGTTTCCCCCAGCGCATGCGCGAGGGCAAGAATCGTCCCGGTCAGAATGCCCGGCATCGCCAGCGGCAGGACGTGGTGGAATATCGCCTGCATCTTGGATGCACCCAACCCCAATGCCGCGTCACGAATCGAAGGCGGGACCGCCTTAAGGGCCGCGCGCGTCGCGATGATGATCGTCGGCAGGCTCATCAAAGTCAGAACAAGTCCGCCCACGACCGGTGCCGATCGCGGCAGGCCGAAGAAATTGATGAAGACTGCCAGACCGAGAATGCCGAACACGATCGACGGCACGGCCGCGAGGTTGTTGATATTGACCTCGATGAGGTCAGTGAAGCGATTCTTCGGCGCAAACTCCTCGAGATAGATCGCGGCCGCCACGCCGATGGGCAGCGCCAGAAGCACCGTAATTACAAGCATCATGAACGACCCGAGAGCTGCGACTCCAACACCCGCCATTTCCGGATTGGCCGACGCACCGCGCGTGAAAATCGTCGTGTTGAAGCGCGATTTGAGGCGGCCCTCGGCCTGCAATTTCTCGATCCAGGCGATCTGCTGATTCGAAATGCGCCGCCGATCTTCCGGCGTGTCGCGGCTGATGGATCCCTTCAGAAACGAGTCCACGTCGCCGTCTGCAATCAGCCAGATTTCCCGCTTCTGGCCGATCGCTGTGCGGTCCTTGAGCACAATCTCGCGCGCCTGCAGATCGGCACCCGAAGACAAAAGCCGGTGCGCAGCAGCACGCGCGGCCCGGTCGTTGCCGACATTGGCAAGCTGTTCGCGCAAAGCCTGCCGCACCATCACGGCGTAATCGGCCTTCATGATATCTTCGATATTGCCGGTGCCGGTCGGATCAATCTCGGCCTTGTCAAACGTTACGTTGAGACGGATCTCGGACTGCAGAAACGCCGGTGCTCCCTCTGACACGATGGTCCAAAGCAACGTCACGAGGAACGCCAAGCCGATGAAGATCGCTCCGAGTCCGTAGGCGCGGAAGCGCCATTCTGCGTCGTGGCGCTTTTTCAGGCGCCGCGCGTACTCGGACGAGTTGAGGGGGCCGGCGGGCGAGTTGTCGGCGGTGGCGTCAGTCATATTTTTCCCGATACTTGCGGACAATGGCGAGCGCCATCACGTTGAGACCGAGCGTGATGACGAACAAGGTGAGCCCAAGCGCAAAAGCGACCAAGGTCTGCGGCGAATTGAACTCGAGATCGCCGGTAAGCTGGGCGACGATCTTGACGGTCATGGTCGTGACCGAGTCGAACGGATTGGCTGTAAGCTTGGCCGCAATGCCGGCTGCCATGACGACGATCATCGTCTCGCCCAGCGCACGCGACACGGCGAGCAGGCAAGCGCCGACAATGCCCGGCAGTGCGGCCGGCAGCACAACTTGGCGGATCGTTTCGGACTGTGTGGCGCCAAGCCCGTAGGACGCGTCGCGCAGCGACTGGGGAACCGCATTGATGATGTCGTCGGACAGCGACGATACGAAAGGGATGATCATGATCCCCATCGTCAACCCGGCGCACAGGACCGAGGTCGACGAAATGTCGAGGCCGAACACGGCACCGATATCGCGCAAGGCAGGCCCGATCGTGATCAGCGCGAAGAACCCGTAGACGACAGTCGGAATGCCGGCCAGCACTTCGAGAAGCGGCTTGGCGGCCTTGCGGAATTTCGGCCCGGCATATTCCGACATATAGACTGCCGAGAGCAGACCGATCGGCACGGCGACAAGCATGGCCACGAACGAGATGAACAAGGTACCCCACATCAGCGGGATAAGGCCGAACTGGCCCGTTTGGTCCGCGCGCGCAGCACCGGCAAAGCGCGGGTCCCAGACCAGCCCAAAGAAAAAGTCGAGCGGCGAGACTTCCGCGAAGAAATGCAGCGATTCGACGAGCATCGACATGACGATGCCGACCGTCGTGAGGATCGCGATGCTCGAGCACACGATCATAAGAGCCTTGACGACGGCTTCGACCGTATTGCGAGCGCGGAACGCGACCGTGATCCGACCGCGCGACAGGAAGAAGCCGCCCAAAGCCACGAGCATGCAGACGCCGACCATCAGCCAGTTGGCCGTCGCATGCATTTCGCGCATCAGCGTTGCGGCCGACGTCAGGTAGGGCTGCGACTGCGAAGGCGCGATGTTGCGATAGGCAAGATTCTCGATCGTGGTCAGCACGAGACTGAGCTGATCGGCCTGAAGGGCCTGAATTTCGGCGGGCAATCGTGCGCGCACGAGCGCTTGAATGACGGTCGGCTCGACGGCCGTCCAAAGAAAAAGAACCATGAATGCCGGCAGGGCCGTGGCCAGCGCCACGAAGGCGCCGTAATAGCCGGCCCGCGAATGCAGGGCTCTGGCCTGTCCGCCGGCTACAGCCATCGCCCGACTGCGGCCGACCTGCATGCCCAGGACCGAAAGAACCAATACCGCAAGAAAGACGACCGAAATATCCATAGCCCACTTTGCGCGACAGGGAGGAGACAGAAAGTTCGTCCCGCGCGAGGCTGACCCCGCGCGGGACGACCCGCTTACCTACGCAATCAAGACCCGAGCGTAGCGCCCTGGCCGAACGTCTCGCGCCACTTGGTGCGCTCGGCGTCGGGGCCCGGGATGAGGCCCTTGTCGGTGACCATGCCGTCCGGCCCGATCATGCGCTCGGACAGGAAGAACTCGACATACTCCTTGAGGCCCGGGATCACGCCGATATGCTGCTTTTTGACGTAGAAGAACAGCGGACGCGAAACGGGGTACGTGCCGTTGGCAATGGTGTCGTTCGTCGGAACGATGCCATTGACCGTGGCGACGCGGATCTTGTCCTTGTTCTGGTCGTAGAAGGACAGGCCGAACACGCCTATGGCGGTACGGTTGCGCTCGATGCGGGCGAGCGTTTCCGTGTAGTCGCCGTCGATGTCGTTCGAACGGCCGTCCTTGCGCACGCGGACGCACGCGGCCGTGCGCTCGGCGCCGGCCGGAACCGCTTGGATTTCGGGGAAATCGCGGCAGCCTGCGGCCATCACGCGTTCTTCAAATACTTCGCGCGTGCCGTGCTTTTCGCCCGGGATGAACGCCGTGATTTCCACATTCGGCAGTGCCGGATCGATCTGGCTCCAGCGCGTGTAGGGGTTGGCGACCAGCTGGCCGTTCTGCGGCACGCGTTCGGCGATGCCGAGATAGAGCTGGCGCGTCGTGAAGGCGATCTGCGCGCCGCTGATGTGGCTTGCGAACACGATCCCGTCGTAGCCGAAGCGCACTTCCTGGATGTCGTTCACGCCGTTGGCCTTGCAGCTGTCGAGTTCGGCCTTGGTGATCGGGCGTGAAGCGTTGGCGATATCGACGAACTGCGCGCCGATGCCGCGGCAGAATTCGCGGAAGCCGCCGCCGGTGCCGCCCGAGGCGACGATCGGCGTCTTGAACTGGCGCATCGTGCGGCCGAACTGTTCGGCGACGACGTTCGAGAACGGCAGTACCGTCGAAGAGCCGGCGATTTGGACCTGGTCGCGCGCTTGCTGCGCCTGCGCCGAGGGGATGCCGACGGCGACAATGGCTGCGGCCATTGCGACACCGGCGAGAATGTTGATTTTGCGGTTCAAGCGAACCTCCTTAATAGTGGTTATCGGGTCGTTGCCCTGGCGCACCATAGGCGTCGGTTCAGACGAAAATATTGAGGTTTGATTGCAGTATTATGACAGCCCGTTAAGCCCCCCAATACATTGATAAACAACAAATATAAAAACGGGGCTGGTTTCCCAGCCCCGTTTGTCATGTCGCAGTAGGGACAAAAAGACGCCCGACTCCGCCCTTTACATCTCGGCGTACTTGCCGTCTTTCCAGATGTAGAAGACGTAGTTCGGCTTGGTGAGATCGCCCTTGTTGTCGTAGGTGAGGTTGCCGATCACGGTCTGGAACGACTTGCCGTGCATCTGGGCCACCAGCGCATCGACGCCCAAGCCGTTCGCCCGCTTGGCGGCTTCAGCGAAGACCTGCACGCCGGCATAGGACAGCAGCGTGTAGCCTTCGGGATCGTAGCCTTGCGCCACGAATTTCTGCACGACCTGGGCAGCACCCGGCGATTTGCGCGGGTCGCTGTCGAAGGTCATGATCACGCCATCCGAAGCACGCCCGGCGATCGAGGCGAACTCGGTCGAGACGATGCCGTCGCCCGACACGAGCTGCGCGCCGAGGCCCTGGTCGCGGGCCTGGCGAACCAGCAAAGCCGCTTCCGTATGCAGACCGCCGAAATAGATGGCTTCGACCGACTGGCTCTTCATGCGCGTGATGAGGGCGGTGAAGTCCTTGTCGCCGGTCGCGATGCCGTCGTAGATGCGCTCGGTGAGGCCGGCCGCGTTCATCGCCTTCTTGGTCTCGTCCGCCAACCCCTGGCCGTAGGTCGTCTTGTCGTGGATCACGGCAACGGACTTGCCCTTGAACTTGTCGGCAAGCCATGCGCCGGCGATGGCCCCCTGCTGGTCGTCGCGGCCGCAGGTGCGGAAAACGTTCTTGAAGCGCGGCCCGCGGTCGGTCAGGCGCGGATTGGTCGAAGCCGGCGTGATCTGCAGCACGCCTTCTTCGGCATAGACTTCCGACGCCGGGATCGAGCAGGACGAATTGAAGTGGCCGAGCACGAACGGCACCTTGCGGCCGGCAAGGCGGTTGGCCGCCGCACGCGCTTGGTTCGGGTCCGAGGCGTCGTCTTCGATCGCGAGCGCAAGCGGCCGGCCAAGCACGCCGCCCGCCGCCGTGATGTCGGCGACGGCCATCGCCGCACCGCGGCGCAGCTGCTCGCCGAAGGCGGCATTGGGGCCGGTGATCGGACCGGCCACGCCGATCGTAAGCGCGCCCGACTGGGCACGCAGGATCGTCGGCGCGGCGAGCGTCAGGGCAGCAGCACCCAGGCCGGTTTTCAGAAGGTCTCTACGCTTCATCGTCATGGTGATCTCCCCACCTGTTGAAAAATCCCAGGAAACGCTCAGTGTCCGCGCCGGTCCGGGATCCCGGCATCGGATGTGCCGACGGCCGCAGGGCGGTCGCGCCAGCCGAAAAGTCCTTCAGGTTCGTAAAGCCAAGGATATTGGCGTGTCATCGCGCGTGCGCGCGTCAGCCCAAAAGCGACGAGCGCCAGCGCAAGAACCACAATCGCATCGAACGTAAACGGCAAAGGAGCGGTAAGCGTACCGCCGAACAGCGCATAGGCCAAGAACCGGTTCGCGAGCGCCATCAAAAGCGCGTACGGGACCGCGTGCCACGCCGGCCGCCATGTCTGAGCAAGCGCTTGGCCCATTAGAAAGCCGGCACCGCCGAACAGCACGAGGGTGAGCCCGAGAAATTCGCCGATACTTGCGCCCAACAATGCGTCCATTGCCGCCCGTCCCTCTCGCCTTGCCCCGCGTCTAGCCTTTGCCGCCGGCCAGATAGGCCTGCTGGATATCGGGATTGGCCAGCAACTCAGGGCCCGTCCCGCTCAACCGAATGGCGCCGTTCACGAGGACGTAGCCGCGATGGGCCAGACGCAACGCGTGATAGGCGTTCTGTTCGACCAGCAGCACCGTCACCGCCTCGGAACGGTTGATCTCGCGGATCGTGTCAAAAATCTGCGCCACCAGCAATGGTGCAAGGCCCAAGGAGGGCTCGTCGAGCAGCAGCAGCCGGGGGCGGCTCATCAGCGCGCGCCCGATCGCCAGCATCTGCTGCTCGCCGCCCGACATGGTACCGGCCCGCTGGCTGCTGCGCTCGGCAAGCCGCGGAAACAGCCGGAAGACCCGCGCGATGTCGGCCTCGAAATTCGCCGGGTCGCCGGCAAACGCCCCCAACTGCAGATTTTCGAGCACGCTCATGCGCGGGAAAATGCGGCGCCCCTCCGGCGACTGGGCGATGCCGAGGCGCACCATCTGGTGCAAGGGCGTTTGCGTGATGTCGTTGCCGTCATAGACGATCTGGCCTTCGCTGGCGCGCGGATCGCCGCAGATCGTCATCAGCAGCGTCGACTTGCCGGCCCCGTTGGCGCCGATAAGGGCGACGATCTCGCCCTCGTGCACGTCGAGCGACACGCCGCGCAAAGCTTCGACCGGGCCGTAATGCGTCTTTACGTTCTTCACGCTGAGCAACGGCGCTTTACTCATCGCGAGACGGCCGCTTCTTCGTCGGTGCCGAGATAGGCGCGGATCACGTCCGGATTGGCGCGGATTTCGTCGGGCGTGCCTTGGGCGATCTTGCGTCCATGGTCGAGCACGATGATCTGGTCCGAAATTTCCATGACCACGCTCATGTCGTGCTCGATGAGCAGCACGGCGATCTTTTCGTAGTCGCGAATGCTGCGCACGAGAGCTGCAAGCTCGACCGATTCCGCCGGGTTGAGGCCCGCGGCCGGCTCGTCGAGGCAAAGAATGCGTGGGCCCGTGCACATGGCCCGCGCGATCTCGAGGCGGCGCTGGGCGCCGTAGGGCAAGCTACCCGCCTCGTCGTCGGCGACATGCACGAGGCTGCAGCGCTCGAGCCAGCTGCGCGCACGCGCGATCGCCGCTTGTTCGGCAAGCCGGAAGCTTTTGGCGCCGACGAGACCGGCAAGCGAAAACAGCGAGGCGCGCTGTAGCGCCTTGTGCTGCGCCACGAGCAGATTCTCGAGCACGGTCATCTTCGGAAACAGGCGGATATTCTGGAAGGTCCGCGCAATGCCGGCATCGCGCGCAATGCGGAAACCCTCCATGCGCTCGAGCAGCCATTCCTGGCCGTCGGCCGCCACGCACATGCGCCCGACGTCGGGCTTGTAGAAGCCGGTGAGACAATTGAAGACCGTCGTCTTGCCGGCCCCGTTCGGGCCGATGATCGCCGTGATGCGCCGGTCGTCGGCTGCAAAACTCACATCGTCGATCGCGACCAAGCCGCCGAAGCGAATGGTGAGGTGTTCGACCGTCAGCAGGCTCATGCGTGCCCCCCGAGCCTAGCACTCGGCGAGCGGTGCGAGACCAACCCTTGCGGGCGCCACAGCATGATCAGCACCATCGCCATGCCGAAAAGCACCATGCGGTACTGCGAAAAATCACGCAGGAACTCCGGCACCAGGATCAGAAAGGCGGCGGCAATGACTACGCCGATCTGGCTGCCCATGCCGCCCAACACGACGATCGCAAGAATCACGGCACTTTCGATGAAAGAAAAACTCTCCGGGCTGATGAAACCCTGGCGAGTTGCGAAGAAGGCGCCGGCAAAACCGCCGAACATGGCACCAAGCGCAAAGGCCGAGAGTTTGATCATCGTCGGATTGATGCCGAGGGCGCGGCACGCGATTTCGTCCTCGCGCAACGCTTCCCAGGCCCGGCCGAGCGGCAGGCGGCGCATGCGCAAGGTGAAAAGATTGGTGAGCATCGCCAGGATCAAGATCAGATAGTAGAGAAAGACGATGCGATGCATCGGGCTGAACTCGAGCCCGAACAGCTGGTGGAACGTCGTCTGTCCCTCTTCGGCGGTCCGCGCGAACGGAAAGCCGAAAAAGTCCGGCCGCGGGATCGACGAGATGCCGTTGGGCCCGCCCGAAAAATCTTTCCAGTTCAGCAGAATGATGCGGATCATCTCGCCGAACCCCAGCGTGACGATGGCAAGATAGTCGCCGCGCAGCCGCAAGACGGGAAATCCGAGCATCACGCCGAAGGCCGCCGCCAGCAAGCCCGCCACCGGCAGGCACAGCCAGAACGACCAGCCGAAATTGATCGACAGCAGCGCGTAGCTGTAGGCACCGACGGCATAAAACGCGACATAGCCGAGATCGAGCAGGCCCGCGAGGCCGACGACGATATTGAGGCCCCAGCCGAGCATCACATAGATCAGCACGGTGATCGCGATCTCGACCACGTAGCGATCGGCGAACGGCACGATCGGCAGCAGCAAGGCGCCGATCAGCATCGCTCCGCCGGCAAAGCGCGAAAGCCCGCCGGGCAAGTTCGAAAGGGCAGCACCGACCGATTTCAGATCGGGCAGCAATCGGCGGGTTGTTCCCGACAGTGCAATGGCCAAGCGGCCGAGGAAAACGGCCGACACACCCCACGCGACCCAGTCGAAGCGCGTGTCGATCGTGAGGCCGCGCAACCCGTCGACCAACCGGAAGCCGACAAGCGGGATCGCCAACAAGAGCGCGACCAGCGCAACCGATGCCGCTTCGCGAACTGCCCCGGCGAATTTTTGCGACGCCACCGACTAGACCTTTTCGATGTCGGGCCGCCCAAGCAGGCCCGTGGGTCGAAAGATCAGCACGACCACCAGAATGCCGAACACGGCAACGTCTTTGTAGGCGATCGGGAAGTAGGCGGACCAGAATGCCTCGATAAGGCCGATCAGCACGCCGCCCAGCATCGCCCCCGGCAGCGACCCGATGCCGCCCAGCACGGCGGCCGTGAAGGCCTTGAGGCCCGCCAGAAAACCAATGAAGAAATCGACGGCGCCGTAATAGAGCGTGAAGATGAGACCGGCGATCGCCGCCAGGGCCGCCCCCATCACGAAAGTGAGCGAGATCGTGCGGTCAACATCGACCCCAAGCAGCGCCGCCATTTTGCGGTCTTGCTCGCACGCACGCTGTGCGCGCCCGAGCGACGTGCGTTGGATCAGATACGTGAAACCAGCCATCAGCGCCACGGTTGCGACGATGATGCCGATCTGCAGATACGTGATCTGGACGACGAAATTCCCTTCCTGCGCCAGCACGAAGCCGCCGCGCACGACAGGCTGGATCGGCTTCATCTTGGCCCCTTGCAGCATGTGCACGTAGTTCTGCAGGAAGATCGACACGCCGATCGCAGAAATGAGCGGTGCCAGGCGAAACGAGCCGCGCAACGGCCGATAGGCAATGCGCTCGATCGCCCAGCCATAGACGGAGGTGAAAATCAGCGCCACCGCCAGCACGATGACGATCGCGAGAACCGGACTTGCAAAACCGAAGGGACCGAGGATCGTGAACGCGATGATCGAGATGAACGCGCCGATCATGTAGACCTCGCCGTGGGCGAAGTTGATCATGCCGATGATGCCGTAGACCATCGTGTAGCCAATCGCGATGAGGCCGTAGATCGCCCCAAGCGTCAACCCGTTGATGAGCTGCTGGATCAGATATTCCAAGGACCCGCCCTGCTTTTGCGCGCCAGCTTTAAGCCGACATTAAAGCCTTTTTGCGCGCGCATTTTAAAGCCGTCAACGAGTATTAATTTTGGAAATGGAAGCCGCAATATCCGAACGAATCTGCATATACGGGAATTCCGGGCATAAACACTTGCATTGGCAATCGCTGCCACGATAATTGGTTCATGGACATAGCAACACCGCCGTCTGTCGTTTCTGCGACGCTCGCGCTGCCGACGCCTGCAATACTCGTTGTCGAGGATTCCGAAGCGACTGCCGCACTTTATGTTGAATACTTGCGCAGCGCAAACTACCGCGTACGGACGGCGAGCACGCTTGCCGCGGCGCAGAAGCTTCTCGCGGCCGAAGTGTTCGGCGCCGTCGTGCTCGACCTCAATCTGCCCGACGGCAACGGGCTCGACATGCTGCGCGACATCAGGCGCCAAGGTTTGCCGACCGAAACGATGGTTGTAACAGCGACGGGCACGCTGGCGGTCGCCGTCGAGGCGATGCGCGAAGGCGCTTTCGACTTCATCGTGAAACCGTTTGCGCGCGACCGCCTCCTCGTGACCGTCCGCAACGCGCTCGAGCGGCTGCGGCTGCGCGCCGTCGTCGATACCTACGAATCGGACTTTGCCAGAAATCGGTATTTCGGGCTCGTCGGCGCCTCGCTTGCCATGCAGCGCGTCTATCGCATCGTCGACAGTGCGGCCCCGAGCCAGGCGCCGATCTACATCAGCGGCGAGAGCGGCACCGGCAAACAGCTCTGCGCCGAGGCGATCCATCGCCGCTCGGCCCGCGCCGACGGGCCGTTCATTGCCGTGTCGTGCTCGGCACAGCCGCGCGACGTGCTCGAACGCACGCTGTTCGGCGGCGAGGGCGCTGGCCCCGGTGCGATCGCGCGGGCGCATGGCGGCACGCTGCTGCTGCGCGAAGTGGGCGACATGGACGCGAGCATCCAAGCGCGCCTGCTCCAGTTCCTCGCCAGCGGCACGATCGGCGGGAGCGGCGGCAGTGCGGGCGAAAGCCCGGATGTGCGCATCGTCTGCAGTTCGACGCGCGATCCGCGCGGCGATGCGCGCCTCGGGCGCATCCGCGAGGATCTGTTTTTCCGCCTGCACGTGATCCCGATCCAGATGCCGCCCGTGCGCGAGCGCGAGGACGACGGCGTGCTTCTGGCCCACCACACGCTGCTGCGGTTCGCGCAGGAGGAAGGCAAGGCCTTCCGCGACATCGCCCCCGACGCCGCCTATGCGATCCGCCGCTATGCGTGGCCCGGCAACGTGCGCGAGATCGAAAACGCTATGCGCTCCGTCGTGGTGCTGCATGCGGGCGAAACCGTGCGCGTCGACATGCTGCCGGCCCATGTGGCGCAAGCGGCGCCCAGCGGGATCAGCGACGGCTTGGACATGGGTGCATCGGCGCCCGTGCAGGCGACGGGTGCTGCCGACGCCAAGCCCAGCATCCGGCCGCTGTGGATCGTCGAGCGCGAGATCATCGAAGCCGCGATCGCCGATTGCGACGGCAATATTCCGCGCGCCGCCGCGTTTTTGGAGATCAGCCCCTCGACGATCTACCGCAAGAAACAGGCTTGGGAAGTGATCGACCGCAAATCGTAAGGCGCGGACGCCGATCGCCCCCTGCTCGCAAGCCTTTGGCGAACAACGAAAAATACGCATGCAGGGCAATCATGGCGGCTCTTCGCTCCGTTAACCTTGATTAATTCCGGGACCGGCCTTATTTTTGACGTGTTGGGATGCCCAATTGGGGTCCTGAAACAGCCCAGATCAAGCCTCAAGGAGGGTGGTCTATGTCGTATGCAGCAAGTTCGGCCGATTTGCCGGCCCTTTCGATCCCGCAGAATTCGCCGCGCGCCGAGCTCGGCCGCTACATGGCCGAGATCCAGCGTTTCCCGCTGCTCGAGCCCGAGGAAGAACGCGCCCTTGGCCGCGCCTGGCGCGACAACCAGGACGTCGCCGCCGCACACCGCCTCGTCACCAGCCATCTGCGACTCGTCGTCAAGATGGCGTGGAAATATCGCGGCTACGGCCTGCCGCTCCCGGACCTGATTGCCGAAGGCAATATCGGCCTCATGCATGCGGTCAAACGCTTCGACCCCGAGCGCGGCGTGCGCCTCTCCACATACGCCATGTGGTGGATCAAGGCCTCAATCCAGGAGTTCGTGCTGTCGTCGTGGTCGATGGTCACGATCGGCACGGCCGTGGCCCGCAAGAAGCTCCTGTTCAGCCTCACCTCGGTCAAGCGCAAGCTCGGCATCGATACCGACACGCGCCTGAGCCAGGCCGACATCGCGAAGATCGCGAAGGCGACGAGCCTCGGCGAGAACGACGTCGTCGAGATCGAAGTCGCCGCGCGCGGCGCCATCGTGCCGCTGGATGCGCCCGTGCAGACCGGCAAGGGCGAGATGCTGCCGAGCGAAATCGCCGATCCGAACGCCGACGTCGAAGCCGACGTATTGGCGAACGACGAAAAACGCTGGCAGCGCGGCCTCGTTGATCGCGCACTCGAGACGCTCGACGTGCGCGAACGCGAGATCGTGCGCGCCCGCAACCTGCGCGAAGAGCCCGAAACGCTCGAAGACCTGTCAAAGCGCTTCGGCGTGAGCCGCGAACGCGTGCGCCAACTCGAAGAGCGCGCGATCGCGAAGCTGCAAGCCCGCACGCGCGAGCTTGCCCGCTCGGCCGAGACGGCCCCGCGCCTCGCTTACGCCTGATCCTCCTCGCCGATGCCTGACGCCGAGCCCGCTTGCGGGTTCGGCGCGGGCTTGGTGCGCACGATCTGCGCGACATGGACGCAACATCCACGCGACATCCATGCGACATGGACGCGACGTTTTTTGCGTCCCTACGCGACATTTTTCTGAAGTTCCGCCGCTAAGCGATTGATTTTCCGTGCTCGGAAAATCGCCCGATGCAACAGTCGCGCAGAAAAACACCGTGCGCCTACAGCGTTTTCGAAATTCATATTCACAATTTCAAACAGCACAGCCAAGGCAAAACCCCAGCTTGCATTCAGCCTATCATAAAGAATGGAACAAAGGAAGAATCCCAATCGCGCCGACGCTCAAAGCATCTCGAGCGGCGTGGCCCCACGCGGCGGCGGGAAGGCCGCGTCGAGGGCGGCGAGGTCGGCGGCGTCGAGACGCAAGCCCATCGCCGCGATGTTTTCGGCGAGATGCGCCTTGCCCGTCGCTTTGGGGATCACGATCGTGGTCGGGTCGCGCGCGGCCCAGGCGAGCATGATCTGGGCTTGGCTCGCGTTGTGGCGGCGGGCGATGTCGGACAGGGCGGATTTGCGCGGGATACGGGCCTGGTCGAGCGGCGAATAGGCCATGATCGGCATTTTGCGCGCGGCACACGCCGACGCGAGGCCGCCTTCGATGCCGCGCCGGGCGAGATTGTAGAGCACCTGGTTCGTCGCACAGGCGGCACCGCCCGCGATGCGGTCCAGCGCTTCGATTTCGGAAATGTCGAAATTGCTGACGCCCCAGCTGCGGATTTTGCCGGCACGCTTCAACTGTTCGAAAGCCGCCACCGTCTCCTCGAGCGGATGGCGGCCCGGCCAATGCAGCAGATAGAGATCGATGCGGTCGGTGGCGAGGCGCTTCAGCGACCGCTCGCACGCCGCAACCGTGCCGGCGCGGCTCGCATTGTGCGGATAGACCTTGGAGACGACGAAGACATCGTCGCGCCGCCCGGCCAGTGCGGCCGCGACGATCGTCTCGGCCTCGCCTTCGCCGTACATTTCGGCCGTGTCGATGAGTTTGACGCCCGCGTCGAGCCCGGCTTTCAGAGCTTCGATTTCGGCTGCGCGCGTGGCCTTCGCTTCGCCCATGCGCCAGGTCCCCATGCCGAAGGCCGGGCATTCGGCGCCGTCGGCCAAACGAACGGTGCGCGCGAGCGGTGCGGCGGCGGCCATCCCGGTCAGTAGATCAGATCGTCTTCGCCGCCGGCGCCGCTCTTCGAGAGGACGATTTCGTCCTTCGCCGCGAGTTCCTTGGCGACGTTGACCATCGCGGTCTGCGCCTCGGCCACGTCCTTGCCGCGAACGGGGCCCAGCGCTTCCATTTCTTCCTTGAGCATTTTGCCCGCACGCTCGGACATGTTCGACAGGAAGAGGTCGCGCACCTGTTCGTTGGCCCCCTTCATGGCGATTGCGAGCTTCGACTTGTCGACCGCGCGCAGCAGCGTCTGTACCCCACCGGGGTCGAGGCGGCCCAGATCCTCGAACTTGAACATGAGGGCCTTGATCTTGTCGGCACTGTCGCGGTTGCGCTCTTCAAGTGCGGTCGTGAAGCGCGCTTCGGTCTGGCGCTCGAGCGAGTTGAAGATTTCGGCCATCAGCTCGTGCGTGTCTTTGCGGCTGGTCTTGGCGAGGTTCGACATGAACTCGTTGCGCAGCACGCGCTCGACGTCGT
>JADCGL010000031.1 GCA_020248985.1 Telmatospirillum sp. | reverse complement strand
GTGGCGTTGGGGCTCGTGGCCGGCTATTTCGGCGGTTGGATCGACACGCTTGTGTCGCGTCTCACCGATGCGATGCTGGCGTTCCCGTCGATCCTGCTGGCCCTTGTTATCATCGCTGCACTTGGGCCCAGCCTCAAAAACGTGATGATTGCGGTCGGGATCGGCACGGTTCCGCTTTATGCGCGCCTCGTGCGCGGCAGCGTGCTGTCCGTCAAGACGCTGCCCTATGTGGAAGCGGCGCGCGTCGTCGGCAATCCGACCTACCGCATCCTGCTGCGCTATGTGCTCGTCAATTGCTATGCGCCGATCGTGGTGCTGTCCACGCTGCAGGTCGGCAACGCCATTCTGATCGGCTCGGGCCTGTCGTTTCTGGGCTTGGGCGCGCAGCCGCCAACGCCCGAATGGGGTCTCATGTCGGCCGAAGGGCGCGACGTGCTTCGGCGTGCGTGGTGGATTTCGACCTTCCCCGGCCTTGCGATTCTGACAGTCGTCGTTGCTTGCAATCTGGTCGGCGACGGGTTGCGCGCGGCGCTCGATCCCAGGATGCGCGTCGATGGCTGATCCGCTCGTCGGCATCCAGATCAGCCCGATCAGCTTCGTGGACGAGGGCGTCGAAGGCTGCCTCGACACGCTGCAGCGCCGCGCACGCGTCAACGCATTGATGGTCGGTACTGTGTCGTGGCTTGGCCTTAAAGTCGGGCGGCGCATCAGCGCCGAACTCGACGGCTGGCCCGACCATGGCGTGCCCGCCCCCTATACGATGCGCGGCGGCTCCTATATTCGCGTGCGCCCCGAATTCTATCGCCGCACGGCGATCGGCGATTTCCGTGCGCACGATCCCGAATTCGGCGACCGCGACGTGCTCGAAATGGTGATCCCCGAGGCGCACAAGCGCGGCATGAAGGTGATCCCCGAATTCATGGAGCCGCTTTTCAAATATGCGGGCCACGGCTCGGCTGCGAGCGTCGAGATCCCCGGCATGGCGCAATGCATGGAGATCGACGTGCTGGGCCGCATCGGCGGCGAGCCGTGCACCTCGAACCCCGACTATCGCGCCTGGTGGCACGGCATTGTGGAAGAACACTGCCGCAGCTACGACATCGACGGCATCATGTGGTGCAACGAGCGCAACTCGCCGCTCGACCGCATGATGCAGGGCCAGGCCCCGGGCTGCTTCTGCCCGCATTGCCGCACCGAAGCGGGTGCGCGCGGCATCGACGTGGAACGCGTGCGCATTGCATTTCGCGAGGTCTGGCGCTTTTTCCAGGACGCGCGCGCAGGGGCCAAGTTCGTCGATGGCAGCTTCGTCGAGTTCCTGCGCGTGCTCCTGCGCAATCCCGAAGTGCTGCTGTGGGAGCGGTTCTGGCTTGAACGCTCGAAGGATCTCGACCGCGAGCTCTACGGCATCGTGAAATGGTGCAATCCGAAGCTTTCTTTCGGCCTCAATGTCTGGAACCGAAACCATTTCAATCCGATCCGCAAAGCCCAATGGGCCTGGGCCGAGCAGACGGACTATGCCGATTGGGTCAAACCCATCGTCTACCAGCACCAGGCGGGCGAAGTGTTCGCCAAGGAAATGGGCTTTTTCGCGTCGTCGGTTTTGCGTGACTTCGAAGCCGACGAATTTGTGCCCGCGATGTACAAGCTGCTGGGCTTGCGCGAAGCGCCGTGGAAAGAAATCGTCGCGGCCGGCATGGATCCCGACACCTACGTGTTCGGCCAATGCGAAGACGCCGTGCGCGGCTGTGCCGGCAAAGCGAAGGTCTATATGGGTATTGGCGTCGATGCGCCGCGCACGCTTGCACACCAAGCCGTCTGCACGCCCGACATCGTCTATCGCAGCGTGCACGCGACGTTCCGTGCGGGCGGCGAGGGGATCGTCTATTCGCCCAACTATGCGGGCATGAATCTTTCCAATCTCGACGGCGGTGCACGCGCCCTCGACGAGCTTGGCTTTGGCGGAGGGACGGCATGATGCGGTTGCTGGCATCGCTTTCGGGGCGCATGCACGAAGAAGACGTTTCGGTGCGCACGCGGCTGCTCGAGATTGCGGCGAAATTGCCCGACGTGATCGCACTCGGGCGCGGCGATCCGGATTTCCACACGCCCGCCCATATCGTCGAGGCCGCCAAGCGCGCCATCGACGCCAACGAGCACCATTACACGCATCCGACCGGCCTGCCGCAGTTGCGCGAGGCGATTGGTGCCCATTTGAAGGGCCAGTACGGGCTCGAGTACGGCGTCGACGAAGTGGTCGTCACGGCGGGTACGCAAGAGGCCGTCATGCTGTGCATGTTGGCCCTCGTCGATGCGGGCGACGAGGTGTTGATCCCGTCGCCGCGTTTCACCTCTTACGATTCGGCTGTCGAAATGTGCGGCGGGGTCGTGGTCGATATTCCGACCGAGCAGGCGAGCGACTACGCGCTGCGCCCGGAAGAGATCGAGCGGCGCATCACCCCGCGCACGAAGGCGATTATCCTGATCTCGCCGAACAATCCGACCGGTGCTGTGACGCCGCCCGAAAACGTGCGTGCGATCGCCGAAATCGCCGAGCGCCGCAACGTGGTCGTGATTGCCGACGAGATCTACGCGCGCATCATCTTTGCAGGCTCCACGCATCTGTCGATCGCGACCTTGCCGGGCATGAAGGCGCGCACGATCACGCTCAACGGCTTCTCGAAATCGCACGCGATGACCGGCTGGCGCGTGGGCTATCTCGCGGCCCCGCGCGAATTCGTGCGCCGCATCACCGAGGCGCGCCACACGCTGTCGATCAATGCGGCCACGCCCTCGCAATGGGCGGCCCTTGCGGCATTGCAAGGCCCGCAAGAACCGGTCGAGGCGATGGTGCGCGCCTATGGCGAGCGCCGCGCGCAGACGATGGCGGCCCTCGATGCGCTCGGCTTCACCTACGGCCATCCGGGCGGGGCGTTCTACGTCTACACGAACGTGGCGCATACGGGGCTGAAGGCCGGCGCTTTCTGCGAAGCCTTGCTGCGCGAGGCGCGCGTGCTCGTGTTCCCGGGCACTTTGTTCGGCGATCCGGGCGACAGCCATATTCGCATCAGCCTGCTGCAGCCGGCCGCGCGCATCGGCGAAGCGTTCGACCGTATTGCGGCGGCCAAGCAGCGCCTGTTCGCGTCGTGAGCGCGCGATGAGCCTCGGCTTTCTTCTCGTCGGGCTCGGCAATCGCGGGGGCCAATGGGCGGCCATACTGGCGCAGCACCCGGCTGCGCATCTCGTGGCGGCCGTCGATACCGATCCGGCACGCCGGGCTGCGTTCGCGACCCGCTATCCGGCCGTGCCGACCTACGCGTCGCTGGCCGAAGGGCTCGCGAAGTCGAAGGCGCAGGCCGTACTGCTGGTCACTCCGCCCGTCGATCGTTTGGCCCAGGCCGAGGCGATTTTTGCGGCGGGCCTGCCGCTGTTGGCCGAGAAGCCGCTGGCCGACACGCTCGAAGAAGCCGCCGCCATCGTGCGCGCGGCCGAGCGTTCGGGCAGCATACTCAGCGTGGGGCTCAATTTCCGCTATCTGGCAGTCACGCAAGCCATCCGCGATTTGGTCGCACGCGAAGCGTTCGGCAAGCCGGGGTTCGGGCAGTTCATCTACCAGCGCAACCGCGACGGCATGCGCGTCGGGCTCAATCGCTATCCGCTGACGATGCGCCATCCGATGATGCTCGAACAGTCCATCCACCATCTCGATCTGATCCGCTTCGCGTATGGGCGCGAGGTTGCGCGCATCCAATGCCGCACCTGGAACCCGGCCTGGAGCATGTATGCGCACGACGCCAATGTGAGCTGCCTGCTGACGCTCGAAGACGGCATGGAAGTCGATTATTTGGGGACGTGGACCGGCGGTTGGGACGCACTCAAATTCCAATGGCGCACCGATTGCGCAGGCGGCGTGATCGTCCAGCGCGAATTGTTCGACGATCTTGCGACGGCGCGTACGCGCGACGAAGCGCTGTCGTCCGTCGCACTCGCACCTTGCGTGCCGTTTGTCGACGACAGCAAGGCATTGCTGGCCGCGTTCGCCGCTGCCGTCGCAGCCGGCACGCCGCCGCCGTGCGGCGGGCGCGACCATCTGCGCACGCTCGCTTTGTGCTGGGCCGGGCTTGAGTCGACCGCATCGGGTGCGCGCATTGAGCTTGCGGAATTCTACGGCCGGCATCGTCTGGAGGATGCGCTGTGAGCGCCATCCTCGAAGTCTCGGGCCTGACGGTGCGCTTCGCCTCGCAAGGGCAGACCGTGCACGCGGTCGAAGATGTCTCGTTTTCGCTCGAGGCCGGTCAGACGCTCGGGATCGTCGGCGAGTCAGGCTCCGGCAAGTCGGTGACCGCACTTGCGCTGATGCGCCTCGTGCCGTCGCCGCCGGGCCGCATCGTCTCGGGCAGCGTGCGTTTTGCCGGGCGCGATCTGCTGGCTTTGAATCCGGCCCAGCTGCGCAAAATCCGCGGGCGCGAGATCGCGATGATCTTCCAGGATCCGATGAGCTCGCTCAATCCGGTGCTGACCGTCGGCCGGCAATTGACGGAAGTGATGGAGACGCATCTCGGGCTCGATGCGCGCCAGGCGCGCACCCAGGCGATCGAGCTCATGAAGCTCGTCGGCATTCCTTCGCCCGAGCGGCGGCTCGACGAATATCCGCATCGCTTCTCGGGCGGCATGCGCCAGCGCGTGATGATCGCCATGGCGGTTGCCTGCCGGCCCAAATTGCTGATCGCGGACGAACCCACGACCGCCCTCGACGTGACGATTCAAGCGCAAATCCTCGAGATCATCCGCAATCTCCAGCGCGAGCTCGGCATGGCGGTGATCATGATCACGCACGATCTGGGCGTGGTCGCGGGCATGGCCGACCGCATTTGCGTGATGTATGGCGGGCGCGTGGTCGAAGCGGGGTCTGCGCGCGACGTGTTCGCCGCTCCGCGGATGCCCTATACGGCGGGCTTGCTCGGCTCCGTGCCGCGCCTCGACCGTCCGTCGGAGCGGCGCCTGGTGCCGATCACAGGCACGCCGCCGGACTCGGTCGGGGCCGCGACGAGTTGCCGCTTTGCGCCGCGCTGCGGTTTGGCGACGGATCTTTGCCGCAGTTCCGTGCCTGCCTTGCGCACCGTCGCACCTGACCATCTTTCCGCGTGCCATTTCGATCCCGTACTTGTCTCCGGGAGTGCGCGATGAAGCCGTTGGTCTCCGTTGAAAATCTGCAAGTTCATTTCCCGGTCTATCGCGGGCTCGTGTTCGAGCGCCAAGTCGGCACCGTGCAAGCGGTCGACGGCGTCGATCTGCAGATACGGCGGGGCGAGACGTTGGGTCTCGTCGGCGAGTCCGGCTGCGGCAAATCGACCGTCGGGCGCGCGATCCTGCGGCTGCAGCGGCCGACGGGCGGGCGCATCCTGTTCGACGGTTCGGATTTGGCCGGCCTCGAAGGCGAGGCGATGCGCACGTTCCGCCGTCGCGTCCAGCTGATCTTCCAGGACCCTTACGCGAGCCTCAATCCGCGCATGAGCGTGGGCGAAGTGCTGGCCGAACCGATCTTGCTCTACGGGTTGCGCGAAGGTGCCGCTGTCGGCGAGCGCGTGCGCGAATTGCTGTCGCTCGTCGGCTTGAGCCCCAGCCATGCCGGGCGCTATCCGCACGAATTCTCGGGCGGCCAGCGCCAGCGCATCGGCATTGCGCGCGCACTCGCGTGCGAGCCCGATATCATCGTGTGCGACGAGCCGGTTTCGGCCCTCGACGTGTCGATCCAAGCGCAGATCGTCAATCTGCTGCAGGATCTGCAGGAGCGCCTGTCGCTCGCCTATCTCTTCATCGCGCACAGCCTCAACGTGATCAAACACATCTCGAGCCGCGTGGCCGTCATGTATCTGGGGCAGGTCGTCGAAATCGGCGACACGGCCGACGTCTACGGGGCCGCAAGCCATCCGTACACGCGCGCGCTGCTGTCGGCTGTGCCCGTTCCCGATCCCGAGATCGAGCGGCGGCGCACGCGCATCATTCTGCAGGGCGACGTGCCGAGTCCGATGGATCCGCCGCCCGGCTGCCGGTTTGCAAGCCGCTGCCCGATCGTCCAAGATCGCTGCCGCACGAATGCGCCATCGCTCGTGCAGGCCGATGCGAATACGAGTCTTGCCGCCTGCTGGCGCACGGCCGAATCGCAAGCTCTGATGCCCGATTTGTTTTCGCCCCAAACTGGAGAAACGATCCGATGAAATTCAATCCTTTGGGCCGCTCGGGCCTGATCGTCAGCAACGTGTGCCTCGGCGGCAATTCGTGGGGTGCGAAGGGGCGTCGCGCGTGGGCCGGGTTCGACGCCGACGACAGCGTGCCGTTCTTCCGCCGCGCCCTCGATCTCGGCATCAATTTCTTCGACACGGCCGATGCCTACAATATGGGCCTGTCCGAGACGATCATGGGCGAGACGCTTATGGGCTTCGTGCCGCGCGAGGAGATCGTGATCTCGACCAAAGTCGGGCTCAAGATGGGCGACAAGCCGAACCGCCATGGTCTCGGCCGCAAGCACATCCTCGCTTCGATCGACGCACAGCTGAAGCGCCTCAAGACCGACTATGTGGACGTCTACCAAGTCCATCGCCTCGACAACCTTACGCCGATCGAAGAATTCATGGAGACGCTCGACATTCTCGTGCGCTCGGGCCGCGTGCGCTATATCGGCGCCTCGACGATGCCGGCCTACCGGCTTGCGCAGATGCTGGCGGTCGCCGACCGCTACGGCTATGCGAGGCCGATCGCGATGCAGAATCTCTACAATCTCATCCAGCGCGAAGAAGAGCGCGACATGAACGTGCTCTGCCTCGAAGCCGGGCTCGGGCTCATCCCCTATTCGCCGCTTGCGCGAGGGTTCCTTGCCGCCAATCGCGTCAAAGGCGGGGGCGGGGACACCGAGCGCGCCAAGAACGATGCAGGCGCCAAGCAGGATCTCTATCGCGATTGCGATTGGGCGATCGTCGATGCGCTCAAGAAGATCGCGGCCGCGCGCGGCTGCAAGCCCGCGCAGGTCGCGTTGCTGTGGCTGTGGTCGAAAGCAGTGATGGCTGCACCCATCATTGGGGCGACCAAACTCGAGCAGCTTGACGATGCGGCAGCGGCGAGCGACATGCCGCCGCTCACGGCGGCGGAAGTGGCAACTCTCGAAGCGCCTTACCAGTGGCGCCCGCATCCCGGCTGGGGGCTTTAGGCGGAAACGCTGCGCGCGGCTTCGGCACCCGCAAGACGCCCGAGGCCGACGGCCGACAAAAGTCCGTTGCCGGAGAGATAGCCCCACACGGCGGGCCCCGAAACGCCGCACGCTGCCCCGCCGGCGGCAAAGAGGTTTGGCAGTTTTGTCCCGTCCGCCCGGCAGACGCGCGTGTCTTCGTCGACCACGAGCCCGCCTTGCGTGTGGAACAGCGCACCGGTCACGCGTACGCCCCAGTAGGGCGGAGCGAGTGGCGGTTTTCCCGAAAAATCGCGGCCCCACGGATCGGGTGATGCGCTTATCGTCTCTGCGATCGCGCGCGCGAGATTGTCGGGCGGCAGGCCGAAGGCGGCAGCGAGCGCCTGCGCATCGGCGAATTCGCGCACCGCGCCAAGGGCAACGGCCTGGCGATATTCTTCGAACTGGAGCGCTGCCGCATGGCAGCGACCGTCATAGACGCTGAACGCGATGCGTCCGGGTTGCTGGAGCACGGCGACCGATTGTTCGGAATAGCCGAGATGCTCGTTCGAAAAGCGGTTGCCGTCGCGATTGACCTGGATGCCGCCTTCCATCATCACGGCCCAGCTGATCAGGATGCCGTGCGGGTCGGCGACCGAGCCGTGGCCCTGATAGGCGCCGAGATGGCGCGTGGCCGCACCGAGCGCTTGGCCCCATGCGACCGCATCGCCGCGATTGCCGGTATGGCCGAAATAGAGCGCTTCGCGCATCTCGGGCAGGAATTGCGCGACCATATCGGCATTGCCGCCGAAGCCGTTGCAGGCCAGCACCAACGCGTCGCATCCCAGACGTTCTCGCGTGCCGTCGGGCCGTTCGAGGCCCACACCGCGCACGCGCCCGTCGCCGTCGGCATAGAGCTCGACGACGTGGGCGTTCGTCAGGGTTTCAGCGCCAGCGGCCGCGGCTGCGGCGACGAGGCCGTCCATCAGCTCGGCACCGGTGCGCCGCTTCGTGCCGTGCATGCGCAGGGCGCTGTGGCCGGGATAGAGAAAGCCTTCGACGAGTTCGAACGGGATCGCATGGCGTTCGGCAAGCCAGTCGACCGTGGCGCCGATCGTTTCGCTCAAACGGGCCACCAGCAACAGATCGGCTTGGCCCTTGGCTTTGCGCTGGATATCGGCCGCGAAAAGGGCCGGCGTATCGTCGATGTTTTTGGCGCGCTGCATCGCCGTATTCGCGGCAGGTACAAGACCCGACGACAGCGCCGTCGAGCCCTGCGGCTGCGGATCGCGTTCGAGCATCGCGCACTCGATGCCTGCGTCGCGGCAGGCGAGCGCTGCAACATGTCCGGCAGCCCCCGCGCCGACGATCAGCACGGGAATATGTGCTTCGAACACGACGTCGGCGGCCGGGCGGATGCTCATGGCAGCGGCGCGAAGTCCGCACAGCGCATCACGGGCGAGATGGCGCCCAGCGACGCGACGGCCGTTGCATGGACGCGGGCGTCGAACGCGGCACAGCCGTCTTCGAGCAGCACGGTCTTGAAATCGCGCACATGCGCGTCGCGCAATGTACTCGCCACGCCTCCATTGGTCACGATGCCGCAGATCGCCAGCGTGTCGATGCCGGCTTTGCGCAACACCCATTCGAGACGCGTCATGTAGAAGGCCGAGTAGGCGACTTTTTCGACCGACATGTCGGCCGGCTTCAGCGCGTCGATGAGGTCATGCCCCCAGCTGCCGGGCGCAAAATCGCCCTTGGCCAGGAACGGCCGCAGCTTCTTGAGATGCGCCGAGATGAAGGGTTCGCCCGCTTTGCCGGGCACGAGCGTGAAATGCGTCGAGACGATCCATCCGCCTTGCTGGCGCACGCGTGCCGCGACGGCCGCCACGCGCGCAGGGACGGCCGCGATATCCGCACTCGTTTGCCCGGCGCGCCCGTAAGCACCTTTGGGGTCAAGAAAATCGTTCTGCAGATCGCAGATCAGCAGGGCCGTCGTCGAAAGATTGCTCATCGCCGCCTCACGATCAGATTGCCGAACCGGTCGACCGTCGCTGCCAGATCGGGCTCGATCACGGTCGTCGCGTCGGGCTGTTCGAGGATGGCCGGGCCTTCGATGCGCGCATCGATGGGCAAAGCCAGCCGGTCGTAGATCGCCGTGTCGGCCCACGCACCGTCGAACCAGACGGGCCGCGTGCCCGTCTTGGCCGCGGCAACGCTGCCGCCTTGGGGTGCGAGGCGCGCGAGGTCGATCTTCGGGCGTTTACCGACGACCGCAACGCGCAAGGTCAGCACGCGCATTTCAATGCCCTCGAGCAGGCGCCCGAAGGCGGCCTTGTATGCTTTTTCGAAGGCGGCGCGGATGGCGGCGGCATCGGGTTTGGGATTGGCGAGCGGTACGGCCAGCGTGTGCGTTTGGCCGACATAGCTCATGTCGAGCTCGATTTCGCTTGCGATCGCTTCGAGCTCCACGCCCGCCGCGCGCACAAGGCGTTCGCCCTCGGCCGCGTACTCGGCGATCGCTTTGCCGAGTGCCTCCGTGTCGAGGGCGCCAAGCGGGCGGTTCACGGTGCGCACGAAATCGTGGCGCATGTCGGCAATCACGCAGCCCAAGGCGGACGTGACACCGGGGAAGCGCGGCACAAGCGTGGCGCCGAGCCCCGTTTCTTTCATCAAGGCGCCGGCATGCAAGGCACCGGCACCGCCGAACGGCATCAAAGCGAAACGCTGCGGATCGTGGCCGCGTTCGATCGACACGAGGCGCAAGGCGCCCGCCATGCGGCTGTTGGCGACGCGCGCGATCGCCTCTGCGGCCGCCAAGGTCGAAAGACCGAGCGGGGCGGCCACATGCGTGTCGATGGCGCGCTTTGCGGCGTCGATATCGAGCGACGCAAGTTTGCCGCCGATGGGCCGAGCGGCATTGATGCGGCCCATCACGACATTGGCATCGGTCACGGTGGGGCGTGTGGCACCCAGGCCGTAGGCGGCGGGCCCGGGATCGGAGCCCGCACTTTCGGGGCCGATCTGCAGCAGCCCGCCGCGATCGACCCAAGCGATCGAACCGCCGCCGGCCCCGATCGTCGTGATCTCGATCATCGGCGTGCGCACGACCATGCCGAATTCGATCGTCGTCTGTGCGGCAAGGGCCGCTTTCCCGTCGGCGATGAGGGCGACGTCAAACGACGTACCGCCCATGTCACCCGTCAGCACGTCGGCAAAGCCCGCGCTCTTGGCGATGTGCGCGGCGGCGATTACGCCCGCGGCCGGCCCCGACAGGGCCGTGCGGATCGGCAGACGTGCGGCGGTCTCGACCGACATGACGCCGCCATTCGACTGCACGATCAGCAATTGGCCCTTGGCCCCGCCTTCGACGAGGCGCTTGTCGAGCCGCGAGAGATACGAGGCGACGACGGGCTGCAGATAGGCGTTCAGCGACGCGGTCGAGGCGCGTTCGAATTCGCGGATCTCGGGCAGAATTTCGTGCGATGCCGTCACGTATGGGTTCGGCCAGACCTTGCGGACGGCAGCAAGGGCGGCGCGCTCATTGGCGTCGTTTGCATAGGCGTTGATGAAAACGATTGCGACGGCCTCGGCACCGCCTGCCAGCAGTTGGCGTGCGGCCGCTTCGACGGCTGCAAGGTCGACTGTTTCGCGCACTGTGCCGTCCGCAAGCGTGCGCTCGGGCACTTCGAGGCGCAGATCGCGCGGGATGGCCGGCACGAACTCACCCCATAGCCCCCATGTTTGGCGACGGTCGCGGCGGCGCATCTCGAGCACGTCGCGAAAGCCGTTTGTCATGATGACGCCGGTGCGCGCGCCCTTGCGCTCAAGCAGCGCATTGGTGCCGACGGTCGTTCCGTGCACGACGGCGGCGATGCGCGCGAAATCCGCTTCGCCCGATTTGATGCCGGCAACGAACCCTATCGACTGGTCACCGCGTGTCGAGGGCACTTTGCGCGTCTGCGCAAGGCCGGTGGCCTCGTCGAAAAAGAACAGATCGGTGAAGGTTCCGCCGACATCGACGCCGACGACGAGACTGGGTTTCATTGGGCGGCGTCCTTGATCTGTGCGGGATAGTCGCGTGCGGCGGCCGCTTGCGTCACGTAGCCGAGTGCAAGATCGCGCGCGATCGCGTCGGCCGGTCGTTCGCTCGGACTTCCGTAGCCGCCGCCGCCGGGTGTTTCGAGACGCAGGCTGTCGCCTTTGGCAATGTGCAGGCCCGTCATCTTCGAGGCCATCGGCGGTTGCGCCGTGCCGTTGGCCGTTGGGTAGGTGAATCGATTCATCGCAGCCGACTTGCCGCCCGCCACCCCGGGTGGGGCCGTGCGGCCGCGCTCGCCGAACAAGAAGACGTCGGCTTGCTCTTCGAGCAGTTCAAGTTCGTAGACGGCGCCGAGGCCGCCACGATGGCGCCCGGCACCGCCGCTGTCGGGCCGGAGCGCCCACTGGTTGAACAGCACCGGATAGGCGGCCTCGAGAATCTCGACGGGCGGGATCGTCGCGGTCGAGATGGGTGCGTTGCCGTGGTTGAGTCCGTCGCTCTCGGGGCTGCCGCCGAGGCCGCCGCCAAAGAACGAGAACATGACCCAACGTCGGCCGTCGCGCCGGTGGCCTGCCAACGACAGCGCATTGATGGTGCCGTAGGCGCAGCCATTGACGGCGAGCGGTGCCGCTTTGGCCAATGCCTGGAACACGACGTCGATCACGCGCAGGATCGTCTCGGTATAGCCGCCCACGGGCTTGGGCGCTTTTGCCGAGAGGAGCGATATCTCGGGGATCACAAACGAGATCGGCTCAAGGCACCCGGCATTGGCCGGCACGTCGCGGAACACGTGCTTGAGCGCGACGTAGCACGAGGCGATCGCGGTCGAGCGCGCGATATTGACGGGGCCCGCACAAGGCGGCGACGAGCGCGAAAAGTCGAGCGACATCGTCTCGCCCTTCTTGACGATGTCGAGTGCGATCTTCAGCGGCACGTCTGCAATCCCGTCATTGTCGAGCCAGTCTTCGGCCGAATAGGTGCCGTCGGGCAGTTCGGCGATGCAGGCGCGCATGAGCTTGGCCGCGCGCGCGCGCAATTCGCCGAAGGTCTCGGCGATCACGGCAGCGCCGTACTGGTCGAGCAGCGTGTCCATGCGCTTGATGCCGAGATCGAGCGCGTTGATCTGGCCCGACATGTCGCCGTACAGCGACAAGGGCAGGCGGCTGTTGCATTTGAGGATATCGACGATGTCGGCGTTGAGGCGCCCGGCCGAGACGAGCTTCACGGGCGGAATATGCATGCCCTCCTGGAAGCTTTCGGTCGCCGCGGGATTGTAGTTGCCGGGCACGTTGCCGCCGACATCGTGCCAGTGGCCGACCGAGGCGAGCCAGCAGAACAGCTTGCCGTCGCGGAAATAGGGCCGCACGAGTTTGAAGTCGGACAGATGCGTGCCGCCGTCGTAGGGATCGTTGAACAGGAACACGTCGCCATCGGCAAGGCCGCCGTCGCGCGCGACCTTGGCGACGACCGCGCGCACAGCGAACGCCATCACGCCCACAAAAATCGGCAGGCCCGATTTTCCCTGCACCAGCGTGTCGCCGGTCACGGCGTCGTAGAGCCCGTGCGAGGCATCGTGCGCCTCAGCGATGATCGGGTTGAACGCGGTGCGGAACAAGGTTGCGTCCATCTCGTCGGCGATCTGCTCGAGACGGCCTTTGAGGACGGCGAGGGTGACGGCGTCGATGGTCATTTCCGTTCCTTGGGTTCGTAGCGTTTGCCGTCGGCGAGCATCGCGTCGGTGCCGAGGACGGCGTTGATGCCGGCAAAATCGTACATGCGGTCGGCCATGCCGGCGGTCGTACCGGCTTGCTTGAGGCCCGCGAAATAGCGCTCGAGTGCATGTGCGACCGCACGCGCCGTACCGCCGGGGAAGATTGCGATGCGGAAGCCCAGCGCTTGCAGTTCGGGTGCGGACAGCAGCGGCGTGCGGCCGCCCTCGACCATGTTGGCGAGAACCGGAATGCGCTTGCCGAAGCGGTTGGCGACTTCCGCGAGGCCCGCGCGGTCGGGCGGGGCTTCGACGAACAGCACGTCGGCACCCGCTTCAACATAGGCTTCGGCGCGGTCGAGGGCGGCGGCAAAACCTTCGACCGCGATCGCGTCGGTGCGCGCCACGATCAACGTTTCGGCCGAGCGGCGCGCATCGAGCGCTGCTTTGATCTTGCCGACCATTTCGCCGGTCGCGACCACGCCCTTGTCGCGCAGATGGCCGCAGCGCTTGGGGAAGATCTGGTCTTCGAGCTGCAGCGCGTTCGCCCCGTTGCGCTCGAAGAGCCGCACGGTGCGCTGCACGTTCAGCGCATTGCCGAAGCCCGTGTCGATATCGACGATCAGCGGGATCGTGGCGCGTTCGCGGATTGCCGCGAGCGTGTCGGCCGCTTCCGTCGCCGTCACGAGGCCGATATCGGGAAGGCCGAAGCGGCTGTAGCAGATCGATGCACCCGAGAGATAGGCGGCCTCGAAGCCCGCCTGTTCGGCAAAGCGGGTCGTGAGCCCGTCATAGACACCGGGGGCCAGCAGGATATTCTGCTTTTGCAAGCGCGCGCGCAGGCTCATTGTTTTGCCGCCTTCAGCTTCTTCTCGAGATGCGGAATGAGCCCGCCGTCGTTGAGCATCGCCAGCAAATGTGCGGGCAGGGCTTCGCAGCGCAGGGCTTTGCCCGTCGTGCGGTTCTCGATCGTGCCGCGCGCAGCGTCGACCGCGAGCATGTCGCCCGCCGCAATCTTGTCGATGTCGGCGCAGACGAGCGGTGCGAGGCCCAGATTGACGGCGTTGCGGAAGAACAGCCCCGCGAAGGACCGCGCGATGACGGCTGCCACGCCCAAATGGCGCAAGGCTTGCGGGGCCTGTTCGCGCGACGAGCCCATGCCGAAATTGTCGCCGCCGACCACGAAGTCGCCCGCGCGCACGGTCGTGGCGAATGTCGGATCGACCGCTTCGAGGCAATGGCGCGCAATGTCTTCGATGCCGAATTTCATGTAGAGGCCGGGGGCCAGCATGTCGGTATCGATATTGTCGCCGAAGACGAAAGCCTTGCCGCTCATTGCAGCATGTCCCGCGGATCGACGATATGGCCTGCGACCGCTGCCGCTGCGACCGCGTAAGGCGAGCCGAGATAGACTTTGGACTCGCGATGGCCCATGCGGCCTTTGAAATTGCGCGCGGTCGAGGAGAGGCAGACCTCGCCTTGCGCCAGCACGCCTGCACCGTAGCCCGCACACGCACCGCAGCCGGTCGGCAACAGGATGGCGCCGGCTTCCAGCAGCACGGCAAGCGTGCCGTCGGCGGCTGCAGCCGCCGTCATGCGCTGCGAGGCGGGGGCGACGAGCAGGCGTGTGCCGGACGCGACTTTTCGGCCTTTGAGAATATTGGCGGCCATATGCAGGTCGGAGAGTTTGGCGCCCGTGCACGCGCCGATATAGCACTGGTCGATTTTCGTGCCGCGGTGGAGCTCTGCCGCATCGGAATTCTCGGGTGAGTGCGGGGCTGCGATCTGCGGCGCCAACGCGTCGCAATCCACATGCCACGTTGCGGCATAGGTCGCGTCCGCGTCGGACTGCCAGCGGGCAATGTCGGGTGCGGCTGCGGAAGGGTTTGCGTTGCGCAGAAAGGAAGCCGTCGTCGCGTCGGGCGCAATCAGGCCTGTCTGCGCGCCCAACTCGGCCGACATGTTCGACAGCACCATGCGCTCTTCCATGCCAAGACCCGCGATCGCGGCGCCTGCATATTCGACGGCGTCGTAGCGGATCGTCGACATGCCGATCTTGCGGCAAAGATGCAGCATGACGTCTTTGGCGCAGAGCCCTGCACCAAGGCGGCCGCCGAGTTCGATGCGGTGCGTGCGCGGCGTGCGCAGCCAGATTTCGCCGGTCGCGAGCACGCCCGCCATTTCGGTCGCACCAATCCCGAACATGTAGGCGCCGAATGCCCCGCCCGTCGGCGAATGCGAATCCCCGCCCACGCAGAACATGCCGGGCTTCAGATGGCCGCGCTCTGGCAGCACCACATGGCAGATGCCCTGCATGTCGTGGAAATTGGCGATCGCGTTGTCGGCCGCCCATTTGCGCGTGAGATCGAGGATCGCCGCACTTTCGCCGTCCACCGCCGGCACGTAATGGTCTGAGACGAGCACGATCTTGGCCGGATCCCACACGCCCACACCGAGCCGCTCGAGCATCGGCTTCACGCGGCGCGGGCCGCCCGAATCGTGCATCATCGCAAGATCGACGCCGCACGTGACGATGTCGCCAGGTGCAACGCGCGTTTGCCCGGCGGCATTGGCGACGATTTTCTCGGCGAGTGTCGATCCTAGCATCGGCTACATCCCCAAATAGGCTTTGCGCAGCGCAGGATCGTCGGCGAGCGTTCGCGCTTGGCCCGAAAGCACGATGCGCCCGTTTTCCATGACGTAGGCGCGGTGTGCGATCGCAAGTGACTGAACGACATTCTGCTCGACCAGCAGCACGGCAAGGCCCTCTTTGTTGAGCCGCTCGATAAGCGCGAACATCTCCTCGACCAGCAGCGGCGACAGGCCGAGCGAGGGTTCGTCGAGAATGAGCAGGCGCGGCTCGGCCATCAGGCCGCGGCCGATCGCCAGCATCTGCTGCTCGCCGCCGGACAAGGTGCCGGCTGCCTGGGCGAGGCGTTCGCGCAAACGCGGGAAGGTTTCAAGCACGTGTTCGAAATTTCGCGCACGGTTGGCGTGGCCGCGGCGATAGGCGCCGAGAAGCAGGTTCTCGCGCACCGAAAGGTTGGGGAACACGCGCCGCCCTTCGGGCACCTGGATGAGGCCGCGCGCGACGATACGGGCAGGATCGCTTGCGGTGATATCGTCGTCGCCGAAGCTGACGCGGCCCGCCCACGCCCGATAGAGGCCGCAGACATTGTTGTTGAAGGTCGATTTGCCGGCCCCGTTGGAGCCGAGCAGGGCGACAATTTCGCCGGCGGCCACGTCGAGCGTGGCACCGTGCAGCACGGGAGCCGGGCCGTAGCCCGCGACGAGATCTTGCACGGAAAGGAGGGCGCTCATGCGGACACGCTGGCGATGCGCTGGGCCGCGCCGTGCCCGAGATAGGCTTCGACCACTTCGGGCCTTGCGGCCACTTCTTGCGGCGTGCCCTCGGCAATCATGCGGCCTTGGTTCAGCACATAGACGCGCTCGGAAAGGCGCATCACAGCACGCATCACATGCTCGATCAGCAGCACCGTGGTGCCCGCATCGCGCACGGCGCGGATGATCGGCACGATCTCGTCGATCTCGGTCGGGTTGAGGCCGGCCATGACTTCGTCGAGCAGGATGAGTTTCGGCGACGTGGCCAGAGCGCGTGCGACTTCGAGCCGCTTGCGCCCAGCGACGGTCAGCGTGGCGGCCGGCTGGTCGAGCATATTGCCCATGCCGAGGCGGATTGCGATTTCGCCCGCACGCGCGAGGGCTGCGGCCCGGTTGGGTTCGCGCAGATGGGCCCCGACCGCGATATTCTCGCGCACGCTGAGCGCACCGAAGGGCTGCACGATCTGGAAGGTGCGCACGAGGCCGCGGCGCGCGATTTCGTGCGGCTGCAAGCCGGTGATATCCGCCCCGTCGAACGTGACGCTGCCGCTGTCCGGTTTGTGGAAGCCGGTCATCGCCGCGAACAGCGTAGTTTTCCCGGCACCATTGGGGCCGATCAGGGCAACGATGCTGCCTGCCGCCACTTCCAGCGAGGCGTTCGACACGGCGACAAGGCCGCCGAAGCGTTTGGTGACATTCCGCGCTTCAAGCATTGCGCGGCACCTCAGCCTTGCGCTTGCGCCGCAAAAGGCCCGCAAGCCCGTCGGGCAGGAAGCGGACCATCACGACGAGCAGCACACCGTAGAAAACAAGATGGATGCCGGGCGCATCGCCCATGATGCGGCGCGCCAATTCCGACGCGGCATGCAGCACGATCGAGCCGATCAAGGGCCCGAAGATCGTGCCGAGCCCGCCGATAATCGGCACCAGCAGGATTTCGACCGAAATGCCCGGACCGTAGGCAAGCGACGGATCGATATAGAGATAGAACTGCACATAGAGCACGCCGCCGACACCCGTCATCGCACCGGAAAGTGCGATCGCGCGAACTTTCAGCGCGTAGGCATCGACGCCGAGCGCGGCGGCGGCGGCCTCGTTCTCGCGCACGGCCATGAGCTGGGCGCCGAAGCGCGAATTCTCGATCCGCCAGGCAAACCACAGCGACGCGAACACCAGCGCGAGCACGATGTAGTAGAAGCCGATCGGCCCCGGCTGTAGCTGTGCCCAGCCCGGCTGCAGCGGCACGAACAGCCCGACGCCCGCACCCGTGAACGGCACGGCATTGGCGAGGATGCGGAACACTTCGGCAAAAGCGAGAGTGACGAGGGCGAAATACGAGCCGCGCAAACCGTAGCGGAACGAAAGATACCCGGCCGCCCAGCCGACCGCACCGCCCGCCAAAGCGCCCAATGGCAAGCCGAGCCACGGATTGAGCCCGAAAGCGGTCTGCGCGATCGCGGCGGCATAGGCACCCGTGCCGAAGAACAGCGCATGCCCGAACGAAAACTGGCCGCCATAGCCGCCCAGAATGTTCCAGGCTTGCCCCAGATACGCGAACAGCAAGGTCGTGAACGCAAATTTGATCCAGAACCCGCTTTCGGCAACAAGCGGGAATGCGAGTGCGGCAAGCAGGCTTGCGCCCAGCAGCGCTCTTTGCAGCCACGCACTCATGCGAGGCGGCTCCCGAACAGGCCAGTCGGGCGGAACAGCAGCAGCGCGATGAAAATGACGAAGATGCCGAGCTGGCCGAGCTGCTGGCCGAGGAACAGGCCGCCGACGGATTCGGTCACGCCGATCGCAAGGCCGCCGACCAGAGCGCCGGTGAAGGACCCCATGCCGCCCAGTACCACGACCGTGAAGGCGACGAGCACGAACACGTTGCCCACGCTTGGGCTCACATAGAAAGACGGCAACAGCAGACATGCCGCCGCCCCGAGCACGGCCGTGCCGATGCCGAAGCTCAACGCGAAGACATGGTCGACGTCGATGCCGACGAGCTTGGCGCCCTGGCGCTCTTTGGCGACGGCACGGATGGCACGTCCCAGATCGGTGCGCTCAATCGTCCACCACAGGAGGGCGGCAATTCCGAGGGCCGCCGCAAATCCGATCGCGCGCGGATAGGGGACAAGGGCAATGCCGAGATCGAGCATTTCGTACGAAATCGGCGTTTCGATCGTGCGCGTGTCGGCGCGGAATAGATAGAGCGCCAGATTTTCGATCGCGATCGAAATGCCGAGGGTGACAAGCAACACGTTCTGGTCCTTGCCGTGGCTCGCTTTGCCGATGACCCAGCGCTGCAATGCATAGCCTACGACGAAGAAGGCGGCGGCCAGCAGAGGCATGGCAAGATACGGATCGAGACCGAGCCCGGCATGCGCGAAAAATGCCGCATACAAGGCGGCCATCAGCAAGCTGCCGTGCGCGAAATTGATGATGTGCAGCACGCCGTAGATCAGCGTGAGGCCGAGGGCCACGAGCGCGTAGACAGCGCCCAGCGTCAGGCCGTTAACGATCGACGGCAGCAGGATCTGGAATTCGAGCATCGAATTGAAAACCGAGGGCGGTGCTGCAGAAGCTGCAGCACCGCCGCCGGACCTCAGCCGCGACCGACGGGGCGCGGGAACACGGGATTGCCCGACGCAAACTCGACCGGGAAGATGAGCTTGATGTCGCGCTGCTGGACTTGCGTCACGACCGGACGTGCACCCTGGTTCTGGCCGTTCACGAAGCGCGTTGGGCCGTAGGGCATGATGTGGTCCGAGAAGGTGGACGAGGCGAGGGCCGCCGTCACGGCCGCCTTGTCGGTGCTGCGCGCACGTTCGATCGCATCAGCGAGCAGCAGCATGCAGCTGTAGGCGAGGAACACTTCGTAGGTGAAGTACAGGCCCTGTGCCTCGATGCGGTTCTTGAGGGCGAGGGAGGCTGCCTTGCGCGGATCGAACCAGTGATTGCAGTCCATCACCAGGTCGGCGGCCTGCGGGAACTCCTTGACGAAGCGGTAGGACGAAGCGCCCCCGCCGAGGATCGAGTAGATGCCCTTGGTCTGCACGCGATTCTGCTGGAGGGCACGCGCGAACAGCACGTATTCGTCGTAGTAGTTGGACGGGATGATGAGGTCGGGCTTGCGCGCCTGGATGCGCAGCACGATGTTGGAGAAGTCGCGCGTCGGGTTGGCGTGGCGGATCGTCTCCATCACTTCGAAGCCGAGCTGGGGCAGGCGCTGGTTCAGCGTCGTCGCCATGCCGCTGCCGAACGCCGATTCCTCGTGCACGATCATCACGGTCTTGGTCGGCTTGCCGGCCTGGTCGTTGATGCGCACGAGGTTCTCAAGTGCTGTATCGACGATCGTCGCAAGACCGGGGCCGAATCGGAACGTGTTGGAAAGGCCGCGCGTGACGATCTGATCGACGACGCCGACATCGACGATGTGCGGCAGATTGTGGCGGGCGGCGGCCTGGGTGGTGGCAAGTGCGATGCCCGACGCGAACGGGCCGACGATGGCGACGGCACCGGCTTCGTTGAGCTTGTCGACTTCGGCCGCACCCACGTCGGGGCGCGACTGTGCGTCGGCGAGCAGCGCTTCCAAGCGCGCACCGCCCATCGAGCGAATGCCGCCGCGCGCGTTGATGTCTTCGATGGCGAGGACCGCACCCTGGCGGGCCTGGCCGCCGGAGAACGCCAGAGCGCCCGTCACCGGATGCAGCACACCGACCTTGATCGTCGGCGTCTGCGCGCGGCCAATACCGGGGGCCGCGAGCGCGCCGATGGCGGCCGCACCGGCCAGAACCGCGCGGCGGTCGAGTTTGTGGACGGTGCGTTTGTCGTTTGCGTTTGTCATTTTTGACTCCCTGTTTTTTGTCAAAGATCGGGCAGTTGCTGTTCGGAGGGGGGCGTTCAGGCGTGCGACCACATGCGCGTCACGGGGCCGCGCACGCGGGCGAGTTTGGTGCGGTACTGGTAGCGGTCGGGACGATAGAGGATGGCGATATGCTCAACCGGGCGGCCGCGCTGGTCGAATACTGTGCGCACGACCGACAGCAGCGGCGAGCCCACGCGCACCTCGAGCGCTTTGGCGACGTTGGGCCCGGCCAGCACGGCCGTCAGCGTCTCGTCGGCCGAGCCGACGAGGCAGCCTGCTTGTTCGAGCAAAGCCAAGAGCGGCTTATGCGCAAGGTCGCGGGCGGTGAAAGCGCGCCCGATTTCGGCCGGAACCCAGCTCGTGGAGTAGGACAGCGGCACGCCGCCGTGCCGACGCACGCGTACGGCACGCTGCACCTCGCTTCGTGCGGCCAGGCGCAGCGATTTTGCGACCGGTGCGGGGGCGGGCACATAGCCGAATTCCACGATATCGACTTTGGTCTCGAGCCCAACCGCGAGCAGGTTTTCGATGAGGCCCGAAATATTCGCCTCGACCGGCGCGCCGGCGACTTGGCCGACCAGCTCCGTGCCGCGGCCGCGGCGGCGCACGACGAGGCCGTCGGCCGCCAGCTCGTCCAAGGCGCGCTTGGCGGTAATGCGGCTTACCGAAAAATCGGCGCTGATCTGCGCTTCCGTCGGCATGCGCGCGGCACCCTCGAACGCGCCTGCGGCGATCTGCTCGCGCAGAATCAGATAGATCTGGTGGTAGAGCGGCGTGGGCAGATCGGCATCGACCGTGGCGCGATCTGGTTTGCTCTTGGGGGGCTGGCGTGATCCTCGCATGGTCGGAAGCTAGCATGGCAAAATCGCCAATGCTATATCGTTATGTCATTCCGATCCGACCCTCCGCCGAGGGCTTTTCGTAGGCGACAAACGCGCGTTCGATGCCGTCGAATGCGCGCGTGTATTCGCGCACGCAGCGCCAGCCGTGGCGCTCGTAGAAGCGCCGTGCCGGGGCGTTGTCGCGGAACGATTCGAGCGTGGCAGCGCCGTTGGCTTCGGCGTCGGCAAGCAGGGCAGCGGCAATGCCCTGCTTGCGCCGCGCAGGATCGATGAATAGCATTTTGATGTGGCGGGCTTGCGTCAGATGGAAGCCGAGCACCGCATTGTCGGCCTCCGCCAGGGTCGGTGCGACGGTCTCGAGTGCGAAGCGCAGCGCGAAGTGCGAAAAATCGAAGCGCGCCAGCGCCGACGGCGGCAGCAGATCCGCAAAACCGACGCGATAGGCGGCGGCCGCGATGGTGGCGAGGGCCGGGAAATCGGCGGGCCGTGCGGGGCGCAAGATCAATGCGAACCCCGCAGGCGCGGATCGAGCGTGTCGCGCAGAACGTCGCCGAGCAGGTTGAGCCCGAACGACAGCATGAGGATCGCAGCACCCGCAAACACCGACGTCCACGGCGACAACAGCAGGAAATTGCGCCCTTCGGCCAGCATCATGCCGAGCGAGGGGACAGGCGGCTGCGTGCCGAGCCCCAAGAACGACAGCGAGGCCTCGACCAGAATGGCGGCCGACAGCAGCAGGCTCGTCTGCACGAGCACGACGCTGGCAAGATTGGGCAGAACGTGCAGGGCGATGATACGTAAGTCCGAGGCGCCGACGGAGCGGGCGGCGAGCACATAGTCGCTTTCGACGATCGACAAAGCCGGTCCGCGCAGCAGGCGCGCGAAGATCGGCGTGTAGACTACGCCGATCGCGATCGCGGTCGTGATCGCACCCGGTCCCAGAACCGCAATGATGCCGATCGCCAGCAGAATGACCGGAAACGCGAACAGCACGTCCATCGTGCGCATCAGCACGCGCTCGATGAGGCCGCGATAATAGGCCGCTGCAAGGCCGATGGCGCCGCCCAGAAGCAAGGCGCCGCCGACGGCGGTGGCCGATACGGCGAGCGAGGCGCGAATGCCGTAGACGATGCGCGAAAGCGTGTCGCGCCCGAACTGGTCGGTGCCGAGCCAATGCAGCGCATTTGGTCCTTTGAGGCGTTGGATAACGTCTTGCGAGAGCGGATCGTAAGGGGAGATGATCGGAGCGAACAGGGCCGCACCGATCTGGAGCACCACCAGAAAGCTTGCGAACCAAAAAAGTTTGGAGGTATGCCGCGTCACGACCGGCCCTCCAGCCGCACGCGCGGATCAATGACGGCGTAGAGCAGATCGACCACGAAATTCGCGACGACGAAGCCCGATGTGACGAGCAAAATCGCCGCCTGCAGCAGCGGATAGTTGCGCTCGGAGATCGCGCCCAGAATCAAGCGACCAAGCCCCGGTATCGCAAACACCTGCTCGACGACGATGGCACCGCCCAAAAGATACCCCGTCATGATGCCCACACTCGTCACGAACGGGATCAGCGCGTTGCGCAGCGCATGTTTGAACAGCACCGAACGCTCCGAAACGCCTTTGGCGCGCGCGGTGCGCACATAGTCTTGCTGCAACGCATCGAGCATCGCCGAGCGCACGAGGCGGGCGAGATTGGCAAGGATCGGCAGGGCCAGGGCGATCGCGGGCACCAGCAGGCGCGTGAAATTGCCGATAGGGTCGCTTGCGAACGGCACATAGCCCAGCATCTGGAGATCGGGGGCGAGCGTGGCGAGCCCCAGGATCATCATGATGCCGAGCCAGAAGGAAGGTACCGTGAGGCCAACAACCGAGGCGATCTGCAGGGCGTTTTCCTGCCAGCCGCCGCGCAAGCGCGCCATCGCGACACCGAGTGGTACGGCAAGGCCTGCCCCCAGCAGCAGGCTCAAGCCCGTCAGCTGCAACGTGGGCCAAACATGTTTGGCGATTTCGCCGATCACCGGCTGGCCGGTCCACAGCGACGTGCCGAAATCCCCTTTGAGAACGGCACCGAGCCAATGCGCGTACTGCACGGGGATCGGCAGATCGAGGCCGAGGCGCGCGCGCATCTCGTCCATGCGCTCAGGAGTGACTTCGGCATTCGCCCCCAGCATGATCGCAACGGCGTCGCCGGGCACGAGACGGATCATCAGAAACGTGAGTATC